>NZ_JAQJCQ010000001.1:0-905275 GCF_038442435.1 Xanthomonas protegens | reverse complement strand
CATGCGTCGCGGCTGAAGCCGCTCCTACGCGTACGCTCCAGGGCTATTGGAGGTGCCCTGCATTCCCGCTGCTCTGGTGTTCATGCGTCGGGGCTGAAGCTCCTCCCACAGCAGCCGCTCCGGCGCGTGCACCATGCGCTATGCCTCGCGGGCGAACAGCGCGGTGGTGATTCGACGTTGCCTGGCCTTGCCCAGCCAGCTCACCTGTTTGCCGTAGGAGCGGCTTCAGCCGCGACCGTCGTGGCGCCATGCGTCGCGGCTGAAGCCGCTCCTACGCGTACGCTCCAGGGCTATTGGAGGTGCCCTGCATTCCCGCTGCTCTGGCGTTCATGCGTCGGGGCTGAAGCCCCTCCCACAGCAGCCGCTCCTACGACATGCGATCACGGCCCTCAACGTTTCAGCTCGCAGCAATCCAACGAATCCCGAATCCCCACTCCCCAATCCCCGCCGCTCAGTCATCCACCCGCTCGCCCATCAGCTCGCGCTGGCGCTTGTCCAGTTCCTCGGCGTAGCGCTTGCGCACGAAGCTTTCGCTGAGCACGCCCACGACCTTGCCCTGGTCGTCGACCACGGCCAGTTCGTCGCTCTGGGTCAGGTCGAACTGGCGCATGGCGGTGACCACGTCGGTGTCGGCGGGCAGGGCCACGTCGCGGTTGCCGGCGTAGTCGACGATGGCCGCGTCGGCGTTGACGCCGTCGGCATAGGCGGCGGCCAGGGTGACCAGGCCGGCGTAGTGGCCGCTCTCGTCCTCCAGCACCACGCGGGTGCCCGAGCCGAGCGGGAAGCGGCGGCGGAATTCGGCCACGCTGGTGGTGGCGGCCAGCGGATGCACGTCCTTCTGCATCATCCGCCCGGCGCTGAGGTGCTTGACCCAGCCGACGTCGCGCGCGCTCTTGATGGTCTCGCCGCGCAGGTGCAGGCGCCAGGTGGAGAACGAGTAGCCGAAGATCTGGCGGACGATGGTGTTGGCGACCAGCACCGCCACCATCACCGCGCTGGCCAGCACGAAATCGTGGGTGCCTTCGAGCACCAGCATCGCCATCGTCATCGGCGCGCCGATCACCGCAGCGGCCATCGCCGCCATGCCGGCCAGCGAGGCGGCGGTGCCGTCGACCAGGGCCATGCCGCTGCCGAGATTCAGCACGCCGGCGAACAGCCCGCCGACCAGCGAACCCATGAACAGCGAGGCGAAGAACAGGCCGCCGCGGAAGCCGAAGCCCAGCGAGATCGCCGAGCCCAGGCACTTGAGCAGCAGCAGGATGCCCAGCCAGCGCAGCGAGGTCGGGCTGGTCAGGTCCAGGTGCAGCGCGCCGTGTCCGGAGGACAGCACCTGCGGGGTGATCAACGCCAGCGGGATCAGCAGCAGGCCGCCGGCCACCGGGCGCGCCCAGCGCGGCAGCGGGCTGCGGTTGATCGCCTGTTCGATCGCGCCGATCAGGCGCATCACCGCCACCGCCAGCAGCGCGCAGAGCACGCCGAGCAGCGCGTACAGCACGTAGTCGCGCGCCTCCAGCGCCGAGGCCGCCGAGGCCGGCAGCAGGTACGGCTGCACTCCGGCCAGCTGCGACACGAACACCGCGCCCAGCGAGGCCACCGCCACCGGCGCCAGCGCCGATGGCGAGTACGCGCCGATCACGATCTCGAACGCATAGAACGCACCGGCCAACGGCGCGCCGAAGGCCGCGGCGATGGCCGCGCCGGCACCGGCGCCGACCAGGGTACGGATGTCGGCGCGGCGCAGGCGCAGCACCCGGCCCAGGTGCGAGCCGCTGCCGGCGCCCATCTGCGTGTACGCCGCTTCCAGGCCGACCGAGGCGCCGACGCCGTTGGAGAACAGGGTCTGCACGGAGACGATCAGGTTGTCGCGCATCGACATGCGTCCGCCATACAGCGCGTTGGCTTCGACGGCGTCGACCAGTTGCCGCTTGCGCGCGCGCGCGGCCATGCCGAGCAGGCCGACCAGCAGTCCGCCCAGCGGCAGCACCAGCAACTGCTGCACGCTCAGTTCGGACATGGCGCTGAGCCGCTCGTCGGCCTCCAGGCCATACAGCAGGGCCTGCGCGCCATGCGCCAGGCTGCTCTGCAACAGGGTCAGCAGGCCGGCGATCACGCCGACCAGCAGGGCCAGGGCGATGAACCAGACATCGCTGGCGCGCAGGCGCCGACGCAGGGCATCGGCGAGGCTGTGCGAGGCGTCGGCCAGTCCCGGCCGCGGACGCAGGTGCACGACAGACGATCCTATTTGACGCGACGGACCTTGGCGCGGGTGTTGTAGTTGCCGACCTGCATG
The DNA here is from genome assembly GCF_038442435.1 of Xanthomonas protegens. Classification (NCBI taxonomy): domain Bacteria; kingdom Pseudomonadati; phylum Pseudomonadota; class Gammaproteobacteria; order Lysobacterales; family Lysobacteraceae; genus Xanthomonas; species Xanthomonas protegens. Next base: position 902,985 of record NZ_JAQJCQ010000001.1, on the reverse strand, counting down.
TACCACACGCCGACGATGCCGGGGGTGATCTTCACCTTGGGCGCAGTGAGGTGCACGCTGGACAGGCTCGCCGCCTCGGTCTGCTCCCATTCCTGGCCGTTGGCCAGCACGTAGTGGCGGCCCTTGCCGAAGCCGGTGAACTCGCCGACCAGGGTGCTCTCGATCGGCTCGGCGCTGCCGAAGTCGAAGAAGCCGCGATTCTTGGTGATCACCTCGCGGCGGCCCTCTTCCTTGGCCTTCTCCAGCGCCACTGCGGTTTCCTTGGCGACCTTGCCCTGCAGCCAGTCGTTCAGCGCGGTCAGTTCCTGCGGCGACAGCTTGTCCAGCCCGGCCGCCTTGAACTCCTGCGGCGACATCTGCGTCTGCAGATCGCCGGAGACGGTGCGCTGGGCGAGCGCCGGGGCGGCGGACACGGCGAGCGCCGCGCACAGGACCAGGGGAGCGAGACGCGCGAAGGACATGGCGAGGATCCGGGCAGTGGGATGCGCCGTAGTGTAGTCGCAAGCGGTGACCGCGCACGGGATACCGGGCGTGCCGGGACCGCGCCGGCGCCCGGTTCAGTCCTCGGCGGCGGCGGGCACGCCCGACGTGCGCGGCGGGCGCCGGTACACGAAGTCCGGCGCCGGCGCGGCGGCTTCGCGCTGCGCCAGCGCCTGCAGCGCCGCGTGCGCCGGGGCGCGTTCGCAGACCGGGTCCAGGGTCGCGGCATCGCCGCTGAGCGCCAGCGCCTGGCAACGGCAGCCGCCCCAGTCGACCTCGCGTTTCGGGCAGCCCTGGCACACCTCGGGCATCCAGGCGCTGCCGCGGAAGCGCACGAAGGCCTCGCCGTCTTCCCAGATCGCCGCCAGCGGGCGCGAGCGCAGGTTCTCGAAGCGCATGTCCGGCAGGGTTTCGGCGGCGTGGCAGGGCAGCACGTCGCCGCGCGGGGAGATGTTGACGAAGCGCTGGCCCCAGCCGCCCATGCAGGCCTTGGGCCGGTGCGCGTAGTAGTCGGGGGTGACGAAATCGATGTGCAGGCGGTCCTGCAGCCGCAGGCGCGCGGCGTCCACCGCGGCCACGGTGGCGTCGATCTGCGCGCGGCTGGGCATCAGCGCGGCGCGATTGCGCAGGCCCCAGCCGTAGTACTGGGTATGGGCCACTTCCAGGCGTTCGGCGCCGAGGTCCAGCGCCAGCTCGATCATCGCCGGGACGCGTTCGGCGTTGTGGCGGTGGATCACCGCATTGATCGTCAGCGGCAGGTCGAGCGCGCGCACCGCCGCGGCGAACGCGCGCTTCTTCGCCAGGCTGTCGCGGTAGCCGGCGATGCGGTCGGCGCCGGCGGCGTCGGCGTCCTGGATGCTCAACTGCACGTGCTCCAGCCCGGCCGCGGCCAGGGCGGCCAGCATCGGCGCGCCGCCGGCCACGCCGGAGGTGATCAGGTTGCTGTACAGGCCCAGCGCGCGCGCATGCGCGACCAGCTCGGGCAGGTCCTTGCGCAGCATCGGTTCGCCGCCGGAGAAGTGCGCCTGCAGCACCCCCATCGCCGCGGCCTGGTCCAGCGCCGAGCGCCAGCCGGCGGTGTCCAGTTCCTCGCGCAGGCCGGCCAGTGCGATGGGGTTGGAGCAGTAGGGGCAGGCCAGCGGGCAGCGGTGGGTCAGTTCCAGCAGGATCGACAGCGGCGGCGGCACCGGCGCGGTCATGCGCGCAACAACCGCTTGGCGTGCAACTGCTGCGCCAGCTCGCGCACGTCGCGTTCGACCTCGTCCGGGTCGGCCTCGAATGCTGCGGCCAGTTCCGCGGCGATCGTCGCCAGGCTGCGGGCGCCGTCGCAGCGCGAGACGATGGCATGGGCGATCTCGTCCAGTTCGATCACCCGCTCCGGCGCCAGCAGCACCCACTGGTCGCGGGCGCGGTCGTGCTGCAGGCGCACGCCGGCGGCGAGTCGCGGCTGGCTGCTGGCGTCCAGCGCGCTCATGCCGCGGCCTGCGCGGCGTCCGGCACGAACGCGTCCGGCCAGGCTACGCCCGGCTGCACGTAGGCGAAGTGCAGCGCATCCAGTTGCGACCACAGCACCCCGCACTTGAAGCGCAGCGCGTCCTGCACCAGTTGCTGCTTTTCCACGCTGTCGGCGTGGCGCTTGACGTAGTCCAGGGCGAAGTCCGAATCGCGCGGCGCCTCGTGCAGGCGATGCTCGAAGTACGCCAGCGCTTCGCGGGAGACGAAGTCGTAGTGCTGCAGCATGCCGGCGACGCGGTGGCCGATGATGCCTGGCGCGAACAGTTCGGTCAGCGACGAGGCGATCGCCTCCAGCAGGCTCTTTTCGCGCACGAAATGCAGGTAGGCCTGCACCGCGAAGCGGGTGCCGGGCAGCAGGCCGCGGCCGGACTGCACCAGGTCGCGGTCCAGCCCGAGCGCGTCGGTCAGGTGCAGCCAGCGGGCGATGCCGCCTTCGCCATCGGCGCTGCCGTCGTGGTCGACGATGCGCTGGCGCCAGATCCGGCGCAGTGCCGGGTCGTCCATCCGCGCCAGGATCGCCGCGTCCTTGAGCGGGATGCAGCGCTGGTACTCGTAGCGGTTCAGCGCCCAGGCCTGGACCTGGCCGCGGTTCAGGCGCCCGCTGTGCAGCAGGGCGTGGAACGGGTGCTGGTCGTGGTACAGCCGCGCGCCGATCGCGCGCAGCGCGGTTTCCAGTTGCTCGGGGCTCAGCAATGCGCTCACGGGCTGGGTCTCGCGGGTGATGCGGGAAGGCGGGTCACAGCGCGATCTCCATGCCGTCGTGGGCCACGTCCCAGCCATGCGCGGCGACCGTGGCGCGTTCGGGAGAACCGGCGTCGAGGATCGGGTTGGTGGTGTTGATGTGGATGAAGACCTTGCGCGCCACCTGCAGGTCGGCGAAGGCGCGCAGGGTGCCGGCTTCGCCGTCGATGCTCATGTGGCCCATGCGCTGGCCGGTCTTGGCGCTGACGCCGAGCTGCACCAGTTCGTCGTCGCGCCACAGGGTGCCGTCGAAGAACACCAGTTCGGCGCCGCGCAGGCGCTCGCGCAGGGCCTCGGTCAGCGCCGCGCAGCCGGGGATGTAGTGCAGGCGGTGCCGGCCGTCGTCGATGGTCAGGCCCAGCGTCTCCTCGGCCGAGCCGGCCAGGTCGCCGCTGTGGCGGGATTCCATGAACAGCGGCACCTTGCCGGGCACCGCGAACGGGGTGACCTGCAGGCCGAGCAGCGACAGCGGCGTGTCCAGGGCGAAGGGGTGACGATGCACGTAGGCCGGGTGCAGTGCGTCGAACACCGGGTTCTGTGCCAGCAGGTCGAGGACGCGGCTACTCGCGTACAGGTCGAAGCGCTGGCTCTCGCGCATCGACAGCAGCCCGGCGATATGGTCGATCTCGCCGCTGGTCAGCAGCACCGCCTCGATCGGCGAATGGCGCTGGTCGCGCTGCGGCCACAGCGCCGGCGTGGCCAGCACCTGCTGGCGGAAATCGGGTGAGGCGTTGATCAGCAGCCAGCGCTGGCCATCGACGCTGACCGCGATGCTGGCCTGGGTACGGCGTTGGGCACCCGGGTGTTGCTGCCACGCGCGCTGGCTTGCCGGCGTGTGGCAATTCCACTGCGGATGCCCTCCGCCTGCCGCCGATCCCAATACGATGAGGTGCATCCGGTCTCCGTCTTTAGCGCCTGGCCGGTCGCGCTTCGGTCGTGGGAAGGGAGGAGTGCGCGGGTCAGAGCTCGCCGGAGGCGTAGCAGTTGATTTCCGCGCCGACGCAGATTTCGCGGATCACAGGCTTGTTCCACTTTTTCATGTGCGTTCCTCTTGGAGTCGGACTAGGGACGACGGCGTCGGCGCATGCGGACAGCAGCGGGTCGCCGTCGCGTTCGAGCATAGGCGCGGGCCTTGGGGCGGTTGTGAAATTCCGGTAAAAAGCGGCGCAAGTCGCAACCGGATCACAGTGACGCGGCGGTGCGTATCCGCGGAGCGCCTCCCGGCGCGCTACCGGCGCAATTGTGAGAACGCGCACAAGCGCGTTAGTGTAGGCGGCACCGTTTCGTCGACTGCGTCCGTCCTTGAACCACACCGTCCACTCCGGCCTGGAGGCGTTGCTGCAGCGCCCGGCGGCCGCGACTCTGGCGCCCGCCCTGCGCGCGGCGCTGCTGCAGGCCTGGCAGGCGCAGGCCGAGCCACCGCCGCGGCTGCCGTGGCCGGTGCTGGCCGACACCCTGGACGCGCTGGCGCTGCTGTCCGCCGACGAGGCGTCGCTGCTGGCCGCGCTGCTGTTCGATCTGCCGGAGCTGCGCGCGCAGTTGCCGCAGCTGCCGATCGTCCCGCCGGCGCGGGCGCAGGCGGTGGCCGGCCTGCTGGAGGCGCAGGACGCCGCCGACCCGGTGTGGGCGCTGCACGCCGGGCGCGAGGCCGGGCGCAACAGCGAGGGCCTGCGCCGGCTGCTGCTGTCGATCGTGCAGGACCTGCGGGTGGTGCCGATCCTGCTGGCGCGGCAATTGGCGCAGATGCGCGTGGCCGACAAGGCGCCGGAGGCGCAGCGCCGCGCGCTGGCGCAGCTGACCCGCGACATCCACGCGCCGCTGGCCAACCGCCTGGGCATCTGGCAGTTGAAGTGGGAGCTGGAGGACCTGGCGTTCCGGCACCTGGAGCCGGACACCTACCGGCGCATCGCCCGCGAGGTCGACGAGAGCCGGGTGGCGCGCGAGCGCTACATCGAGGCGGTCAAGAAGATCCTGTCCAAGGCGCTGGCCGAGCAGGGCCTGCGCGCGGAGATCAGCGGGCGGCCCAAGCACATCTACAGCATCTGGCGGAAGATGCAGAAGAAGCGCCTGGCCTTCGACCAACTGTACGACCTGCGTGCGGTGCGGGTGATGGTCGACGACGTCGCCGCCTGCTATGCGGCGCTCGGCGTGGTGCACGCGCTGTGGGCGCCGGTGCCCAGCGAGTTCGACGACTACATCGCCCGGCCCAAGGCCAACGATTACCGCTCGCTGCATACCGCCGTGGTCGGCCCGGAAGGGCGCACGATCGAGGTGCAGATCCGTACCCACGACATGCACGCGCAGGCCGAGCTGGGCGTGGCCGCGCACTGGAAGTACAAGGAAGGCGGCAAGGGCGCGGAGAAGGCCTTCGACCGCAAGATCACCTGGATGCGCCAGTTGCTGGAGCAGTCGCAGGACGGCGAGCAGGGCGGGCTGGCCGGGGCGCTGGACGCCGAACTGGTCGAGGACCGGGTCTATGCCTTGACCCCGATGGGCGAGGTGATCGACCTGCCGCAGGGCGCCACCCCGCTGGATTTCGCCTACCACGTGCACACCATGGTCGGGCACCGCTGCCGCGGCGCCAAGGTCAACAACCGCATCGTGCCGCTGACCCACAAGCTGCGCAGCGGCGACCGGGTGGAGATCCTCACCGGCAAGGAGGCCGAACCGCGCCGCGACTGGCTGCTGCCGGCCAACGGCTATCTGGCCAGCGGGCGTTCGCGCGACAAGGTGCGTGCCTGGTTCCACAAGCTGGACCGCGCGCGCAACGTGCAGGCCGGCAAGGAGTTGCTGGAGCGCGAGCTCAAGCGCCTGGGGCTGCAGCACGCCGACCTTTTGCCGGCGGCGAAGAAGTTCCATGCCGACGGCGTGGAGGAGCTGTACATCCAGGTGGCGCTGGGCGACGTCGGCCCCAGCCAGGTCGGGCGCGCGCTGCACGAGGCCGAGCGCGCCGCGGCGCAGCCGGCCGCGCCGGCCATGCCACGGCCGACCGCCCGCCGCACCGGCCTGGGCAAGTCCAAGTTCACCGTGCAGGGCGTGGGCAATCTGCTGGTGCAACTGGCGCGCTGCTGCCAGCCGGTGGCCGGCGAGCCGATCGCCGGCTACCTGACCCGCACCCGCGGCGTCACCGTGCATCGCAGCGACTGCGCCGCGTTCGCGCGGCTGGCCGCCAGCCATCCGCAGCGGGTGCTGCCGGTGGAGTGGGGCCAGGCCGGCGGTGGCTACGAGGTCGACGTGCTGGTGCGCGCGGTGGACCGGCGCTGGCTGCTCAAGGACATCACCAACCTGATCGCCCAGGAAGAGGCGCACGTGCTGGAAATCAACAGCGAGAACGTGCGCGACAGCGGCCTGGCGCAACTGCGGCTGCGGCTGAAGGTCGGCGATTACGGGCAGCTGTCCACCTTGCTCGGCAAGCTCGACGCGCTGCCGGGCGTGCACGAGGCGCGGCGGCTGGGCTGAGGGGCGGCGGCACGCCGGCCGGGAGGCCTGCCAGCGGGTGGGCCGCCCACCGTGCGCGCGGCCGGCGCGACGCACAGCTGTTCGTCATCGGGGCAACGCTAAGCTTGTGCGGTGAGCATGCCGCCGGATCAGGTCAGGGACGAACCCAAGCGCAGGCAGCGGCCGGTGCCGCTGTGGCGCGACCGCCGTGCCTGGCGCTGGGCGCTGGCGGTGCTGCTGGTGCTGGGCATGACCGTGGTGGTGTTCCGCCGCCCGCTGGCCGACCTGATCTGGCCGGAGCCGCGCATCCAGCAACTACTCGACCAGGGGCATGCGGCGTTGCGTGCGGGCCGGCTCAGCGCCGCCGACGGCAGCGGTGCGCGCGAGCGCTTCGAGGCCGCGCTGGCGCTGGACAGCGACCGCATGCAGGCACGCGTCGGGCTGGCCGCGACCGGGCGCGCAGCGCTGGGGCAGGCGCGGGCGGCGCTGGCCGCCGGCCGCTTTCCGCAGGCGCGCGAGGCGCTGGCGCTGGCGCGCGCGCTGCAGGTGCCGCGCGCCGATGCCGATCGCATCGAGGCAGCATTGCGCGCGCGCGAGGCCGCGCACGCCGGCATCGATCAACTGCTGCAACGGGCGGCGCAGGCGCGCCGCGACGGGCATCTGGACGATGGCCCGGACGCGGCCTTGCCGCTGTACCAGCGTGTCCTGGAGTACGCGCCGGAACGTACCGCGGCGCTGGAAGGCCGCGAGGATGCATTGTCGGAATTGCTGCAGCACGCGCGCGGCGACCTGGCGCGCGGCGACCTGGCCGCCGCCGCGGCGCTGGTGGAGCGCGCGCGTGGCTACGACCCCGGCCATGTCGACCTGCCCGAGACGCAGGCGGAACTGAATCGGGCGCTGGAGCGCCTGCAGCGCGAGGCCGAGCAGGCCCTGCGCCGGCAGCGCCTGGACGCGGCGGCACACGCGTTTGCGCAGTGGCACGCGGCGGTGCCGGATGCGCCCGGCGCCAGCGACGGGCTGGAGCGGGTGGCGGCGGCCTACGCCGTGCAAGCGAGCCGCGCCGCCGCCGATTTCCGGTTTGGCGAGGCTGAGCGCGCCTTGCGCAAGGGCCAGGCCCTTGCGCCGGATAGTCGCGCCCTGGCCGATGCCCGGCAGGCGCTGCAGCGCGCCCGGCAGAGCCAGGCCACGCCGCCCTCGCGGATGTCGCCGGCCGAGCGCGAGCGCCGCCTGCAGCGCCTGCTGGCCGATCTGCAGGCCGCCGAGGCGCGTGGCGCCTGGCTGACCCCGCCCGGCGCCAGCGCCTACGACACCTTGCTGGCGGCGCAGACCCTGGCGCCGCGCGATGCGCGGGTGCGCGCGGCCGAGCAGCGCGTGCTGGCGGCGCTGCGACGCTGTTTCGACGATGCCATGCGCGGCAACCGGGTGCTGGCGGCGAGCGCCTGCTACGACGCCTGGCGCGCGCTGGCGCCGGGCGGCAATGGCCTGGCCACTGCGCGGCGACGCCTGGCGCAGCGCTGGCTGGCGGTCGGCGACGAGCGCCTGAGCGGCGGCGATGCCGCCTTCGCGCGGCAGGCGCTGCAGCGCGCCCGCGCGATCGATCCGGCGACCCCGGAACTCGCCGCCTTCGAGCGCCGCTTGCGTAGTCTCAATCCGGGGCGCTAGTGCGGGCGGTGACGTTCAGGGGAGCCTGCCCTCGGCTGATGGCGCGGCGCGTCGGGACTGAAGTCCCTCCCACAGGGGTGCTCAGAAATTTCGGCAATCTGTGTGCGTCTGTGGCACCGGGCGGTACCGCCCGTCTACGTCGTCGCGGAAGCGCTTGTTGCGATGCATGCAGCGGGACAGAGGGTAACTCCGAATCGCGAGGACCGTTGCACGCGTAGGAGCGGCTTCAGCCGCGATGCGGCATCACCGGTAACGCCTGGTCGCGGCTGAAGCCGCTCCTACGACGCGGCGGCGTGTGCCGTTCCTGCGTGGTGCACGACGCGCTTGCCGTCCCCGCGCTGGCATGTCCGAGCCGGACGCGATGCCAGTTGCATGTGTGGGAGGGACTTCAGTCCCGACGCGATAGACAACGGTGCGCCAACGCAGCTCAGGCCAGGAACGCCTCGCGCACCGTGGCGCGGGCGGCGTCCAGCGAGAAGTGGGTCTCGATGTTGCGCAGGCCGTTGTCGGCCAGCCGCTGCCACAGCGCCGGATCGGCGTAGAGCTGCGCGATGGCGTCGGCGAACGCGGCGGGGTCGTCGGCGATCAGCACGTCCTCGCCGTCGCGCAGGTGCATGCCCTCCACCGCGCACGCGGTGGCCACCACCGGCTGGCCATGGGCCATGCTCAGGTTGACCTTGCCCTTGACGCCCGCGCCGAAGCGCAGCGGCGCCACGGCGATGCGCATGCCGTCCATGTAGGCGGCGATGTCCGGCACGTGCCCGAGCAACTCGACGCCCGCGGTGGCCTCGCCGAGGCGGCGGATGTCCTCCGGCATGTCCGCGCCGATGCAGTGGAAGCGCACCTCCGGCAGACGCGTGCGCACGGCGGGAAATACCTCCTGCAGGAACCAGCGCACCGCGTCCACGTTGGGCGCATGGCGGAAGCCGCCGACGAACACCAGGTCGCGGCGCTGCGCCCACGGCAGGCCGGGGCCGGCGACCTCGTGCAGGTTCGAGATCAGCGCCGTGCGCACCTGTGGCGCCTCGCGCTGCAACTGTTCGCGTTCGACCGCGCTGACCAGCACCGTCACGTCGACCTGCGCCATCACCTCCAGCTCGCGCGCGCGGGTGCGTTCGGCCTCGCGCAGCAGGCGTGCGTCGCCTGCCAGTTCGGCGCCGCGGCGCTCGCGCAGGTAGTGCAGGTCCACGGTGTCGAACAAGCGCCGCGCCTGTGGCGCGAACCGGCGCAGCAGCGGCAGGCAGGCGTGGGCGACGTGGTGACGCACCAGCAGCACGCTGTGGAACCGCGCGCCGTGCTGCTGCAGGAACCACGTCAGATTCTTCAGGTAGGGCGCGTACCACACCTCCACGCCGAGCCGCTGCAGGATTTCGCTGTGGCGGCTGGCATAGCTGCGCTCGCTGGGCAAGAACACCACGTGTGCGCCTTCCTCCAGCAGCAGGCGGATCAGGTTGAGCTGGCGCAGCGAGGCGGAGTCGCGGTCCGGCTGCGGCAGCGCTTCGTCGAGGATCAGCACCTGGCGCTGCTGGCGGTGCAGCAGCGCCGGTGTCGGCACCTCGCCGGGTGCCAGGTGCCGCGGCAACACCTCGGCCCACTTGGCGGCGAAGACCGCGCGGTTGCGCACCTGGTAGGCCTTGATGCCGCTGCCGGTATCGGTGCCGTTGCTGGTGCCTTCGTCGTGCACCACGCGGCTGGCCGGCTGCACCAGCGTGCGCAAGCCGGCGGCACGTACCGCGAAGGCCAGATCGGTATCTTCGTAGTAGGCCGGCATGTAGCGGGTGTCGAAGCCGCCCAGCGCCAGGAAGCGTGCGCGCTCGATCGCCAGCGCCGCGCCGCTGCCGTAATCGACGTCGCGCAGGTAGGCGTAGCGCGGATCGTCGGGCGACTCGAAGCGGCCGTAGCTCCAGGCGCTGCCATCGGCGAAGACCACGCCGCCGGCATCCTGCAGGCGGCCGTCGGGATACAGCAGTTGCGCGCTGACCAGACCGGCCTGCGGCAACTGCGCGAAGGTGTCCAGCAGCGCGTCCAGCCAGCCCGGCTGCGGCACGGTGTCGTTGTTGAGGAACACCAGGTAGCGGCCCTGCGCGCGCGCGGCGCCGTCGTTGCAGGTGGCGATGAAGCCGCCGTTGTGCTCGCGCACGTGGTAGTGCAGGCCGACCACCTGCGGCAGCCACTGCGCGGTGGCGTCGCTGCTGCCGTCGTCGATCACCAGGATCTCGCATGGTGCGGCCGGCGGATGCGCGGCCAGCGCGCGCAGGCAGGCGAGGGTATGGTCGACGTGGTTGTAGACCGGGATCACGATGCTGACCAGCGGTGCAGGGCTGTTCGGCACCGCGAACGGCGCGAACGGTGCAGGTTCCACCGCGAACAGCGCGCGCTGCGGCGGCGGCAGCGGTTGCGCATGTACGCGCAGGCGCTCCCAGGTGCTGCGCCAGCCGCGCGTGCGCAGGCTGATCAGGCCGCGCCGGACCAGGCCGGCCAGGCGGTTCAGGGCGTAGCGCGCATTCGCCCACGACATCGACATCCGGTACCACTCCAACTTAAACGAAGAGGCCGCCGCGCCGCGCTGCCCGCTGGGCTGCGCTAGACTCGGCGGAATTTACATTCTCGCATTCCCGTGCCCCGACGCTACGACGATCACGACAACGACGATCAGGACGACGCCCTGGACAGCCCCGCCACGGTATGGCGCCGCCGTCTGCTCACCTGGGGCCTGGCCGCCGCCGCACTCGGCCTGGGCTTCCTGATTCCGTACACGGTCTATCTGAACAAGCAGGTCACCCAGCGGTTCGGCGAACTGCGCTGGCAGATCCCCACCCGTGTGTATGCGCGGCCGCTGATGCTGGCGCCTGACACGGCGATGGACCCGCAGACGCTGAAGACCGAACTGGATGCGGCCAGCTACCGCGCCGACGCCGGCGCCGAGCGTCCCGGCAGCTACCAGCAGGACGGCAGCCGCTTCACCATCACCAGCCGCGGCTACATCGACGTCGACGGGCGGGTCGCGCCGCGCCGCATCGAGGTCGCGTTGGCCGGTGGCCGCGTGGTGGCGTTGCGCGATGCGCAGACCCGCAAGTCGCTCAAGGCCGCGCGCCTGGATCCGGCGCGCATCGCCACGCTGTACGGGCAGAAGCAGGAAGAGCGGCGCCTGGTGCGCGTGGACGAGGTGCCGGAACTGCTGGTCACCGGCCTGCAGGCGGTCGAGGACCGCGATTTCAACTCGCACCACGGCATCGACCTCAGCGGCATGGTCCGCGCGGCCTGGGTGATGGTGCGCTCCGGCGGCAAGAGCCGGCAGGGCGCCAGCACCCTGACCCAGCAGCTGGCGCGCAGCGGTCTGCTCGGCATCGGCAAGGAACAGACCGTCACCCGCAAGTTCAACGAGATCCTGTACGCGCTGATCATGGAGGCGCGCTACGACAAGCGCACCATCCTGGAGGCGTATCTCAACCAGGTGTACCTGGGCCAGCGCGGCAGCCAGGCGGTGCATGGCGTGGCCTCGGGCGCGGAGTTCTGGTTCGGCCGCGAACTCGATGCGCTGGCGCCGGAGCAGGTGGCGCTGCTGATCGGCCTGGTCAAGGGGCCGTCCTACTACGACCCGCGGCGCTATCCCGAGCGCGCGCTGGACCGGCGCAACTTCGTGCTCGGCAAGCTGCGCGAGAGCGAACTGATCGACGAGCCGACCTATCGCAAGGCGCTGGCCGCGCCGCTGGGCGTACCGGCCAATCCCGGCCTGGTCGCCGCCAACCGGTTCCCCGCCTATGTCGACCTGGTGCGGCGCCAGCTGGCGCGCGATTACCCCGAGAGCGCGCTGCAGGGCGCCGGCCTGAGCGTGCTCACCGGCATGTCGCCGTCGGCGCAGGCCTATGCCGAGGGCGCGGTGACGCGCACCATCACCGCGCTGGAGACCAACAAGAAGCGCCCGCCACTGCAGGCCGGCCTGGTGCTCACCGACACCCATAACGGCGAGGTGCTGGCGGTGGTCGGCAGCCGCGACGTGGCCCAGCCGGGCTTCAACCGCGCGATCGAGGCGCAGCGCCAGGTCGGCTCGCTGCTCAAGCCGTTCGTGTACCTGCTGGCGCTGGCGCAGCCGGACCGCTACTCGCTGGCCAGTTGGGTCGACGACACCCCGGTCACCGTGCAGCTGGGCCGCGGCCGCACCTGGAGCCCGGGCAATTCCGATGGCCGCAGCCACGGCACGGTGCGCGTGGTCGATGCGCTGGCGCACTCCTACAACCAGGCCACGGTGCGCATCGGCATGCAGGTCGGGCCGGAGCGCGTGGCGCAACTGGTGAAGGTGCTGGCCGGCATCGAGGCCGAGGTCAATCCCTCGCTGATCCTCGGCGCGACCGACCAGAGTCCGTACGCGATGGCGCAGCTGTACCAGTTCCTGGCCTCCGGTGGCGAAATCCAGCCGCTGCATGCGGTGCGTGGCGTGCTCGATCCGCAGGGCAAGCTGCTCAAGCGCTACGACAAGACCCCGGCGCCGGCGCAGGAGGGCGACTCCATCGCCGCCAACCTGGTCGGCATGGCGCTGCAGCAGGTGGTCAGCAACGGCACCGCGCGGCAACTGCTCAGCGATGGGCTGGGCAAGCTGTCGCCGGCCGGCAAGACCGGTACCAGCAACGATGGCGTGGACAGTTGGTATGCCGGCTACACCGGCGACCACCTGGCGGTGATCTGGATCGGCAACGACCAGAACAAGCAGACCGGCCTGTACGGCGCCACCGGTGCGATGCGGGTGTGGTCGGGCATCTTCTCGCGGCTGCCGAGCGCACCGCTGCAGGTGCAGGGCAAGGGCATCGACTGGCAGTGGATGGACCCGGTGGGGTACAACAGCACCGACCCGACCTGCCCCGGCGCGCGCCAGTTCCCGTTCGTGGTCGGCTTCGTACCGGCGTATGCCGCGTGCACGCCGCCGCAGGCGCTGCCGGAAGAGATCGCGCCCGCCGAGGGCGAACATCAGGGCGGCGGCTGGCGCAGCTGGTTCGGCCTGGACAAGAAGAAAGACCCGCCTGCCGACGCGGCCGCGCCGCCGCCGGCGCATTGATTCCCGGATCCCGGATACCGCTCATGACCCCACGTCTTCCCGCCATCGCCGCCCTCAGCCTGCTGCTCGCCTCCTGCGTCAGCGCACCGCCGCCGCCGCCCCCGGCCGCGCCGGTGGACACCACCACGCCGGCGCAGCGCATCGCCGCGATCGACGCCAGCGGCGGTGCCGACGACACCGAACTGAGCGTGCAGCCGCTGCGCGATCCGGAAGTCGAAGACCTGCGCGAGAGCGCCAAGCGCAAGCGCAGCGCCGGCGACCTGGCCGGTGCCGCCGCCGCGCTGGACCAGGCGCTGAAGCTGGTGCCGGAGGATCCGGCGCTGCTGCAGGACCGCGCCGAAGTGGCGCTGCTGCAGAAGGACGACGCGCAGGCCGAAGCCTTCGCCAAGCGCGCCATCGACCTGGGCTCGCAGACTGGCCCGCTGTGCCGCCGCCACTGGGCGACCATCGAACAGGCGCGCCTGGCCCGCGGGCAGAAGGAAAACGCCGCCTCGGCGCACGCCCAGATCGCGGGGTGCACGGTGCCGGGGATTAAGAGGTACTGAGGGCTGGGAATGGGGAGTCGGGAATGGGGAATGGGGAATGGGTAAAAGCTGCGTTTCTGGCGGCTCGTCACGCTGGCGGCGCTCGGTCTTCCCGCTCTGCCGGCGGCCGTGACAGTGAGCGGGTAGCGGTGCTGCTTTAACCATTCCCCATTCCCGGTTCTCCATTCCCCATGTCTTTAGCCCACGCCAGCACCGAAGCGCTCAGCGAAGGCGGTGCGCTTGCGCGTCAGCTAGACGCCTTCGTGCCGCGGCCGGCGCAGTTGCGGTTGACCGCGGCGATCGCCGAGGCGTTCGAGCAGCGCGACGTGCTGCTGGCCGAGGCCGGGACCGGCACCGGCAAGACCTATGCGTATCTGGTGCCGGCGTTGCTGTCGGGGCTGAAGACCATCGTGTCCACCGGGACGCGCGCGCTGCAGGACCAGCTCTACCACCGCGATCTGCCGCGGGTGCGCGCGGCGCTGGGCGTGGGTCTCAGCAGCGCGCTGTTGAAGGGGCGCGCCAACTACCTGTGCAAGTACCGCCTGCAGCAGGCGCGCGGCGAGCCGCGCTTCACCGCGCGCGAGCAGGTCGCGCAGTTCCAGCGCATCGTCGCCTGGAGCGGGCGCACCCGCTTCGGCGACATCGCCGAGCTGGACGCGCTGGCCGACGATTCGCCGCTGCTGCCGCTGGTCACCTCCACCGTCGACAACTGCCTGGGCACCGAGTGCCCGTTCTGGGGCAAGTGCTTCGTGGTGCAGGCGCGGCAGCGCGCGCAGGCGGCCGACCTGGTGGTGGTCAACCATCACCTGCTGCTGGCCGACCTGGCGCTGAAGCAGGAGGGCTTCGGCGAAATACTGCCTGGCGCGCAGGCCTTCGTGATCGACGAGGCGCACCAGTTGCCGGAGCTGGCGGCCAACTTCTTCGGCGAAGGCTTCGGCATGCGCCCGCTGCAGGAACTGGCGCGCGACTGTGTGGCCGAGAGCCGCCAGGTCGCCGGCGCGCTGGCCAGCCTGCAGGCGCCGGCGCAGGCGCTGGAACAGACCCTGCGCGAATTGCGCGCGGCGATGGAGGGACTGCCGGCGCGCGGCACGCAATGGCGGCTGTTGGCCAAGCCGCAGGTGCGCGACGGTTTCGATGCGCTGCTGGCCGATCTGGCGCGGCTGCAGGAGCCGCTGGCGGTGTTGCGCGAGGCCTCGCCCGGCTTCGATGCCTGCGCGGCGCGCGCGCGCGAGCTGCGCACGCGGCTTGGCCGCTGGCTCGGCGAGGATGCGCCGATTCCGGATTTCGAGGCCGAGCCGGAAGCGGACGTGCCGTCCAACGACGTGCTGTGGTACGAACTGACGCCGCGCGGTTTCCGCTGCCAGCGCACGCCGCTGGACGTGTCCGGGCCGCTGCGCGCGCACCGCGAGGCGTCGCGCGCGGCCTGGGTGTTCACCTCGGCGACGCTGGCGGTGAAGGGCGAGTTCGAGCACATCGCCACGCGCCTGGGCCTGAGCGACCCGATGACCTTGCTGCAGCCCAGCCCGTTCGACTGGGCACGGCAGGCGCTGTGCTACCTGCCGGCGCTGCCCGATCCCGCCGCGCGCGGCTTCGGCACCGCATTGATCGCCGCGCTGCAGCCGGTGCTGGAGGCCTCGCAGGGCCGCGCCTTCCTGCTGTTCGCCTCGCACCGGGCGCTGCGCGAGGCGGCCGAGGCGCTGCGCGACGGCCCCTGGCCGCTGTTCGTGCAGGGCGAGGCGCCGCGCGCGACCTTGCTGCAACGCTTCCGCGCCTCCGGCAATGGCGTGCTGCTCGGCTCGGCCAGTTTCCGCGAGGGCGTGGACGTGGTCGGCGATGCGCTGAGCGTGGTGGTGATCGACAAGCTGCCGTTCGCCGCGCCCGACGATCCGGTGTTCGAAGCGCGCCTGGAGGCGATCCGCCGCGACGGCGGCAACCCGTTCCGCGACGAGCAGTTGCCGCAGGCGGTGATCGCGCTGAAGCAGGGTGTGGGCCGGCTGATCCGCAGCGAGCGCGACCGCGGCGTGCTGGTGCTGTGCGACCCGCGCCTGCTGAGCAAGTCCTACGGCCGCACCTTCCTGGACTCGCTGCCACCGTTCGCCCGCACCCGCGACGTGGAGGACGTACGCCAGTTCTTCGCCGCCGAGGCCCCGCCGCCGGGCGATAATCCCGAGGCCGTGACGTCACCAGCCTCGTCAAACTAGCCGGCGCGTCGCTCTTGCTTTTGCGAATCCCAACTCCCGAATCCCCAATCCCGGCTCCCCCATGAACCTCCTCGCCTTCGAAACCTCCACCGAAGCCTGCTCCGTCGCCGTCATGGTCGGCGACCGCGTGCTGGAGCGCTTCGACCTGGCGCCGCGGCGGCATGCCGAACTGGCGCTGCCGTGGGCCGAGCAATTGCTGGCCGAGGCCGGCATCGGCCGCCGCCAGCTCGATGCGGTGGCCTTCAGTCGCGGCCCCGGCGCGTTCACCGGCGTGCGCCTGGCGATCGCGGTCGCGCAGGGCATCGCCCTGGCCCTGGACCTGCCGGTGCTGCCGGTGTCCACGCTGCAGGTGCTGGCGCTGCGCGCGCCGGCCGACGCGCCGCGGGTGCTGGCGGCAATCGATGCACGCATGGGTGAGGTCTACACCGCGGCCTACGCGCGGCAGGCCGACGGCGGCCTGCAGGCGCTGACCGCCGAGCAGGTGTTGAGTCCGGAGGCCTTCGTATTGCCGGAGCCGGACGCGGCCTGGGCTGCGGTCGGCACCGGACTGGCGGCGGTCGATGGCACCTTGCAGCGGCGCTTCGGCGCGCACTGGCGCAGCGCCGATGCGCAGGCGCTGCCGCATGCCGCGGACGTACTGACCCTTGCCGCGGCCGCGTACGCGCGCGGCGAAGGGATCGCGCCGGAACGCGCCGAACCGGCCTACCTGCGCGACAACGTCGCCCTGACCCTGGCCGAGCAACAGGCGCAGCGGGCCGCGCGATGAGCGCCGCAGTGACGCCCGGTGACCGCTTTCGCGGTTGCCTGCTCGGGTTGGCGGTGGGCGACGCACTGGGGACCACCCTGGAATTCAAGGCGCCCGGCAGCTTTACGCCGATCGAGGACATGGTCGGCGGCGGCCCGTTCGAGCTGCAGCCGGGGCAGTGGACCGACGACACCTCGATGGCGCTGTGCCTGGCGCACAGCCTGCTGTACCGGCAGGGCGTCGACGCCGCCGATCAGATGAACCGCTACTGCAACTGGTACCGGCACGGTTACCTGAGCAGCACTGGCACGTGCTTCGACATCGGCAACACGGTGCGCGCGGCGCTGGAGCGCTACATGCAGGGCGGGCCGGCGTTCAGCGGCAGCGACGATCCGCGCGCGGCCGGCAACGGCGCGCTAATGCGACTGGCGCCGGTGGCGATGTTCTATGCGCAGCGCCCCGACGAACTGGCCGAGCGCGCCGCCGACAGTTCCCGCACCACGCATGCCGCGGCCGAGGTGCTGGATGCCAGCCGGTTGTTCGCCTTCCAGTTGCGTGCCGCCTTGTTAGGCGAGGACCGTGCGCAGGTACTGCAGCCGACGGGCACGCCGCCGATGCAGACCCCGGCGCTGCGTGCGCTGGCTATCCGCGACCACGCCGTGGTGCCGGCAACGCAGATCCGCGGCACAGGCTACGTGGTCGATGCGCTGTCTGCGGCGCTGTGGTGTTTCGCCACTACCGAGTGCTTCGCCGATGCGGTGCTGCGCGCGGCCAATCTGGGTGACGACGCCGACACCACGGCCGCGATCTGCGGGCAGTTGGCCGGTGCTTTCTATGGCGTCGAAGGCATTCCCGCGGCATGGCGCGCGCGGGTCCAGGATGCGACGGAGATCGTGGCGCTGGCCGATCGGCTGCACGCCGCAAGTGTCGCCGGCTGAAGGCCGACGCGGACGCCGGCCTTGCGTGGCCGGCGTCCTTGGCGTCGCTGTGCAGCGGATCAGTAGTCGTAGCTGACGCTCAAGCGCAGCGACCGCGGCGCCTGGCGCAGCAGGGCCGCGCCATACACCGGGTCCGCGTTACCCGGGTCCGACTCCGAGTACGGGTACTTCCACAGCGTGGCCTGGCCGTTGAAGACGTTGAACACGTCCAGGGTGAAGGCCAGTTTGCGGTCGGCGTAGGCCGGCCGCCACGACACGCCGAGATCCAGTTGCTGCAGCCACGGCAGGCGGCCCTGGCTGCCCGGAGGCGCCGGCTGGCCCTGGTAGTAGTGATAGGCGATGCCGTAGCCGGAGGGGTCGCTGTGGTCGGGGCCGTAGGAGCCCAGCGCACTGAACGGCGAACCGGAGATCAACTTGAGGTTGGCCGACACCAGCCATGCGGGGTTGAGCTGGTAGTAGCCGTAGAACTTGAACTGATGTGTGTGGTCGTTGCTCTGCGGGCCGTTGGTGTGCTCCATCAACTGCGCGAAGTCCCAGGCCTGGGTGGTGGACACCGCGGTCTGGCCGATGCCCGACAGCAACTGGCCCTCAGTGGTGCCGTAGCTGCGCGACCAGGTGTAGTCGAGGCGGCCGTACCAGCGCTGGTCGAACGGATGCTCCAGCGACAGGTTGAGTCCGTAGTAGTTGCGCTTGAATTCCGGGAAGCCGAACTGCGCGTTGCTCAGCGGCACCTTGACGTAGTTGCCCGAGGTGTCGACCAGGGTGAAGGTGTTGGCCCGGCCCGGGTTGATCAGCCAGCAGCTGACCGGATTGCTGGCCAGGGTCACCGTGTGCCCTTGCGCCGCGGCGGCGGCGAACACGGTATCGCTGTCGCAGTAGTCGTCCACGCCGCTGCGCAGGACGCGGTAGGTGCCCTTGGCGCCGTAGACCCAGCTATCGCCCCAGGCCTTGGTGAAGCCGAGGATGAACTCGTCCTGGAACGAGGGCTTGATGCCCTGGGTGGCGACGGTCTTGGGATCGGGCAGGATGCCGTAGTTGTTGTTGGACGAGACCGCACCGGAGATCTGGGTCAGGCCGGTCGGGTAGCCGTTGGCGTCGATGCCGCCGTAGGTGTAGTAGGTCGAGGTGGCCAGGGTGGCGCCGGCGGCGTTGAATGCCGGGTTCAGCGGCAGCGCCAGGTAGTAGCGGCCGGCGTTGCCGTACACCTTGAAGCGCGCATCGCCGTCGACGTCCCAGCTGAAACCCAGCCGTGGCGCCCATTGCCCGCTGGTCTGCTTGATGTACGGCGCGCCGTCGCGGTTGTAGTTGGTGAACTGGTCCAGGCGCAGGCCGAGGTTGAGCAACAGCCGGTCGTTGACCTGCCAGTTGTCCTCCACGTACTGCGCGCGCTGTGCCGAGCGCACCGAGGCCAGCGCGCTGTAGATGTACTTGCGTACGTAGTAGCCGCCCTGGCCGTTGGGGTAGCCGCCGGTGGCCGGGACGCCGAGCCCGGTGTTGATCGGCACGTTGGGGTTGGCCTGGCCGTAGATCCAGTAGTAGCCGTCGCCCGAGGCCACCGAGCCGCGGTTGAGCGCGCGTGCGTTCTGGTTGTCGATGCCGACCGTGATGCTGTGCGCGCCGATGGCGTAGTTGAGGTCCAGGCGCAGGTTGTCGGTGCGGTTGCCGCGCGCGGGATCGACCAGCAGCGAGGTGGTCTGCGCGTTGGTGATCGGGGTGCCGCCGGTGTAGGCCGGGTTCTGGAACGAGGTGCCGCTGAGGTAGGTCAGCGCGCTGTTGTAGCTGGGATTGCCGGTGTAGTCGTCGGTGCGCTGCTGGCCGTACTGGGCGCTGAAGGTCAGGCGGTCGGTGAGATAGCCGGTGTACTTGGCGGTCCACAGGTCGCCGCCGGTCTTGGTGGTGTTGGCGTCGCCGCGCAGGCTGCCGATGTCGTAACCGCTGTAGTCGTAGTACTTGCCGCGGGTGATGTAGCGGCTGGAGGCGCCGGTGATCTCCAGCAGTTGGCTGTCGCTGATGTTCCAGTCGAGCTTGGCGTACCAGCTCGGCCGGCGGTACTGGTAGTCGTAGTAGTAGGTTCCCGGAGTGGTCTCGCGCGCGCCGTAGAAGCGATCGCCGTCCTGGCGCTGCAGTTCGTAGGCGCCGAAGAAGAACAGCTTGTCCTGGATCAGCGGGCCGCCGGCGTAGACGCTCTGGGTGCTGAGCGTGGAACCGCTCTTGCTGTCCGGTCGGTAAAGGCTGCCGTCGCCAGGCGCGTAGACGTCCTTCTGCGAGGAGCGCAGCCCGTCCGGCTCCCAGGTCGCCTGGCCGCCGAAATGCCATTCGTTGCTGCCGCGCTTGCCGACCGCGTTGATCACGCCGCCGTCGGAACGGCCGTACTTGGCGCTGTAGCCGCCGGTGTAGACCTCCAACTGGTCGATGCTGCCGTAGGGCAGGGTCAGCCCGCCCAGCCCGCGCAGCGGGTCGGTGGTATTGAAGCCGTTGATGTAATAGGCGTTCTCCGCGGCCGAAGAGCCGCCGAAGCTGAGCAACTGCGCCCCAGTCGGGCCGATGTAGGTGCCGCTGCCGCTGTTGCCGGCCACGCCGGGCGCCAGTTGCGCGATGGCCTCGGCCGAGCGGCCCAGGGGCAGGCGCTGCAGCTGTTCGGCATTGATCACGGTGCGCGAGTCCACGCTGCTCACGTCGATCGCGGCGGCGGCGCGGTCGGCACTGACCTGGACGCCGGCCAGGCTGGTGGTGGCGGGGCTGAAGGAAACGTCGGTGACGGCACCGACGGTGAGGCCGACGCCGTCGCGGCTGCCCAGCACGCTGCCGTCGGCACCTTTGGCGATGATGGTGTAGGTGCCCAGCGGCAACTGGCCGATGCTGTAGCGGCCGCGCGCATCCACGGCGACCTCGCGGCTGAGGCCGCTGTCGCTGCGGACCAGGATGCGCTGGGCATCGGCGGGCGCCTGGCCGGCGACGGCGCCGGTGGTGGACTGGGCCTGGGCCGGCGGGAGGGCGAGGGCGGCACTGAGTGCCAGGGCGAGCAGGGCGGGCCTGCGGAGGGAACGATGGTTGTGCATGTGGGGGGACGGCTCGGGTGGTGGTGGGGCGGGGGCACGCCGCGCCGACTCGAACCCGCCCGTCCTGGATGATGCGGTGTGCGCGGTAACGTTCCCCCGCTCCATTAACCTTAATGGGCCGCCATCACAGAAATGCCGCGTCGTTATGTCTGCGGTACCAATGGTTATGTCGGCCGTTGGACGTTGTGGGCGGTCGTACCCTCACCCCAACCCCTCTCCCGATGGGAGAGAGGCAGCGCTCTCCTTCTCCCACCGGGAGAAGGTGCCCCGAAGGGGCGGACGAGGGTACGGGCGAAGCCTCGAACTGTTGCGACCGGCAGGCGTCGTGGGCGGCCGTACCCTCACCCCAACCCCTCTCCCGATGGGAGAGGGGCTAGCGCTCTCCCTTCTCCCACCGGGAGAAGGTGCCCCGAAGGGGCGGATGAGGGTCCGGGGCGAAGCCTCGACCTGTTGCGACCGGCGGCGTTGTGGGCGGTCGTACCCTCACCCCAACCCCTCTCCCGGTGGGAGAGGGGCTGGCGCTCTCCCTTCTCCCGCCGGGAGAAGGTGCCCCGAAGGGGCGGATGAGGGTCCGGGGCGAAGCCTCGAACTGTTTGCTACCGCCAGGCGCTGCGTGGCAACCGCACCCTCACCCCAACCCCTCTCCCGACGGGAGAGGGGCTAGCGTTTGTGCTGGCGGCTCAGCGGTCGTCGACCAGGCTGCCGCCGGGCAGGAACACCCAGGTGCGGGTGACCTGCAGGATGTCGACGTTGTCGTCGGTGCGCGGCAGTGGCGGGAACGGCTGCGCGAGTTGCACGATCCGCAGTGCGGCGGCGTCGAGCATCGGCACGCCGCTGGAGCGCAGGATGCGGCTGCTCTCCAGGCTGCCGTCGCGGCGCACGCCGACGCTGATCACCACCTGGCCGCCGAGCCGGCGCCGCCGCGCTTCGTCGGGATAGTTGAGGTTGCCGACGCGCTCGGCACGGTCGACCCAGGCGCGCAGATAGTTGGCATACGCGTACTCGCGGGTGCTGGCGGAGACGAACTTGCGGTTGGGGCGCTTGGCGTACTGCTCCGAGCGCAGGTGCACCTCGGCGGCCAGCCGCGCCATCTCGGCATCGCGCTGTTCGCGCTGCGCGTCCACCGGCCGTTGCGGTTCATCCGTCCGCGGCTGTGTCTGCGCTGCCGGCAGTGGCTGCTCGCCGCGCGCGCTGCTGACCACGCGCGGGGTCGGTTCCGGTGCCGCGGCCGCGGTCTGCGCACGCAACGCCTGCGGCGCCAGCCCATCCTGGCGCTGTGGCACCACGCCCGGCTGGCTGTCGCGCGGACGTTGCGGCTTGTCGTGGTCGCCGCCGCCCTGCTGGTTGGCCTGGGCCAGGAAGTCGGCCTGTTTCGGTGTCAGCGGCGTGCTGGTCTGGCTGAAGATCACGTCCAGCGTCGGCACCAGCGGTGCATCGTCGTCGATCGCGAAGCCCACGCCCAGGATCAGCAACCCGTGCACGATCAGCGACAGCACCAGGGTGGCGCTGAGCCGTTCGCGCTCGCCGATGCGCGGCGCGGGCGTCGCGGCGGCCGCGCTCATCGCGCCGGATAGGCCTCGATGGCGTCGAACAGCAGCCCGGCGATGTTGAGCTCGAACTGCGCGTCCAGCTCGCGCACGCAGGTGGGGCTGGTCACGTTGACTTCGGTGAGGTAGTCGCCGATCACGTCCAGGCCGACGAAGCGCATGCCGCGCCGCTTCATTTCCGGGCCGACCTGGGCGGCGATCCAGCGGTCGCGCTCGCTCAGCGGGCGGCCTTCGCCGCGGCCGCCGGCGGCCAGGTTGCCGCGGAACTCGTCGCCCTGCGGGATCCGCGCCAGGCAGTAGTCCACGGCCACGCCGTCGACCAGCAGGATGCGCTTGTCGCCGGCGCTGATGTCCGGGATGAAGCGCTGCGCCAGCGCCAGCTTGCGGCCGCCGTCGGTCAGCGTCTCCAGGATCACGTTGAGGTTGGGGTCGCCGGTGCCGCTGCGGAAGATCGACCGCCCGCCCATGCCGTCCAGCGGCTTCAGTACCGCCTGGCCATGCTCGAGCACGAAGGCCTTGAGCGTGGCGGCGTCGCGGCTGACCAGCGTCGGCGGACAGCATTGCGGAAACAGCAGGGCGGCCAGCTTCTCGTTGAAGTCGCGCAGGCCCTGCGGGTCGTTGACCACCTGCGCGCCGGTGCGCTGGGCCACGCTGAGCACGTGGGTGTCGTACAGGAACTCCGCATCGAACGGCGGGTCCTTGCGCATCAGCACGACCTGGCCGGGGCCGAAGGTCAGGTCGGCGAACGCGTCCAGCTCGAACCAGCCGGCCTTGTCGTCGCGCACCCGCAGCGGCGCGGCCTGGGCGGTCGCGCGGCCGTCGCGCAGGGTCAATCCGCCGGGACGCACGTAGTGCAGCCGGTGCCCGCGGCGCTGCGCTTCCAGCAGCATCGCGAAGGTCGTGTCTTTGGCGATCTTGATGCTGGCGATGGGGTCCATCACCACGATGACATCGAACGGCATGGGGGCACCTGAGAGACTGAGCGGAAGATGGTAGCGGGTCGGCGGGGGCGCCGCGCACCGGGTGTCGGGCACGGCCGCGCGGTGTCGCACGTTATCCGCCAAACTGTGACATAGTTTGTGCTGTTACGTGGTTCAACGCAGACCGGCAGCGGCGGCCTTGACAGTCGCAGCGGGTCTTGGGATACATGGCGTTTCGCAGCGAAGCCGGATCCGATGAAGCGTCGCGCGCTTGGGGGCAAGTGATGAGTGAAAACACGACTGCGGGTGGGGAACTCGCAGGCTTGCGGGTCATGGTGATCGACGATTCGAAAACGATCCGTCGTACTGCCGAAACGTTGCTGAAGCGCGAAGGGTGCGAAGTGGTGACGGCGACCGACGGCTTCGAGGCGCTGGCCAAGATCGCCGACCAGCAGCCGCAGATCATCTTCGTGGACATC
The DNA here is from genome assembly GCF_038442435.1 of Xanthomonas protegens. NCBI lineage: Bacteria > Pseudomonadati > Pseudomonadota > Gammaproteobacteria > Lysobacterales > Lysobacteraceae > Xanthomonas > Xanthomonas protegens. Next base: position 879,686 of record NZ_JAQJCQ010000001.1, on the reverse strand, counting down.
ATGATGCCGCGGCTGGACGGCTATCAGACCTGCGCGCTGATCAAGGGCAACCAGCTGTTCAAGGCCACGCCGGTGATCATGCTGTCCTCCAAGGACGGCCTGTTCGACAAGGCGCGCGGGCGCATCGTCGGGTCCGAGCAGTACCTCACCAAACCCTTTACACGCGAAGAGCTGCTGGGCGCGATCCGTACATACGTCAACGCCTGACCAGGGGGAAAGGCAGCATGGCCCGTATCTTGTTGATCGAGGACTCACCGACCGACCGGGCGGTGTTCACGCAATGGCTGGAAAAAGCCGGGCACCAGGTCCTGTCCACCGACAACGCGGAGGACGGGATCAAGCTGGTGCGCGAGCAGGCGCCGAGCCTGGTGCTGATGGACGTGGTGCTGCCGGGCATGAGCGGCTTCCAGGCCACCCGCGCGCTGTCGCGCGACGAGGCCACCCGGCACATCCCGGTGCTGATCATCAGCACCAAGAGCATGGAGACCGACAAGGTCTGGGGCATGCGCCAGGGCGCCACCGACTACATCGTCAAGCCGCCGCGGGAAGACGAGCTGATCGCCCGCATCAACCAACTGGTGGGCTGACATGCGCTCGCCCTTCGACATCCTCGAGGCCTACGAGCGGCGCAGCCTGGCGCACGCCGTGCAGATGCCCGAACGCGCCTTCGACGACGACGTCTGGCGCGGGGTCGGCTATCGCGTCGGCAAGCGCCACCTGGTCTCGGACTTCCGCGAAGTGGTGGAGATCGTGCGCATGCCGCCGGTCACCCCGGTGCCGGGCGCGCAGCCGTGGCTGCTGGGCGTGGGCAACCTGCGCGGCAACCTGTTCCCGGTGGTCGACCTGAAGCAGTTCCTGGAAGGCGAGCGCACCGCGCTGCAGGAAGGCCAGCGCGTGCTGATCATGCGCCAGAGCGGCGGCGACGTGGCCCTGACCATCGACGAGCTGTTCGGCCAGCGCAGTTTCACAGAGACGCAGGCGGTGGAGCCGGGCGATCTGGCCCAGGGCCGCTACGCGCACTTCATCGACCGCGCCTTCCGCGGCGACGCCCAGGACTGGGGCGTGTTCTCGCTGTCGCTGCTGTCGCGCACTCCCGAATTCCGGCAAGCCGCCGCCTGAGCGCGCGCGCTGCCTCCGCATCGAAGACCGAGGTCGCATCATGAGTACTGCTCCGGACGCCCGCAAGGCCAGCAAGCTCGGCAGCGTGGGCACGAGTTTCTGGCTGGGCCTGCTGGCGTTGTCGCTGGTCGTGTTCGGCGCCAACACCGGCGTGGCCACCTGGCAGGGCAACCGCCTGGCCGGCGCCAGCACCGGCGCGGCCGACCTGCAGGTGCTGTCGCAACAGCTGGCCAACCAGGCCCGCGACGCGGTGTCCGGCAACGCCGAGACCTTCAAGCAGTTCAAGCAGACCAAGGCGAAGGTGGAGAGCACCGTCGCCGAGCTCAACGCCCGCTACGCCAACGAAGCCGGCGTGTCCGGGCCGCTGCAGACCCTCAACGGCACCTGGGCGCCGCTGGCCAAGAACGCGCAGCAGGTGGTGGACAGCGAACCGGCGGTGCTGGCGCTGGCCGGCAACGCCGACCGCTTCGTCGGCGGCGTGCCGCAGCTGCAGGCGCAGTTGAACGAGGTGGTGCGCGCGATGACGGTCGGCGGCGCGCCCGCCGCGCAGATCTACAACACCCTGCAGCAGGTGGTGGTGGCCGGCACCATGGCCCGCCGCGTCACCGAAATGCGCGCCGGCGGCCGCGGTGCGGCCAGCGCCGGCGACGCGCTGGCGCGCGACGCGGTGGTGTTCGGGCAGATGCTCGAGGGCCTGCGTAACGGCAACGAGGAACTGGGCATCGCCCCGGTGCGCAACGCTGCCGCATTGGCCGCGCTGGAGCAGTCGCAGGCGCAGTGGGCGGAAATGAAGAAGGACCTGGACGCGCTGCAGGCCAGCTCGCGCAGCCTGTTCGCCGCACAGTCCGCCGCCGCGGCGCTGACCGCCGGCTCGGGCAAGATGCTCGAGGACAGCAAGAAGCTGTTCGACGCCTTCTCCGCGTTCGGCTCCACCCGCGACACCCGCCTGTTCCCGAACTTCTGGCTGGGCGTGATCTCCGGCCTGCTGGCGCTGCTGTCGATCGTCGGCTTCGTCTGGACCACGGTGCGCAGCCGCAGCCGCGAGCAGGAAATCCGCCTGCAGACCCAGGTCGAATACAACAGCCGCAACCAGCAGGCGATCATGCGCCTGCTCGACGAAATCAGCTCGCTCGGCGAAGGCGACCTGACGGTCAAGGCCTCGGTCACCGAGGACATGACCGGCGCCATCGCCGACGCGATCAACTACGCCGTCGACGAGCTGCGCCACCTGGTGACCACCATCAACGACACCTCGGCCAAGGTCGCCGTGTCCACCGAGGAAACCCAGGCCACCGCGCGCCAACTGGCCGAGGCGGCGGGGCACCAGGCCGAGCAGATCGGCTCGGCCTCCGTGCGCATCAACGAAATCGCCGCCAGCATCGAGCAGGTGTCGCGCAACTCCACCGAATCGGCGGAAGTGGCGCAGCGCTCGGTGGTGATCGCGGCCGAGGGCGCTGGCGTGGTCCGCGAGACCATCCAGGGCATGGACCAGATCCGCGACCAGATCCAGGAGACCTCCAAGCGCATCAAGCGCCTGGGCGAGTCGACCCAGGAAATCGGCTCGATCGTGGAACTGATCAACGACATTTCCGAGCAGACCAACATCCTGGCGCTCAACGCCGCGGTGCAGGCCGCCTCGGCCGGCGAGGCCGGCCGCGGTTTCGCGCTGGTCGCCGACGAAGTGCAGCGCCTGGCCGAACGCACCTCCGGCGCCACCCGCCGCATCGAAGGCCTGGTGCAGACCATTCAGGCCGATACCAACGAAGCGGTCAGCTCGATGGAGCAGACCACCTCCGAAGTGGTGTCAGGCGCGCGCCTGGCCGAGGACGCCGGCACCGCGCTGACCGAGATCGAACGCGTGTCCAACGCGCTCAACACCCTCATCAAGAACATCTCCATCGCCGCGCACCAGCAGTCGGCGGCGGCGATCGACATCACCCAGACGATGGACGTGATCCGGCAGATCACCGGACAGACCTCGCAAGGCGCGGGACAGACCGCCGAATCGATCGGCCGCCTGGCGCAACTGGCGGCGGACCTGCGGCGCTCGGTCGCCGACTTCAAGCTGCCGGCGTAAGCGGGCCGGAACCGGGTGGAAGGAAGCGCACATGACGTACCGTGAACAACTCCCGCATCCCGTCGCCGCGCTCGCGCGGCACGGCGCGTGCCCGGCCGTGGAGACGCGGCGATGAGCGCGCTGCGCGATGCGATGAGCCATGCCGCGCTGGGCTGGGTCAAGCCGGAACTGGACGAGACCCTGCGCCAGGTGCGCGGCGAGATCGAGGCCTTCGTCGAGGAACCGGCCGACACCGGCCGCATGCGTTTCTGCGCCGGCTACCTGCACCAGGTGCAGGGCACCTTGCGCATGGTCGAGCTGTACGCGCCGGCGATGGTCGCCGAGGAACTGGAACTGCTGGCGATCGCGGTGCAGAACGGCCAGGCGGCCGACCGCGACGAGGCCTGCGCCACGCTGATGCGCGGTACCGTGCTGCTGCCGGATTACCTGGAGCGCCTGCAGGACGGCCACCGCGACATTCCGATCGTATTGCTGCCCTTGCTCAACGAGATCCGCGCCGCGCGCGGCGAAGCCGGCCTCAGCGAGGGCGCGCTGTTCGCGCTGGCGCCTGACGCTGCCGCCGCCACCGAGGCCGAGCTGGACCATGCGCGCGGCAGTCTCGCCGGGCGCAACCGCGAGCTGCTCGACACCGTCGGCACCGCGATCAAGGAAGAACTGCTGCGGGTCAAGGACGCGCTGGACCTGCATCTGCGGACCGGCGGCGACGTCGCGGCGCTGCAGACCCAGGTCGACGAGCTGGGCAGCGTCGCCGATACCCTGGGCGTGATGGGCCTGGGCGTGGCGCGCAGCGTTGTGGTGCAGCAGCGCGACGCGCTGCGCAGCATCGTCGACGGCGCCCGCGCGGCCGACGAAGGCCTGCTGCTGGATATCGCCGGTGCGCTGCTGTACGTGGACGCCTCGCTCGATGACCAGGTCGCCTATCTCGGCGCCGGCGGCGACGTGCACGACGACGCCAGCGCCGCCGAGGCGCGGCGCACGGTGGAAGTGCTGGCGCACGAGGCCATCGCCAATTTCGGCAGCGCCCGCGAGCATTTCGTCGCCTTCATCGAGACCAACTGGGACCATGTGCGCCTGGACGAGGTACCGCGCCTGCTTGGCGAGGTCGCCGGTGCCCTGCGCATGCTGGAACTGCCGCAGCCGGCCGACTACCTGGAAGGCGTGCGCCGCTACGTCGCCACCGAGCTGATCGGCAAGCGCCGCGTGCCCAGCGGCCGCCAGCTCGACACCCTGGCCGACGCGATGGCCAGCCTCGAGTACTACCTGGAAGCGCTGCGCGAGCGCCGCCCCGGGCGCGAGGAGATCCTCGACATCACCCGCAGCAGCCTGGAAGCGCTGCGCTACTGGCCGTTGCCCGACACCGCGCCGGCCGCGCCGGGCGTGTTGCCGAGCGGAAGCGAGGCGACCGAATCGGTTGCGCCGCTGCCGCCGGTGGCCGCTGATCGCGTCGACGCGTCGGCGCCCCCGTCCATCGCCGCGCCGGCCGTGCCGGCCTGGGATCTGGCGCCGGCCGAGGACACGCTCGAGACCACGCCGCGCACGCATGACGCCGCGCCGTCCGCACCGCAGGCGCCGCAGTGGAGCCTGGCGACGGACGAATCCGACACCGCGGCCGAACACGCCTCCGCGCCCGCCGGCGAAGGCGCTGCGCGCGACGAGCAGGAGCCCACGGCACCGTCGCAGGCACTCAGCTTCGATCCGGTCGCGGCCGAACAGGACAACTGGACCGGCACCACCGAACCGCTGCACATCAGCCTCGATTCCCTGGAGCTGGAGCAGGATGCACTGCGGTCGCAGACGCCATCCACGCTCGCCCAGGAAGACGAGGCCGCAGCCGCTTCCGCGGCGTCCGCCTCCGATGTCGCCGGTTTCGATCCGGTGGCCGCCGAGTATCCGGAGCAGGCGCAGACCGATGTGCCGGCTGCGTTCGCTGGCCTGGACGAACACGACGATCCCAACCTGATCATCGTCGACACGCCTGCTGCTGCAGAAGACGCCGACCCATCCACGCCGCCGCTGGTCATCGAACTGGAAGACGCGTCGGCGTTCGCCGACGTGCCTGGCGCGTCCGCCGACGAGGTGCACACGCTCGACTGGCACGCCACCCCGGTCGCGCAGGACGAGCAGGCCGCGTCCGCGCTGTCGCCGAATGCGGCCGCGCTGGCCGACGCTGGCGCTCACATCGCCCACGGCGAACGCCTCGACGCGGCAGGGGAAGCCGAGCCAGCAGACGCCGGTGCCGACGCCGAAGACGCCGCGCACGCGATCCCGACGGAGGCCGCGGAGGCCACCGACGCCGCACGTGAGACCGATTCGCACGCGCCCATGGATGGCTCGGCGCAGACCGATGCCGGCCTTGCCGCCATCGACGAGGCGGAGCACGCCGATGCCGTGGCCGATGCGCCATCGGCGCCGGAGCATGCCGCGCTGGAATCCGAGGAGCATGCAACGCCCGAGCCAGTACGGGAACACGCTGCACCGGTGTCGGACGCCGAAGCCGCGTTCCTGGCCGACCTGGAGGCTGCTGCCGCGCAGTTCGACGTGACCGCGGCCGCCCACAGCGGCGAGCCTGTGGCCGCAGCATCCGCCAGCGCGGAGGCGAGCGCTGCGCCTGCCGCCGCTGCGCCTGCCGCCGAGACCGGCTTCATCGACGGCGATGGCGAGATCGACGAAGAGATCCGCGCGGTGTTCCTCGAGGAATTCGACGAGGAACTGGTCAATCTCGGCACGCTGCTGCCGGCCTGGCGCGCCGCGCCTGGCCACCTGGAAAGCCTGCGGCCGATCCGCCGCGTGTTCCACACCCTGAAGGGCAGCGGCCGCCTGGTCGGCGCGCGCGTGCTCGGCGAGTTCAGCTGGAAGATCGAGAGCATGCTCAACCGCGTGCTCGATGGCTCGCGCCCCGCCAGCCCGGCGGTGGTGGCGATGGTCGAGCAGGCCTACGCGGTGCTGCCGCAACTCAATGCCGCGCTGCGCGGCGACGGTGCGGTGCAGGCCGACCTGGACGCGATCCAGGCGGTGGCCGAACGTATCGCCGCCGGCGAGGAGGCGTTCTATTTCGCCACCCCGCAGGCGACCGTCGCGCCGCGCGCGGGCACACCGGCGTCGGTGGACAGCGTGCTGCGCGAGATCCTCGAAGCCGAGGTCGCCACCCATCTGGAGACCGTGCACGCCTGGCTGCAGGACGCACCGCAGCCGGCGACCGAAGCGCTGCTGCGCGCAGTGCACACCATGAGCGGCGCGTTCGCGATGACCGACGTGCCGGAGATCACCGCGGTCACCGGGCCGGCCGAGAGCTACGTCAAGCGCGCGCTGGCCGCCGGCAGCGTGCCGAGCGCCGAGGGCGTGCGTGCGCTCGAGGACGCGGCACGCGCCATCGCCGCCACCATTGCGGAACTGCAGGCGCCGTCGCCGGTGATTCCGCCGTTCACCGACCTGGCGCAGCGCCTGCGCGCGCTGGTGGAGACCTTGCCGGAAGTGCAGTGGCCGCCCATCGCGCACGACGAGGACGACGAAGACCTGTCCGCGTCGGCACCGGCCGAGGCTGGCCTGGATACGCAGGCCGTGCAGGCGATGGAACTCACCGCCGCCGACGACCTGTCGGCATTCCTGGGCGATGCCGCGCACCTGCATGAGACGTTGCCGACAGATGACGTTGCCGGGCAGTCCGACGCGGTCGACGCCGACCAGCATCGCATCGACGTCCACGCGGACGCTGCGTACGCTCCGTCCTCGGACGGAGCGGCGGCGTCCACGCCGACAGACAGCGACGCCACCACCGACGCGGATGCGGCCACGCTGGCGTCGGCGAGCGAGGATGAGTCGCTTGCTGTTGAGCAGACGGCCGTACAGGACCATGCGCAGCGCCATGACGCAGCAGCGGAAGACGAGGCGGCGGCACCGCATGACGAACACGACGCCGACGAACAGGCGGCCCTGGCGCAGGACGGCCAGCTCGACGAGCTGACGGTCGAGGCGCCGCTGAGCGCCGAGCAGATGTTGGACCCGGCTCCGGAAGCGTTGGATCCGGCGGCGGCGCAGGACGCGGCGGTCGATGCGGTCATCGCCGATGCTGCGTCCGATACGCCGATGAACGCGCAGGAACTGCAGGCGCCGGAGCATGCTGGCGAGTCGCAGGGCGCCGAGGCTCACGCAATCGAAGCGCAGGACGGGGCGGCCCAGGATGCGTCCGTGCATGCGACGGAGTCGCAGGTGCCGGATCATTCGGCAGCCGACCGCGACGCCGACGCCGACGCGACCGAAGCGCAGGCAACGGATCAGTCGGCAGCGGACCACGATGTCGAAGCCCATGCGCCCGACGCGCAGGCGAACGACAGCCAGGACGCGTCCGCACACGGCCAGGATGCGCAGGCATCGGATCAGGATGCCGCGCACGGCGACGCCGATGCGTCGACCGACGACACCGCTGAAGCGCACGAGCAGCAGCTCAACGAGGACGCCCCTGCGATCGGCCTGCGCCAGCACCCGTTGGCGCCGTCGAGCGGCTGGCGCCACGACGGCGTGGCCTCGGCCAACGACGATACCGAGGCCGCCGCCGAGCACAGCGACGTTGCGCTGGATGCCGCTTCGCCTCTGCACGAGGGGACGGGCGAGGGCGGTGCGAATCCCCCCGCCACCGACACCGTGGGCGAGCACGCCGACACCGACGCGGACGCAGAACCCGTCGAGCCGACCAGCGATGCAGGCGAGAGCGCGCTGCAGGATGTCGCCGCCGAAGCGGACGATGCCGCGCACAAGTCGCCGTCCGATGCCGATGAAACGACGGACGCGCATCATGCGGCGTTCGACGAAGCGCCCGACGCGCCGCGGAGCGACGCCGGTCACGACGACACGACCGCGGCGACCGAGACGGACGCGACGGCATCGGCCGACGAAGCGCACGAAGAAGCCGATCAGCACGCGCCGGCGGCAGCCGCACCCGCGCAGCCCGACGTCGACGCCGCGCATGCCGCGGCCGATGCCGCGCGCACCGATCTGTCGGCCGTCGATCTGGGGCCGCTGGACTTCGCCGACCTCGATCGCGAGCTGGTCGATATCTTCGTCGACGAAGGCAAGGACCTGCTCGACCACTGCGATCGCCTGATCGCCGAGCTGCGCGCCGCGCCGCAGGACCGCGACGTGCTCGGCGGCCTGCAGCGCGACCTGCATACGCTCAAGGGCGGTGCGCGCATGGCCGGCATCAACGCCATCGGCGACCTCGGCCATGGCATCGAGTCCTTGCTGGAAGCGGTCGCCGCCCATCGCACCGAGCTCGATCGCCAGGACGTGCAGTTGCTGGAGCGCGGCTTCGATCGCCTGCACCAGTTGTTGACCCTGACCGGCAACCACCGTGCGGTGGCGATGCCGCAGGACCTGATCGGCGCGTTCGACGCGCGCACGCACGGGCAACGGTTCGCCGCCGCCGGCGATGCCGCGACCGCCGCTACGGTGCCGGTCGCGGTGGCAGATGACGCGCTGGCTGCCGCGGCACTGGCCGCCGTGGCGGCGCCGCTGTCGGCACCGCTGCCGGTGGAGGGCACGCCCGACGAAGAGTCGACGATCGCGCGGCCGATGCAGGAACAGGTGCGCGTGCGCGCCGACCTGCTCGATCGCCTGGTCAACCACGCCGGCGAAGTGGCGATCTACCGCTCGCGGCTGGAGCAGCAGTTGGGCGCGTTCCGCGGCGCGATGGCCGAACTGGACCGCACCAACGCACGTCTGCGCGACCAGCTGCGGCGCCTGGATCTGGAAACCGAGGCGCAGATCGTCGCCCGCTACCAGCGCGAACAGGACCAGGCCGAGCAGAGCTTCGACCCGCTGGAACTGGACCGCTTCTCCACGCTGCAACAGCTCAGCCGCGCGCTCAACGAGTCCGCGGCCGACCTCGGCGGCCTGCAGGGCGTGCTCGACGACCTGGCGCGGCAGTACGACGGTCTGCTGCAGCAGCAGTCGCGCGTCAGTTCGGAGTTGCAGGACGGGCTGATGCGCGCGCGCATGGTGCCGTTCGACGGCCTGGTGCCACGGCTGCGGCGCGTGGTGCGCCAGGCCGCCAGCGAAACCGGCAAGCAGGTGCATCTGAGCCTGGAAGGCACCCACGGCGAACTCGACCGCAACGTGCTCGACCGCATGGTCGCGCCGCTGGAGCACATGCTGCGCAACTCGGTCGCGCATGGCCTGGAGGCGCCGGAACAGCGGCGTGCCGCGGGCAAGGCGGAGGAGGGCAACATCGCCATCCGCCTGCGCCGCGAAGGCTCGGAAATCGTGCTGGAAGTGGCCGACGATGGCGCCGGGCTCGACCGCGAGGCGATCCGTCGCCGCGCCGAGCAGCGCGGCCTGATCGCCGCCGACGCGGTGTTGTCCGACGACGAACTGGATGCGCTGATCTTCGCGCCCGGGTTCAGTACCTACGACCAGGTCAGCCAGCTGGCCGGCCGCGGCGTGGGCATGGATGTGGTGCGCAACGAAGTGCGCCAGCTCGGCGGCTCGGTGGACATCCACTCCGTGCGCGGCCAGGGCGTCACCTTCACCCTGCGCCTGCCGCAGACCCTGGCGGTCACCCAGGCGGTGTTCGTGCAGATCGGCGAGACCACCTTCGCGGTGCCGGTGGCATCGGTCAGCGGCATCGGCCGCATCGGCCGCGAGCGCTTCGAGGCCGGCACCGGCGGCTACCGCTACAGCGGCGAGGAATACGCGCTGCACGACCTCGGCTCGCTGGTCGGGCAGGCGCCGGCACGGGCCGAAGGTCAGGCGCAGGTGCCGCTGCTGCTGGTGCGCGCGGGCGATCTGCGCGCGGCAGTGGCGATCGACCAGGTGCTCGGCAACCGCGAAATCGTGGTCAAGCCGGTCGGCCTGCAGATCGCCTCGGTGCCCGGCATCTACGGCGCCACCATCACCGGCGACGGCCGCGTGGTGGTGATCCTCGACATCGCTCCGCTGGTGCGTCGCTTCCTGGCGCAGCCGTTGCGGCCGGTGGTGGAGGCCGCGCCGACCGAACAGCGCCGCGTGCCGCTGGTGATGGTGGTCGACGACTCGCTGACCATGCGCAAGGTCACCGGCCGCGTGCTGGAACGGCACAACTTCGACGTGGTGTCCGCGCGCGATGGCGTCGAGGCGCTGGAGCGCCTGGAAGAGCGCGTGCCCGACCTGATGCTGCTGGACATCGAGATGCCGCGCATGGACGGCTACGAACTGGCGACGGCGATGCGCGCCGATCCGCGTTATGCCGCCGTGCCGATCGTGATGATCACCTCGCGCAGCGGCGAAAAGCACCGCCAGCGCGCCTTCGAACTGGGCGTGCAGCGCTACCTCGGCAAGCCTTACCAAGAGTTGGATCTGATGCGCAACGTCTACGACCTGCTGGGGATCGCCCGTGTTCGCGAATGACGGCGACGCCACCTCCACGCCGGTCGCGTTGCTGGCACGTCCCGGCAAGGCGCGCGAGCGCCTGCGCGAAGCGCTGCACCTGGTCGGCGCGGCGATCGTGCTGGAAGACGACCCGGGCGCGATCGACGCGCAGACCCTGGCCGATGCTGCCCCCAGCGCGGTGCTGATCGCGCTGGAACCGGCGATCGAGGACGCACTGGAGCGGCTGGATGCGGCGCTGGCGCTGCCCGGCGTCACTGTGATCTTCGACGAGGCCGAGCTGGCCGCGCGCCGCGAGGGTTGGGAAGCGCAGCGCTGGGCGCGGCATCTGGCGGCCAAGCTGCAAGGCCATCAGGACGTGCTGCCGCCCGGCCGCGAGACCGAGACCGGTCTGCAGCCGGAGCCGGGCCTGCCGGCGACACCGGCGCAGTTGCACGAGGACGCGCCGATCGGCCTGCATGTCGACGAAGCCGCCGGCTTCGCCGCGGCCGTGCCGGAAGACGGCGTCTATACCTGGCAGCCGCCTGCCGACGTCGCGCCGGGTTTCGAGGAACTGCAGTTCGCGCGTGCCGAGGCTGCTGCAAGCGAAGCGCCTGCGGCGCCGGCCGCACCGCAGGCCGATGCCACACCGGCTGCGCCCACAGCCGCACCCGCGGCGCTGCCGGCCAGTGCCTGGTCGCTGGTCGACGACGACGCGCCCTTGCTTGCCGCTGCGCCACGCGCGTCGCAACACGTCCCGCAGTTCTCCACCGAAGGCCTGTCGCTGGTCGCGCTGGAGTCGGAAGAGCCCGCGTCCACGAGCGGTGCCGGTGCAGGCACCGCCGCGCGCGGTGCGGTGCTGGTGATGGCCGGCATTGGCGGCCCCGACGCGATCCGCCGCCTGCTCGCCGCACTGCCGGAGAGCTTCCCGCTACCGCTGCTGGTGCAGTTGCGCCTGGACGGCGGCCGCTACGGCAACCTGGTCAAGCAGATCGCCCGCGTGTCCGCGCTGCCGGTGCTGCTGGCCGAGGCCGGCGAGCCGGTCGCCCCCGGCAACGTCTACATCCTGCCCGACGACGTCGGCGTGCAGGGCACCGCCGGCTTGCGCTTCGTCGCCCAGGACGCCGGCGCCTCCGTGGTCGCCGGCCTGCCGGCCGCGCACAGCGCGGTGCTGCTGCTCAGCGGCAGCGATCCGCAGCAAGTGGATGCGGTGCTGGCGCTGGCCGCGCAGGGCGCCTGGGTGGCCGGACAATCCGGCGACGGCTGCTACGACCCCGCCGCCGGCGCGCAACTGATCCTGCAGGGCCATCCTGGCGGCGATCCGGCGCAACTGGCCCAGGCCTTGACCGCGCGGTGGAGCGGCTGAGCGCGGTAACCCACGCCATTTCCCGCTGAGTTTCATCGCGCGTTTTTTCCGGTTTCAGGACGAAGTCAATCCATGAGCAGCTACGCCAGCAACGACGAAATCCGCGGTGTCCTCATCCTGGCCGGCAGCGAGCGCGTGCTGCTGCCCAACGCCACCATCGCCGAAGTGATGTCGCGCGTGCCGGTCGAACCGCTGCCCGACGCCCCGCACTGGCTGCTCGGCCAGATCGCCTGGTACGGCTGGAAAGTGCCGCTGGTCTCCTTCGCCCGCCTGACCGGCCTGGGCGCCGAGATCGTGGCCGCCAACAACAAGATCGTCGTGCTCAAGGCCCTGGGCGGCAACCCCGACCTGCCCTACGTGGCACTGCTCACCCAATCCTTCCCGCAGCTGATCTCCGTCCCCCGCGACGGCCTGCTCGCCGACGCCTCCGAAGAAACCCTCCCGCCCGGCGTGCACATGCGTGTGCTGCTGGGCGAGCAGAGCGCGTTGCTGCCGGATCTGGAGGCGATCGAGGGGATGGTGGTGGAGCGGTTTGCGGCGGCAATGTGATGTCTGGCGATTAACTTAAAGCGGCTATGAGAAGGAGTTTGTATGCCGAATTTTTCGTTGAAGTTTTTTGTCGTTTTCATGGTGGTTGCTTGCGCGTTCATCTGCGGCAATGCGAAAGCCGTTCAGTCCAGCCAATATTGCTTTGAGAGTACATGCTTCGCATCTCTCCAGGAGGCTGAGGCCGAAATGCGTTCTCATTTTGGTTATGGGGCGCAGCTGATACGTTCCAGGACGGAGGTTGATGCACAAAGTGCATCGCCGTCTATAGATTTCGTGTATGTGGCGCCAGATCAGCCCCCTGTTCGTTTCAATGCTCCAAGCTATTCAATTGGTGGGTGGGCGTATGAAACTGTTCCAGGGTTTTGTAAGCAGACATCTGATCCAAACATGCCTTCTCGCTGCGCTGATGAGTCTGAAATAATTCAGAGCATGATGGCTTATTATCAGCGTACTTATCCTGATTGCAGTTTTACCAATGTCCACGTTGAAGGGATTTATGGTGATCCCTTTGTGTCCAGTCGTGCCTATGGAAAGGCTGGATATTTGGATTTTATGACCCCCGAAGATAGGTGGCTTAAGTACGACATTTGGTGTCCTGCATGGGGTCAGGATTATCCTGATCATGGGCAGTTTGAGTTGGTCAAAATGCAGACGTATGAGTGTCCTGCTAGTTTTTCGCCGATCTGGGGATACAATCCAGCTTATAACAACACAGGAAATCCTGATTATATCGTAATTTGGCCTTATCTCTGTACGGCTGGGAAGCCTGAGCATCGAATTTCAAAGCGCACCATCGGCGGGCCAAGCCAGACACCATCATGTCCAGCAAATGAAAATCCTTGCTTCCCTGCGACGGGTGACAAGATGCGTACTGAGCCAGACTTGTGGTTTGCAGGTAAACCCTTTTCTCGGTACTACCATTCGTTGCAGGAAATTCAGCAGGTCGATTCGGTGGGGAGCGGGTGGGGGCACACCTTCTTGGAAAGAGCTGGTGGATCAGCTCGTCCTTATATTACTACCGAGGATGGATTTTTTAGGTTCTTCAAGCAAATCAGTGGTCAGACTTATCGCGGAGAGCAGAATGCTGATGACCTCTTGGTGATTCTGGATGATGGCTCATACTTGTTAACAAAAGCAAATGGCGAAAAGCGCTCATATGCTGTCGATGGCAAGTTGCTGAATATTGTTGCTGCCAATGGGGCGTTATACAACGTCGCGCTGACTTATCAGCGCGGACAACTCGTGCTTGCTACCGATGGTCTTGGGCGGACATTGAAGTTCACTTATACGGATGGGCTGCTTAGTCGCGTCACTCAGAGTGGCGGAGACTATGTCGACTATCAATACGATGGCGAGAGAAATCTCGTTTCCGCTGCACGCGTGGACGGTTCTTCGCGCTCTTATTTTTACAATGAGGCTGGGTTGGGTCCTTCTGATGTCCGTCACTTGCTGACAGGCATTGCCGATGACGGCGAGCGTTATGCGACGTTTACCTACGACAGTCGTGGATTCGTTGCAAGTAGTGCGCTACATGCGGCTGGCGCAAAGGTTGCAGAAACCAAGGTCAGCTATGTAGGAAGCGAAGATGCGCTTATCACCACTCCGCTGGGTGACTCTCTTTCTTACAAGCTTTCGAATGGTGCATATAAGCAGGTGACTGGCATCTCAAGCAGTGCTGGCACAAAGACCAGTGGCTTCGATCAATTCGGTAGGCTTATTTCTTCAGTAGATAGGCGTGGCGTTGCATCAAGTTATGATTATTCTGACTGGGTGGTGACCTCGACCACAGCTATTCAGACGCCACAAGAGCGCTCTGCTAAGGTGACACGGGACAATCAGAATCATGTGGTGATCGAAGAGATTGCTACCCCGCAGGGCACAGCGTCGCTCAGAAAGTTTGCCTACAACGCGCTCGGCTTGCGTGCTTATGAATGCCGATATACACCTGAAGGCAGTTCCGCTCTTGCCTATCAGTGCGGATCTCAAGGTTCCGCACCATCGGGAGTTCGACAAGTCGGCTTTGAGTATTGTACAGACGCAGATGCTGCGGATTCTCCAGATGTCTGTCCATTTGCTGGCTTGATCAAAAGGGTAGATGGCCCGGCTGTCGGTGTCTCTGACGTTTCTACCTACACCTACTACCCCACCGACGACAGCACCTGCGCCACGTCCGCGGCGACCTGCCCGCACCGCAAGGGCGACCTGTGGAAGGTGACCAACGCGCTCGGCCAGGTCACCGAGTACCTGGCTTACGACGGCGCCGGCCGCGTGCTGTCGGTGAAGGACGCCAACGGCGTGGTCACCGACTACACGTATCACCCACGCGGCTGGCTGACCGCCAGCAAGGTGCGTGGGTCAGACGACAGCAGTGAGAGCGACGACCGCATTACTGCGATCGACTATTGGCCGACCGGGCTGGTCAAGCAGGTGACGCAGCCCGATGGCGCGTTCACCCGCTTCACCTACGATGCGGCGCATCGGTTGACCGATATCGCCGATAGCGCCGGCAATACCATCCACTACACCCTGGACAACGCCGGCAACCGATTCAAGGAAGACACCAAGGACGCCTCGGGCACGCTCAAGCGCACGCTCTCGCGGGTATACAACCAGCTCGGCCAATTGGCGACGCAGGCCACCGCGCAGGGCGATCCGACCGACTTCGGCTACGATTCCAACGGCAACACCAAGACCGTCACCGACGCGCTCGGGCATGCCACCCAGAACGACTACGACCCGCTCAACCGCCTGGCGCGGACCCTGCAGGACGTGGGCGGCATCGCCGCCGAGACCAAGTTCGGCTACGACGCGCTGGACAACCTGACCAAGGTCACCGACCCCAAGGGCCTGGACACTACTTATGCCTACAACGGCCTGGGCGACCTGACCAAGCTCACCAGCCCGGACACCGGCAGCACCACGTACACCTACGACAGCGCCGGCAACCGCGCCACCCAGACCGACGCGCGCAACATCAAGACCAGCTACGGCTACGACGCGCTGAACCGCCTGACCCAGGTCACCTATCCGACCACCAGCCTCAACGTCAGCTACACCTACGACGTCAGTCAGACGACCTGCGCCAGCGGCGAGACCTACGGCATCGGCCGCCTGACACGGATGCAGGACGGCAGCGGCAGCACCGACTATTGCTATGACCGCTTCGGCGATCTGGTGCGCAAGGTGCAGACCACCAACGGCAAGGTGTTCGTGGTCCGCTACGCGTACACCAAGGCCGGGCAGTTGAGCCGCCTGACCTACCCGGATGGGGCGGTGGTGGACTACGTGCGCAACGCCCAGGGCCAGACGACCGAGGTCGGCGTGACCCCACCTGGCGGCACCCGCCAGGTGCTGCTGAATCAAGCCACCTACTATCCGTTCGGCCCGGTCGCCGGCTGGACCTACGGCAACGGCCGTCCGATGCAGCGCGTGCTGGATCAGGACTATCGCCCGTTGGCGGTCAACGACACCCGCAGCGACGGCCTGGCGGTGGGCTTTGCCTTCGACCCGGTCGGCAATCTCAGCGCGCTGACCGCACCGGGCAACACCGCGCCGGTCATCAAACTGGACTACGACCCGCTGGGCCGGCTGACCGCGTTCAAGGACGGCCCTACCGATACGGTGATCGACGGCTATACCTACGACGCCACCGGCAACCGCCTCAGCGCCAAGGTCAACACCACCACGCAGACCTACACCTATCCGACCACCAGCCACCGCCTCAGCAGCGTGGCCGGTACCGCACGCAGCTACGACGCGGCCGGCAACACCACCGCGATCGGCGGCACCGCCGTGCAGTATGTATACGGCGCCAATGGCCGGCTGACACAGGTCAAGCGCAGTGGCACCACCGTGGCGAACTATGCCTACAACGGCCGCGGCGAGCAGGTGCGGCGGGTGGGCAAGACCAACGTCTACACGCTGTACGACGAGAGCGGCCACTGGCTGGGCGACTACGACAACAACGGCGCCGTCGTACAGCAGGCGATCTGGCTGGACGACCTGCCGGTGGGCGTGCTGGCCAAGACCACGCTGCGTTATGTGCAGCCCGATCACCTGGGTACGCCGCGCGCGGTGATCGACCCGGTCCGTGATGTCGCAATCTGGCGTTGGGACCTGAAGGGCGAAGCGTTCGGCACCACCGCGCCGGATCAGGATCCGGACAAGGACGGCACGGTCTTCGTGTTCGATATGCGGTTCCCGGGCCAGCGCTACGACGCGCTGAGCGGGCTCAATCAGAACTACTTCCGCGACTACGAGCCGGGTACTGGGCGGTATGTGCAGAGTGATCCGATTGGATTGCAAGGTGGGATGGCAAGTTATGTGTATATAGATAATGCCCCAACTAATAATATTGATCCGTTTGGTCTTTATGGGTGCAAAGTTTACTTCTCTACGCCTCTGTGGCAGTTGAGTTACTGTTCTGTGCCGGTGTGGGAGCCTCGGCCCGGTGTAACTCATCCTGAGAAAGATGAAGTTATGGATGCTCGTAAATGCCCAAGCGAAGGTGGAGATTGCGAAACCCTGGCTCTCAGTATTGAGATATTATTGCGTGACATGAGGTTCAGGCGATGGGATATGCAGCGATATGCTCTGAGGCCGGGTGAACGATTAGATCCGGGGCACGTAACCTTTTATAATAAAGTAAAGGCTGATTTAATTAGGTTGGTTATTGCTGCTAAAGCTCGTGGTTGTCCCTACAATCCAGATGCTGACAAGGAAATTAATCTGGGGCCTAATCATCCTACGTCGCGGTATTAGAATGAATATTATCATTGGGTGTGATTTTAAGTTTTCGTTAGATTTTTTAAATAGCTCTTTTTTTGCGATACACGCAATTTCTATTCGTTCTGGTGAGGTTATTGAAGTCTATGAGGCCACTGTTGCAGATGATTTTAGTGCTGCGAGCGCCGTTCATGCGATTGAGGAATATAAGTTGGATGTTCAAAACGGAGAAGAAATTGAGGATTTTTTCTTTGTGCTTGTCAAGCAGTTAGAGCAGTACAAAAATAACATTTACGGATTCAATTTAAAATCTAAATTCTTTTCTGAAAACAGTGAATTGCTGATTTTTTTTGAATGGTATATTCGGAGATTTGCCATTGAGCTTATGATTTTCTTTTCCGGAATTAAGCCTCTGCATTGCGATCGGTTGGTTGAAGGTTTTTCTCAAAGCATTTCTGTTGCCGATGAAAATTATTCTGAATCTATTGAGTTAAGGAAATTCTTTAATGACTGGGCGGAAATTAAAAATTCGCTAAATTTTATTAATTAATTTATGGATTTTCTATAATTCATAGCTTCATCTGTGCTGAGTCGGATTTTTCGATCATGTTCGCTTGCTGCGAGCTGCGCGCGCTCCTCCAACGCCGTGCCATACCGCACGCTGCTAATGCTTCACTTTTTTGAAAATATCGCCTCCAATGCGCGCAGCCGACGGCTCGGGTAGGGCTAACGAATGCATACGTCGAAGGTCTGGCACTGTTGCCTTAACGTTGCTCGCCTATCGCTAAAAGTTTTACCCAAAAAAGCGCAGGAGGAATATTTTTCTTAACTAAGGAGTGGTCAGTGCCATGATGCGAATTGAATTTCGAGACGACTTCAAAGGCGATGATGTATTGATGCTGATGGGCGCGATGCAGGATATGCGGGCGCTGAGTACAGGGCTGTCTGCATGGAGCACATGCCCAAGCGAAGTGCTTTTGTCCTCGATGCTGCCTGCATGCGAGGGTGTAGAAATTACGTTGCAGCCACACGGCTCGCCGCATGCCAAAATGGCGAGCGATTCGCTTCCTGGCGCCCTATGGCGCATCGGCGAGGATGCTGCCCGTCACCTTTCCGACCTCATCGGCCAACTCTCCCGGCATCCAGGGCCAGCGCATCTCTATCTTGATTTTGAGGGCTATACGCGGACCATCATCATTTCGATGGATGAGTACTGATTATACGGCGTTTTTGAGGTGTAGCGCCGATGTGACATTGCAGGGCGGCTATGGGAACACGCCGATGAACTTGATAATAGGCCTAGCGTGCTTTTGCGCGCTACTGTAGGAGCGTGTGAACAAAAAAAGCGCTTTCTGACGCAAGCAGGTATTCAATCCCTTCGTACCCTGCCGCATGATGTAAGGCTACGCACGCTCCATTTCGCTCATCTCCCAACGCCGGAGCCTCCCATGCCGCAACGCCGCCACTTCCTGAAAACCGCCGCCTTCGGCGCCCTGGCCGCCGGGTTGGGCGGTGTGCTTCCTGGCGCACGTGCCGCCGTGGCCAAGGCGCAAGCCAAGGCCGGCGTCGGCCCCTTGCCGCGCGGCGCAGCACGGGTGATCTCGACTTGGGACTTCGGTGTCGCCGCCAACCAGGCGGCATGGCAGGTGCTGTCGCGCGGTGGCGCGGCGCTGGATGCGGTGGAGGCCGGGGTGCGGGTGCCGGAGGCGGATCCGGACAATCACACGGTGGGGCTGGGCGGGTATCCCGACCGGGATGGGCGGGTCACGCTGGATGCCTGCATCATGGATCACACCGGCGGCTGCGGGTCGGTCGCGGCGCTGGAGGACATCGTGCATGCGATCTCGGTGGCGCGGCGGGTGATGGAGAAGACGCCGCATGTGATGCTGGTCGGCGACGGCGCGCTGCAGTTCGCGCTGGCGCAGGGCTTCGAACGGACCAAGTTGCTGACGCCCGAATCGGAACAGGCGTGGAAGGAGTGGCTGAAGACCTCCCACTACGCACCCGAGGCCAATATCGAGAACCGTGCCTATCGCCGCGGCACGCTGCCCGGCGGCAAGGACAACCACGACACGATCGGCATGCTGGCGCTGGATGCGCACGGCAATCTGTCGGGGGCCTGCACCACCAGCGGCATGGCCTGGAAGATGCACGGCCGGGTCGGCGACAGCCCGATCATCGGTGCCGGGCTGTACGTGGACAACGAGGTGGGCGGGGCGACCTCCACCGGCGTCGGCGAAGAGGTGATCCGCAACGTCGGCAGTTTCGCGGTGGTGGAGATGATGCGGCAGGGCAAGAGTCCGGCCGAGGCCTGCCGCGAGGTGGTGATGCGCATCGTGCGGCGCAAGCCGCAGCTCACCCGCGATCTGCAGGTGGGGTTCCTGGCGATGAACAAGCGCGGCGAGGTCGGTGCGTTCGCGATCCAGCCCGGTTTCAGTTATGCGGTCTGCGATGCGCAGAAACAGGATCTGCTGCTGCCGGGGCAGAGCCACTTCGCGGCGCCGGCGGCATGAGCGGGAGCGTGCCGATGGGCTTGGAAGTGGCCGCCGATGCGATCGGCTCGGCGCTGGCCGCGCAGGAGGGCGGGGCGACGCGGGTGGAACTGTGCGGCGGCCTGGATGGCGGTGGGCTGACGCCGTCGTTCGGCACGCTGGCGGCGGTGCGCGATCGGTTGCAGATTCCGCTGTACGTGCTGATCCGTCCACGTGTCGGCGATTTCGTGTTCGACGCGGCGGAAGTGGAGGCGATGCGCCGTGACGTGGAGCAGTGCGTGCGCCTGGGATGCGACGGCGTGGTGCTCGGCGCGCTGACCGCGGACGGCGAGGTGGACACGGCGACGATGCGCGAGCTGATCGCCGCGGCCGGTTCGCTCGGCGTCACCTTCCATCGCGCCTTCGATGTCAGTGCCGATCCGCGGCGCGCGTTGGAAGACGTGATCGCGCTGGGCTGCGAGCGCGTGCTGACCTCCGGTGCGCGCGAGACGGCGGAAGAGGGCGCGGAACTGATCGCCGCGCTGGTGCAGCAGGCCGGTACGCGGTTGAGCGTGATGCCGGGGTCTGGGGTGACCGAGGCCAACCTGGCGCAGTTGCGTGCACGCACCGGCGCACGCGAGTTCCATGGCTCAGCGCGTGGGCCGCTGGCGTCGCGGGCGCTGGCGCCGCATCCGCATGTGCGCAGTCTGGGTGGCGACCGCATGCAGACCGATGTGGCGCGGGTGCGGCGGATGGTGGCCATACTGGCGGAGTAGGGCGTCGCCAATGCGGGTGGTGTCGGTGGAGATTGGGGCGCAGTGCCGCGGCGCGGTGACGGGATTCGCGCGTCGCGGCTGAAGCCGCTCCCACATGAGACTGCGGGGCGGCTGTCGGGCCGCGTGCTTCAGCGGTTGCGTTGTTGGGCGCCGATGGGTCGCGGCTGAAGCCGCTCCTACGAGGGGCGGCGGTTGGGGGAGGCTGCACCGCACAGACCACCGCTGATGGGTGACGCGCGGCGCGCGCTACCGCAGCGCGGTCAGCGTGACGCGCCCGCTGCGAGCGTGCCGGTCAACCGCTTCGGATCCAGCACCACATGCTTGATGCGCGTGCGCTTCCAGGTGTAGCTGATGTGCACCTGGCCGTCGCGGGTCTGGATCACCGCGGGATAGGAAAACTCGTCCTTGGGGCTGTCTTCCAGGGTCAGCACGCGGGTCCAGTGCAGGCCGTCGTTGGACAGGGCGACGGCGAGCACGCCGCGGCCGTCCCACCAGTCCTTGCCGGCTTCGGTCGGGTTGTAGACCAGCAGCGAGCGGCCGTCGGCCAGCACCACGGCGTCGGTGCCGGAATTCGGGTTGGCCAGGTCGAGCAGGGTCATCGGCTCCCAGGTGCGGCCCTGGTCGCGCGACCAGGTGCTGAACACGTGGTTCTGCTGGCTGCGGCCCACCGCCTGCAGGCGTCCGTCCTGGTGCAGCAGCACGCTGGGCTGGATCGCGCCGATCCTGGCCGGGTCGTTCATCGCCGGGCCGCGGGTCCAGTGTGCGCCGTTGTCGTCGGACCATTCCATGCGCGCCACCCAGCCGGTGTCCTCGCTGCTGCTGGGGCTGAGGATGCGGCCGCCCGGCAACTGCACCGGCTTGTTCTTGATCGGGCCGAGGATGCCGTCGGGCAGGCGCTCGGGCGTGGACCAGTGCTGGCCGCCGTCGCTGGACGTGGTCTGCATGCCCCACCAGCGCTTCGGATCGGGGCCCACCTTGTAGAACAGCCGCAGCGGCCCTTGCGCGGGCTGGAACAGTACCGGGTTCCAGGTCGGCAACGGCTTGCCCTGTGCCTGCGCGCCATCGGCCACGCGCTGTGCCGGTTGCCAGCCGTGCGTGTCGCGGCGCGCCACCCAGATGGCGACATCGTCGGCGCCTTCGTGGCGGCCGCCGAACCAGGCCGCGAGCAGGCCGTCGCGGGTTTCCACCAGAGTCGAGGCATGGCACTGCGCGGTCGGCGCCTGCGCGTTGACGAATTCGCTGTAGACGATGGGCGAGGGCGGCACCGGCGGCGGGGCGACGGCGGCCGGGCCGGCGATGGCGCGCACCGCGAACAGCGACAGCAGGGGAAACAGCGAAGGCGACATCATGTGGTACGGTCCTGGCCCGCAAACGGGGATACCTATTTATCATCAATTAAATACCATATGCTGACACCACCGGCAGCGCCGCCTGCCCGACCGACGATTGCGAGGATCCGCCATGCCGAACCGCCCGCTCTCTCCGCTCCGCTGGTTGGCCGCGCTCGGCCTGACCGCCCTGGCCGCGCCGCCGCTGCTCGCCGAGAACTTCGCCGAGGTCAAACCCTCGCCGCAGCAAGTGGCCTGGCAGGACCTGGAATTCGGCGTGATCGTGCATTTCGGCACCAACACCTTCCTGGACCGCGAATGGGGCGACGGCACCGCCAGTCCCAAGGTCTTTGCACCGGACCAGGTGGACCCGGCGCAGTGGGCCCGCGCCTCCAAGGCGGCCGGCGCCAAGTACCTGATCCTGGTCGCCAAGCACCATGACGGCTTCGCGCTGTGGCCCACCGAGGAAAGCGCCTACTCGGTGAAGAACAGCCCGTGGCTCGGCGGCAAGGGCGACCTGGTGAAGATGACCAGCGAGGCCGTGCGCAAGGAAGGCATGGGCTTCGGCATCTACCTGTCGCCTTGGGACCGCCACGAGCCCAAGTACGCCGACCCCAAGGCCTACGACAAGTTCTACGCTGCACAACTGGTGGACCTGGCCTCGCACTACGGCCCGCTCACCGAGTGGTGGCTGGACGGTGCCGGCAGCGCCGGCCATGTGTACAACTTCGACAAGTACATGGAAGAGTTGCGCACCTACCAGTCCAACGCGATGGTCTTCGCCGACACCGCGCTGTTCGAATACGGCGACGTGCGCTGGGTCGGCAACGAGGCCGGCGTGATCGAAGGCGAGAACTGGAATGCTATCGACCGCCACGGCTACCTGCGCTGGCGCCCGGTCGAGGTGGACACGCCGCTGCACAAGCTGCAGTGGTTCTGGCATCCGAACAGCGACCAGACGCTGAAGAGCGTCGACGAGCTGGTGCAGATCTGGGAAGACAGCGTTGGCCGTGGCGGCCAGCTGGTGCTGGGCATCGCCCCGGACAAGCGTGGCCTGCTGCCCGAGGCCGACGTCAAGCGGCTGGAGGAAATGGGCCAGGCGCTGCAGGCGCGCTACGGCGCCGACCGCAACCTGGTACGCGGCCGGCTCAAGAGCGACGACAGCATCGCCGCGGCGGTGGACGGCGACCGCGACACCTTCTGGAGCGCGCCGGACGGCTCGCATCACGCCACCCTGGAACTGCAGTTCAAGCAGCCGGTGACCTTCGACACCGCGTTGTCGATGGAATGGCTCAACGACGGCCAACTGGTGCAGAAGTACGCAGTGGAAGTGTTCCGCGACGGCGCCTGGGTCAAGGTGGCGCAGGCGCAGGCGATCGGCCACATGAAGATCGACCACTTTCCCGCGGTCACCGCTTCGCGCGTGCGCCTGAACATCCTGTCCAGCGTCGACGCCGCGCACATCCGCGAGTTCCAGTTGTTCAACGTGGGTGCTGCTGCCGCGCGCTGATCCCTGCCTGCGGCGTGCAACCGAAGCCGTGCCCGGCGATGCCGGGCGCGGCTTTTTTCATTGGCGCGATGCGCCGCATTTGCGGCGAGCGCGTCGTCGTGCATGCACGGCGGTTCCGGACGGACGGTGGTTCCAGACGCGGCGACGAAGCGTCACTCCCCTCTCCCCCCAGGAGAGGGGTCGGGGGTGAGGGTGCGGCGGCACGTAATCCTGAGGCACGAGCGCAGCCGCTCCACGCAATGCATAAGCGCCAGTCGATGGCGCAAGCATCCAGCGCTGTACGCTGCAACGCCATGCCCGCGTACCGCCGGTCGCCGTGACCCACGCGTCCCTGCGATCGATGTCGCCGTGCCATCCCGTGCGAGGAGAACGCGATGCTGCCGAATGCAAACGACGAGACGGCGCCGTGGCAATGCGCCACGGCTGCGCGGTGCTGCGGCGGGGCAGCACCCCAGCACTGCATAGCGCTCGTAGGAGCGGCTTCAGCCGCGACAGGCAATCCCGGTAATGCCTGTCGCGGCTGAAGCCGCTCCTACGGCTGTGATGTCTGCATGTCCCCGCGCTGCAAGGTGCACGAAAGAACCCGACAGGCGCCTGAAAACGACTTGCATAAATTGCCGATCTGGAGGCATGCACCGCGTGCGCATGCCGCGTTTCTGTGGTTCGTCGCCAGCTGCGACCATCGGCTGCAGCTCGCGCTCGTCCGAATGCAGCAGCGCCTGCGTGTAGCCTGGTGCGACGCAGGCGCCACGTCGCGCTCGCCTGATCCGGAAGCCACCGAGTGACACGCGTCTTTCCGACGATCGCCTGCACTGCGCAACATCGCCCGATGGTGTGGCATCGCATGCTATCGCCGGCGCAGCTGCAGCGGGGCGGCCCTCGAAGCGGCCTTGGCGAGAAGAGGGCACACACGCTGGATCGCGTGCGCAGCTGCATGCGGCGCCATCCGCATTCACGGCACCGCCGCCGCCACGTTTACACGGTCGTCGCCCTCCATCGAGCTGCGCGCCGTGTCGCGGGCGCGGCGTGGCCAGGTGGCCGGGGTGTTCCGTCATCGTGGAGCAAGGCCATGCCCGACAGCGCAGATGCATCCGGGTTCCGCCCGTTGCGGTTCGAACGGCGCAGGCGGCTGCGGCGGTGGGCGCGGCTGCGCCAGGGTCTCTGCGTCACCCTGGCCTGCCTCGCGGTGGCCCTGGCGCCGTCGTGGGATGCCCGCAGCGCGCCGCCAGCCCGGGTGCCGCCACCACCGGCACCTGTGCCACCGGCAGCGGACGCTGCGTCGGACATCCAGCAGGTGCCGCACGCGCTGCGCGACAACACGGTGCCGGAGGCGCAGGTCGAGTTGCTGCGCTGAGCCGATCGAAACACACGAACCGGGCTCGCTGTCTGTGCAGCGGGCCCGTTTTTTTGCGCGACTGACGCACACAACCGCCGCACAAGCGCTTTTGCCGTATGCGTGCGTAGACAAAGCACAGGCGCATGCCATCTGCCGCGCGGTTGTGCGTGCCTCGTCGCCGCCGTTGTCACCCAGGGAACAGCTATTGCCGCCGACCCCCACAGAGACTCGCCGCACAAGGGGATTTCGGAGCATGCGATGGAGATGGCAATGGAAAAGGCAGGCGTGACCGCCGCGCGATTCGCCGAGGCCGACGAGATGTTCACCCGCGCCTGGCGCGCCACCTTGCCGGATCTGCGGCGGCGCGCGCTGCGGCTGGCCAACGGGCGCGCGGACGCGGCCGAGGATCTGCTCTCGGATACCGCGGTGAAGGCGCTGTTGTTCATGCGCCGCTCGCCGGAGGCGATGACCGACCCGCAGGGATTTCTGTTCGTGGTGCTGCGCCACGTGTTCCTGGACCTGGTGCGGCGCCGCCGCGGCGGCGGCGAACCGCTGGACCGTCCCTCCGAGGCTAAGGAAGTGGACGCCGTGGCCGATCAAGCAATGACCGCCCTGCAACGCGCCGAACTGGAGGAGCAGATGGAGCGCGTGGTGACGGCGGTGGCGGCGCTGAGTCGGGAGCAGCGCCGCCTGTTCGCCTATCGCTTCGTCGAGGAGTTGCCGTATCCGGCCATCGCCAACCTGCTGCACATCAACCAGCCGCTGGCGCGCAAGCGTGTGGAACTGCTGCGCAAGCGGCTGCGGCTGGCGCTGGTGGCCGAATGAGCAGGCCGGCCGCCACGGTTTCACAAGCTGCCCACGGCGGCGTTTTCCCTCCACGCCGGGCCGCACAGGGCCGCGGCATCGCGGGCGCCGCGACGGGGCGCGGTACAGGCCACCCCCGTCGCGGCCCCTCCCCGGCAGGCGACCCATCAAGGAACCAGGCTCATGGCAGACAACACGCTCGTCAATTCGCAGATCACCGACGCGGTCACCCAGACCAACGTCAAGGTGGTGGCCGAGGCGCCCGCCCAGGCGATCGCTTCGCTATACCAGGTCTCCAGCCACTCCACCGGGCTGGCGCTGCAGAACGCGGTGCACAGCCAGCAGGCACTGAACCAAGTCTCCAATGCCGTGGTGTCCAAGGCAGTGGCCCTGATCATGGCGATCGGCGAGAAGTGATGCAGTGCCGTGGCCCGCGCCGCAGCGGCTGACGCGGGCACCGATCCATCCATCAGGAGAGTGGCATGTGGCCTTTCGCAAGCAAGAAGACCCCAGGATCCCCGACGGCCGCGGCGACGCCGGCCGGCACGGCATCGGCGCCTGCATCCGCCGCGGCTGCGGCGCAGACGCCTGACGTGCCTGCGACGGCACCGTCGACGGCACCGGTGACCACGGATGCATCGCCATCGTCAGCGGCCGGTGACCCCGCGGCTGCGGCACCGGCTGCGGCGAGTTCCGCGTCGGCAACGGCGCCGGCGCGCAGCGAAGCCGGCGAGGGCGACAGCGCGCCCGCCGCTGCAGCAGGCGCAGCGGCGCCCCGCGCCGCCGCGTCCGCCGCCGACGCCGCGCCAGCGACAGGTGGCGATGGCGCAGGCGCTTCGCCACCGTCGGCACCGCCCGCCGCGCCGGTGTCGCCACCGCCACCGCCACCGCTACCGCCGTCCATGCTGAAGACGCTCAACACGCACATGCTCGCGCAGGCCTCGGCGGCGCGGCCGGCCAGCGACGCGCTCAACAGCAAGATCGTGCAGGCAGTGCAGCTCAGCAACGCCGAGACCATGGCCTATGCGCCGTCGCAGATCGTGGTCGGCTCGAACATGCTGATCAGTCAGGCCTCGGGCCTGATCGCGCAATCGGCGGCGGTGTACTTCGACGGCGTCAGCAAGATGGCGCTGGCCAGCCAGGGCGTGCTGCTCAAGCAGATGACCGAGAACCTGGCCGAGAACAAGCTGGAGCAAGCCGCCGAGGATGCGCTGGGCGTGCTGGCCACCGACGTGCTGGTCGGTGCCGCCGCGGCGGTCGCGGCCGCCGCCGGCGCGCTTGAGGCCGAATCGGCCGGCTTCGCCATCGACAAGATCGACCAGAGCATCGCCAAGTACGCGGACCTGATGCGCGGCCGCAAGGCCGCGTCCACGTAGGCCGTTCGCACCACCGGTTTCACCACAATCACAGGGGGAGCACCATGCAAGACAACCAGGCATCCGATTTCGCCACACTGCGCCAGTTCGCCGAGAGCTGGTTGCGTCGCCCACTACTTTCTCTCGAGGAAGAGCAACTGCGGCGCTTCGCGTCGGAAACGGCCCCACCGCCGGCAGTCCCTACCGCCGAAACGGCAGGCGCCTCGCCGTCGTTGATCGATGCCGAGCGCGAGCGTGTGAAAGGCTTGATCCAGCAGATGCAGCAGACGATGCAGAACAGCCGGGGGGCGCTGAACGGCGCCACCGCAGCCAGCGAAGCGGCTGTGCTGAAGGCGATCGAGTCCGCCAACGCGCTCGATCAACTGCGGCCGGGCCAGTTGCGGCCACCGCAGAGCGGCGAGGGCGGCAGCAACCACATGGTGATGTCGCAGATCGCCGATCGCCTGGCCAATCTCGTGCAGGCCGAAGTGCGCGCGTGCTTCGAGCGCGAGTTCGGCAGCCTGGCGCAGCAGATGCAGGCGGTGGTCGAGGCGGCGCGCGCGCAGGGACTCATCGCGGATGCGCCGGCGGCGGAGCCGGGAGCGCCAACGCCGCCTCCCGCTGCCTGAGCCGTTCCGCCGCACGGCAGCGCCTTCGCGTGTCCGCGCGAAGTTGCGCCGCCGTGCGTGTGTCGTTGCACGCGCAGGCGTGCCCGGCACCGCATCGCGGTCGTGGCGTGCGGTCAAGTGCGTGGTGCGTTCGGTACGCGCATGGCGTGCTTGCGGCGCGCGCCAAGGGCTTGCGTCGTGCCGATGCAGCGCGAGTGGCTGCGTGCCATCAGCGAGACAGTCTGGCGCCACGTCGTGGACAGGAGCGCGTTCGCTTGCAGTGCTGGTGGATCGCATTGCATGGCGGCGGATGTCGCGAGAGAACACACCCCACGGCAGTAGCAACACGCATCGGCCGACGTCGCGGCGCATCGTGGCCGATGTTCCCTCGTCGCGCGCACAGCGCGGCGAGGCTGGCGAGACAAACGCCGCACATGGTTTCACAGGTTCTGCACTGTCCCGTTTTCAGAGATCGTACGGCGTGGGCCGTACCCCAACCCAGGAGCGAACACATGGCATTTCCCACCGCGGTCAACGACCAGATCACCGATGCGGTCACCCAGTCCAACGTCAAGGTCATCGGCGAAGCGCCGGCCTTCGCGATGGCGTCGATCTACCAGAGCATGGCGCACTCGACCGGCATCCTGTTCGAGAACGCCGTCTCCGCGCAGCAGCAGCAGAACACCCTGGCGCAGGCGGCGGCCAACCAGGGCGTCATGCAGATCTACAGCCTGGACACCACGGCTGCTGCCGGCGCCACCGAGAAGGTCGCGCAGACCGGCGTCTCCGACAACCTCACCAGCCTGCTGACCGTGCTCAACGCGTTCAAGCAGTCCTGAGCCACGCGCGCTAACGCCGCTGCAGGGCAGCGGCGCTAGCCACGCCCATCCTTCCTAACGAGGACCGTTCCATGGCCTATCCCACCGCAGTCAACAACCAGATCACCGACGCCGTCACCCAGTCCAACGTCAAGGTCATCGGCGAGGCGCCGGCCTTCGCGATGGGCTCGATCTACCAGAGCCTGGCGCACTCCAGCGGCATCCTGTACGAGAACGCGGTCGCCTCGCAGCAGCAGCAGAACACGCTGGCGCAGGCGGCGAACAACCAGGGCGTCATGCAGATCTACAGCCTGGATACCACCGCCGCCGCGGGCGCGTCGGAGAAGATTGCCCAGACCGGCGTGTCGGACAACCTGACCAGCCTGATGACCGTGCTGCAGGCCTTCCGCAGCGGCAAGCCGGCCGGCCTCTGAGTCCGCGCACCGGTCCGGAACGGCGAACCCGTCGGGTCTCGCCGTTCCTCGTTGCGACGGTCGATGCCAGCATCCGCGTCACTCCGCAGGCCGCGCGCTGCGCGCGCCTCGCCTGCACCATTGCCCACCCGTGCCTGGCGTACGCACCGGCCTTCCATCCTGGCCTGGCGCGTTCGACGCCCGGCGTCGTACGTCCTGCGTCCGAGAAGAGGGAGTATGGAGGTTCCAGCCAGCGTCCAACCGGAGGCGATCGAGCGCATCGTGCGCGACCACGATGGCGACGCTGCCTGCACGGACAACGCCGGCCAGGCGCATCGGCGCCTTCTCGAGCGCGCGCCGCTGTTCCAGGGACTGCCGGACTCGGTGCTGGACGACCTGCTGGCCCATGCCAGCGAATGCGCACTCGGCGCGGGCAGCGTGCTGTTCTTCAAGCACGACCCCAGCAGCTTCGTCGGCGTGGTCGTGCGCGGTCGCGTGTACAAGGTGCTGTACGGCCCGGACGGGCAGGAACTGATCGTCGGTGCGGTCGAGCCCGGCGGGCTGGTGGACGAGGCCGCGCTGCTGGAGCCGCATGGGCGCAGCTTCACCGCCATCGCCTTCGGCGCCAGCGTGGTGCTGAAACTGCCGCGGCGCCACTTCAACGTCCTGCTGGACCCGCCGCTGCTGCAGCAGCGCCTCCACGCCCTGCTGCGCCTGCGCCTGCGGCAGACCCTGGACAGCCTGGAAAGCATCTGCCTGCACCGCCTGGAAGTGCGCCTGGCGCGCTACGTGCTGCGCCAGCTCGAACTGCAGGCGTCGCAACACGGGAGCGATGGCGCGATCGCCCTGCCGCCGAACCAGAGCATCCTCGCCGCGATGCTCAACGCCAGCCGCTCCAAGCTCAACGCCCAGTTGCAGCGCTGGGTGCGAAGCGGCCTGGTCAGCCGCCGCCGCCATCTGTTGCGCGTGCACGACCTCGGCGCGCTGTATGCCAAGGCCAACCTGCAGGGGCCGGCGATGCCGTCACCGGACGGCGAGGACCTGCCATCGCGCGCTGCGTGTACGGCGTGGACGGATCGCCGCGCCGAGTGACGTGCGTGCTGCAGTGTAGGGATTGCGTGCTGCAGCCTGCCGATTGCGCTCCGCACTTGCTCTCAGCTGATCGAACCTTCTGTCCGCGTCTCGCAACGCGATGGCTGGCAGACGCGACGCACCCGGGTCAGGAGTGCGCCTTGATTCCGATGGCTGCCGATCTCGGCATGCAAGAAGGCCGCTATGCGGATGCTCGCCTGCTTTCCTGCATGAACCTGTGTGGCGTCACGTCGCCATTGCCTCGCTATGCGCGCATTCCGCAGCGTCAGCCGGTGCGCGCGACAGCTCGCGGGTGCGATACGACTCGCCCCATTCGCGCAAACTGATCAGCACCGGTGCCAGGGAGTGGCCAAGCGGCGTCAGCGCATATTCGACCTTGGGCGGCACCTGCGGATAGACGTGCCGCACGATGACGCCGTCCTCCTCGAGCTCGCGCAACTGCAGCGTCAGCATGCGCTGCGTGGCATTGGGAACCAGGCGCGTCAGTTCCATGAAGCGCTTCTTGCCGGAGAGCAGGTGGAACAGGATCACCGGCTTCCACACCCCGCCGATCACCGAAAGCGTGACCTCGACCGCGCAGCCGCTCTTGCCATCCAGACGTTTCAGACGCATGGTCTTTGTACCTACAAAATTGATAGTACCTGCGAAAATTGTACGTTCTTGCGATGCAGGAAGTTCATCCCGACAATGCCTGCAATGCGGTTTCGCTGCAACCGATGCGGCGCTGCCCCTCGCCACTTTTCCGCTAAGGATGTTGCCCATGAAAGCCATCACCCTGCGCCAGCCCGCTGGCCTCGAGAACCTCCGCCTCGTCGATCTGCCCGATCCCGGCCAGCCGGGCGCCGGCGAACTCCGTGTGCGCGTGCATGCCAGCTCGCTCAACTTCCACGACTTGGGCGTGGTGACCGGACGGATGCCCAGCGCCGACGGCCGCATCCCGATGTCCGACGGCGCTGGCGTGGTGGAGGCGGTGGGAGAGGGCGTGGACGAGTTCGCCGTGGGCGATGCGGTCGTCTCGACGTTCTTCCCGACCTGGCTGGAGGGCGGGCCGACCATCGCCGATTTCGCGACCGTGCCTGGCGACGGCGTCGACGGCTACGCACGCGAGACCGTGGTGCGCCCCGCGCATTGGTTCACGCACGCGCCGCGCGGCTACAGCCATGCCGAAGCGGCGACGCTGACCACCGCCGGGCTCACCGCATGGCGCGCGCTGGTGGTGGACGCGCGGCTGAAGGCCGGCGACACCGTGCTGGTACTCGGCACCGGCGGCGTGTCGATCTTCGCCCTGCAGTTCGCCAAGCACATGGGCGCCGCCGTGATCGCCACCTCGTCCTCCGACGAGAAGCTGGCACGCGCGCAGGCACTGGGCGCCGATTTCACCATCAACTACCGCCGCGACACCGACTGGGCGGCCAAGGTGCTCGACTGCACCAACGGCCGCGGCGTCGACGTGGTGATCGAAGTGGGCGGCCCCGATACGCTGGGGCAATCCATCCAGGCCTGCCGCATCGGCGGCCACATCGCCCTGATCGGCGTCCTGACCGGCATTGCCGGCCAGGTGCCGACGGTGGCGCTAATGCAACGCCACCAGACCCTGCAGGGCCTGATCGTCGGCAGCCGCAGCCACCAGCGCGACATGGTCCGCGCCCTCGACGCCACCGGCATCAAGCCGGTGATCGACCAGACCTTCGCGCTGGAAGACATCGCCGATGCGTTTGCGCATCAGGCGGCGGGGAAGCATTTTGGGAAGTTGTGCTTGTCCATCTGAATCGCGCGGGCGAAAGAAGACAGGGCCGAGGCAAGAGGTTGCCAACGCCGTTGCACGGCCATGGCGATATTCGATGGCGGTATCTTGGTCGACGAGCAGCATGGATCGCTGCTCGTGGTGGTAGGCTTCACGCGCATCGGGGCCCGGGGAGTCACGGGTGATGTCTGGTGACGGCAGCGCGTAGCGCCATCCTCAATGTTCTTGCCATTGCGCGCTATATCTGGGGCTGGCGTGAAAAAGTACCTTGCCATTTCTCTGGTCATTGTTGTCCTCGTCGCAGGACTGATAGCGCGCGGTGTTTTCGGCGGCGAGAAACGGGTCGGCGATCTCAGGGGAGATGAGGTGTCGATTCCCTCTCCGGTTGAACCAAGGGGAGCGCCAAGTGACGGTGTCCATGTTGGATCTGGTGTCGCTAAATCGCGATCGGCCGAGTATCTGGCTAAGTTTGAAGCTGTAAAGGATAAGGCGCTGCGTGGGGATGCTGCTGCTCAATTGGAGCTGTCCCGGATGTACGATCGATGCTTTTCCGTCAGCATGTCTCGCGGCAAGTATCTCTCCAGTGTGGATGCCATGGCAGCGCAGGCGGGCGAGCCCGCAGCCGCCATGAAGGCAACTGCCAGGCGCATTGCAGATGACTGCGCTTTGGTTGAAGGTGGTTCCCCCATTCCGCTTGATGCGACAAAGGAATGGTTGAAGGCATCTGCGGCTTCAGGAAATCTCGCTGCAAAAATAAGATTTCAAGTGAGATATGCAGGCGAGGCAGGGCAGAGTGTTGCCGATCTGGTACAGGCGGCGATCGAGAAGCGGGATGCTGAAGCGATGTTCGAACTTGCGGATCTGCTGTCGACTCAGTCACCCGATGCAGATCTGGGGCCGTTCGAGACCGTTGCTGGAGATGAGGCATCCGCATATGCCTGGGGAATCGTCGCGTGTCGGATGGGCGCGGATTGTGGTGCTGGATCGGCGGTCATTGAAGGGTCTTGCTTGAATGGTGCCTGCGCCTCGAATTACGAACAGTTGGTTCGCAATGATCTGCTGCCCAAGGGAGAGGGCGAGCGGTTGGACAGAAACATAGCGCGCATAAATTCTCTGCTTGGTCGGAAATGACCGCCCCGCCCAATTGATGGGGTTTCGCCTTCGCAAAGTGGGGATGGGGGCATCGTGCGCTACCTGTTGTTTGCGTAAGTTTCGCCACGAAACGGCGCCGGCTCGGCCTGATGGGCTAGTCGCCCGCCACGAAGTAGACCATGTGCCAGCCTTGGTCCGTCTTGGAGAAGCCTGCGCGGTAGTCGATACCGGCGTGCGTCGGGCATTGAATCAGGTTCTTGTCGACATATCCGCATGCGTGCGCCGTGAGCCTGGCAAGCGTATGCAACTCGGACGGCGATGCGCGCCAGTTCTGGATGGCCTGGTCGGCATCGCCGTCCCCACCGAAGCTCCAGACGAACTCCTGCACCATCAGCCTGCGAAGCGCCTGCAGATCGCGGTGCGCCGCGGCTCGATGCACGGCGGCGATGGCCGCGCTCGCGTTCTTCGGGAGCTTGGGATGCGGTGTACCGGCGAGAGCGCCGATCGGCGACAGCAGTGCGAAGCAGATGGTGGCTTTCAGGATCGTCATGGGAGTAGCGCCGCGTGTCGTCATGGTTTCGCGAGCGCAGCGCCGCACTTCCGGCATTCCGTGCGGGCCTGTCGATGGCCTTGTGGCGCGTTGAGCGCGGCACAGGCGTCGCAGAAGCGTATCAAGTGAATGGTCTGCCAGAGCCCGTATGCCATGAAGCCGACGGCAGCGGCCAGGAAAAGAGGCGGCGCGTCAGCTACCCAGAAGAAGACCAGCAGCATCACATCGGTGGCGATGCTAGCAACAATGAACACCCGCCGCTTCAGCGGCGCATTCTTGTTGAAGTTGAAGAACGCCAGCGCCACAAGCCCGATCGCGGCCCAGAACCCGAAGAGGTAGGGATAGAGGTCGTTCAACTGTTGGGGCGTGAGGTGCATGGATGCCCTGTCCGGATGTAGATGTGCTGGTCGAAGTCTAGGGCTTGGCGACATCAGGCGCGCGACAGCCCGCGATGCCCTGGTGTCATTGCTTGGAGGCTGTAGGCGCGGGCGCGCAATCAGGTGCCCGCATTGCGCTGCGGAAGTGCGGCACCGCAGGACGAGCAGAAACGATCCGCGTGGTCCACGGGGTGGCCCGACGGGCACTTGGCGACGCTGAGCAGCCACGGTTTGCGGTACACGGAATACAGCATCGAGAAGGCCATGCCATAGAAGAACATCCAATGCCCGGAGAATCCGCGCAGCAGGGTGGGTGACACGCCTGGCGCTTTCGGGTGGTTGCCCGTCAGGTGGGCGACGATCAAGAAGTTCACGACCGCGTAGGCGAACAGGCCGTAGGTGGCGTAGCGCATCCATCGCGGAGATCCCGCGAGCGAGCGCTTCCAGCTATGGCGGGATTTCAGGGTGTGGTTGAGCGGCAGGGAAAGCAGCACGGTCGGCAACCAGACGATGAAGACGCCGAAGTGCATGGCGAAGACGGCCTCGCCGCCTGGCGGCACATACCCGGCAAGCGCCATCACGTGGACGATGAGGCTGAGGACGAAGC
The DNA here is from genome assembly GCF_038442435.1 of Xanthomonas protegens. NCBI lineage: Bacteria > Pseudomonadati > Pseudomonadota > Gammaproteobacteria > Lysobacterales > Lysobacteraceae > Xanthomonas > Xanthomonas protegens. Next base: position 845,634 of record NZ_JAQJCQ010000001.1, on the reverse strand, counting down.
CGAGGGCGGCAAGCACCAGCAGGGGAAGCAGGAGCGCGATCATGCGGTGGCTGCGATGCGATGTGGGTAGAGTGCGCCGGCGATCCAGATCTGGATCAGGTGGATGGTGAGCCTCCGCAAAGCTTAAGGCAGAAGCCGCGTCCGCGTAGTGCCAACCCAGAGGGCAGCGGCGCGAATGGACTTGTCGCCGAAGGTCAGATCAATGGGAACGGAGGGTGCGTCTTACCCGTTTCTTCGTTCTGATCTGCGCCATGTGGTTGGCCCTTGGCAAGATAGTCTGCCAGGGCAGCTAGGGAAGCGAAGTGCGGATTGGCATCCAATTGCCGAACCCGTGGCAGCGATGCCAGAAGATCTGGCCCATTAGCGCTGGGCTGCAACGAATAGGTGCCGTTCGAAGCATGCCAGCGAGAGCCTTCGTTCGGTTCAAGAAAGATAGCGACCAGGGCTTCCCCATTTTGCCCCCAGAACTCCCAGCCGCCCGCTTCAATGTCAATCGCCTCGCAATAGGAGATGGCTTCATTCAAGTCATTAAATGACATCAGAGTTCTTTCGTCAGTCGCGAGGGCAAATATCATATGCTCTAACGCCTGAGTTAAGCTGCGCTGTAGTCGAGCCGGGCCATAAGCTTATCGTCAGATCCTGGTCATACGAATTTTATCGCGAGCCATGGTCAAAAAACGCCTCCTCTCTTCCTTGGATGAGAAAAAGCGGTTTGGAATGACGTGCGCCATCTGAGGCGTCACATAGATCGCAACAAATCCGGGGCGCGAAACGGCCTTCTCAATGCCTGGCCAGTAAAACAAAGATTTGTTGAACTTTGTCTGCTCAAGCAGGTGCTCGTTTTCTAGCTCAATAACGTGCTCGGTTAGAACGGTTCTGCTGCGTGTCGAGAATTGGTGCACTATGCTAAAGAGGGATTGGGCTACCCAGAATGCCACGTAGATGAAGAGTGTCGACAAAAGTGCGACGCCAAATCCTGCCTGGATGCGTGAATAGAATATGGCGGCCGAAAGTGTTGCAAAAAGCACTTGTGTGATCGGCGATAGGAATTGGTGGAGGCTTTGGAAGAGCACGATATCGAAAAAGCGGTTCGAATATTTAATTTTCATGTAATTTTGCGATTCCCCCGAATTTTCTGAATTGCTCTGTTGCCTGGTGAAGCCGGTGCGCGAGGCGGTCCAAGAGAGTCAGGAGGTCAGGATGCATCCCCATTCACGGTTCTCCGATGGTACCCGATCAACCCAGGGGTGAAGTGCACTTTCCTACGTAGGTTGCAGGGATTCTCCGAGGTGGTCACTGCCCCGGCGGACCCTCTGTGGTCGACCCATCCTGCAATAGCCTCTCGCAGGGTAAAGCGTTGGCACAATCCCATCCGTGCTATCTAGCCCATTGCTCCCCAGCCGGACGGCGTGTAGACCATTATCAACACTTCGTGCTGGATGCGATGGACCCGGACGAGACAGCAATTAGCCGCCTCAACTTGCAGCGGCAGCCCCGCGCTGGGCAACGGCCGTTTTCTTGAGGCGATTGAACGCCAGCTTGGCCGTCGAGCCGGCCCTGCTCGACTCGGGCGGCCGCGGAAGTTCAGTTCGGTAGTAGAAGTAGAAGTAGTAGCGGAAAATGAACCTGACCCCGTTACCCGTTCGGGGTTTTGACTTGGACCGTGTGTTTCACTTAGAAAGTCAACCTAACCCCGTTTCTCGGATGCATGGCACAGCCTCCTTGGCAGACAGGAACCCGCGCCGAACGGCTACGGGATGTCGGGAGGTTAGAAACCGCACGTAGCCGGCGGGCTTATTTCCCCGAAGGTTATTGTACTCGCCGCCCTCGCGACGCAGACGGCGCGTGGGAGTGCGCCTGCGAACAGGCACAAAAAACCCACCGGTTTGACGGAGGTGGGTGCCGCTACGTGAGGAGTTCTAAGCTCCTTGACGGGGATGGTGCTACTGGCTTTTTACGTTGTCAATTGCTGCTTTTGGCTTTAGCGAACATGAGCCTGTAAGTGCACCAATCTTGTTATTCGGTGGTATTACTTCGGAAGTGCTCCGATGACCGTTGCTAGCAGTCCACTACTTGCGCTTACTGCGACGCCAGCAATAACGTCCTTTGTTACGTCTTTAATGTCTGAATAAAGCGATGAGTCTTTATTGCGAACAACTTCTAGAGCAAGTTTGACTGCAGGATCGGTGCCTTGCAACTTTCTTGAGTGCGCTCTAATTAGGGTTGCGACTGCCGACTTGAGCTCAAGGTCTGTTGTCTGATACCGGTACAGCGCATCAATCACGGTAGTTGGTGAAGCAATACAGCTCAGGCTCGTTCCGATTAGTGACTGTAGTGCGGCGACCTGATTCTCAAGACTGCTAATGCGATCAGACGATAGAAGACGTGCCTGTTCCATCATGTCTCGCGTCATCTTCACTTCGAGAGCAGCGAGCTGAAGCTTATTATTTAGCTCTATGATCTGCATGGGGTCGGAAAGGAGCTGCTCGGGGCGCATCTCCCCCTTTAGAACCATCCCATAGCCTTCGAGCGTTTCTAGAACGCGTTCTTCCTCGCCAGATGGAGTAATGATTAGCATAGAAACCATCAGCCCGGTCTGCTCGATAGTAACTTCAACAGGAATTCCGGGATATTTTTGCGAAATAATTCGAGAGAAGTTCGCGAGGATTGATACGCCGGCCTGAGCATGCTCTGGCTCGAATACTATGGTGCGTTTGATTCGGGCGTTTCCGTCCGCGTCATAAATGATATCTACGCATAAATCGACACATTCATCGCACACGTAGACGGACGGTCCCGCGATCAGCTTGATGACTTCAAATTGATTCTTGCCGCAGAAGCTGCAGTACAGAATTTTGGACGAGTCTTGATTTGGCATGAGAGGTTTGACAAGTCATTAAGTTGGGAGTTAAGTGTTTGTTGCAAAAAGGGATTCAGTGCAAGCCGAGGTCAAAGTTTAACTCCATTACATCAGTTTTCGATATTCCTAGTTTTGCTAGCGCTAATGCAAGGGGCTAGGTGATAGCGCTTGAATTAAGCTGTGTCGAAATGAATGAATTGCTAGGCGGACTAACGGGGTCGGGTTCACTTGTCGAATGGGTTGGATACTTTGCGTGGGCGGCATGCGTGCCTAAGCCTGAGAAGCACCGGATGTCGGCTTGGAAAGTGTTTTTCACTTGGAGAGTCAACCAGACCCCGTTTCTCATTGGATGGCCAGCCGGAATAGTGACTCGTCCTGCGGCCAGCTACCCACATATGTGTACGACTCCAGGCGACTTATATAGCCGTCCTTGATCCACAAGATGAGTCCGGCGCCATCCGGCAGTTCTGGGTGCTGGGCGTGACCCTTGGGCATATCCTCGATCTTCCAGCGAGCCTGGTCCAGCAGCGCCGCGCAGGAGTCGACTACAAGATCTGTGTAGAGTCCGACGCCCGTGTAGTTCCGGGACGCACATTTGCTCGTAGCTAGTTGAGCCAGAATCACATCGCGCTGCTGGTCCGAAGCCGCTATGGTTTCGATTGCTCGTCGCTCATACGCGCTGAGTTCTTCCATGGCCATCTAACTGTAGAGTTAAGCCGCGCCGCGAAGCGGCGTCGGCGTGAATGATTTTTTGGAAGTCAACGAGGGCGCGTCCTGTAAGCCGCGATTGCTTCTTTTAGAACCGCAGGCTCTGAGCGCACGATCTCCCTGACACGAGCGAGAAGTCTATTTGAGTACTTGTGCACGACACCCGTTCGGCCGGTCTGGATTTCCATGTGGTATTCTGAGTTGCCTTTGATGTCAAGGTGCCAGATTAGTGCACGAAACGCATGCTGGCCGATTGAAAGGTGCTCAAGCAATGTTGATTCTGTGTATGGATAGGTCGCCTCATTCACAACGACATGGTCGGGACCAAGTACTCCGTCAATGTCTCCCACAAGGCGCAGAGCAGGCGCACCCTCTCGCTCGGTAAAGTGCCCTTCCTTTATAAGCTTGAGCTTGCCGACAAGTGACTCATCTATAAGTACTTTCGATGACCCGAAATCGATTCGCTTGCGTGACAGGTCGAGAATGTGGGCCGCTTGCGGTCCAACAGTAGCGATTGATTGGATGTGCTTCATCCACAACTGTCGCTCCATGTCTCGCTCATGTGCGAGCATCGCCACAAGTTCCGCGGCGCGGATTTCTCTCGTCTCGCCGCGATAGCGGAAATAGATAGCCCCTTCACGAAGATTCTTCTGCTGATTGCCACGAGTGCACACGATTGGGCGGAGAGGCGCGCGATTGACCTCAATCTTCCCAAGCGTCACGCCAGCCACAACGAAGGTCTCCATGCTCCAGTCGACGTCAGATGAGAAGTGACCAAGAATGACGCGATTCAAATCTTTTGTGTCGAAGTTGGAGAAGCGGTCGTCCCGCAGACCAGCTGGAATTCTTGGGCTGTTGGTAATGCCAAAAACTAGATGCCCACCCTGGTTGTTGGCCATTCCGACCAGCGTTCTCGCGTACTCAATAAGCGTATCACCGAGGCGAAATGTCTCTTTGAATTCTAGCGTCTGACACTCGCGCTGACGTACATGGCCGCGCTCGTTAAGATCTATCATTGTGACTTCTAACGCCTGAATTAAGTCACGCCGCGAAGCAGCGTTGGCTTGAATGAATTGTTAGGCACTACAGGCCATTGGGTGTACCAAGCGCCTTGTACGTGGCCCAACCTGTTACCTCAACTACGCTCAGGCCGTCATCAGAATCAATGAACTGCTTGAAGTGGTCACGGAGGCCTGCGCACGTAATGTTGAACCGGTTGAAGCACCAAGATGATTCAAGGACTCTAACGGCCTTGAACTTGGCCAGCTCATCGTAGAGTGGCTGGTAATTGCGAGCTTTACGAAGATCGTAGTCGATAAAAAAAAGAGCCATGGCCTTTCCGCTGTAGTGTCTAACTACTATTCGGCGAAAAAATGGTGTGTAAAACAGGTGTGTAGCGTGCCGATACAGTCGCTTTTCTTGCCAGCACGTGTTGCAGTTTCGATCTTTCGTGGTTCGAGCCGTCGCCTAAATCCTTGCGTCTAAACTCACAGCCGTTCCCCCAAGTGCATCCCCTCACAAGGCTGACGCTACCACTTGTTGACGCGCGTCACAAGTTAAAGGCCGCTCGGCGGAACCGCCGGCGGCCTTAATTTGTAGACAAGTTGTTTGATCCCGCGCCATCCGGATTTACCGGACGGCGCGCTCCGCGGAGAAGTCAGTTACTGGGCGTACTCCAAACCTGCCCCTTAACCCCGCGCACGCTGGCATCCGCAGCGCTATCCAAATCAAACACAATCACGCTATTCCCGCCCTTCCGCTGCCACGGCGCCGGAAAATACAACGCCCGCTGCGGCCCAATCTTCCAGTGCCGTCCCAGATTGTGGCCGTTGGCCCAGGCGAAACCTTTGCCGAAGGCCTGCATGTCCAGGAACGTATCGGCAGGCGAGCCGATCTTCACCGTCCCGCGGTGAAAGGCGGGGCCGTCGATCTTGGCGGTGGTCCAGCCGATGAGCTTGCTCGGGTCGTCCATCGGCAGGGGGAAGGTCTGCCAGCCGGTGAGGGGTTTGCCGTCGAGCAGCACGGGGTCGACCAGGCCGGCGTGGCCGTCGGGGAGGTGGGCGCCGTAGTTGATGCGGCCGGTGTTCTCCACCAGCACGTCGAGGGTGTGGGGGCCGGCGGGGATGTCCACGTCCACCGCCACTTGCTGCAGGCGGCGCTCGGCGCTGCCTGCCAGCTTCCGGTCGACATAGACGCGGGCGTAGTCGCGCACGTCGCCCAGGTACAGGCTGCCCTTGCGCGGGCCGGTGACGGTGGTGCGGTAGAGGATGTAGCCGTAGGCCTGGCCGTAGCGCTCCATCGGCTGCGGGGTGTCGGTGGTGGCGGCCGGGGCGGGCAGGTTGTCCCACAGCGAGGCGGATTCGCGCAGCGGCGTGACGGGGAGTTCGGCGAAGCGGATCGGCTTGGGCAGCGCCGGTGGGGCGATGCCGGTGACGCGCTGGATGGCATCGCGGAACAGGGTGAACTTGGGGGTGGGGCGGCCGGCTTCGTCGAGCACTGCGTCGTAGTCGTAGCTGGTGGTCTGCGGGGCGTAGTGGTCGCTGGGGTTCTTCTGGAAGTTGGCGCCATTCATGAAGCCGAAGCTGGTGCCGCCGACGAACATGTAGAGGTTCGCGGAGTGGCCCTGGCGCAGAATCCATTCGAATTCGCTGGCCTGTTTGGCGCCGTCGGTGACGGCGTGCTGGCTGCCCCACTGGTCGAACCAGCCGGCCCAGTATTCGCCGACCATCTGCGGCTGCCCGGGGCGGTACTTGGCCAGGGTCTCGAACGCGTTCTTGGCGTCGCCTGGGGCGAAGTTCACCACGGCCAGGGTGTCGGGCAGGGTGCCGTTGGCGAGTACGTCGGGGCCGTCGGCGGTGAACAGCAGCGCCTTGTCGAAGCCGGCCTGGACGAACATGGCGCGGTTGCGGCGCATGTAGGCGTGGTCGTCGCCGTAGGAGCCGTATTCGTTCTCCACCTGCACGGCGACGATCGGGCCGCCGTTGCCGTTGAGCCGCGGCTTGACCTGCGCGGCGAGGGCGTCGAGGTAGGCCTGGCTGGCGGCGAGGAAGCGCGGGTCCTGGCTGCGCACGCGCATGCCGGGTTCGGCGAACAGCCACGCCGGGTAGCCGCCGGCTTCCCACTCGGCGCACACGTACGGGCCGGGGCGCAGGATCACGTTGAGGCCTTGCGCGGCGGCTTCGTCGACGAAGGCGGCGATGTCGTTGTTGCCAGTGAAGTCGAACTGTCCCGGCCGCGGTTCCACCAGGTTCCAGAACACGTAGGTCTCCACCGTGTTCAGGCCCATCGCGCGCGCCTTCTGCAGGCGGTCCTTCCAGTAGGCGCGGGGGATGCGCTGGAAGTGGATGGCGCCGGAAATGACCTGGTACGGCTTGCCGTCGCGGATGAAGTGATCGCCCTGGGTGGCGAAGGCGGGCCAGGCGGTGGTTGGAGCCGGCTGCGCGGCTGCCGGGAGCGACAGCAGGAGCGACAGGGCAAGGGCGGACAGGGAGCGACGCAGCATGTGGGGGTTTCTTCCGGTAGCGAGTTCGGGCTTTACCTGTAGGAGCGGCTTCAGCCGCGACCGGGGCTTCCGGGGAAGGCTCGGTCGCGGCTAAAGCCGCTCCTACGAGGCAACGGGGCGTCAGCTGAAAGAGGGCGGCAGATCGTCCTTGCCCGCGCCGAACGCGGTGTTGGGCTTGGGCCCCATCTCCAGCTCCAGCGTACCGCCGGCGGCGAGGTCGGCATGGCGCAGCCAACTGCGGGTGTACGGCTTGCCGTTCCAGCGGGCGCGTTGGATGTAGACGTTGGCCGGGCTGTTGCCGTGGGCGACGATGCGCAGGGTGCGGCCGTTGCCCACGTCCAGTTCGGCGCGCTTGAACAGCGGGCTGCCCAGCACATAGTTGGCGCTGACCGGGTCCACCGCGTACAGGCCCAGCGCGCTGAGCACGAACCAGGCGCTCATCTGCCCGCAGTCCTCGTTGCCGGACAGGCCGTTGCGCGCGTCGTGGTACTGCTCGCGCAGCAGCCGCCGCACCATCGCCTGGGTCTTGTACGGCTGCCCGGCGTAGGCGTAGAGGTAGGCGACGTGGTGGCTGGGTTCGTTGCCGTGCGCGTACTGGCCGACCATGCCGTCGATGTCCGGCGGTGCGTCCGCCGGCAGTTCGGAGCTGGTGGTGAACAGTTCGTCGAGCTTGGCGACAAAGTGGTCGCGGCCGCCGAACAGGTCCATGTAGCCGTACAGGTCGTGCTGGTTGAGGAAGGTGGCCTGCCAGGCGTTGGACTCGGTGAAGTCGCGCCACTGCGCGCTGTGGCCCATCGCGCGCGGATCGAACGGAGTGGCCCACTGGCCGTCGCTCAGGCGCGGCTGCACGAAGGTGCTTTCGCGGTTGAACACGTTGCGGTACTGGCGCGAGCGTTCGCGCAGGTGCTTGGCGTCGTCGGCGGCGCCGACCGCCTGCGCCAGGTGCGCCACCGCCCAGTCGTCGTAGGCGAATTCCAGGGTGCGGCTGACCGACTCGTCGACCTTGTCGCAGGGGATGTAGCCCAGCTTCCGGTACAGCGCCAGGCCATGCACGTCGTCGTCCATCGCGCGCTTGCGCCAGGCCGGGTACGCGGCCTTCCAGTCGATGCCGGTGAAGCCCTTGGCATGCGCCTCGGCCAGCACCACCGCGGAGTGGTAGCCGATCATGCAGTCGGTCTCCACGCCCTGCAGCGGCCAGATGGCGACGCCTTGCGGGCATTCGTGGGCGCCGCGCACCAGGCACTGCACCAGGTCGGGCACGCGCTCGGGCTGCACCAGGGTCAGCAAGGGATGCAGGGCGCGGTAGGTGTCCCACAGCGAGTACGTGCTGTAGTTGTGGTAGCCGGCCGGCGCCTGGTGCACCTGCAGGTCCATGCCGCGGTAGCGGCCGTCGGTGTCGCTGAACAGGGTCGGTGCGATCAGGCTGTGGTACAGCGCGGTGTAGAAGATGCGGCGCTGCGCCTCGTCGTCGCTGTCGATGCGCACCCGTCCCAGTTCCTTTTCCCATTCGGCCACGGCGGCGGCGTGCACGCGGGCGAAGTCGAAGTCGGGCAGTTCCGCGTCGAGGTTGGCCAGGGCGTTGTCGGCGCTGACCGCGGAGATGCCGACCTTGACCAGCAGCGGCGCGTCGGCCGCATCGGAGTAGTGCAGGGCCAGTTTCAGCCGGTTGCCGTCGGCACTGCGCGCGCTCGCGGCCAGCGGCTGGTCGTCGGCATACAGCTGCGCGCTGGCGAACGGTCGCGACAGGCGCATGGCGAAGTAGATGTAGCGGCCCTTGGCCCATTGATAGACACGGCGGCCGCCGGTGACGGTCTGCGCGTCGACCAGGCGCAGGCTGGCGTCTTCGACGCGGGCGGGGATCTCCGGCTTGTCCTGCATGCCGTGGCACAGGTCCAGCAGCAGGTGCGCCGGCTTGCCCTTGGGGAAGTGGTAGCGGTGCAGGCCGGCGCGCGCGGTGGCGGTGAGTTCGGCATGCACGCCGCTGTCCTTCAGGCGCACGCGGTAGTAGCCGGGCGAGGCGGCTTCGTCGGCGTGGTCGTAGCGCGAGCGGTAGCCGGCATCTGGGTTTTCGCGCGTGCCGGGCTGCAGCTTCACCGGGCCGGTGGCCGGTACCACCAGGAAATCGAGCATGTCGCCGATGCCGGTGCCGGACAGGTGGGTGTGCGAGAAGCCCATGATCGAGCCGTCGTCGGCGTGGTAGCCGGAGCAGGCGTCCCAGTCGGCGTTGTAGGTGTCCGGGCTCAGTTGCACCATGCCGAACGGCAGCGTGGCGCCGGGGAAGGTGTGGCCGTGGCCGCCGGTGCCGATGAACACGTCGACGTTGCGGGTGAGCTCGGCCTTGGCGTGCGCATCGGCCGGCAGCGCGTAGCTGCCGGCGCGTGCCTGCGCCAGGCGCGCGATGCCGCTGCTGCCGAACAGGGCCAGGGCGATGGCGCCCTGCAGGAAACCGCGTCGTGTGGCCATGGTGCTGTCCTCGGGGTGTGCGGCGGTGCGGTGGGGTGTGTGTATTTGTAGGAGCGGCTTCAGCCGCGATGGGGCATTACCGGTAAAGCCCGGTCGCGGCTGAAGCCGCTCCTACGACAGCAACTGCGGCTTGCGCTGGTGCAAATCGATGATCAGTTCGCCGAACAAGGTGTTGGCCCAGGCGAACCAGTCGCGGGTGAAGGTGCTCGGGTTGTCCTTGTCGAAGGCTTCGTGCATGAAGCCGCTGCCGGCATCGGTGGTCTTGAGCCACTGCAGGCACTGGCGGATCTGCGCGTCGTCGTCGCTGGCCAGGGCGTACTGCATCAGCGACATCGGCCAGATCGTGCCCAGGCCGCTGTGCGGGCTGCCCACGCCTTCGGCGGCGCGGCCGCGATAGAAGTAGGGGTTGCGCTCGCTCCAGGCCAGTTGCCGGGTGCGCAGGAACACGGGATCGCGACGGTCGCAGCAGCCCAGGTAGGCCAGACTCAGCAGGCCGGGTGCGTTGGCGTCGTCGATGAACAACTGGTTGCCGTAGCCGTCCACCTCATAGGCCCAGAACGGCTGGCCGTCGGCGTCGCGCATCTGCCCGAACTTTCGGGTGGCGGTCTCGACCTCGTCGGCCAGCGCACGGCACTCGCCGGCGAAGGCGGCGTCGTGGTGCAGCGCCTCGCTCATCGTCGCCAATTGCCGCAGCGACGTCACCGCGAACAGGTTGGCGGGGACGAACAGCGGATACAGGCAGGCGTCGTCGGACGGGCGGAACATCGAGTGGATCATGCCGTTGGGCCGGGTCGGCTGCCCGTAGCCGTCCAGCACCAGGGTTTCGGTCGCCAGCGGCGAGGGCCGCTGGAAACTGTACGGGCCGCGGCCGTGCAGGCGCTGCTGCTCGCGGAAGGTGCGCACCACCACGTGCATGGCGTCGCGCCAGTCGTCGTCGAACGGCGCGGTATCGCCGCCGGCGCGCCAGTACTCGTGCGCCAGGCGGATCGGGTAGCACAGCGAATCCACTTCCCATTTGCGCTCGCCGACGCCGGGCTTCATCTCGGTGATGTCGGCCACCGACCACTTCAGGCGCTGGCTGGTGCCGTCGGGCAGGAAGGCGTTGGCGTAGGGATCCAGGCGGATGCAGGCGGCCTGGCGCTGGATCAGCCCATGGAACATGCGCCGCAGTGCCGGGTCGCGCTTGGCCAGCGGTACGTAGGGATGCACCTGCGCGGAGGAATCGCGCAGCCACATCGCCTCGATGTCGCCGGTGATGACGAAGGTGTCCGGCTTGCCGTTGCGGGTGCCGGTCTCGACGGTGGTGTCGAGCGTGTTGGGGTAGCAGTTCTCGAACAGCCAGGCCAGGCGCGGATCGGCGATGCCGGCCTTGACCGTGCGCAACTGGCGCTCGACCGCGGCGCTGACGAAGCGGCGCTTGCTCGGCGGCGGCCGCTTGCTGGGCAGCGCGGTGGAGGCCGAGGCCGCGGCGGCGGCCGGCAGCGCCCCGCTCAGCAGCGCGGCGCCGGCGCTGGCGCCGAGGAAGTGGAGGATGTCGCGGCGGGTGGGCATGGCCTGGAACGCTCCGTGGAATCGACGAACGCTCCCGGCGCGGGCCGGCACCGGGGGAGGCGCCGGCCGCGGCCGGGAGGGCAGGTTGATGGTACCTATGACGGACCAATTTACGACGACCTTACAACGTGTGGCCGTCCGATGCATCCTGCGACCGCACAACCGGCCGGCTCAGTGGTGGTGGTGCGCGCCGTGCCAGTGCATCGGTCCCGAGCACACGCACTCGCCGTCGTCGTCGCCGTTGCCGGCATGGCCGAACAAGGCCTCCAGCAGCCGCCGCGACGGGCTCCACTCGCCGATGGCCGGGTGGATCAGCATCGCCTTGCAGGCGTCCAGGTGGCTGCCGCTGAGCGCGGCGTCGATGGCGGCGTGCTCGTAGGCCTTGACCGTGCGCACCAGGCCCTGGATCGCCTCGGGCAGCGGCCGCGCCGGCAGCGGGGTGATGCGGTCGCGCTCGATGGTGGAGGAGATCTCGACGATGTCGTCGTCGGCCAGTTCCGGCATGCAGCCCTGGTTGCGCACGTTGACCACGTGTCGCCCGGGCAGCGCGCCGGTCAGTGAACTCATCACGTCCACGGCGATGCGGTGGTAGCCGGTGCTGGCGCGGAACGGGTCCGGCTGCGGCGCGAGGTCGTCGGCGAAGGCCGAGCCGGCCTCGGCTTCCAGCCGCATGTAGGAGCCGGAGCGCTGCTGCAGGTAGGCGGCGTAGGTCTGTACCGCGCCGCTGCCGTCGCCGGCGTTGAGGCGGCTGCGCAGGTCGGCGATCAGGGTGTGATTGAGCCGCTCGATCTCGCTGCCGCGGCTGGCGCCGCTGGCGCGCTGGTTCTCCAGGGCGCGGCTGCGCTCGTAGTAGAAGTACAGGTATTCGGTGGGGATCAGCCGCAGCGTGCGCAGCATGTCGAAGTCGAACAGCGGCGCCAGGTACAGCTGGCGCAGGATCGCGTCGTCGGCGAGGATCCGGTCGAGCACGTCCTCGCCGCGCACGCGCACCGCGCGGATCCAGCCCAGGTGGTTGAGGCCGACGTACTCGCAGTCCACGTCCGCCGGGGGCTCGCCGAGCGCGCGGGCGATGTTGTGGAACAGTTCCACCGGCGTATCGCAGATGCCGACCACGCGCGCGCGGGTGTGGCGGCTGATGGCCTGGGTGATCAGCCCGGCCGGGTTGGTGAAGCTGACCAGCCAGGCGTCGGGGCTGAGCCGCTCCACCATGCGCGCCTGCTCGATCGCCACCGGCACCGTGCGCAGCGCCTTGGCGACGCCGCCGGGGCCGGTGGTTTCCTGCCCGGCGTAGCCATGGCGGATGATGGTGTGCTCGTCGGTGGCGCGCTGGTGGATGCCGCCGATGCGGATGCTGTTGAGCACGAAGTGCGCGCCGTCGATCGCCGCTTCCGCCGAACTTGCCGCGTTGACCTGCAACTCGCCACCGAACTCGGCGACGACCGCGCGGCCGAGCGCGACCATCAGCGCCAGCCGCTCCTGGTCCGGATCGTAGAGCACGATCTCGCGCGCACCGAGCGCTTCGGCGGCATCGTTGACGCCGTACACCACCAGCGGCGCACGCACGCCACCGCCGCCGATCAGGGCGAGTTTACGGTTGGGAAAGGAACTGCTCATGGAGACTCCTGAGACGTGGGAGATCGGGAAGGCCGTCGAGCGCGCCGAGCGCGGTGCAGCAGGCGGCGCCGCACAGGCAGCCGCGCTGCGCGCAGGCATCGAGGGGAAGGTGGTCCAGCAGCGCGTCGATGAAGCCGGCATCGAAGGCATCGCCGGCGCCGGTGGTGTCCTGCACGGCGACGACGGGCGCGGCGACCAATCGCGCGCCGGCCGCATCCACCACGCAGGCACCGGCGCCGCCGAGCTTGATCGTCACCTGCGCCAGGCCCAGCGCCTGCGCCCAGGCGCGGCAGGACGCGGCATCGTCGCCGCTGCAGCCGGCCAGCGCCGCTTCCTTCTGGTTGGGCAGGAAGTGATCGACCGCGCGGCAGGTGGCGTGGTTGTCGGGATCGGCCAGCCACGCGGGGTTGAAGCCCACGTCCAGCGAGGTGCTGCAGCCGGCCGCGCGCAGCGCCGGCAGCAGCGTGCGCGCCAGCGTCGCCGGCAGCGGCAGGGCGAAGTGCACATGGCGCGCGGCACACATAGCCTCCAGCGCGGCGGCGCTGCCCAGCAGCGGTTCCAGCTCGGCATTGGCGCCGGGATAGGTGAAGAACGAGCGGTCGCCGTGCAGCGACACGCTGGCGGTGACGCCGGTGCCGGCGGGATGGTCGACCAAGCCTTCTGTGCCGACGCCGAACGCGCCCAGGCGCTGCGCGAACCAGGCGCGGTCGCCGGCGCCGATCGCGCCGATCAGCGTGACCTTGCGCCCGAGCCGCGCCAGCCCGCAGGCGGTGTTGACGGTGCCGCCGCCGAGGTCGCGATGGTAGTGCCGTGCCATCGCTTCCTCGCCCGGCCCGGGCCAGGTGGCGAAGCCGCTGAAGATGTGGTCGAGATAGACCTCGCCGACCACCGCGACGTCGTGGGTTTTCATTGCTGGAAGGGCCATGCTGCCTCGCGTTTGGCCTGGATGAGATAGAGCGCGGTGCCCGCGCACAGCGCCAGCACCGCCGCCAGCAACCGCGGCAGCGGACTGGTGGCCAGCAGCGCCAGCCAGCCGCAGACGCTGATGAGCAGCGGCCACGGATACAGCGGCATGGCGAAGCGCGCGCGGCGCCGCGGCTGCCGCCGCAGCAGCACCACCGCCAGGCATTGCGCCAGGAACTGGAACAGGATCTGGATGATCATCAGCGTGGCGATCAGGTCGTCCAGCGACAGCGGACAGGCCAGCGCCGAGGTGATGCCGACGAACAGCAGCGACACGTTGGGAAAGCGCCCGCGCGGGTGCAGCCGCGCGAACACGCCGAAGAACTGGCCGGAGGCCGCTGCCGCATACGGCACCCGCGAATAGCCCAGCAGCACCACCAGCGCCGAGCCCCAACTGGCGAGCACGATCAGCGCCACCGCCACGGTGCTGCCCACCGGGCCATAGATGGCCTGCATGAAGTCGGCGACCACTGCCTTGGACTGCGCGGCCTGTTGCCACGGCAGCACGCCCAGCAGGGTCACGTTCAAACCCAGGTACAGCACCGCCACGATCGGGATCGACCACAGCACCGCACGCGGAATCGTGCGGCGCGGCTTGCGGATTTCGCCGCCGAGCATGCACACGTTGTTGTAGCCGCCGTAGTCGTACACCGCGATCAGCGCCACCGCGCCGAAGCCCAGCCAGAAGCCGTGCGGCGAGGCCGGCCGCGCCTGCAGAAATTCGCGCGCCAGCGCCATGTCGAAATGCAGCGCGCCGCTGAGCACGATCCACAGACAGGCGGCGATCACCACCGCGCTGACCAGCAGCGACAGCAACTGCACCGAGCGCACCTGCCGGTACAGCAGCGCGGTGTTGAACAGGCACAGCGCCATGGCGATGCCGGTGAGCGCGGTGTGGCTCAGCCCGGGCATCAGGTAGGCCAGGTACTGCGCGCAGCCGACCGCGGCCGCGGCCACCGACAGCGGTGCGGTCAGCAGCGTCTGCCACAGGTACAGGAAGCCGAACAGGCGCCCGGCACGGTCGCGGCCGTAGGCCTCGCGCAGGTAGTGGTAGGGCCCGCCCGAGCGCGGAATCGCCGAGCCGAGTTCGGCCCACACCAGACCATCGCACAGACACAGCAGTGCGCCGACCACCCAGCCCAGCAGCACCGCCGGCCCGGCCAGCGCCGACAGCGCCAGCGGGATGGTGATGAACGGACCGATGCCGATCATGTTGAGCAGGTTGGCCGACAGCGCGCTCCAGAACCCCAGCGTGCGCGGCGGCGCGCCCTGGTCCGCGGCGGACGAAGAGGACGCGACGGGGGCGGCGAGCGACGTCATGTGCATGCGCGATCCTGCGGGGAGGGAAGGGAAGCGACGGACTGCATTGCAGGCGTGGGGACGAGAGCGTTGGCGCAGCGCACCACGCCCGGTTGCAGGCGATGCAGATCGAGGATCAGCACCTGGTTGGCCCCGGCGCGGAGCCAGGCGCCGGGGCAGTACAGGCATTGCTGCGGGCCGATGTCCCAGTAGCGGCCGAGCAGGCGCCCGTTGACCCACAGATAGCCCTTGCGCCAGTCGCGCATGTCCAGGTGCACGTCGCCCGGCTGGTCCAGGGTGAATTCGGTGGCGAAGAACAGGCCCGGGCGCTGCGGCGGCGCCTGCAGCGGGCGCAGCGACGGTGTCGGGTCCGTGTCCAGCGCCAGCCCGCGCACCTCCCAGCCGTGCAGCTCCTGGCCATCGAGCCGCACCGGACCGAGCAGGCCCTTGCGATCGCCCAGCGCCGGGCCGAAGTTGATGTGTCCGAAACTGTCGACCAGCACGTCCAGATCGCGCATGTCCTTCGCTGCATCGGGCAGGTGCAGCTGCAGCGCGCTGTGCAGGCGCGGGTGCCGCATCCGCGACACGTGGTCCAGCTCGCGCCCGTCCACATGCACCACCGCGTAGTCGTGGACCTGTCCCAGGTGCAGCGCCTTGCCCGCGCCGATCCGCCGCCGATACAGCACCAGTCCCTGGTCCTGGCCGAGCAGGCGCTGGTTGTCCATCGGCGTGTCGGTCTGCAGCGCGGGACCGAGGTTGTCCCACAGCGCGGCGACGGGTGTGGCCCGCACTGCGTCGAACTGCGCGCGCCGCGGTGCGGCCGGTACCGGCGGCGGTGGCGCGTCGGCATGCGCGGCGATGATCTTGCGCAGCGCGAAGTACACCGGCGTGGCACGGCCGGCCTCGTCGATCGGCGCGCCGTAGTCGTAGCTGGTCAGCGCCGGCTGGAACTGCGAGCCGTCGTCCTCGGCATTGGCCCCGGCGCTGAGGCCGAAGTTGGTGCCGCCGTGCACCACGTACAGATTGAACGAATAGCCGGCGGCGGCGATGCGGCGCAGCAGCGGCGCATAGTCGCGGTGCGCGAACTGCGGCTCGCCCCAGTGCGTGAGCCAGCCGGGATAGCCTTCGGACACCCACACCGGCGCCTGCCCGGCAAAGGCCGTGGCCGCCTGCAGGTCATGCAGATCGGGACCATCGAGTCCCAGCGCGGCGCCGGGCAACATGGCCTGGCGCCGACGCAGATCCTTGAGCCCTTCGGCCAGCGAGAACGGCCCCTCGACCCCATGCGCCCGCCACAGCGCGGCCAGCGCCTGCAGGTAACCGACGTCGCTGCCGTGCATCGAATACTCGTTCTCGATCTGCAGCATCAGCACCGGTCCCCCGGCGCTGGCCATCAACGGCGCGATGCGCGGCGCGATCGCGCCGATATAGCGTTCCACCGCCGCCATGTAGCGCGCATCGTGGCGATCGCGCAGACGGATGTTCGCCTCGCGCAGCAGATACGGCGGCAACCCGCCCAGCGTCCACTCCGCGCACACGTACGGACCAGGGCGCAGATACACCCACAACCCTTCCTGCTGGCACAGCCGGATGAATCCGACGAAATCGCGCTCGCCACTGTCCAGATCGAACTGCCCCGGCGCCGTTTCCAGCGCATTCCACATCAGATACAGCGCGATGGTGTTCAGTCCCATCGCCTTGGCCATGCGGATGCGATGCAGCCAATCCGCTTTTGCGATCCGCAGCGGATGCAGTTCGCCGCTACGGATCTGCCAGGGCTGCCCGTCCAGCGTGAAGCGCCCTTGCGCGAAACCGAATGTGTGCGGCCGCCCGTCCGGCACCGGCGCTGATGCCGGCACCGCTGCGCGCAGCATCGGCATCGCCGCCAAGCCCAATGGCGCCAGCAACCCGAACCGGCAGAAGGCGCGGCGTTTCAATGCGCGCTCCAGGAGGTTTGGCGACCCTCAGCTGCGGCCAGAGTCCCGAAGCGACGGGAGCGGTGTTGGATGCAGGAAGTAACGCGCGGCGTAGTGCTGCCGCGTGCATCGACGGTGTCGATCCACGAAGGGACTTCGTATTGCTGATGCTGATTTTGCTGTTGCTGTTGCTGTTGCTCTTCAGCTGTTGCTTTTCTCGGGCCCCCTCCGCAGCGGCTGAGCTGGCGGGTAAAACCCCCCGCAGGGGGGCGGCGCACAGGGACGTGCGCCGTTTTCGGCCGGGGCAGGATGCCCCGTCCGAAAATCCCGCTAGCGGAGCGAACCCGCGCAGCGGGCGCTGCGGCGGGGTGTGCTTTCTTTTGGTTACTTTTCTTTGCACAAGCAAAGAAAAGTGACTCGCCGTCAGGCGAAAGCTGTTGGTTTTGCTTTCCAATATTCCCAGTAAAGCCCGTCGGGACTGAAGTCCCTCCCACAAGAGCCATAGTCCAGGCTTTGTCGGTGGAGCCTGTCGCGGCTGAAGCCGCTCCTACGACAGCCAAGGCGCGCTTTGCTCCAGCCACTTGCCGATGCAGCTTGCTCCAAACAGCACGGGTAAAGCCCGTCGGGACTGAAGTCCCTCCCACAAAAGCCCTGGCCCAAGCTTTGTCGGTGGAGCCTATCGCGGCTGAAGCCGCTCCTACGACAGCCCAGGCGCGCTTTGCTCCAGCCGCTTGCCGATGCAGCCTGCTCCAAACAGCACCGGTAAAGCCCGTCGGGACCGAAGTCCCTCCCACAAAAGCCGTGGCCCAGACCGTGTCGGTAAGGCCTGTCGCGGCTGAAGCCGCTCCTACGACAGCCGCTTCGCGCGTTGATCGGGCGGGCTGCCGGTGCGGCCTGATCCAGGTCGCACCGGTGAAGCCCGAAGGGACTGAAGTCCCTCCCACAAACGGCCTGATCCAGGCGGAGTCAGTAAGGCCCGCCGGGGCCGAAGTCCCTCCCACAGACAGCGTGGCAACGCTCCGCGATGGCATCCCAGTGCGCACGCCGCCGCGGCCTAGAACGCGTACTTGACGGTCAACAGCGTCATCATGCCGGCATCCACGATGTCCGACACCGCCAGATTGTGCCGGCCCACATGGCCCCAGTAACTGTATTCCTTGGTGAGATTGGAGATCGACAGATCCACATTCACCCCGTTGTCGAACCGATAGCCCGCATGCAGATCCACCCGCCGCGTCGGCCGCGCCCACAGGTCGTCCCACGGCGCGTTCTGGTGCAGAAAATCGTAGTTCAGCAGATACGAACTGCTGAAGTGATAGCTCAGGTTCACCGAGAACTTCGAGCGCTCGTAGAACAACTCCAGATTCGCCATCGCATTCGGCGCCGACTGCATCTGCTCGTCTTCGAAGCCGACCATGCCCAGATCGGCATGCGCATGCTGGCGCGTGGCATTGGCGCTGACGCCGAGCCCGTCGAACGGCGCCGGCAGATCCTGGAAGCGCTGCCGCGCGCTGACCTCCACGCCGTACACGCGGCCGTCGCCGCCGTTGGTCGGCATCTGGTAGAACACCGTGCCGCTGCCGCTGGTGCCCGAATTGGCCTGGCCGGAACCCGCATCGTAGATGTAGTGGTGCAGGCGCTTGTAGAAGCCGGCCACCGAGAAGAACCCGCCATGGTCGGTCGCCCACTCGCCGGACAGGTCCAGGTTGGTCGAGGTGATCGCCTTCAGGTCCGGGTTGCCCTGGCTGATGGTGGTGATGCCGTTGGAAATGTTGATCTGGCTGCCGCCGCCCAACTGCACGAACGCCGGCCGCGTATAGCTGGTCCACAGCGCCGCGCGGTAGGTGGTGGCGCTGTCCGGGCGCCAGGTCAGGAACACGCTCGGCAGTGGCTGGTCGTAGTGCGTGCTGTTGGCGGCGAAATAGCCGACCTGCTGGTTGCCGTCGCTGTCGGTGGGCGTGGTCCAGAAGGTGTTGTGGATGCTGGTGTGCTCGAAGCGCACGCCGGGCACCACTTCCAGGCTGCCGAAGGAGAAGGTCGCCATCGCGTAGGCGGCGCTGACCGCCTCGGTGCCGCGCATCGTGTTGCAGTTCCAGTTGTTGACGTAGAACGCGCTGCCGCAGGTGTCCAGGTCGTCGTCGGTGAGGTGGTTGGCGATGACCTGCGCCACCGCGCCCTCGCTGACCCGCGGCGTGGCCCAGTGGTACTTGCCGGGGAAGATCGCCGCGTAGCCGCCGTTGAAGATGCCCAGGTCGCCCAGCGTGCTGGTGTCCGGCACCGGGCCGGTCCACCAGTCGCGGTTGCTGTAGTGACGGCTGCTCTTGCTGTACTTCACGCCGAACTGCAGCGTGGTCAGCGCGCCGTCGCTGAAGTCGTAGCGCGCGTCGAACTTGGCGCCGCCCTTCTTCTGCCCCGAGTAGATCTTGGTCGATTCGCCGTAGCTGCTGGCGTACAGCGAGGGGATGTTGTTGACCTGCGCCAGCAGCGCCGGGGTCAGCTGCGGGTAGGGGAAGGCGCCGCTGCCGTAGCGCATCAGGCTGCTGCCGGAGTAGGCGAAGTTGGCCTGGCTGAACTTGTCCTCGCGCCCGTCGATCTCGATGTGGTCGGGGCGGTCGTTGTCGCCGAAGCTGTAGAACAGGTTCGGCGACAGCGTCCAGTTGCCGGCGGTCTTGCGCGCGCCCACCTGGAACGTGGCCAGGTCGGCGATTTCCGGGTTGGTCTCGTACCAGAAGCGCGCGGCGATGCGGTTGATGTTGGGCGAATACACGCCCGGTGTGGTGGTCGGCACGAAGCTGACGTCCTGCGGCAGCAACTGCACGAAGGTGGTGCCCTGGTCGGTCTTGGCGTAGGCGTAGGTGGCGCGTGCGTACACCGACAGGGTGTCGTCCACGTTCCAGTCGAAGGCGGCGTTGCCGCCGTAGCGGCGCTCCCAGCCGGCGACCACGCCGACGTTCATGCCGGTGCTGGTCAGGTTGTCCTGCGGTGCGTAACCGGCGGCGTTGCTGCCGTCGGCATTGGCATGCAGGAACTTCCATGAGCCGTCGTTGAGCGCGCTGGTGGCCGCGGCCACCTCGCTGTTGGTCGAGGTGCGGTAGTCGTAATAGGCGCTGGCGTAGAAGCCGAACTGCTGCTCGTCGCCGAACTTGTGCTGAAACTCGCCGGCCAGGCCGCCGCCGAGGCCGTCGCCGCCGTAGTCGCGGGCGCGGCTTTCCACGCGGCCGCTGACGGTGACGCTGCCGCTCGTGGTGTCCTTGTAGTCGTAGGCGGTGGGCGTGCGGAAATCCAATGTGCCGCCGATCGCGTCGCCGTCCATGTCGGCGGTGGAGGTCTTGTTGGCGACGATGGTCTGCAGGCCGGAAGGCGGCAGCAGGCTCAACTGCACGCTGCGGCTGTACGGCATGCCCTGGGCGACGGTGACGCCGTCGATCAGGTTGACGTTGTACTCGGAGGGCAGGCCGCGCACCGAGGCGAACATGCCTTCGCCGCGCGCGGCGCCGTCGACGCCGCCGAAGTAGCCCGAGCCGCTGTAGGTGATGTTGATGCCGGCGATCAGGCCCAGCGCCTCGGCGACGTTGTGCACGGCGGTGTGCTCGAGATCGTTGGCCGACAGCACGTCCACCGTGTTCGAGGAATTCATCTTCAGCGTGCTGGCGTCGTAGCGGTTGGCCGCCACGCTGATCGTCTGCAACTGCTTGGCCTCGTCCAGCGCGATCGACACCGTGGCGGCGCCGCTGTCGGCGACCTGCACGGTGGTTTCCGGCGCGCTGAAACCGGGATAGTCCAGTTGCAGTGCGTACTGCCCGGCCGGCACGTCGGCGATGACGAAGCGGCCCTGGGCGTCGGTGACGGCGCTGAGCGCGGTGCCGGCGATGGCGACCTTCGCGTGCGCGGCCGGCTTGCCGCTGCTGCGCTCCTTGAGTTCGCCCTGCACGGTGCCGGCCAGCGCCGGTGCGGTGGCGGCAAGGCCGGTGATGGCCAGGATGGCGGCGCACAGCGCCTTGCGCTTGCAATGGGGATGGGTTGCCACGTGACACCTCGCTGATCGTGATCGGTGCGGGCACGTGCCGAAGGCGACGCGCCGCTGCGTTCCTGGAAGGCAGACACGGTGGGCGGAAGGCGCGCACGCTCGGACCGCACGCCGGAGGGCGTGCGAACAGGACAGAGCGAACGGCGACCGACGCGAGGCGTCTGCCGGCTGGGCGGACCGTTAAACGGCGATCAGTGGCGTGGCGGCGAGTAGCCGGCGATGCACTTGGAGCGCGAACGCAGCGCGCTCAGCTTGTAGCGACGGGTCATGCGCAGCGGCCCCCGTGCGTGCCCGCGCGGCGCGCGGACGACAGGCAGGGCGCCGGAACTCCGGCGAGGCATCGATCCTGGCTGCGACGACTGCATGACATGGCACATCACCCCTGGAACTGCCCTGGAAAACGCCGCAGGTGCTGCGGCGTTCGGCGCGTCTGGCATCGTCGATGCGTGGCACCGACGTGTTATCGATACCTCTGTCCCGGAAGACTGTCAATAGGTCGTGAAAAATAAATTAGCAGGGCGCTGGAACGTGGGCGGATGGCGCCCGGTGGCGGGAGCGCGCCGGGCGGTTACGCTGCACCGCCGCATGCGCTGGCGCATTTCGTAGACAGGGGCCGTGGGCGGCCCCGTCGCTCACTTCGGCAGGGCCATGCGCCCGCTGATCGAGAACGCCGCGTCCTCGCCGGGGGCGCCGGTGCCAGGCTGGCCACCACCGACGAACAGCCGGTAGTCGCCGGCCTCCACCGCGCGCTGGCCGCTGCGGTCGACGTCGCTGAGCTGGCGCGGGTCCAGCGCGAAGCGCAGCGTGCGCGCCTCGCCCGGCTGCAGGTGCACGCGCTGGAAGCCGACCAGGCTGCGCAGCGGCGACTGCGCGCGCTGCGGATATTGCAGGTACAGCTGCACCACCTCGTCGCCGGCGCGCGCGCCGGTGTTGCGCACGGTGGTGCTCACCTGCAGCGGCTGGCCGGCCTGCAGCGTCGCGGTCGACAGCTGCGGCGCGTCGTAGGCGAACTGGGTGTAGCTCAGCCCGTAGCCGAACGGGAACAGCGGCTCGCCCTTGAAGTAGCGGTAGGTGCGGCCCTTCATGTCGTAGCTGACGTAGGGCGGCAGGTCCTTGGTCGAGCGGTAGAAGGTCACCGGCAGGCGCCCGCCGGGGTTGATGTCGCCGGCCAGCGCCTGGGCGATCGCGGTGCCGCCGGACTGGCCGGGATACCAGGCGGCGATGATCGCGTCGGCATGCTGCTTGGCCCAGTTCAACGCCACCGCGCTGCCGCTCATCAGCACCACCACCAACGGCTTGCCGCTGGCCTTGGCCCGTTCCAGCAACGCCTGCTGCGCCGCCGGCAGGGCCAGGTCGTTGCGGTCGCCGCCGTCGAAGCCGGGCACGTCGATGCGCAGTTCCTCGCCTTCCACGTCCGGCGACAGGCCGACGAAGGCCACCACCGCGTCGGCCTGCGCCACCGCGCGTTCGGCCTCGGCCAGTTGCAGCGCCGGCGGCGCCAGCCACTCCAGGCGCAGGCCCTGGTCCTGGCCGCGGTGTTCCAGTTCCAGGCGGATGCGCCGCGGCGTCGCGTCGTCGAAATGCAGCACGGTCTCGACGTTGCGGCCGTCGGCGTTGTGCATGCCGGCTGGCACGTGCTTGTCCTCGGCGTTGCCGGCGACCACCAACTGGTCGTCGATATACAGGCGCACCGGGTCGTGGCCGGCGCAATCGAAGCAGCGCGCCACCCGCACCGCCAGGGTGTAGTCGCCCGGGCCGGGCGGCAGCAGTTCGCCGCTCCAGCGCACCGAGTAACGGTCCTTGTCCACGCCCTTGGCCGGGGCCACGTGGTCCCAGTTGAAGCCGACCACGCGGTCCTGGCGCTGCACGCGCGGGGTGCCGGCCAGATCCAGGTTGTCGAAATACTCGCCGCGCAGCCCTGGCTTGCCGTCGCTGCGCAGGGCGGTCTCGGGAATCATGCCGGGCACGCCGGCGGCCAGCGGCGCGCCCTGCGCATAGGCGACCTGGGCGGCGCCGAAGCGCGTGCGCAGCCCTTGCAGCGGCGTCACCGGCTGCACCGAGGTGCCTTGGTAATTGGCTTCCAGCGCGGCCAGCGCGTCGGCGTTGGGTCCGAGCACGGCCAGGCGCAGGCCCGGGCGCAGCGGCAAGGTGGCGTTGGCGTTCTTCAGCAGCACCAGCGATTGCTGCGCGGCCTGCAGCGCCAGCGCGCGGTGCGCGGCGCTGTCGATATCCCTGGCGCCCAGCCGCGCATACGGATCGTTGCGCGGCGGCTGCAGCTCGCCGAGCCGGTAGCGCGCGGCGAACAGGCGCACCAGCGAGCGGTCGAGCAGGGCTTCGTCGGCCTCGCCGCGGTCGAAGGCCAGGCCGAGCTCGCGATAGGCGTAGCCGCAGTTCAGATCGTGCCCGGCCTTGAGCGCGGCCGCGGACGAGCCGGCGTTGTCGGCGCGGTAGTAGTGGAACTGGGTCATGTCGTCGATCGCATCGCAATCGGACACCACGAAGCCCTTGAAGCCCCAGTCGCCGCGCACGCGGCCGTCGAGCAGCCAGTCGGCGGCGCAGGCGGGCGTGCCATGCAGCGAGTTGTACGCGCACATCACCGAGCCGGCCTGGCCGTCGACGATGGCGGCGCGGAACGCCGGCGAGTAGGTCGCCTCGAAATCGTGCGGCGACACGTCCACGTCGAAGCCGTGGCGGCCCGGTTCCGGCCCGCTGTGCACGGCCAGGTGCTTGGGCGTGGCGATGGTGCGCGGATGCGCCGGATCGTCGCCCTGCAGGCCGTGGATGAAGCCGACCGCGAGCCGTCCGGTGAGGTAGGGATCCTCGCCGTAGGTCTCCATGCCGCGGCCCCAGCGCGGGTCGCGGAAGATGTTGATGTTGGGCGACCAGATGGTCAGCCCGGCGTAGCGCGGATGGTCCTTGCCGGGGCCGCCGGCGAGATTGAACTTGGCCCGCGCCTCGGTGGAGGTGACGGTGCCGACGTCGTGCAGCAGGTCGGGGTTCCAGGTCGCGGCCAGGCCGATCGCCTGCGGGAACACCGTGGCCTCGCCGTTGCGGGCGATGCCATGCAGGCCCTCGCTCCACCACTCGTAGGCGGGCACGCCCAGGCGCGGGATCGCCGGCGCAGCGTTCATGGCCTGCGCGATCTTTTCGGCGCGGGTCATCTTCGCCACCAGCGCGGCGGCGCGGTCCTCGGCCTCGTCGGCATGGGCGAGCGGGGCGGCGAGCAGGCCGAGTGCGCACAGCGCCTGTGCCAGCGGCTGTAGGAGCGGCTTCAGCCGCGACCGCGCGCCGGCCGATCTACGGAGCATCTCCCGGCCCATCACTTCGCCTCCGCCGGCTCGGCCGGCGCGCCAGCCATGGTCCCGCCCAGGTCACGCACCTGCAGCGCCGCGCGCACCTGCTCCAGCGTGGCGCTGCTGTGCACGCGCACGGTCAGCGGTTCGCCCGGCAGCAGGTCGAAGGCGTTGTCGGACAGGGTCACGTCGAGGTCGCCGAAGCTCAGCCATACCTGCGCGGCGAGAGTGGCGCTGCTCAGGGTCAGCGCATAGCCGTCGCCGTCGGCGCGCAACTCGCTGCGGATCTCGGCCTGCGGCCACTGCAGGCGCTTGGCCGCGTCGAAGTACACCAGGGTGCGCGACAGCACGCGCTCGCCGTCGAGCAGCTCAAACACCGCGACGCTGCGGCGCGGATCGGCGCGGCGCAGCAGCTGCGCATCGCTGAAGCTGCCCACGCGCACGCTGGACAGCGGCGCCAGCGTCACCGGCTTCTCGGTCTTGCTCAGCACCTTGCCGGACAGGTCCATGACCCGCATGCGCCAGCGCGCGGCCAGCGGGGTGGTGCGGTCGGAGACCAGCGATACCTCGGTCTGGCCCTTGTCGTTGCGCAGCGCGGCGATCAGTTCCGGCGCGTAGAAGCGGCGCGCGTGGTATTGCAGCGCCTTCCAGCGGCCGAAGTAGTCCAGGCTCGACCACGACGCGCCGGGCCAGACGTCGTTGAGTTGCCAGTACAGCGACCCCATCGATTGCGGCCGCGAGGCGCGCAGGTGTTCGGCGGCCAGGGTGATGCCCTCGGCCTGCATGATCTGGCTCAGGTAGACGAAGCTGGCGAAATCCTTGGGCTCGCCGAAGGCGCGGCGGATGTACAGCAGCAGGCGCTGGTTGCCGTTGCCCTTGTCGAATTTCTGGTGCGCGCGCATCACCGGCGATTCCGGCTGCAGGTCGCCGGGTTCGGCAAAGGCGCGGATGGTGCGCATCTCGGGGAACGACTGCAGGCCGTATTCGGACATGAAGCGCGGGGTCACGTTGAGGTATTCGGTGACCGGCAGCGCCGGGCCGCCCCAGACCTTCCAGTAGTGCATGTCGCCGTCGTCGGGCTGGTCGGCGGCGCCGTCGAAATCGGTACCCGGCGAGGTCGCCCAGTACGGGGTGTCGCTGTCGTACTTCTGCACCGCCTCGCGCAGCACCGTGCCGAACAGCGTGGTCATGCCGCGGACGATGCGCTCGCGCTCTTCCGGGTCGATCGACTGCTTGAACTTGACCCGGTCGCCCCAGTTCTCCCAGCCGGTCTGCACTTCGTTGTTGCCGCACCAGATGACGATGCTGGGGTGGTCGCCGAGGCGCCGCACCTGCTCCTCGGCCTCGGCGCGGGTGTTCTCGCGGAAGGCGACGTCGTAGGGCGGGATGGCGCCGCCGAACATGAAGTCCTGCCAGATCATGATGCCCAGGCGGTCGGCGTCCTCGTAGAAGCTGTCCGGCTGGTAATGGCCGCCGCCCCACATGCGCAGCATGTTCATGTTGGCGTCGCGCGCGGACTGCAGGAAGCCGCGCATGCGCGCGGCGTCGACGCGGGTGGGGAAGCTGTCGAACGGAATCAGGTTGGCGCCTTTGGCGAACACCGGGATGCCGTTGACCACCAGGGCGAAACTCTTGCCCCACTGGTCCTTCTCGCGGCGCAGCTCGACGCTGCGCAGGCCGGTGACGCGCTGCACGTCCAGGCGCTCGCCGGCGGCATCGCGCAGCTGCGCCTTGAACGTGTACAGATCCTGGCGGCCGTAGCCGGCCGGGAACCAGCGCTGCGGCTTGGCGATGCGCACCGGCACGGTCAGGGTGTTGGCGCCCGGATCGACGACGGCGCGCTGGCTGAACTGGCCGACGCGCTGGCCGTCGGGGCCGAGCACCTCCAGGTCCAGTTGCACCTCGCCGCTGCGGCCGGCCTGCACCTGCAGCTGTGCCAGCAATTGCGCCGCGTCGGCGTCGACGCGCTGCTGGGCGATGCGCAGGCCGTCCACGCGCAGCGCGTCCCAGGCTTCCAGGCGCACGCCCTGCCAGATGCCGGCGGTGACGATGCGCGGGCCCCAGTCCCAGCCGAAGTTGTACGGGGCCTTGCGCACGTAGGTGGAGCTGTGCCGCGCCACCGGCTCGTCGCCGAACGCCGAGTCGTAGGCGCCGGGCAGCGCGTACGGCTGCTTGGACAGCCACGGCTGGATCTTCTTGATCGGCGAAGCGATGCGCACTTCCAGCACGTTGTCGCCACGCTTGAGCAGCGGTTTGGCGTCGACCCGCCACTGCCGGAACATGTTGTCGGCGGCGAGCAGCTTCTTGCCGTTGAGGTAGACCTCGGCGAAGGTGTCCAGCCCGTCGAACACCAGTTCCAGGTGCGGGTGCGCCAGCAGGGCGGCGTCGACCTGGAAATGGGTCTGGTACTGCCAGTCGCTGAGCCCGGCCCACTGGATCTGCGCTTCGTTGTCGCGATAGAACGGATCGGGTACCACCCCGGCGGCGATCAGGTCGGTCTGCACCGTGCCCGGCACCTGTGCCGGCAGCCACTGCGCCGCCTTCGGATGCGCCTTGGCGTTGGCATCGCCCGGCGCCAGCCGCACCTGCCAGCCCTGTTGCAGCGACAGCGTCGCCGGCGCCGCCGCCTGGCCCAGCGCCGGCAAGGCCAGCGCCAGCAGCAGCCCGAGGCGGGCAGGAAGGCGCGTGCGCGGCGCGGAACGGGGGCGGCGGGGCGGCTGGATCATGCGAGGGTCTCCGGGGTCAGTGCGCGGCGGCGGGGGGCGCCTGCGCCGCGGTGTCGATCAGATGGACGGCGCCGATGGCGTAGTACGGGCCGGCGATGGGCGCGGTGGAGCGCAGGCACAGGTCGTGCACGCCGGTCTGCTTGGGCAGCCGCGCTTCCAGCGCGAACTGGTCGCCCAGGGTCTTGCCGGCGGGCAGCGGCAGCCGCGCCAGCAGCTTGCCCTTGCAGTCGCCCAGCCGCACTTCGAACTCGCCGCGCGGGCTGTGAGCCGGGTAGCGCTTGACCTTGGCCTGGTCGTGCGCCAGCCCGTAGTTGCGCGCCAGCCGTGCGGCGTCGATGCGGATGCGGTCGATGCCGTCCAGGCGCGCGTCGGCGTAGCGCCAGCAACTGGTGAACAGGTCGATGTTGAACACCGGCGTGTCCTGGTCCGCCAGGTCCGGCAGCAGCGGCACGCGCAGGCCTAGCTCGCCGCCTTCGCACGAGGCCAGGCCCTGGGTGTCGCGGCTGAGCAGGTTGGCGCGGTCGAGGATGCGGCTGCGCGGCGCGGCCAGCAGGCGGCCGTCGTCGGAGAAGGTCGCCGCGCGCACGGTGACCGGCAGGGTCACCGCGAACGGCGCGGTGTAGCGCGGCGAGTCGGCCTTGGGCTCGCTGCCGTCGGTGGTGTAGCGGAAGCTGCCGAACTTGGCCTGGTTGCCCAGCACCACGGTGGCCTGGCCGCTGTCCAGCGCGGCGTTGTCGCCGCCCTGCACGACGATGTCCGGGGCGAAGGCGCCGTCGCCGTAGGCGATGCCCTCGCTGCGGTAGCGGTCCAGCTGCGCCGGCAGGCGCTGCAGGAAACCGTTCCAGTCGCGCGCGGCCATCGGCGACCAGCCGGCCTCGGCCACCGCGCTCAGCCGCGGGAACAGCGCATGGTCGATATGCCAGGTGGAGGGGATGTACTCGCTCCACAGCGCCGCCTGCACGCCAAGCACGTGCTTGCTCTCCTCGGCGCTGAGCGCCGCCGGTACCGGGTCGAAGCCATAGACCTTCTGCAGCGGCAGCGTCGCCAGGCGGCCGTTGGGCTCGTCGTTGCGCGCGCTCTGCAGGTTGTCCAGGTACATCCAGCCGGCCGGCGCCAGCACCACGTCGTGGCCTTGCTTGGCGGCGGCGACCGCGCCGTCCACGCCGCGCCAGGACATCACCGACGCGCTCGCCGGCAGCCCGCCTTCCAGGATCTCGTCCCAGCCGATCAGGCGCCGCTTGTGCTGGGTCAGGTAGTCGGCCAGTTGCTGGTTGAACCAGCCCTGCAGCGCATGCGCATCCTTGATGCCGAGCTTGCGCATCTGCGCGCGCACCGCCGGCGAGCGTTCCCACTGGTCCTTGACCGCTTCGTCGCCGCCGATGTGGATGTACGGCGAGGGGAACAACTGCAGCACCTCGTCGAGCACGCCCTGGATGAAGGTCATGCTCTTGTCGTTGGTGTTGAACAGATACGGATTGACGCCCCAGTCCACCGACACCTTGGGCCGCTGCCGGGTCACCCCGACCAGTTCCGGATAGGCCGCCACCGCCGCCTGCGCGTGCCCGGGCATGTCCAGTTCCGGCACGATGGTGATGTGGCGTTCGGCGGCGTAGGCCACCAGGTCGCGGATCTGGTCCTGGGTGTAGAAGCCGCCGTAGCGATCGGGCAGGCCGTGGGTCCCGGCGCCGGGCGGGGTGCGCCAGGCGCCGATCTCGGTGAGCTTGGGATAGCGCTTGATCTCGATGCGCCAGCCCTGGTCGTCGGTCAGGTGCAGGTGCAGCACGTTGAGCTTGTGCTGGGCCATCGCGTCGAGCAGGCGCTTGACCGTATCGGGGCTGTGGAAGTGCCGCGCCACGTCGAGCAGCACGCCGCGCCAGCCGAAGCGCGGCCAGTCGCGGATATGCACCTGCGGCACGTCCACCTCGCCCTTGCCGGCGTCCGGGGTCATCAGCTGCCACGCACTGATCGCGCCGTAGAACAGGCCGCGTTCCTCACGCGCCTGGATCAGCATGGTGCGCGGGTCCACGTCCAGCGTGTAGCCCTCGGCCTGCGTGACCTCGGTATTGGGATTGAGCTGCAGGCGGATGCTGCCGTTGGCGGGAATGGTCTCCGCACGCACTTCCAGCGACAGGCCGCGGGTCTTGCTCAGCAACTGCGACAGTTGCCCGGCCACGCGCTGCGCGCCGGGGTCGTCGGTGGGCACCGACAGCACGGCGCCGGTGCCGATGGTTAGGGTGCCGCCATCGCGCTCGGCCTTGGCCGGCGCCGGGATCAACGGAAGCGGCGTCTTGTCGTCGTCGTCATCGTGTTTCGGTGCCGGCGGCGGCGCTGCGGCAGGCTTGGCCGCAGGCGCCGGCGCTGGCGGCGGAGTGCGGTCGCAGCCACCGAGCAGGCTGCCACAGGCGAGCAGGGACAACCCCAGCCAGGCGTTGCGGGAGGCCGCCGCGATGCGCGCGGTGGCGGGCATCGGGCGGTGCGGCAATCGGGGGTGTGCACCCACTCCAGTCATCGGTCTACCTCAAGCGATCGAGATGCGTATCGTAGAGGCTGTGAGGTAGCCTGGGGTGAGCGCGGCGCGTTCGCTGCGCGCCGCGTGCCCCTCGTGTCGCATCTCGGTCGTGTGGCCGCTCAGCGCGCCGCGGTCGGCAGTTCGTCCCAGACCTTGGGATCTTCGGCGCCCAGCACCCAGCAGCTGAAGCCTTCCAGGCCGTACTGCTTGGTCAGCTCGTAGCGGGCGCGGAAGCTGCGCGCGTCCGGGCGGAACACCCACTCGCGCATGTCGTCGCGGTAGAAGTAGAACCACGACTCCTGCTCCACCGGGTCCCACTGCACGGTGGCGTGCTGCTCCTCGGCCAGCGGGAACGACTCGTCGGCGTCGATGTAGTCGGCGCTGATGTTCGAGGCCTCGGTGCCGTCGGCCTTGACCGGATTGCCGGTGTACCAGCGGTAGCCGTAGGTGGCGATGCCCAGCGACAGCTTGTCCTTGGGCACCTGGGTCAGCGCGTAGTCCAGGTGCTTCTTCATCCACACCATGCCGTCGACCGGGCCGGGCGTGGTCCAGCGGGTGTGCTGGTCGTAGGTCATCAGGCTGATCAGGTCGGCCGAGGCGCTCAGCGCCTTGAGGTCGTAGGCGCCGCGCCAGTACTCCCACATCCACTTGGAGAAGGCGCCGCCTTCGGCATAGCCCGGGGCGTTGGGCACCACCGCCACTGACAGCTTGAAGCCGGCCTTGTGCAGCGCCTCGGCGGTCTGCTTGACCATCAGCGAGTAGGCGTCGCGGTCGGTCCAGGCGATGCTCTCGAAATCGAACTGGAAGCCGTAGTAGCCGTGCTTGCGGCCGTGGATCAGCAGCGCCTGGATCATGCGCTGCTTGGCGTCCTCGTCGTGCAGCAGCTTGTGGAAGCCCTCGCGCCCGGCGGTCATCGACAGGATCGGCATCACCCGCAGCTTGTGCTGCTTGGCGATCTCGTACAGGTACATGTTCGGGGTGCCGTTGACCAGGCCGTTCTGGTCGACGCCGTACCAGGTCGGCACCACCACGTCGATCTTGTCGAGGTGGGCCAGGAACGAATTGGTCGATTTCTGCGTGTTCATCAGATAGAACAGCGCGGTCGGGTTCTTGGCCATGGCCGGCCCGCAGGCCAGGGCGAGGGCGAACAGCAGCCCTGCGAAACGCTTCATCATCGGGAGGGATCCGTTGGCGGGGTGGGGGAGGACAGGTCGATGCGGAACACGTAGGCGTGGTCGCCCACCGGCTTGGCCGGCAGGCGCAGGTGCAGGCCGTCGGCGCGTTGCTCGAACGGCACCGGCTTGCCGTCGGCGAGCAGGGTGACGCCGCGGACGCCGTCGGCCGGCTTCAGCGAGCGGATCAGCGCCTGGCCGTCGGCCGGCCAGCCCAGCTCGATCGCGTACAGCGCGCCGTGGCCGGTGGTGAAGCGGAAATCCTCGGGCGTGTACGGCTTGGTCTTGGTGTCCTGGAAGGTGCCGCCGACCACTTCCGTCGGGCCTTCGCCGTAGCTGCGCCAGGGCGTGCTGTCGTAGATCGCCTCGCCGTTGGTCTTGAGCCACTGGCCGATCGACAGCAGGATCGCGCGTTCGGTCTCCGGGATCGAGCCGTCGGCGCGCGGTCCGATGTTGAGCATCAGGTTGCCGTTCTTGCTGACCACGTCCACCAGCATGTGGATGATGAAGGTCGGCGTCTTGTAGGTGTCGTTCTCGACATAACCCCACGAGGCGTTGCTGACCGAGGTGTCGGTCTGCCAGTGCGTGGGATGGATGCCGGTGAGCTGGCCGCGCTCGATGTCCAGGGTGCCCGCGCCCTCGGGGAAGGCGCCGAGCTTGTAGTTCACCACCACGCCGCCCTTGGCCGCGCCGTGGTTGTAGTAGTACGAGAGCATGGTCGGCAGCGTGCCGCGGAAGGTCGGGTGCGCGATCCACCAGTCGAAATAGATCAGGTCCGGGTCGTAGCGGTCGATCAGCTCGGTGGTGCGCGCCAGCCAGTCGTCCAGCCAGGCCTGCGAGACCGGGGTCCAGTCGTTGTGCACGTCGGCGTCGTCCTTGCCCGGCAGGCGCACCTGCGCCGGGCCGTACAGGCCGGCGTAGCGCGGGTCGTTGACGTCCGAGTCGAACTGGCGGCCGCCGTCGAAGAACCAGTCGTGCTCGGCGCGGTGCGAGGACAGGCCGAAATGCAGGCCCTGTGCGCGGATCGCCTTGGACAGCTCGCCGAGCACGTCGCGCTTGGGACCCATCTTGACCGCGGTCCAGTCCGACAGCTGCGAGTCGTACATCGCGAAGCCGTCGTGGTGTTCGGCCACCGGCACCACGTAGCGTGCGCCGGCATCGCGGAACAGGGTGGCCCAGGCCTGCGGATCGAACTTGGGCGCGGTGAACAGCGGGATCAGGTCCTTGTAGCCGAAGCGCGACTGCGGGCCGTAGGTCTCGCGGTGGTGCAGGTAGTCCTTGCTGTCCTGCTGGTACATGTTGCGCGAGTACCACTCGTTGCCGAAGGCCGGCACCGAGAACACGCCCCAATGGATGAAGATGCCGAACTTGGCGTTGTCGTACCAGGACGGCGAGCGGTACTGCTTGAGCGAGGTCCAGTCGGGTCGGAACGGTCCGCCGCGCGCGCCATCGTTGGCTTCGCGCACCAGCCGCGCGCGTTCGGGCGCGTACTTGGCGGTGGCCTGCAGCCACTGCTGGTCGATCTGTTCCGGACTGAGGGTGGTGGCGGTGGGCGCCGTCGGCGACGGCGCGTCCGCGGCGCCGGCGGGCAGGGCCGTCAGCGCGAGCATGAGGGCCAGCGCGCTGGCCAGGGTCTGGCGTGCGGCTCCGGCGTGGCGGGATCGGTCCGCACGGGGGCGGGTCTCGGTCGTCATGGAACGGCACTCCTTGTTGCAGAAGACGATGCCGGCGCCGCCGCGCCGGACACGAAAAAGCGCGCCACCGTGGAGGGACGGTGGCGCGCCGGTGCTACATCAGAACTTGAAGTTCAGCTGCGCCTGGTAGCCGCGGCCGTTCTTGTACATGCCGATCGGCGCGTACTTGACCTCGTTGTACCAGTAGTAGGTCGAGTCGAGCAGGTTGGTCGCGCTGAAGCTCACGCTCATCCAGTCGTTGATCTCGTACGAGGCGGTCAGATCCAGCTGCTTGTACTCGTCGGTGAACACCTGCGAGTTCAGGCGGCCGACCTGGGTGAAGTACTTGGAGCGGTAGCTGTAGTTCAGGCGCACCATCCACGGGCCGTTTTCCCAGTAGGGGATCACGTTGTAGGTGTTCTTCGACAGGTACGGCAGGTTCAGGCCGGTGCTGGCGTCGGCGGTGGCGTAGGTGTAGTTCGCCTGCAGACCGAAGCCGTAGCCGAAGGCCTGCTGGTAGTTCAGCGAGGCGCCCTTGACCTTGGCGTCGGAGGCGTTGATCGGCGAGGTCACCGTGAACAGGCCGCTCACGCCGCTCACCGCATCGGTCAGCTGCTGCTGCGAGGTGGTGGTGACGATGTACGAGCTGATGTCGCGATAGAACAGTTCCGCCGACAGCATGCTGGACGGGGCGAAGTACCACTCGGCGGCCAGATCGTAGTTGGTCGACTCGTAGGGCTTCAGGTCCGGGTTGCCGCCGCTGGCGGTCAGGTTGCCGTTGCTGCTGTTGATGGTGAACGAGCCGGCCAGGTCGCCGTAGCGCGGACGTGCCATCACCTTGGCCACGGAGAAGCGCAGCACCTTGTCGGTGTCCAGATCATAGGCCAGGTTGAAGCTCGGCAGCGGCTTGTAGTACTGCTTGCTCACCTGGGTCTGGTTGTAGGTGGCGCCGCCATCGGCGCTCTGCCAGTACAGCGACTTGTCCTTGGTGTCGACATAACGCACGCCCAGGTTGCCGCGCCACGCGCCGGACTCGAAGTTCAGCTGCGCGTACAGGTCGCTGGTGATTTCCTTGACGTCGAACGAGGAGCCGTAGTCGCGGTTGTACGGACCCTGCGGCTGGCCGCGCAGGTAGCTGATCACCGAGTTGAGGTTGGCGGTCGGCCAGTTGGTCAGGTCGCCGCTGGCGCCCAGGCCGTCGTACAGGCCGCTCGGGGTGGTGCCGGGGCTGAAGTCGGTCAGCGAAATCGCATTGGTGGTGTTGATGCGGTTGCCGCGGGCGTCGACGCCGTTGTCGTGGTTGATGTACTTGTAGCCGAGCTGCAGCTTGTTCAGCGGGCCCCAGTCCAGATCGCGGGCGGCGTCGAACTGGAAGTACTTCTCCTTGTCCGTGCTCTTGGCGTAGTAGATGCCGCCGGCCTGCATCGCTGAAGCGGCGGTGGAACCGGGCGCCAGGCCGGCCGGCGAACCGACCAGACCCCAGTTGGCGGCACTGGCGTTGTCGTAGTTGACGTCGGTGTGGCTGCCGTCGTAACCGAAGTTGTAGCCACCGTCCTTCAGAAGGAACTTCATCAGGTATTCGGGGTTCTTGCCGCCGGTGGCCTCGGTGGTGCCGACCTGCGAGGTGAACACCCACTTGTCGCCGTAGAAGTCGTGGCGCAGGTTCAGGCTCTTGGTGGTGACGGTGCTTTCGCGGTAGTTGGTGTCCAGCTGCGCATACGGCTGCTTGCCGTTGCCGGCGCCATCGGTGACCGTGGCCTGGGTGATGTAACCGTTCTGCACGGTCGCGCTGGTGATCTTGTCCTGGTCGCCGCAGCCCGGGCAGACGTAGCGCGATTCGCTGAAGTTGTTGTACTTGCCCTTGATGTAGATGCCGGTCAGGTTGAACTCGTTCTGATCGTTCGGCTTCCACTGCAGTGCGCCCTGCAGGCCGTTGCGCTCGCGGGTCTGCTGGAAGAAGGCGCTGTTGATGCCGACCGGGATCTTGGCGGTCGCGACGTTACCACCGTCGCCGGAGATGCGCGCGGTCGGCGGGATGCCGGCGCCGGTGTTGTAGCCGAAGAACTCGATGCCGGCGCGCGACAGGTCCTGCTTGTCGTGGGTGGCGGAGATCAACGCACCGAAGGTCTCGTCGTCGTTCTTCCAGCTCCACAGCGCCGAGCCGCGCGGATTGCCTTCTTCCGAACGGTCGTTGTAGTTGTAGCCGATCGAGCCGCGGATGGTGTTCTTCGGCAGGTCCAGCGGCTTGCGGGTGTGCACGATCACGGTGCCGCCGATCGAGCCTTCGTCGATGCGGGCTTCCGGGGTCTTGTAGACCTCCATCAGGCCGATGATTTCCGGCGACAGCAGGGTGTAGTTGAAGGTGCGGCCGCTGGTGTCGGTCGGGTTGCCGCCCCAATCGCCCGAGGCGATGGTCTGGCCATTGAGCAGCACGCGGTTCAGCGCCGGGTCGGTGCCGTTGATGCTGACCTTCTCGCCTTCGCCGAACTGGCGGTCCACGCTGATGCCCGGCAGGTGCGCCAGCGACTCGGCGGCATTGGTGTCCGGGAACTTGCCGATGTCCTCGGCGCTGATCGCATCGACGATGGAGTTGGCCGAGCGCTTCACCGACTGGCTCTTCTCCAGCGAGGCGCGGTAACCGGTGACGGTGATGGCATCCAGCTGCTGGACGTTCTTGGAATCCGCGTTGGCGGAAGCGGGCGCTTCCTGCGCGGCGGCGTTACCGGACAGGTACAGCGCGGCCATGATGCTGAGGGCTAAGGTAGTGGTGCGGCTATTCATTGGCTAAACCTCTGGGTGAGTACTTGGGCATGAGGTGCCAACCGATGTTCCGGCGTGCTGGCCGCTGCCCGGCCTTGTGGATGGCGCCGCGCCTGGTGGCGCTGCGCGGATCGCATCTCGATGCGCGTCGTCCGGTCGCTGACGCGGAAGTAGCCAACCGGCGGCATCGAGGGCGCCAGTCCTTCCTGTGTTCCTGCAGGTAACAACCAAGTCCAGCAATACAGCAGTGCACCTTGTCGCCTGATCCGGACGCCGCTGCGTCCGGCCCGGCTCGGGGCGTGGTTTCGTCGGTTCGGGGGTGCCGGTCGCAGCGTCAGTGCGCGTCCTGCCACTTGGCGCGGGAGGAGCGGCGATGCGTCGCTGTGTCTGAATCCCCTGAACGTGGCATGTCTTGAAGTTGTAAAACTTGTGTGAGCCGAGTCTGTCGTAGCGCTGACAGCGTTGTCAACACCCGTTTCACGTGGTTTTGACGAATGCAAGCAAGGCTCGCCGCGGCATCTTTCCGGAGGCTTTCGCGGCCCTCCCGTGGCGCCTCCTAGGTGCTTGTCTACAAAAGAAAACATGCCCGCGGAGGGCGGCGGTGTGCCCGTGGTAGCCGCGAGGCCTTGGTGCGGCAGGCGCTGCCGGTTGATCGGGCGTGTGGCAGAAATTTGTGCAATGCGGCGAAATTTTGCGACGGATGTTCACCCATGCAACGCGCCATGCGATCGACCATTCGAACGGCCGGGCGATCCGGCCGACGAAGTCGCAGTGGTGAAGACAAAACGACAAACGGGTGAAATTCACCTTGACAACGTTGTCAAGGTGGTCCGACACTCGATCGATCAATCTGCCGAATCGGCGTGCGCCTGCTCTGGCGCAACGGGAGAAGATGTGTCCGCAAGCAGTTCATCAGTGGCAGCGGCCGTGCCGCGCGCCGAGCCCTTCATTGCTGCCGATGTCGGCGGAACCCATGTCCGGATCGGCCTGGTCGCACGCGCTGCCGGTGCCGGCCCGGCGCCGTCCGTCGATGTGCTGGACTATCGCAAATACCGCTGCGCCGACTATCCCGGTCTGGCCGAGATCATCGGCGAGTTCCTGGACCAGGTGCAGGGGCCGAAGCCGACCCGTGGAGTGATCGCCAGCGCCGGTTACGCGCTCGAAGATGGTCGCGTCATCACGACCAATCTGCCGTGGACGCTGTCGCCGCCGGAAATTCGCGAACGCCTGGGCATGAAGGCACTGCATCTGGTCAACGATTTCGAAGCGGTGGCGTATGCGGCCGCGTCGATGGACGCCAGCGAAGTGCTGCATCTGACGGGGCCGCGCAAGGCGCAGCGTGGGCCTGCGCTGGTGATCGGTCCGGGCACCGGTCTCGGCGCCGCGGTGTGGATTCCGACCCAGGGCGGCGCGATGGTGCTGGCCACCGAGGCCGGCCATGCCGCGCTGCCGATCGGCAACGATCTGGAACTGGCGCTGGCGCAGCGGTTGTTGCGCGATCGCTCCTATGTGCCGATGGAGCATTTCCTGTCCGGCCCGGGCCTGCTCAATCTCTATCGCGTGCTGTGCGAGCTGCGTGGCGCCACGCCTGCGCATGCCGCACCGAGCGACATCACCGCGGCTGCACTGGCCGGCGACGATGCGCTCGCGCACGAGGCACTGTCCGCGTTCTGCGGCCTGCTCGGCAGCGTGGTCGGCGACATGGCGCTGCTGTACGGCGTGCAGGGCGGCATCTATCTGGCCGGCGGCTTCCTGCCGCAGATCGGCGCGTTCCTGTCCGCCAGCAGCTTCGTCGAGCGCTACTTGAACAAGGGCGCGATGCGTCCGGCGCTGGAGCAGATCCCGGTGAAGCTGGTCGAGCATGGCCAGCTCGGGGTGATCGGCGCGGCGAACTGGTTCCTGCAGCAGCGCCACTGAGCGGCCCGGCGCGGCGGCGTCCCGCGATGCGGGCGCGGCGCGCCTGGCGTACCGGAGCGCGTCGACACATATATATGTCCCATGCCAGCGGCGCCTGCGTTGCGGCGCCGCTGTCTACAGCGTCATCGCTTGCCTGAACTCACAGGTCGCCGTGGTGGGCCTGCAGCGCCGCGATCGCGGCCAGGCCGGCGGTTTCGGTGCGCAGGATGCGCGGCCCCAGGCGCAGGCCGACGAAGCCGGCGGCCTCCAGCGTGGCGCGGTCGCGCGGCGACCAGCCGCCTTCCGGGCCGATCGCGATCGTCGCCGCAGCGCCGCCGATGGCCAGCGACCGCAGGCGGTGTTCGCCCTGCGGATCCAGGATCAACCGGCATGGGCTGTCCGCCGCGGCGCGCGCCGCATCGGCCAGCGCCAGCGGCGCGCTCAGCTGCGGCACGCGCGCGCGGCCGGACTGTTCGCAGGCCGAGATCACCACGCTGCGCCAGTGCGCCACGCGCTTGTCCACTCGCGCCGCATCCAGCTTCACTTCGGTGCGTTCGGCCCACACCGGCACGATTGCGGCGACGCCGAGCTCGGTGGCCTTCTGCAGGATCAGGTCCATCTTCTCGCCGCGCGCCACGCCCTGCAGCAGGGTGATCGCCAGTGGCGACTCGTTGTCGACCGGCTGCGCCGCGCCGATGCGCACGCTGGCGTTGCGCTTGCCGGCCTGCAGCAGTTCGGCGGGGTAATCGCATCCGTCGCCGTTGAACAGCACGCAAGGATCGCCTTCGCGCAGCCGCAGCACGCGCAGCAGGTGGTTGGCGACGTCTTCCGGCAGGCTCAGCTCGGCGCCGGCGTGCAGCGGCAACTCCACATGGCAGCGGGTCAGGCGCATGCCACCGCCTCGTCGATCGCCGCCAGCGTGGTCTCCGCCAGCAGCGTCAACTGCTCGGCGTCCACGCAGTACGGCGGCATCCAGTACAGCACGTCGCCCAGTGGGCGCAGCACCACACCGCGTTGCAGCGCGGCACGGTACGCGTGCAGGCCGATGCGTGCGGACGCAGGGAAGGGCGTGCGCTTGTCGCCATTGCGGGTGAGTTCGAACGCCACCACCATGCCGGCCTGGCGCACGTCGGCCACGTGCGGATGCTCGGCGAACGGCGCCGACAGCGCGCGCATGGTCTCGGCGGTGCTGCGGTTGCGTGCGATCACGTCGTCCTCCTGCAGGATCCGCAGCGAGGCCAGCGCCGCGGCGCAGGCCAGCGGGTTGCCGGTGTAGCTGTGCGAGTGCAGGAAGGCGCGCTCGCGGCTGTCGTCGAGGAAGGCGTCGTACAGATGCTGGGTGGCCAGCACCGCCGACAGCGGCAGGAAGCCGCCGGTCAGGCCCTTGGACAGGCACAGCAGATCCGGCATCACCCCGGCCTGCTCGCAGGCGAACAGGGTGCCGGTGCGGCCGAAGCCGGTGGCGATCTCGTCGGCGATCAGGAAGGCGCCGTTGGCGTCGCACAGTTCGCGCGCCCGCCGCAGATAGGCCGGATCGTGCATGCGCATGCCGCCGGCGCATTGCAGGCGCGGTTCCAGGATCACCGCGCAGATCTCGCCGGGATGGCGGTCGAACAGGTCGGCCAGCGCATCGGCGGCGACATCGGCGCGTTCGCGCGCGCTCTGTCCCGGTGCTGCCTGGTACGCGTCGGGCGAAGGCGCGAACAGCGCCTCGGCCAGCAGGGGCGCGTACACCCGCCGGTACAGCGGGATGTCGCCGACCGCCAGTGCGCCGATGGTCTCGCCGTGGTAGCCGTTCTCCAGCGCGACGAAGCGGGTGCGCCCCGGTTCGCCGCGGTTCTGGAAATAGTGGAAGGCCATCTTCAGCGCCACTTCCACGCCGGCCGAGCCGTTGTCGGCATAGAACACCTTGGCCAGCGGCGCACGCCCGTCCTGGCGCGGCGCCAGCGCCAGCAACTGCTCGGCCAGCAGGACCGCCGGTTCGTGGCTGAAGCCGGCCAGCATCACCTGCTCCAGCTGGGTGGCCTGGGCGGCGATGGCCGCGGCGATGCGCGGCTCGCCGTGGCCGAACAGGTTGGTCCACCAACTGCTCACCGCATCCAGGTAGCGGCGGCCGCCGTGGTCGATCAGCCAGGCGCCTTCGCCACGGGCGATCGGGACCAGGGGCAGGGTGTCGGGGTGCTCGCGCATCTGCGTGCACGGGTGCCAGAGCACGGCCAGATCACGCGTGCGCCACGCGTCGGCCATCTGTGCTGCGGTCAGGTCTGATAGCATTTCGCGCTCATGAACAGGTTCTTCGCTCCGCGCATTCTATCGACCGACGCCGTCCGGCGCCGCAGGGTGCCGGCGTGACCCGTCGGTTGCCGGTCATCCACGCCGTGCGCGAGCGCAGCGAGTCCGCCGCCGAGCGCCGGGTCGAGGAGCTGGACCTGGAGTTCAGCAACGGCGAGCGCCGCGTGTTCCACCGGCTCAAGGCGCCGGGCCATGGCGCGGTGGTGGTGGTGCCGATGCTGGATGCGCAGACCGTGCTGCTGGTGCGCGAATACGCCGCCGGCGTGCACCGCTACGAACTGGGCCTGGTCAAGGGCCGCATCGACGCCGGCGAGACCCCGCTGCAGGCGGCCGACCGCGAACTCAAGGAAGAGGCCGGCTACGGCGCACGGCAGTTGCGCGTGCTGCGCGCGATGACCCTGGCGCCGACCTACATGAGCCACCAGTCGTGGCTGGTGCTTGCACAAGATCTCTATCCCGAACGACTGACCGGCGACGAGCCGGAGGAATTGGAAGTGGTGCCCTGGAAACTGGCTGAACTGGATCAACTGATGTTGCGTGAAGATTTTTCCGAGGGGCGTTCGCTGGCGGCGCTGTTCATCGCCCGCGAGTGGCTGGGTCGGGCCGAATGATCCGTCTGACCAGTGATTTGCGCGAAACCGTGATCGCCATCGCCATCGATGCCGCCGCGGCCATCATGTCCGTCTATGCCACCGGCTTCGAGGTGGAGCACAAGGCCGATACCAGTCCGTTGACCCAGGCCGACCTGGCTGCGCACCAGATCATCGTCGAAGGCCTGGAGCGGCTGACCCCGGACCTGCCGGTGCTGTCCGAGGAATCGGCGCAGATCCCGTGGGAGGTGCGCGAGCACTGGACCACCTATTGGCTGGTCGACCCGCTCGACGGCACCCGTGAGTTCGTCAAGCGCAACGGCGAATTCAGCGTCAA
The DNA here is from genome assembly GCF_038442435.1 of Xanthomonas protegens. NCBI lineage: Bacteria > Pseudomonadati > Pseudomonadota > Gammaproteobacteria > Lysobacterales > Lysobacteraceae > Xanthomonas > Xanthomonas protegens. The sequence continues at coordinate 805,483 of NZ_JAQJCQ010000001.1, read as the reverse complement.
CATCGCGCTGATCCACCAGGGCGCGCCGGTGTTCGGCGTGGTCCAGGCGCCGGTCGATGGCCGCGTCTGGCACGCGGTGCGCGGCGAGCAGGCGTACCGCCGCGAGGGCTTCCGCGACACCGCGTTGAACACGCGACGTCCGGCCACCGCGCCGCTGCGGGTGGCGGCGAGCCGTTCGCACCGCGACCCGCGTACCGACGCGCTGCTGCAGCGCATGGGCGAGATCGAACTGGTCGCGCAGGGGTCGTCGCTGAAGTTCTGCCGGATCGCCGACGGCGACCTGGACGTGTACCCGCGCTTCGGCCCGACCTCCGAATGGGACACCGCCGCCGGGCAGTGCGTGCTGCAGGCCGCTGGCGGCGCGCTGCTGGCCGCCGCGACCGGCAAGCCGTTCCGCTACAACCGCCGCGAATCGTTGCTCAACGGCGACTTCGTGGCGCTGGGCGATGCGGCGCTGCCCTGGCGCGACTGGCTGGGCTGAGCAGCGCCACGCGCGCGCCGCATGGCGCGCGCTCTGCCACACTAGGCGGCAGGCGGCAGCGGTGCCGTCGCACCGGAACCCGCCCGTGACTCCAGCCCGCTACGACCTTCCTGCCCTGCTCGACATCATGGCGCGCCTGCGCGACCCCGCGCAGGGCTGCCCCTGGGACCTGGAGCAGGACTTCGCCAGCATCGCCGCGTACACGATCGAAGAGGCCTACGAAGTGGCCGACGCGATCGACCGCCAGGACCTGGCCGGGCTGAAGGACGAACTCGGCGATCTGCTGCTGCAGGTGGTGTTCCATGCGCAGATGGCGCGCGAGCAGGGCGCGTTCGGCTTCGACGACGTGGTCGCGGCGATCTGCGACAAGATGGTGCGCCGCCATCCGCACGTGTTCGGCGACAGTCAGGTGGCCGATGCCGAACAGCAGACGCTGAAGTGGGAAGAGATCAAACGCGCCGAGCGCGCCGCCGCCGGCGAGCGCGACGGCTCGGCACTGGCCGGCATCGCCCGTGGCCTGCCGGAATGGCAGCGCGCGCTGAAGCTGCAGTCGCGTGCGGCGCGGGTCGGCTTCGACTGGCCCGGCCCCGCGCCGGTGCTGGACAAGGTGCAGGAAGAACTGGAGGAAGTGCGTGCGGAACTGGCGCATGGCGCCGCAGTCGATCCGGCACGCCTGCAGGACGAGATCGGCGACCTGCTGTTCGTCTGCGCCAATCTGGCGCGGCATGCCAAGGTCGACGTCGGCGCTGCGCTGCGCCACGCCAACCTCAAGTTCGAGCGCCGCTTCCGCGCGATGGAGCGGCTTGCGCAGCAGGACGGTGGCGCGCTGGACGGCCTGACCCTGGCGCAGCAGGAGACGTACTGGCAGCGCGCCAAGGACGAAGAGCGCGCCGCGGCCGGATGAAGACCCTGCTGCTGTTCGTGCTGACTGCCGTCGCGGAAATCGTCGGCTGCTACCTGCCTTATCTCTGGCTGCGCGAACAGCGCAGCGCCTGGCTGCTGTTGCCGGCCGCGGGCAGCCTGGCGGCCTTCGTCTGGCTGCTGACCCTGCATCCCGCCGCCAGCGGCCGCGTCTATGCTGCCTACGGCGGCGTCTATGTCGCCGTCGCCTTGCTGTGGCTGTGGACGGTGCAGGGCATGCGCCCCACGCGCTGGGACCTGCTCGGCGCCGGCCTGTGCCTGGCCGGCATGGCGGTGATCATGTTCGCGCCGCGGCAGGGCTGAGGGCTGCGCGGCAGGCTGTCTTGCGACGACGAGAGGCCGGCCCGCGCGTGGGAGCGGCATCAGCCGCGACGGGCGTTCCCGGTAAAGCCCTTCGCGGCTGAAGCCGCTCCTGCAGGATACATTTCGTTGCGATTGGCGGTGCTCTGCAGCGGCGCCACATGCCATCGGCGATTCGTGTAGCGGCTGAATCCGTTCCCGCGAAACTCACCGCACGTCCCGCTGCGTTGGCGCTGCGCAGCGCGTGAATGGAAATGCCCCGACGCCTTGCCCGCAACGCGATGACGTGTCCCGCCTTCCGAGGCGTTGTGCCCCGCCGCAGTTCTTTGCAGGTGGGCGGTTTCCATGCGGTTACCGAATCGCAGACATGCCTGGTGCGGCGCTGCGGTCTGCTGCGTGAGCACATCCGGCGACCGCGCCTGCGCGTCGCGTCCGTGCGCAGCGCGCGACACCCGCGCTCCCAGCGTATGCTGGACGCCTGCGTCGCCTCGGGAGGGCCATCGCATGCGTCGCTTCTCCAGTTTCCGCGAGTTCTATCCGTTCTATCTGAGCGAGCACCGGCATCGGGTGTCGCGACGGCTGCATTTCGTCGGCAGCCTCGGCGTGCTGGCGAGCCTGCTGCTGGCGCTGTGCACCGGCCAGCCGCGCTGGCTGTGGGCGGCACCGGTCTGTGGCTACGGCTGCGCCTGGATCGGCCACTTCGTGTTCGAGAAGAACCGCCCTGCCACCTTCAAGCATCCGCTGTACTCGCTGGCCGGCGACTGGGTCATGTTCAAGGACATGCTGCTGGGCCGCATCCGCTGGTGACCGGCACGTGCGCGTGCGCTGGCTATACTGCGGATTCGATTCCTTCTTCTGGTTAATGGAGCAACCTGATGCCGTCTTCCTTCTTCCTCGCCATGGTCCTGCTGGTCGCCGGCGTGATCCTGCTGTTCAAGGCCGTGCGCATGGTGCCGCAGGGCTACCAGTGGACGGTCGAGTGCTTCGGCCGCTATACCCACACGCTGTCGCCCGGCCTGCATTTCCTGATTCCGGTGATGTACGGGGTGGGCCGCAAGGTCAACATGATGGAACAGGTGCTGGACGTGCCCAGCCAGGACGTCATCACCAAGGACAACGCAGTGGTGCGCGTGGACGGCGTGGTGTTCTTCCAGGTGCTGGATGCCGCCAAGGCCGCGTATGAAGTGTCGAATCTGGAGATCGCCACCATTGCCCTGGTGCAGACCAACATCCGCACCGTGATCGGTTCGATGGACCTGGACGAGTCGCTGAGCCAGCGCGAGACCATCAACGCGCAGTTGTTGAACGTGGTCGACCATGCCACCAATCCGTGGGGCATCAAGGTCACCCGCATCGAGATCCGCGATATCCAGCCGCCGCGCGACCTGGTCGATGCGATGGCCCGGCAGATGAAGGCCGAGCGCGAGAAGCGCGCGCAGATCCTCGAGGCGGAGGGCTCGCGGCAGTCGGAGATCCTGCGCGCCGACGGCGAGAAGCAGGCGGCGGTGCTGGAAGCCGAAGGCCGCAAGGAGGCCGCGTTCCGCGATGCCGAGGCACGTGAGCGCCTGGCCGAGGCCGAAGCGCGGGCGACGGCGATGGTGTCAAAGGCGATCGCCGAAGGCGACGTGCAGGCGATCAACTACTTCGTCGCGCAGAAGTACGTGGAGGCGTTCAAGGAACTGGCCACCGCGCCGAACCAGAAGTTCGTGCTGATGCCGATGGAGTCCAGCGGCATCATCGGTTCGATCGCCGGCATCGCCGAACTGGCGCGCGAGGCGCTGAACAAGCAGGCCACCCCGCCGGCAGTGCCGCGCGTGCCGCCGCGCAACGGAGTCTGAGCCATGCGCATTGAGGTAGTGGCCTGGGGTGCCCTGACCTTGTTGCTGTTCGCGGCCGAATCGCTGGCGCCGGGCGCCTTCATGCTGTGGATGGGCTTCGCCGCCGCGGCGGTGTTCCTCGCCGTGCTGGTGTTCCCGGACATCTCCCTGCTGCTGCAGGTCGGCGCGTTCGTGGTGCTGAGCTTCGTCTCGATCCAGGTGTACCGCACCTGGTTCCGCCACCGCGGCCGGACCAGCGACCAGCCGCTGCTCAACCGCCGCGCCGAGCAACTGATCGGCCGCATGGTGACCCTGGACCAGCCGATCCAGGGCGGCCGCGGTCGCGCCAAGGTCGACGACGCCTTCTGGGTGGTCGGCGGCCCCGACCTGCCGGCCGGCAGCACAGTGCGCATCGTCGGCGTGGATGGCATGACGCTGCTGGTCCAGGCGGCTTGAACGCCGGGATTGGGGAGTCGGGAGTGGGGATTCGTAGGAGCGGCTTCAGCCGCGACCTGGGACCGATGACGGGTTGCGGCTGAAGCCGCTGGCACTGCGCGATCGAGCGCGAGCCCTTCGGCTCAGACGGCCGCTCCTGCGAATCCCAAATCCCGATTCTCCAATCCCCGGCCTTCGGTGGGTCGCGGCTGAAGCCGCTCCTACGGCACTGCGCGATCAAGCGCCAACGTTCCGGCTCAAGACGGCCGCTCCTGCGAATCCCCACTCCCGACTCCCCAATCCCGGCCTTCGCTGAGGCCGCTCCTATGGCACTGCGCGATCGAGCGCCAGTCCTTCGGATCCAGGAAAGCCGCTCCTGCGAATCCCCAATCCCGACTCTCCAATCCCTGCCCCACCCAGCGATAATGGGGGACTTTTCTCACGGACCCGCGCCATGACCCAGAAGACCATCCTCAACGACAGCCACCGCGCCCTCGGCGCCAAGATGGTCGACTTCGGCGGCTGGGACATGCCGATCCACTACGGCTCGCAGATCGACGAGCACCACCAGGTGCGCCGCGACGCCGGCATGTTCGACGTCAGCCACATGACCGTGGTCGATCTGCACGGCGAGCAGGTCCGCGCGTTCCTGCGCCATCTGCTGGCCAATTCGGTGGACAAGCTGAAGGTGCCGGGCAAGGCGCTGTACACCTGCATGCTCAACCCGCAGGGCGGGGTGATCGACGATCTGATCGTTTATTACATGTCCGAGACGTTCTTCCGCCTGGTGGTCAACGCCGCCACCCGCGCCAAGGATCTGGCCTGGATCGGCGAGCAGGCGCAGGCGTTCGGCGTGCAGGTGCGCGAGCGCGACGACTTCGCGATGATCGCGGTGCAGGGGCCGAACGCGCGCGCCAAGGCGATCGGCCTGCTGCGCGAGCAGGATCGTGCCGCGGCGCAGAAGCTCGGCCGCTTCGCCGCGATCGAGGCCACCTCGGACGCGGGCGTGCCGCTGTTCGTCGCGCGCACCGGCTACACCGGCGAAGACGGGTTCGAGATCGTGCTGCCGCAAGCGCAGGCGCCGGCGTTCTGGGAGGCGCTGATCGGTGCGGGGGTGAAGCCGGCCGGCCTGGGTGCGCGCGATACGCTGCGCCTGGAGGCGGGCATGAACCTCTACGGTCAGGACATGGACGACAGCGTCTCGCCTTACGAGGCCGCGCTGGCCTGGACGGTGACCCTCGACGAGGGCCGCGACTTCATCGGCCGCGCTGTGCTGGAAGCGCAGAAGGCCGGCGGCGCGCCGCGGCAGATGATCGGCCTGGTGATGGACGAGAAGGGCGTGCTGCGCCACGGGCAGAAGGTGCTGACCGCGAACGGTGACGGCGAGATCCTGTCCGGCACCTTCTCGCCGACGCTGGGCAAGGCCATCGCCTTCGCGCGGGTGCCGGCCGGCGAGCCGGGTGCGGTGCGCGTGGACATCCGCGGCAAGGAAGTGCCGGTGCGCGTGGTCAAGTTCCCGTTCGTGCGCGAAGGCCAGGTCCAGCCCGGCTTGCTCGGCTGAGTCCTGTCCGCCGCGCGCGACTTCTTCCCCAAGCGCGCGGTTCGCTACACTAGACTCCCATCCTCGATACCGTCTTCTTCCGGAGCAGCCCCATGAGCGAGATCCCTGGCGACCTCAAATTCCTCAAGTCCCACGAGTGGGCCCGCGTCGAAGGTAACGGTCGCGTGACCATCGGCATCTCCGACCACGCCCAGGGCCTGCTCGGCGACCTGGTCTACGTCGAGCTGCCGAACGTCGGCGATCACGTCGAAGCCGGCAACGGCGTGGCCGTGGTCGAGTCGGTCAAGGCCGCCTCGGACGTGTACAGCCCGCTCAGCGGCAAGGTCGTCGAGGTCAACACCGCGTTGAGCGACAAGCCGGAAACGATCAACGAGGACGCTTATGGCGAAGGCTGGATCCTGGTGCTGGAAGCGGACGATGCCGAGCAGTTGAACGAACTGCTGTCACCCGACGAGTACGCCGAACTGCTCGAGGACGACGGCCACTGAGCCGACCGCCCATCGCGACACCCGAACCGGCCGCCCAGTGCGGCCGGTTTCTTTTTGGGCGGGGCTCGGCGCGTTCGGCAGCGCCATTCTTTGCATGGCGATCCCGGAACGCGCGTCGCTGGCGTCGCCGCGTGCGTCGCTGCGAAGACCATGTGATATCGCCGCCGGGCGCGCCACGAGCGCAGCGTGTCCGTCGCGTCTGGCGGTGACCGATGCCGACGACCCGCGCATCGGCCGGTGCCGGTTTTCCGACGCGGCGCAGGTGAAGCGTGGCATGGAGGTGCAACGTGGGTCGGCGACGCGGGGGCATCGGCGATGCGGTGTGCGCTGCTCGCGTCGCCGATGCATGGCGGCGCGGTGCGTGCCGGCGCCAGTCGATCACCTCTGCGAGCTGTGCCGGTCGACACGACCGTGCAACGGCATCGCCGGAGGACGCGTTGGCGACTTGGCATGGAGCTGGGCGAGGTCAGTCGTGCGCGTCGCGGTGTGTCGGCGACGTGCGTGCAGGTCGTGTCGCGGTGGCGCGATGTGGCACGACCCGGCGACGCGGCACGCATGCATCGCACGCGTCGTGAGCGCCGCACGACGCAAAAAAGTTTGCGCACTTTTGCGCATTTGCACTTGTGCGATGCCGGAACCGCGCGCGGTCGCGAAATTTTTTTTCAGCTAGCGGACAGGCTGGCGTGCATCGCCGCGGTTCCCGCCGACGCTTCGCCGCTGCCTGCCCTCAACGCGATCGCGGCAGCGTGTCGTTGCAGAAAACACGGAAATTTCCCTGCTTTTTTTGCGTGCGCCGTTTTCCTTGCGGTGTCGGCGTCGGCGATCGGCGGCGTCGGCAAGGCGGCCAGTGCGGCATGCGGCGGTCGTGGCATGCGCGCCATCGAAAAAAAAATTGCGTAGAAGTGTTGACAGTAAAAAAAACCGTGATTAGGTTTCGCCCAGCAGACGTTGCTGCGCAAGCGAGTGAATCGGATCGACATCAAAACGCGAAGCACAACTTGGACATCCGCCAGGAACCCGAAGATGGTGGAGTTGGAGTCGCTTCCCTCCGAGAAACGCAACGTCTCCCCTGGCATCGCACCCGTATCGACTTCCGGTACGGGTGTTTCTGTATCCGATCCGGCCCGCAGCGCGCGCCGGCGGTTCCCGCAGGCGGAGCATCGCCGCGAGGTTGCTTTAACTGGGCATTTTCAATCCATAGTTCACTGACGAGGAGCCATCCCATGGCGACGAAAAAAGCTGCGAAAAAGCCGGCCGCTAAGAAGGCGGTCAAGAAGACTGCCGCCAAGAAGCCGGCAGCGAAGAAGGTTTCGGTAAAGAAGGCGGTCAAGAAGGTCGCCAAGAAGGTGGCCAAGAAGGTCGCCAAGGTGAAGAAGGCGGTCAAGAAGGCCGTTGCCAAGAAGGCAGTGAAGAAGACGGCAAAGAAGGCCGCCACCAAGAAGACCGCGAAGAAGGCCGTCGCCAAGAAGGCGGTGAAGAAGACCGCGAAGAAGGCTGCGACCAAGAAGACCGCTGCCAAGAAGACGGTGAAGAAGTCGGCTGCCAAGAAGCCGGCCGCGAAGAAGGCAACTGCGAAGAAGGCCACCGCCAAGAAGACCGTGGCGAAGAAGAAGCCGGCCGCTCGCAAGAAGAAGGCCGCTCCGGTCGCGCTGCCGGCCACGCCCGCGCCGCTGATCTGATCCATCCCGATCGCTGTTCCTAGACTCTCTCCCCGGTGCCCAGCGGGGAGGGAGTTTTTTATGTGCGGCATCCTGCCGCGCGTGCCCGCAGTCCCGGTTGTGGGAGGGACTTCAGTCCCGACCCGAGAGTACCTCCGTGGTGCCTCCGTCCGACGATCCCCGCGGCGTCCGTCTTCTCGATCCACGCTGGCCGTTCCCTGTGCCCTGCTTGCCAGGCTGCGACGTGGACATCGCGCCTGTGCCTGTCGCATCGGTAACGGACGCGGCAAGACGCGTCGCCTCCGTGCCACGGTCGGCGCCTGCGGGCAGGGCCACGCATCCATCTGATCTCCCTGGCATGCACGTGCGGCCTGGGCAGCCACGCGAGTACCGGGAGGCGCGGGCAGTTATCCTCGGCGTGCCATTTGCGCGGCAGCTACTCCGGCAACGACACGACGGTAGGCGGCAGCAAAGGCCGTCATATCGCGCTCAATGGATCGCCCCTGGCGTGGACCGACCGTCGGGATCGGGGCCGCTACAGCAGCCGGAACGCCTGGCATTCGCCGACCCAGCCAAGGCGTTGCGTGCGCACTTGCAGCGCGTCAGCGCGCCTTGTCCGCCGGTCGACTCCGCAGCACCGGTTTTTCCCGCGTATCCGTGGACTGAGGGGAGTCTCCGGCCGCCTGCTTTCGCCACACTCAGGCCGGATGCAGTCTGTCCTGTGGGAGTCGACTGTCGTGCAGCCGCGACAAGCGAAGCCGAAAGCCGGCTGACACCCTCCGTCGTCGGGACTGAAGTCCCTCCCACAGTGCACCCGGCGGGTTCGCCGCAAACCCCTGTGGGAGCGGATTCAGCCACGACGGGCTTTGTCTGGAATGCCCGTCGCTGCTGAAGCGACTCCCACAGTGGCTTCCGAGCTCGGCGGGTGACTGTGGGAGGGGCTTCAGTCCCGACGCATTGGGCCATCGGAAAGCACCCACCACTTCGCGCGTCGCGGTTGCATGACAGTCGACTCCCCCAGGATGCTTCTCGTCGGTCGTGATCGGAGGTGTCCTGCAGTCGCGCCTCGCGCGCTGCCGAGCGCACTTCGGCTTGGTGCACCGAGTTGCCAGCACGCCAACAGCAGCTTGTGGCGATGCGGGGCGCAGCGACACCAGATGCCGGATCGCGAACAATGCCGAGAGGGCGCGGTGTGTGCCCTGTGCGCGATCTTGCAAGCGACGGTGCGCCACCACCCTCACCGCGGCCGTACGCGGGCGCTCCGAGCGCCTGCTGCCGCTGGGGCGACGCAGTCGCCGATCGTTCGTGCAGGCACGACGTCGGCGTTGCGGCCACACTTTGTGACGCGCTCGTGCCAGCGCATCGCCGCAGCCGGGACAGGACTGCGTCCCCGCGCCGGGAAGAAGGGCGCACGCAGCGCAGGTCAGCGCTGTAAACAGCGGAAAGGCGGTTCGCGCGCCCGTTCGCGAGGATGCTGCGCGAGTGCGCGCTCAGTGCGGCGGAGACCGCACCGTGTCGTTGCTGCGGGAACGGCACCGCGTCCCAGCCGGGAAGGGGCACACGCAGTGCAGGTCGGCGCTGCAGACAGCAGAAAGGCGGCTTGCGCCGCCCTCTGCGAGGATGCCGCGGGAGGCCGCGCTCAGTGCGGCGAGGCCACCGACTTGGAGGAGGACGCGCCCTTCTTGTCCTTCGGGTCCGGACGCTCGGCCATCAGGTTGTCGCTGCCGAAGTCGGTGTCCACGTCCAGCCAGCGCTGCGCCGGCAGACCGATCGCGCGGTCGAGCACGGTCGGCAGCAGGCCCGAGGGCAGGCCGCTTTCGCCGTTCCACAGGATGGCCACGCCGAGGTCGCGTTCCGGCACCAGCGCGATCAGGCCGCGGTAGCCCTGCACCGCGCCGGCATGGAAGATCACTTGGTGACCGGAGTAGTCGAACACGCGCCAGCCCAGCGCGTAGCTGGCCGAGTTGACCCGCGCGCGGCGCCAGCCCGAGCGCATTTCGCCGGGGGTGAGGATCAGCGGCGCGTGCAGGGTCGCCAGCAGCGGCTCCGGCAGCACGTCGGGACGATGCCCGGTCTGCGCGATCAGCCACTGCGCCATGTCGCTGATGCTGGCGTTGACGCCGGCGGCCGGCGCCAGGCGGTAGTAGGTCGGCTTGGGCGTCAGCGAGACCCAGCCGTTGCGGCTGCGCACATGCGGGCGCGCCCAGCGCGGGCTGGCCTGGATGCCGGCCAAGCCCATGCTGGCGTCGTTCATGCCCAGCGGCTTGAAGATGCGGCGCTCCACCGACTGCTCGTAGAAGCTGCCGGACGCGGCGAACACCACGTCGCCGATCAGGCTGAAGGCGACGTTCTGGTAGGCGTAGCACTCGCCCGGCGCGCACTTCAGCGGCGCATAGGCCAGCTTGTGGCTGAGCGTGTAGTAGTCGATGTTGGATTCGACGTCGCGGTCGTAGGCGTTGTAGGTGAGGCCGACGCGGTGGCTGAGCAGATCGGCGACGTTCAACTGGCGCGTGGCGACCGGGTCGCTGAGCTGGAAGCCGGGCACGTAGTCGACGACCTTGCTGTCCCAGCGCAGGGTGCCGTCGTTGACCAGCAGGCCGGCCATCGTGCCGGCGAACGCCTTGGACAGCGAGGCCAGGCGGAACACGGTGTGCGCATCGACCTGCTCGGGGCGGTTGACGTCGGTGACGCCGTAGCCGCGCGCGCTGAGCACCTGGCCGTTGTGCACGATGGCCATCGCCAGACCGGGCACGCGCTCGCCATAGGTCAACTGTTCGGCGACCGATTCCAGCGCGGCGACGTCGAAGTCCTTGGCCAGCGGCATCACCTGGCTCTGGGTGAGCGAAGCGCGGTAGGGCAGCGGCTGGGTCGGCGAGGTGTAGCGCGTGGCTTCGGTGTGCAGCGGCGGCGGCAGCGGTTGTGCGGGCGCCGGCGTCTGTGCGGTGGAGGACATCGCAAAGGGCAACAATGCCCCGAGCAACCCGGTTGCCACCGGTCGAAGGAGCCGGTGCCTGCTGTTCTGTGTCATTGCGCCTGAGGCCTGTGAGGTGCTGCCGGCCACGATTCTAGCGCCGGATTTCTCGAATGCACAAACTGGGAGAAGATGAATAGGCATCGCCTTGATCCTGCTGGGGATTTCCCGCCTCGGACGGGGGCTATGCAGGCCCGCCAGCGAGGGGCGGCGAGGACTGCGGCGGATGCCGATGGACATGCAATCGCCGTGCCGGTGCTTAGCCCCTCTCCCCCCGGGAGAGGGGTTGGGGTGAGGGTCGGTCGCGCAGCAGCGGATCTACCGCCGCGATACTCGTTCGCTCGCCTCCTCCGCGCAGCGGCGCGCAACAACCGCCTCACCCCTCCCGCAGCACAGCCCGCCCACGGATCAGATCCGCGGCGCGCTCGGCGATCATCATCGTCGGGCCGTTGGTGTTGCCGCTGACCAGGCGCGGCATCACCGAGGCGTCGACCACGCGCAGGCCGTCGAGACCGCGCAGGCGCAGCTGCGGGTCGACCACCGCCTGCGCATCGCTGCCCATCCGGCAGGTGCCGATGGGGTGATAGATGGTTTCGGCCTTGGCGCGGATGAAGGCGACCAGCCCGGCCTCGTCCAGGTCCTCGCGCGCCGGCAGCAGCGGCGCGCCGCGCCATGCATCGAATGCCGGCTGCTGCAGGATGTGCCGCGCCAGGCGCGCGCATTCCACCAGCATGCGCAGGTCGAAGCCGTCGGGATCGCTCAGGTAGTTGGCCTGGATCCGCGCCGGCGTGCGCGGATCGGCGTCGTTGAGCGCGATGCGGCCGCGGCTGCGTGGCTGCAGGTGGCAGGCGTGCAGGGTGAAGCCGTCGCCGGGCAGGCGGTTGCGGCCGTGGTCGTCGAGCATGGCCGGCACGAAGTGCAACTGGATGTCGGCGCGCGCGTCCGGCGCCAACGGCGAGCGGATGAACCCGCCGGCCTCGGCGATGTTGCTGCTGCCGGCGCCGCGGTGCCCACGCAGGAAATAGTCGAAGGCGATCTTGGCCTGGTTGCGGCGGTCGTAGCTGATGCCCGGGCGGGTGCGGTACAGCGTGCACACGTCCAGGTGATCCTGCAGGTTGGCGCCGACCTGCGGCTGGTCCAGCTGCACCGCGATGCCATGGCGGCGCAGCGCATCGGCCGGGCCGATGCCCGAAAGCATCAGCAAGTGCGGCGAGTTCACCGCGCCGGCGCTGAGCAGCACCTCGCGCGCGGCGCGCGCCTGCACCTCGCGGCCGTCCTGCGCATAGGCCACGCCCACCACGCGTCCGCCTTCGATCAGCAGGCGCAGCACCAGCGCGTCGGTGACCACCTGCAGGTTGTCCCGCGCGCGCGCCGGCGCCAGGTAGGCGACCGCGGCCGAGCAGCGTGCGCCGTCCTTCTGGGTGACCTGGTACAGGCCCACGCCCTGTTGCTGCGGACCATTGAAATCGGGGTTGTGCGGGAAGCCCGCTTCCTTCGCGGCCGCGATGAACACGTCCGAGAGCGGGTTGTGGTAGCGCAGGTCGGAAACGTGCAGCGGGCCGTCGCCGCCATGCAGCGCATCGCCGCCGCGGCTGTTGCATTCGCTGCGGCGGAAGTAGGGCAGCACACCGCGCCAGTCCCAGCCGTCGGCGCCATCGGCCGACCAGTCGTCGTAGTCGGCGGGCACGCCGCGCACGTAGCACATCGCGTTGATCGAACTGGAGCCGCCCAGCACCTTGCCGCGCGGCCACCACAGGCGGCGGTCGTTCAAGGCCGGCTCGGCCTCGGTCAGGTAGTTCCAGTTGATGCGGCGGTTGGTCGCCAGGCGCGCCAGGCCGGCGGGCATGTGGATGAAGGGATTGCGGTCGCGCGGCCCGGCCTCGATCAGCAGCACCTTGCAGTCGCGGTCCTCGCTCAGGCGGTTGGCGAGCACGCAGCCGGCCGAGCCTGCGCCGATGATGATGTAGTCGTACACCCGCAGTGTCCCCTGAGTTCCTGGCGCCGACGCTAGTCGCCGAGGATAGAGCATATGCTCGGCGCGACCCGCCGCCGGACGCGATGCACGTGCAGCGTGGGGGGCGACTGGCGCGCGCGCTGGCGGTGTTGCGGTGCATCAGCTACCGTGCGCGTTTTCCGCCCCCGAAAATCGCCATGTCCCGTTCCTGCGCCAGGGTCCGCCGCCGATGAGCGCCGCCCCGCATGCCCCCGGTGCGCTGGCGCGGTTGCGCGGTGCGTTGCGCGATTCGCCGCCGCTGGCGTGGGCGTTCCTGTACTTCTTCTCGCTGCTCAGCGGCTATTACGTGCTGCGGCCGGTGCGCGAGGCGATGGGCGCCTCCGCCGACGTGGCGGCGGTGTTTCCGCCGGCGATGATCGCGTTCTTCGCCGCGCACGGCATGCCGCTGAAGGAGTTCGCGCTGCAGGTGCTGTTCACCTGCACCTTCCTGATCATGCTGTTGCTGCAGCCGGTCTACGGCGCGCTGGTCAGCCGCTATCCGCGGCGGGTGTTCCTGCCGGTGGTGTACGGCTTCTTCATCGCCACGCTGCTGCTGTTCTACGTGCTGTTCGATAGCGGCGTGCCTGGGCGCGGCATGGCCTTCTTCCTGTGGATCTCGGTGTTCAACCTGTTCGCGGTGGCGGTGTTCTGGAGCTTCATGGCCGATGTCTTCAGCAACACCGAAGCGCGCGCTTGCTACGGCTACATCGGCGCCGCCGGCACGCTCGGCGCGTTCCTGGGGCCGGTGATCGCCAGCAGCCTGGTCGAACGCATCGGCATCGCCAACCTGATGCTGGTGTCGGCCGGCTTCCTTGTGGTCAGCGTGGTGTGCCTGCTGCGCCTGCGGCTGTGGGCGGTCGCCCGCGAGCGCGAGCGCGGCGTGGTCGGCGGCGAGGCGCCGATGGGCGGCGACGTGCTGGCCGGGCTGAAGCTGATCGCGCGCGAGCCGCTGCTGCGCTGGCTCGCGCTGATGTCGGTGTTCGGCGTGGGCGTGGGCACCCTGCTGTACAACGAACAGGCCGCGATCGTGCGCCGCCTGTACACGGATGCGGCGGCCAGCACCGCCTTCTACGCCGGCATCGACCTGGCGGTGAATGCGGTGACCCTGGTGCTGCAGTTGCTGGTCACCCGTGCGCTGCTGTCGCGCTTCGGGATCGGGCCGGCGCTGCTGATCCCCGGCTGCGCGATCCTGCTCGGCTATTCGGTGCTGGCGGTGTCGCCGCTGCCGATGCTGGTGGCGGTGGTGCAGGTGGTGACCCGCGCCGGCGAGTTCTCCCTGGCCAAGCCGGCCCGCGAGACCCTGTATACCCGGGTCGGCCGCGAATGGCGCTACAAGGCCGGCGCGGCGATCGATACGGTGATCTATCGTGGCAGCGACCTCAGCTTCGCGTGGCTGTACAAGCTACTGTCGGGGTTCGGCTCGCAGGTGGTGTTCGTCGCGGGCCTGCTGGCCGCCTCCGGCATGACCCTGGGCGCGTGGCGGCTGCTGCGCGAGGCGGCCAAGCTGCCGCCGGAACGCACGCCGCCAACGCGCTGAGCCGGCGCCGCGTGGCGGGGGACTGGCCGCCCATCGGGCCGCTGGCTATGCTGGCGTCCTGTCTCCTGTGCCGGATAGCACGATGATCCTGTTGGCTTCGATCCTGGTCGGCGCGGTCGCGCTGCTGCACGTGTACATCCTGCTGCTGGAGATGGTCCTGTGGACGCGTCCGCTGGGCATGAAGGTGTTCCGCAATTCGCCGGAGAAGGCGCAGGCCACGCGCGTGCTGGCGGCCAACCAGGGGCTGTACAACGGCTTCCTTGCCGCCGGCCTGGCCTGGGGCCTGGTCGCGCAGCGGGTCGACGTGATGCTGTTCTTCCTCGGCTGCGTGGTCGTGGCCGGCCTGTATGGCGGCTGGAGCGTCAGCCGCCGCATCGTGTTCGTACAGGCGCTGCCGGCCGCGCTGGCGATCGCGGCCGTGCTGCTGGCGTACTGAGCCGCGTATCGCACACCGCACACGCGACGCTGCGATCAGGGCGAGGCCGTGGCCGGTGCGCGTGGCGACACCCACATGGCGATGCGCGCGAAGCACACCACCTGCGCGCGCGCGTCGCGGATCTCCACGCTGACCGGCAGGTCGTAGCCGCGCTCGGCGGCGACGATCGCCACGTCCGGCGTGGCCACCGCATGCATCGGGCCGAGCGCCTTGCTGCGGTATTCCACCTGCATGCCCTTGGGGATCCAGCGCATCGATGGCGGCAGGCTGGCGTCGACCATCACTCCACCCGCCAGCTCCGCCAGGTTGCACAGGGCAATCGCGTGCACCGTGCCGATGTGGTTGCTGACCAGCCGCCGGTGCGCGATGCGCGCCTCGCAGCGGCCCGGCTCCAGGACGGTGATGCGCGGGGCGATGCTGGCGAAGTAGGGCGCCTTGAAGCACACCGCGCGCGAGAACAGCCAGGATCCCCCGGGCCAGCCTTGCATGCGGCGGTAGAGCGAGAGCAGTCGGCTCATTGCAGTTCCCCCGAACGCACGACGGCGGACCGAAGTCCGCCGTCGTGGGTGTCGCATGGTCGGGACGATCAGGCCGCTTCGCGCGAATGCCCGTCGTCGGCCGCCGCCGCGGCACGCTGGTAGTAGCTCGCCGAGCGCAGTTCGTCGGTGTCGAAGTCGTCGACGCTGATCGTGTCCATGGTGATCTCGCGCAGCTCCTCCAGCTGACGGCGCTCGTCGGCCGACAGCACGCCTTCGCGCACCGCCTCGTCCAGCTGCGAGGCGAAGTCCAGCGACGCGATGCCCTTGCTCTTGAGCGCCTTCAGGAACTTGCGCTCCACCGGCTCGGCCAGTACCGCCTTGGTCAGGTAGCTGGCGATGCGGCCGCCGGGGTTGTTCTCGCACGGTGTCAGGAACACGCCCTGGCCCAGGCGATCGCGGGCTTCGTTCGGCGTCATCAGCAGCGCGGCGACGCGGTGGCCCAGCCGGTCGCCCGGCGCTTCCGCGCGGCGGCCCCACGGGAAGATCAGCGCCCACATCAGCCAGCCGACCGGACGGATCGGGAAGTTGCGCAGCGCCGCCGACAGCGCCAGCTCGATCTTGTGCACGCTGTCGTGGAAGGCCCAGGCCAGCAGCGGCTGGTCGGTGGCCGGCGCGCCGTCGTCGTGGTAGCGCTTGAGCATGGCGCTGGTCATGTAGATGTGGCTCAGCACGTCGCCCAGGCGCCCGGACAGCGACTCCTTGAACTTCAGCTTGCCGCCGAGCATCAGCATCGATACGTCGGCCATCAGCGCCAGGTTCGCCGAGTAGCGGTCCAGCTTGCGGAAATAGCGGCGGGTGTAGGCGTCGCCCGGTGCGGCGCCGATGCGCGCGGCGGTCAGGCCGAACCACAGCGAACGCACCGCGTTGGAGATGGCGAAGCCGATGTGGCCGAACAGGTTGCGGTCGAACTCGTCGACGCCGGCCTTGTGGTCCGGGTTGCCGGCGGCCTTCATCTCCTTCATCACCCACGGATGGCACAGGATCGCGCCCTGGCCGAAGATCAGCAGGCTGCGGGTCATGATGTTGGCGCCTTCCACGGTGATCGCGATCGGCGCGGCCTGCCAGCTGCGGCCGGCGAAGTTGCGCGGCCCCAGGATGATGCCCTTGCCGCCGACCACGTCCATCACGTCGCTGATGACCTCGCGGCTCATCGTGGTGCAGTGATACTTGGCGATCGCCGACGGCACCGACGGCACGTCGCCGCGGTCCACCGCCGCGGCGGTGGCCTGCGACAGCGCGCTGATCGCATAGGCCTTGCCGCCGATCCGCGCCAGCGCCTCTTCCACGCCTTCGAAGCGGCCGACCGACAGGCCGAACTGCTTGCGGATGCGCGCATACGCACCGGTGACGACCGCGCCGAACTTGGCACCGCCGCTGGCGGTGGAGGGCAGGGTGATCGAGCGGCCCACGGCCAGGCACTCGTTGAGCATGTTCCAGCCCTTGCCGACCATCTCCACGCCGCCGATCAGCTGGCTCAGCGGGATGAACACTTCGCGGCCATGAATCGGGCCGTTCTGGAACGGCGAGTTGAGCGGGAAGTGGCGGCGGCCGATCTCGACCCCCGGGGTCTCGCGCGGCAGCAGCGCCAGGGTGATGCCGATGTCCTTGGTGTCGCCGATCAGGCCTTCCGGGTCGTACATGCGGAACGCCAGGCCGACCAGGGTCGCGACCGGCGCCAGGGTGATGTAGCGCTTGTCGAAGGTCAGCTTGACGCCGAGCACGTTGGCGCCGTTCCACTCGCCCTTGCAGACGATGCCGTAGTCGGGGATCGAGGTGGCGTCGGAGCCGGCGAACGGACCGGTCAGGCCGAAGCAGGGCACTTCCTGGCCCACCGCCAGACGCGGCAGGTAGTAGTCCTTCTGCTCCTTGGAGCCGTAGTGCAGCAGCAGTTCGCCCGGGCCCAGCGAGTTGGGCACGCCGACGGTGGAGCTGACCACGCTCGAGACCGAGGCGATCTTCTGGATCACCTTGTGGTGGGCCAGTGCGGAGAAGCCCAGGCCGCCGTATTCCTTCGGAATGATCATGCCGAAGAACTTGTTCTTCTTGATGAAGCTCCAGATCTCCGGCGGCAGGTCGGCATGGACGTGGGTGATTTCCCAGTCGTTGGTCATCCGGCACAGTTCTTCCACCGGACCATCGAGGAAGGCCTGCTCTTCGGCGGTCAGCTGCGGCTTGGGATAGTTCAGCAGCTTCTGCCAGTCCGGGTCGCCGGTGAACAGCTCGCCTTCGAAGCCGACCGAGCCGGTCTCCAGGGCGATGCGCTCGGTCTGCGACAGCGGCGGCAGCACCTTGCGGAACACCTTCAGCATCGGCGCGGTGAGCAGCGGCTTGCGCACGAACGGCAACAGCAGCGGCACCGCGACCACCGCCAACACGACGGCCGCGACGATGGTGGCGACGTGGTTGGCGCCGAGCAGCCAGCACGCGACCAGCAACGTGGCGCTCAACGCGGCCCAGACGGCGAGCCGCATGCGGTGATAGGCGGCGAACGCGCCGGCCAGCAACAACACGAGGAAGGGGGCAATGATGCTCATGGGCGTGCTCCGGGGAGGTACTCGGTGACGGCGGACGATGCGCCGGCGCAGGCCGGTGGCAGGGCGTCCAGGTAGTGCAACACAGTGGCGGTAAATGCGGCGTTGTCGTCGCCGGCCAGCATATGCGTGGCTTCGGGAAGATGCGCATGCTGCGCATGCGGCACCAGCGACAGGAACTCTTCGATGGTCTGCGGCGTGACCAGGTCGCTGCGGCCGCCGCTGATCAGTAGCAGCGGGCACTGCACGTGCGCGGCGGCCTGCGCGATCGCGCCCTGGTGCTGGTCGCTGTCGCGCGCCAGCTCTTCGACCAGGCGCGGATCCCAGTGCCAGTACCAGCGGCCGTCGGCGTGTTGCCGCAGGACGCTGCGCAGCGCCTCGGGCGACTTGCGCGCGCGCTGCGGCAGGTAGGCGGCGATCGCGTCGCCGGCCTCGTCCAGGCTGGCGAAGCCCTGCGGATGCGCGGTCATGAAAGCGAGGATGCGTTCGACCCCGGCCGGCTGCCAGCGCGGGGTGATGTCCACCAGCACCATCGCGCGGAACAGGCCCGGCCAGCGCGATTCGGCGATCAGCCCGAACAGCCCGCCCATCGACGCGGCGACCAGCACCGGCGGCGGCGACATCTCGCCGGCGACCACGATCAGGTCGTCGGTGAACTGCTCGCCGCGATAGGGCAGGTCCGCCGGGTTGCGCGCCGAATCGCCATGGCCGCGCGCGTCATAGGCGACGCTGTGGTAGCCATGCGCCTGCAGCGCCGTGGCGGTCGCCGACCAGGCATGCCGGGTCTGGCCGAAGCCATGCGCGAACAGCACCGATCCTGCTTCGCCGGGACCGGTGACGGTCGCGGCCAGCGCCAGCTCGCCGGAACCCGAGAGGGTGGCCGAGGCGGCATGCGGGTCGGTGGCGGAGGCGGAAACCATACGAGATAGTATGGTTGCTCTGCGCGGCATGTCAATACGATGCAGTATGGGTGCGAAAAGCCAATGCTGCCGGGCATTTGCGCCGCCCTCGTGAAGGCCACATACTGCAACCGACGTCCCCGTATGGTTAAATCCACGGATGAATACCGCGCCCGCTCCTTCCTCCGACGACGGCGCCGCTTCCGGCGGTGGCCGCAACAACCGGCTCAGCGCCGAAGACTGGGCGCAGGCCGCCCTGGACCTGATCGCCGAACAGGGCGTGAGCGCGGTGGCGGTGGAACCGCTGGCGCGGCGCCTGGGCGTTACCAAGGGCAGCTTCTACTGGCATTTCCCCTCGCGCGATGCATTGCTGCAGGCTGCGCTGGAGCGCTGGGAACTGGTCGAGCAACAGCAGGTGTTCGGCAGCCTGGAAGAGGTACCGGATCCGCGCACGCGGCTACGCGCGCTGTTCCAACTGGTCGCGCACGAGGTCAAGCCGCACATCATCTACAGTGAGTTGCTGAAGGCGCTCGATCATCCTGCGGTGCGGCCGGTGATCGACCGGGTCTCGCAGCGGCGCATGGAGTATCTGATCGCCTCGTTCCGCCAGGCCGGGCTCAGCCGGACCGATGCGCAACATCGCGCACGCCTGGCCTATGCCGCCTACGTCGGCTTCCTGCAGCTGTCGCTGCAATTGCACCAGCCCAAGCAGGCGCGCGAGGACTTCGAGGCCTACGTCGAACACGTCATCGTGACCTTGATTCCCGGCTGATGGCGCAGGTGCCGGCTGCCGACGCGCTGGAGGCCGTGCAGCGGCACGTGGCCAACGGCGACTACCGCGCGGCCGATGCGTTGTGCGAACGTGCCCTGGACGCGGCGCCCGCCGATCTGGCGTTGCGCCGCGCACATGCGCTGCTGCTGATGGACAGCGGCGCGTTCGCGCGCGCCGCCCAGGCCTGGGCGCTGGTGGCCGCCGCCGACCCCAGCGTGGAGGCATGGAGCCGCAGCGCGATCTGCCTGGCCCGGCTCGGCGAGCATGCGCAGGCGCTGCCGGCGTTCGAGCGCGCCTTGCAACTGGCCGCCGACGCGTTCCTGGTGCGGCTGTGGTATGCCGAAAGCCTCGATGCGCTGGCGCGCCACGATGACGCGCTGCCGATGTACTTCGCGGCGGTGCGGACGGCGCAGGCCAAGGGGCGCTGGCTCGATCAGGACACGACCGCGCCCGAACTGCGGACACGCGTGGTCGCCGCGATGCAGCGGATCGATCAGGGGCGGCACGCCGTGTTCGTCGCCGCGATACAGCCCTTGCTCGATCGCTTCGGCGAGACCGCGCTGCGCCGGGTGATGGCGGCCTTGCGCATCTATCTCGGGCTGCAACCGCGGCCGGCGGACGATGACCAGCATCCGACCTTCCTCTACATTCCCGATCTGGATCCGTCGCCCTATCTGGGAGCGGCGCGATTCCCCTGGTACGAGCGGCTGCAGGATGCCGCCGCCGGCATCGTCGAGGAAGCCCATCAGGTCCTGGCGTCGCGGCAGTCGGTGCAACCGTTCCTGGATTTCAGCAATGGCAGTTCGCCCCAGGACTATCTCGTCGGCCAGCGCGGCGACGGCGCCTGGGATGCGTATTTCTTCTACCGGCATGGGCAGGCCTATCCGGACAACCTGCAGCGCTGCCCGCGCACGGCGGCCGCGTTGGCGCAGGTGCCGTTGACCCGGATCGATGGGCATGCGCCGGAGGTGTTGTTCTCGATCCTGGCGCCCGGCACCACGATCAAGCCGCATTACGGCGTGACCAACGCGCGCGTCGTGACCCACTTGCCCTTGATCGTGCCGCCGGACTGTGCGCTCGAGGTCGCCGGCATCGCCCATGCCTGGGAGGTCGGGCGCCTGGTCACGTTCAACGACACCTGCCTGCACCAGGCCTGGAACCACAGCGACCGGGTGCGGGTGGTGACGATCCTGGACACCTGGCACCCGGATCTGGACGAGGCCGAGACGCTGGCGCTGCGACAACTGGTGGAGACGATCGGCGCGTTCAATCTGCGCGCCGGCGTCTGAGCCGTGCCCGGCGCGGCGCGCGTTGGAGTTCGCGGCGACGCTCAGCGCTTGAACATGAGGTAGGTCGACAGGATGTACTTGTCGTTGGACACCGGCGGCTCGCCGACGTGCTGGTACATCCAGTAAGGAGGGAACATCAGCAACCTGCCGGCGCGGGGCGCGGTTTCCACGTCGAGGTCGCAGAAGCGGGTGGTCCCCCCTTCGCTGACGTCGTTGAGATACCACAGGAACACCATGTAGCGTTCCGAGACCGCGTCGACCGAGTCGAAGTGCGGCTGGAAGCGATCGGTGCCGCCCACCTGGTATTTCTTCAGGATCAGTCGGTCGATGGTCGGCCGGTACGGAATGGGCAGGGTCAGGCCCAGCGCCTGGTTGTAGCGGGCCAGGTAGTGTTCGATCCGGTCCAGGAAGAAGCCCAGGAAGGCCGGGTCGGCCAGCTTGCCGACGTCCAGTTCGGTCCAGTTGCTCTCGCCCAGCGCCGCATGCGTATTGCTGCCGTTGCGCAGGTGATGCGCGCGGGAAGATTCGAACCCGTCGATCAACTGTTGGCAGAACGCGGCGGGCAGGGCGTCGTCGTAGGTGCGGATGTAGTCGCTCAGCGCTTTCATGGCGTAGCAGTTCCCAGGTCGTAGCCCCAGTGCGCGGCCACCGGCTGCAGGATCGGCAGCGCGCCGGCCAGCCAGGGCGCGTAGGGATGCCAGCGTCCCACCGCGCGCTGGTTCACCGGTTCCACCACTTGCGCGTAACTGGGGGTGCTGATGTAGCCCTTGCGCGCGGCGTGTTGCGCGAAATCGGCCAGGAACCCGGCCTGGTCGATGCCCAAGAAGTCGCCGATGCGTTGCACTTGCGCAGGGAAATCGGCCACCGTTTCCTCGTACTTGAGAATCAGCAGCTGCGGTTGCAGCAGCGCCTGATGGTGGATCCAGAAGCGCATCGCGTTCACGTAGCTCCTGGCCAGGCGCTCGAGCGTGGAGCACAGCACCATGAAGGCGGGCGAGCGGAAATTCTGCATGTAGCAGCTCAACAGCACATCGCAGGGATGGCGAAGGGCCAGGATGATCTTCGCGTCGGGGAACATGCGCATGATCACCGGCAGGCGCAACATGTTGAGCGGATTCTTGTCGACCAGTTGCTGGCCTGGGGCCAGGGCCACGACCTTGGCGACTTCCGCCCAGTACACCTGGCGCATCGCCGCGACCTGGGTCTGGTCCAGCGCATCCAGGTCGTACGGGTAGCGCTGGCCCTGCGCTTCCATCCATTCGATGCAGCGCTGCAGGATCGCGCGCTCGTCCATCGACGCATAGCGCGGATGCGCGTCGAGCATCTGTTCCAGCATGGTGGTGCCCGAGCGGGGGAAGCCGACGATGAACACCGGCGACGCGTCGCTGTCCGGCGCCGTACCGCGCGCGTCCGTCGCGAATGGCGTCTCCAGCCACAGGCTGGAGATCTGCAGCGGCTCTTCGCCGGAGTGGGCGATCTCCGGCACGGTCTCGGCGGCGAGCTTGAACTGGAGGGCGTGCGCCTTCTCCAGCATGGCCATCGCCGCGGCGGGCTTGCCCTGCTTGTCGTCGATGCCGGCCAGCGCAAAGTAGGCATTGGCCTCGATCTGCACCTGCGGCCGCAGGGCCAGCAGTTCGGTCGTGGCGCTGCGTGCCGCGGCGTAGTCCTTGCGGCGCAGCGCCAGCGCCGACTGCAGTTGCAGCAGGTCGATGCGGGTCTGCCTGTCGTCCTGCATGGCAATGGCGCTCGCCTGCTGCCACAGCGTCTCGGCCTGGGCGATGCGATTGGTGCGCTCGTGCAATTGCGCCAGGCGGATCAGGTTGGAGAGCGACGGCGCCTGACCGTGCTGCGTCTGCGACAGCAAGGCCTCGGCTTCGTCGGTTCTGCCGACCTGGATCAGTGCGCCTGCGAGGTCCTCGCGCAGGTCGTCGGGCAAGTGCGGCCAGACTGCGGGCGGCGGGAGCAGGGCGGCGGCGCGCTGCGCATCGCCGCATTCGAAGCAGGCGATGGCGGCGTGGATGCGCGCCTCCGGTTGCGCCGGATCCAGGTCGACCGCGTCGAGCAGGCGGTGCCGTGCGCGCGCGATGTCGCCCATGTCCAGCAGCAGCAGACCATGGTCGACGAGATAGTGATAGGTCTGCGGCGCCAGGGCGAGCGCCTGGCGGTAGGCCTGGTCGGCGTCGGCATGTTCACCAAGAGTGCGCAGCGCCATGCCGAGATTGGCCCAGTGCGCCGACTCGTGCGGCTGCAGGCGGGTCAGGGTGCGGTAGTGCCCGGCCGCTCCGGCCACGTCGCCGCGCTGTTGCAGCGCCATCGCCAGCAGCGTGTGCCAGGCGGGATCGTGCGGCGTGGCGGCCAACGCCTGCCGACACAGTTCGGCGGCCGTTTCCGCGCTGCCTTGTTCGATGAGATGGATCGCGTGTTGCAGCTGTGGTGCGTTCATTCGGGTCTGCCAAAAAAGAGGGCCGCGCGAATGCGTCGCGCGGCCCTCGTCGCCACGTCAGGAGCGGACTGAGCGAACTCAGAAGCTCATGCTGTAGCGAGCCCACAGGTAGCGGCCAACGGTGTCGAAGCTGTTCACGTCCGTGTTGGCGTTCAGCACGTTGTTCTGATACAGCATGGGCGGCTGCTTGTCGAACACGTTGTCCAGGCCCACTTCCACCTTCGAATTGAACCACGGCAGCGCGTAGTTCACGCTGACGCTGTGCAGGAAGTAGGAGCCGTAGGGGACCACCACGTACGGCAGGCCGGCGTCGGCGCTGCGGTTCTGCGCCGGATCGGCGCTGCCGACGTCGAACGGACCGACGTAACGCACGCGCCAGCTCGCGCCGAAGTCGCCCTTCTGCCAGTTCACGAACAGGCGGCCGCGGACACGCGAGTACAGGCCGTAGCTCTTGTTGTACGTGCCGGCCACATGGGTCACCACGCCCGCCGGATCGTCCGGGTTGGTCTTGTTGTCGTAGCGCGCGATGTAGGTGCCGTCCAGGCCGAAGGTGTAGCTACCCCAGGCGGTGTCGGGCAGGCGATAGCGCAGCGCCAGGTCCCAGCCCTTGGTATCCAGGCGGCCCAGGTTGACGATCGGCTCGCGGATGAAGTTCACCTGCCCGTCGGAGTAACGGTTGATGAAGCCGCAGAACGGGCTGTTGTTGTCGCTGTAGCAGATGTCGGCCACGGTCTGCGCATCGGCGCGGTTGATCGTGTCGTTCAGGTACAGGCGCCAGTAGTCCAGGCTGGCCGAGAAGCCCGGCAGCCATTCCGGGTCATAGACCACACCCCAGTCGAACGACTTGCCCTGTTCCGGCTTCAGGGTGAAGCCGGCAGCGACAGAGCCCGACCACACGCCAGTGGTCTGCGACATGCCGCTCGGGGTGATGCCGGTGGCGCCCGGAATGGCGGTCGCACCCGCGCCCGCGCCGCACGCCGCTTCGTGGTTGCGCGCCGTGCCGGTACGGCCGTAGCCGAGGCAGGGGTCGGCGAAGTTCGGCGCATCGCCGCTGGCGCCGGCGTACAGGTTCTCGATCGTCGGGGCGCGGAACACCTCGGCGACCGTGCCGCGCAGCAGCAGGTTCTGGATCGGACGCCACTCCAGCTGGACCTTGCTGTTGGTGGTGTTGCCGAAGGTGTTGTAGTCCGAATAGCGCGAGCCCAGGGTCAGCGCCAGCAGGTGCGCGAACGGGACCTCGGACAGCAGCGGGACGTACAGTTCGGCGTACAGCTCCTTGACGTTGTACTTGCCGCTCAGCGGGGTACCGCAGGCTTCCTGCGAGATAAAGCAGTTGCCGTTCGCATTGGCGATGGCGATGTAGTCGACCGCGTTCTTCTGGTACTCCTCGCGCCAGGACACGCCCACCGCCAGCTGCGAGGCGCCGGCCGGCAGCGTGAACAGCTCGCCGTTGGCGTTGGCTTCGAAGCTGCGCATCTGGTAGGTGTTGGAGTAGGTCGGGCGCGCTTCGTACTTGCCGAGCGTCGCGATCGTCTGCGGGTCGTTGATGTTGAAGATGTTCAACGGGGTGCAGCCGGCGATCACCGCACCGGCGCTGCCGCACTTGACCACGCCATCGGTGTCGCGGAACGACGGGCCCAGCGCGTCGCGCAGGCCGGCGTAGTACACGTAGCCGTAGCTGGTGTTCTCGCGGGTGTAGTGGCCGTAGTTCATGGCCGCGTCCCACTTCCAGGTGCTGTCGCCGACGAAGCCTTCGAGGCCGGCCACGACCTGGTCGGTCACGGTGCTGTAGTAGGAGCGGCGCTGGCCCAGCGAGGTGAAGCGGGTCAGCAGCTGGTTGTACTGGTTGCCGCCGTTGTCCGCGCCGAAATCGGTGCCGAACGGGTTGTAGAAGTTGTTGGCGGAGATCACCACCTTGTCGCCACGGGCGTCGAACGGCAGCGGCGCGATCGCGAAGTTGGAGCTGGTCTTGTTGTGGTAGACCTGGGCGAAGGCGTTGATGCTGTCGGTGATCTGATAGTTGGCCAGGAAGAACGCGTTGGTGCGCTCCTGCGGCGTCATGATCAGGTTGGTGGCCTGGTAGTTGAAGGAGTCGGTCGCGCCGGAGTAGCAGCGGTAATCCCCCTGCGAGGCGCCGGACGCGCCGGGCTTCAGGGTGACGGTCGAGCAGCCGCCGTACTGGGGACGCAGGGCGGCCGGCACGGTGATGCGGCCGCGCGGATTGCGGCTGGAGCCGAGCACGGTGACCGCGCCGCTGTACAGGTAGGTCGCGTCCTTGGAGTACTTGCGGTCGGCGGAGGAGATGCCATCGAACTTGTTGTAGTTCAGGCCGACCATGATGTTGCCGCGATCGCCGACCTGACCGAAGGTCAGCGAGCCGCCGCTGCGCGCGCCGTCGCTCAGGTGCGTCGCCTGACCGTAGTCGAGGGTGACCGCCAGGCCTTCGAAGTCCTTGCGCAGGATGAAGTTGACCACGCCGGCCACGGCATCGGAGCCGTACACCGCCGAGGCGCCGCTGGTCAGCACTTCGATGCGCTCCACGGCGCTGGCGGGGATCGAGTTGACGTCGTTGTTGACGACGCGACGGCCGTTGACCAGCAGCAGGGTGCGCTCGTCGCCGAGGCCGCGCAGGTCGACCGAGGACTTGCCGTCGCCGCCGCCGTTGTTGACCGCCGGGCTGGCCGGCGCACCGGACATCGCCGGCAGTTCCTGCACCAGATCGCCGAGGGTCAGCTTGCCGGTCTGCTCGATCGCGGCGCGGTCGATCACGACCACCGGGCTGGCGGTTTCGGTTTCAACGCGGGCAACGCGCGAGCCGGTGACCTGGATGGTGTCCAGGGTCTTGGACGCATCGTTGGAGGAGCTGTCCTGGGCCGCGGCCGCGCCGGTGCTCAGCAGCGCGGTGGTGCCGGCAGCGAGTGCGAACGCGATCGCGTCGCGCAAGCGATGGGTCTTGCAATTCATTGGCTCTCTCTCCGAAAGGTGTATGTCAGCTGAAGTTCGCCTGCGGAGGCGCCGAAATGCGATGCCAAAAACCGCGGGGTGAGCCGATGTTAACTTTGTCTTCAGAGAAATTAAAGAGTCGTTAATGAGGGTGCAATTTGAGTGATGTATATCACGCTCGTTCAGGCAATAAAAAAGCCTCCATGCGGAGGCTTTTTCTTTGCCTGACAACAGGTTGCGATTAGTCGCTACAGATCCTGCTCGTAGCGCACGTAGGGGATGGTCCCCTCTTCGGTGCTGATGTTGTTCGGCGAGAACGGGTTCTTGCCGCGGGTGATGACGTTCTCGGCGCCCACGGTCAGCTGGCCGCTCCACGGCGTGCGCCAGGTCAGGCCCACGCCCAGGCCGGTCCATTTGCCGGGCTGGCCGGGGGCGTCGACGACGCGGCCGATGACGTTGGCGCTGAACGAGCCGTAGCCGCCGCCGATGCTCAGGCTCTTGCTGTCCCAGCGGTCGAGCATGGCCGGGGTGGCGTCGGCGATCGGCACCAGGCGTGCCTTGGCGTAGGTGCCGCCGATCGAGACGAAGCCCTCGCGGCCGATGTTCTGCTGCGCGAAGACGGTCAGGTCGTTCTGCTCCATCCGCATCGACGGCGTCTTGTTGGCGCCGGCCAGCCAGGCGGGGAGGTTCTCGCGGCCGGTGCCCGCCGACAGCGACAGGCGCCCGCCGGGGCGATTGAAGGTGGTGGTGGCGGCGACATGGTGGCCGGTGGTGCCATCGTCGTCGCCCAGGCTGGCCAGCATGCAGTGGCTGGCCAAGCCGCTGATGCTGCCGCCGCTGGCGCTGTTGCAGAGCAGGCCCAGCGAGTCGCCGGAGGACAGGCCGAACGCGGCATCCAGGGAGTTGCGGCCGAAGTGCCAGCGCGCGCCGACCGCCTGTTCGCCGGTGGGCTCCAGGTACAACAGCGCCTCGACCTTGCCGCTGCCCTTGTTCCAGACCGGCAGCACGGTGCGGTCGTGGCCAGTGGCTGGCTTGCTCTGCGCGTGCGCGCCCGTGCTCGCCGCAAGGGCGATCAGCAGGGCGAGCGGTAGGCGCAGGAAGGGTCGCATCAGCAATCTGAGACTTGGGGCGGGCACGAAAGTTCCCGCCGGACAGGGTGGTCGATGCTAGAGGGTTTATGTTTCTTTAACAAGTCGGACTCCCCGGTCGCGACGCGCATTTCAGCTAGTGCAAGCGCTCCGAGGACGTCGGTTCAGCCTGCGTTACGGCAAACAATACTCCGAATTCCGTCAAGGGGAAGTCATAGTGACGGCCGCAGAACTCGCAGCGGATCTCAACTTGGCCGGTCGCCTCGGCCGCCGCCCGCGCTTCCTCCTCGCCGAGCGAGCGCAGCATCGCCGCGACCCGCTCGCGCGAGCACGAGCAGCCGAAGCGCAGCGGGCGGTCGCCCAGCAGCTCCGGGGTCTCCTCGTGGAACAGCCGGTGCAGCAGGGTCTCGGCCGGCGTCGCCAGCAGTTCGGCCTCGCCCACGGTCTCGAACAGCGCGCCGGCGCGGTTCCAGCCGTCCTCGTCGCCGGCGTCGCCCGGCAGCTTCTGCAGCAGCAGGCCGGCGGCGTGCGTACCGTCGGCGGCCAGGATCAGCCGCGTCGGCAACTGCTCGGACTGGCGGAAGTAGTCCTCGAAGGCTTCGTCCAGCTCGGCCGAGGACATCGCCACAAGACTCTGGTAGCGCTGCGGTTCGCGCGGGTCCAGGCCGGGGTTCTCGATGGTGATCGCCAACAGGGCATCGTCGCCGAGCGCGCGCAGGTCGCGCGGCGCGTCCTGGCCTTCGCCCAATTGGACGATGCCGCGCAGCGTGCCGGCGGCGGTGCACTCGGCGAACAGGGTGCGCAGCGCGCCCTGGCTGCGCAACTGCACCGACAGGCGTCCGTCGACCTTGGTGTGGCCGGTGAACAGGGCCGCGGCGACGCAGGCCTCGCCCAGCAGTTCGGTGGCCGCGGCGGGATAGCTGGCCGGCGCCAGGATCTCGCGCCAGGTGTCGTGCAGGCGCACGTGCACGCCGCGCACGCCGGCGCCGGGTAGCAGGAAGCGGGTCAGACGATCGTCGGAAGAATGCATTGCGGCCTCGCTGCGCATGGGAAGATGGCGACCGCACGAGAGTGGATCGTCACGGTGGACCAGATCGAAGAAAGCATAGGAATGGGGGCGGGGCGCCGCGATGCAAGTGGCGTCCTGCCGGCGCGTCCACGGGCCAGGCGCTGGC
The DNA here is from genome assembly GCF_038442435.1 of Xanthomonas protegens. Classification (NCBI taxonomy): domain Bacteria; kingdom Pseudomonadati; phylum Pseudomonadota; class Gammaproteobacteria; order Lysobacterales; family Lysobacteraceae; genus Xanthomonas; species Xanthomonas protegens. The sequence continues at coordinate 777,206 of NZ_JAQJCQ010000001.1, read as the reverse complement.
GGCGCTGGCGGCGCTGGCTGCTGCTGGCGCCGTTGCTGTTCGTGCTGGCGAGCGTGTCGCAGGTGCTGTTGCTGCGCTTCGTCGACCCGCCGTTCTCGGCGATGATGCTGGAGCGCCAGCTCGGCGCCTGGGCCAGTGGCGACTGGTCGTACCGCATCGCCTACGACTGGCGCGACACCGCGCAGATCGCCCCGAGCCTGCCGATCTCCCTGGTGGCCGCGGAGGACCAGCGCTTCCCCAGCCATCACGGCTTCGATCTGGACGCGATCGAGAAGGCGCGCGACCACAACGCACGCGGCGGCCGTCTGCGCGGCGCCAGCACGATCAGCCAGCAGGTCGCCAAGAACGTGTTCCTGTGGCAAGGCCGCAGTTGGCTGCGCAAGGGCCTGGAGGCCTGGTACACGGTGCTGATCGAGGCGCTGTGGTCGAAGCAGCGCATTCTGGAGGTGTACGCCAACGTCGCCGAGTTCGGCGACGGTGTGTATGGCGCGCAGGCGGCGGCGCGCAGCTTCTGGGGCAAGGACGCGGCGCAGCTGACGCCGGCGCAGAGCGCACTGCTGGCGGCGGTGCTGCCGGCGCCGCAGCGCTACAACGCCGCGCGTCCCGGCCCGTACGTGCAGAGCCGCGCCAACTGGATCCAGCGCCAGACCCGGCAACTGGGCGGGCCCGCCTACCTGCAGGCGCCGTAGGCTTGAAGCCCCTCTCCCGCCGGGAGAGGGGTTGGGGTGAGGGTACGGCTGGCACGCGCGAATCGGGCTCGGCGGTACCCGTACCCTCATCCGCCCCTGCGGGGCACCTTCTCCCGATGGGAGAAGGGACAGGCAGATGGCGCGCGCCGCCGAGTGGGCTGGCCTACCTATAGGCGCCGTGGGCTAGGTTGAGCCCCTCTCCCCTCGGGAGAGGGGTTGGGGTGAGGGTACGGCTGGCACGTGCGAATTGGGCTCGGCGGTACCCGTACCCTCATCCGCCCCTGCGGGGCACCTTCTCCCGGTGGGAGAAGGGAGGAGCTCCCGCTTTTGTCGCGCAGTGCGCGGGCTGCTGGTGAACCCGCAGGCGGCTCCGTACCATCCGCCGATGGAATCCGAACGTCTTACCGTCGTCGTCACTGCGTTCAACGAGGCGCAGACCCTGCCGCTGTTGCACCCGCGCATCGTCGCCGCGCTCGACGCCGTGCCGGGATTGGAGGGGCGGGTGCTGTACGTGGACGACGGCAGCCGCGATGCCACCTGGGAGACGATCCAGGCGCTGGCCGCGTCCGATCCGCGGGTCGGCGCGCTGCGCCTGTCGCGCAATTTCGGCAAGGAACTGGCGCTGACCGCAGGGCTGGACTGCGTCGACCGCGGCGCGGCGATGCTGCTGGACGCCGATGGGCAGGATCCGCCGGAGCTGATCGCGCAGTTCGTCGCGCACTGGCGCGCCGGCTACGACGACATCTACGGCACGCGCCTGGTGCGCGAAGGCGAGGGTTGGCTCAAGCGCGGCACCGCGGCGCTGTTTTATCGGGTGATCGGGCGCTTGTCGAAGACGCCGATCCCCGCCGATACCGGCGATTTCCGCCTGCTGTCGCCGCGCGCGCTGGCTGCGCTGCGGCAATTGCGCGAGCGTCACCGTTTCATGAAGGGCCTGTTCGGCTGGATCGGCTTCCGCCGCCTGGCGGTGCCGTACCGGCGAGCGCCGCGCCTGGCCGGACGCAGCAAGTTCAGCCTGTGGCGATTGTGGAACTTCGCCCTGGACGGCATCACCGGCTTCTCCACCGCGCCGTTGCGGGTGGCCACCTACCTGGGCCTGGCGACGGCGGTCGGCGCCTTCCTGTTCGCGATCTGGGTGGTAGTCAAGGCGGCGCTGTGGGGCGACCCGGTGGCCGGCTGGCCGACGATGATGGCGGTCATCCTGTTCCTGGGCGGCGTGCAGTTGATCGCGCTGGGCCTGATCGGCGAATACCTGGGCCGGCTGTACGAGGAATCCAAGCAACGTCCGCTGTACCTGGTGGAGACCTGGCATGCACCGGGCGAAGGAGTATGCTCGGCCGTGCGATCCAGCGAACCGGGAGGCAGCGATGCGGACGGTACGGCAGGTCTTGAGCGAAAAGGGCAATGAGATCCACGCGGTCGCGCCGGACACGGCGGTGATCGAGGCGCTGCGGCTGATGGCCGCCAAGGGCATCGGCGCGGTGCTGGTGCTGCAGGACGGACAGCTGTCCGGGATCCTGTCCGAGCGCGACTACGCACGCAAGGTGGTCCTGCAGGACCGCTCCTCGGCGACCACGCCGGTGCGCGACATCATGAGCAGCAAGGTGCACACCGTGGATCCGTCGCAGAGCGTGCAGCAGTGCATGGAACTGATGACCGGGCAACGCATCCGCCACCTGCCCGTGGTGGATGCCGGCACCGTGATCGGCGTGATCTCGATCGGCGACTTGGTCAAGGCGGTGATCGAAGAGCAGCGCGAGGAACTGGATCAGTTGCAGGAGTACATCAGGAGCTGAGATTGGGGAGTCGGGATTGGGGATTCGCAAGAGCGGCGGCGCATGCACCTATGCTCGCTGAGCGCATCATGCATCTGAATTGACGGCGCTCAGGTAGCCGCTTTTGCGAATCCCCAATCCCTAATCCCGAATCCCGCGGCTACTTGCCGCCGCACTGAATATCCTTGCCCGGCCCGGTCTCGATGGTGGCCAGCAGCGCGGCTGGCGGGGCGATGCTGCCCAGGGCGACGGCGATGGCGCCGCGCAAGCCCAGGGCCTTGAAGTCGGGGCGGAAGCTCGGGTCCTTGAAGGTGCCGCCGACGCGCAGCGGCGAGCGCAGGGCGAGGATGCTGTGGTCCTTGGGTTGCGCCTTCAGCAGCAGGTCCAGGCGTTCCTGGCCGAGGTCGATGCTGCCGCTGCCGACCAGCAGGGTGTCGGTGCTGTCGAAGGCCAGGGCGCGCGACGTCATCACTCCACGCTGCACGCCGAAGTCGCCGAACGCGCAGCGCACCGGGATCTCGCGGTCCTTGGTCACCAGGTACTTCAGCGATTCGGCGATGTCCAGGCCGGCCAGTTCCATCACCAGGTTGCTGATCCGGCCCTTGCCCATGCCGACGGCGACGTTGCCGTCGGCGCTGCCGAGCATCTGCGCGATCGAGTTGCCGCTGCCGGCCAGCGCGATCTCGCCGCCGATCGCGCCGGCGGCTTCCTTGGCCAGCTTGCCGTCGGGGAACAGCTTGCCCAGTTGCACGCCGCGGATCGACACCTGCGCCCGAGTGAACAGGGTGGGCTTGCGCGCATCCATGCGGATGTCCGAGCGCAGGTCTCCGCCAGCCACGCCGAAGTTCAGCGGTTGCAGCAGCAGGACGCCGTCGTCGAGCTTCAGGTGCGCGTCCATGTCGTCCAGCGGCAGCGACGGCGCATTGATGCGCTGCGCCTTCCAGCGCACGTCGGCGTCCATCGCGCGCAGCTTGCCGAGGTCGTATGGGGTGGACGGCAGCACCTTGTCGGTGGCGGCGAGCTTGGCTGCCTGCGCCTTCTGCTCGGCATTGGCGGTCTCGCCGGCGCCGGTGCGCGGCGGCGCGCCGACGAAGCCGGCCAGGTCGTCGAAATCCAGCCGCTGCGAACGCAGGTCGGCGCGCAGGAACGGGCGCTGGCCCGCAGTGTCGATCTGCACCGTGCCGGCCAGGTCGCTGTCGCCGGCGCGGCCGCGGAAGTCCTGGTAGCGCCAGCGATCGCCGTCGCGCTGCAGGCGTCCGTCCAACTGGTAGGGCGGGGTGGAGGGAATGGCGATGCCCAGCAGCGGATACAGGTGGGCCATGTCGGTGCCGGCCAGTTGCAGTTGCAGGTCGAACACGCGCAACTGGAACGGATTGGTGAGGGTGCCGCGCATGTGCGCGCGGGTGCTGCCGGCGCTGCCGCGCAGGTCGACGCGGAAAGGGTGGTCGCTCTCGCTCAGTTCCAGCGGCGAGGCGGTACTGCCTTTCAGGGTGAAGGGATTGCCGCGCCAGCGGCCGTCGCCGCTGACCGCGATCGGCGGGGCGGCATCGCCACGGCGGCGCTGCCCGACCTGGCTGTCGACGGCGATGTCGATCTCGGTGCGCCCGTCCGGATCCTGGAAGCGCAGGTGGCCCTGCTGCACCAGCAGGGCGCCGAGCACGACCGGACGGCCGCCGTCGGACTGGCCGAACACCCAATTGCCGGGCTGTCCGTTCGGTCCGGTTTCCAGCAGCAGGTCGGGCTTGGTCAGGCGGATCTCGGGGATACGCACGCGTCCGCGCAGCAGTGGCCACAGCGCGATGTCCAGTTCGGCGCGGTCGGCGCTGGCCATCTGCGCCTGCTTTGACCAATCAGCGTTGGCGAAGCGCAGGCGATCGCCACGCACGGTGACGATGCGGCCCAGGTCCACGTCCAGGTTGCCGTCGATATGGAAGGCGCGGCCAGTGCGCGCCTGCACTGCGCGTTCCACCGGCGCCTTGAACCAGTTCCAGTCGAAGATCAGGATGATGACGAGCAGGAGCAGCACCAGCGCGCCGAGCACGAACGGCCAGCGCCGCAGGCGGCCGTCGTTGCGCCGCCAGGGCCAGGAGCGGGATGCGGAAGCAGGGTCGAGAGCCATGCGGCCATCCTAGGCGGCCGCCGTGCACGGGGTGCGAAAGCGATCGCCGCCTCAGAGCACCTGACTGGTCACCGCCACGAAGTGGCAGACGCTGCCGGCGAGCACGAACAGATGCCAGATGGCGTGGAAGTAACGCACGGTGTCGCGCTGGTAGAAATACGTGCCGAGGGTGTAGAACAGGCCGCCGGCCAGCAGCCAGCCCAGGGTCCAGGCGTCGACGGAGCGCAGCAGCGGTTCGATCGCCACCACGATCAGCCAGCCCATCGCGATGTACAGGATGGTCGACAGCAGGCGGAAGCGGCCGGTGAAGAACAGCTTGAAGATCACCCCGGCCACGGCGATGGTCCAGATCGCCGCGAACAGGCCCCAGCCCCATGGGCCGCGCAGGCCGATCAGGGTGAACGGGGTGTAGGTGCCGGCGATCAGCAGGTAGATCGCGCAGTGGTCGAAGATCTGCAGGCGCGCCTTGGCGCCGGGGTGCGGGATGGCGTGGTACAGGGTCGAGGCCACGTACAGCAGCAGCAAGGTGACGCTGAACACGATGGCGGTGGCGAGCTGCCAGCCGTCGCCGTAGATGGCCGCCAGGGTGATCAGCACCGAGCCGCCGGCCAGCGCGGCGATGGCGCCGAGGCCGTGGGTCAGCGCACTGGCGAGTTCGTCGCGCCAGTCCGTGGAAGGCTGCGCGTCGGCGTTCGAGTAGGCGGGCGACCGGTCTGCATCCATGGGCCCGCAAGGTACCGCAATTGCGAGCGGTTCGCATCCGCTGCGGCGCAACACTGCGCCGCCGGTTGGGCGTGCGCTCAGCCGGCGCACGCCCGCGGTCACATGGCGGTCATTCCACCGCCACGCTGTGCGCGTGTTCGCGCGTAGCCGCGAAGCGCACGTCCGGCGCGCGTTCCTGCGCCAGTTGCAGGTTGACCCGGGTCGGCGCCAGGTAGACCAGTTCGCCGGCGGCGTCGATGCCGAGGTTCATCGCGTTCTTCTCGCGGAACTCTTCCAGCTTCTTGGGGTTGTCGCAGTGTACCCAGCGCGCGGTGACCACGCCGACCGGTTCGAAGCTGGCGTCCACGCCGTATTCGTCCTTGAGCCGGTAGGCGACCACGTCGAACTGCAGGGTGCCGACCGCACCGAGGATCAGGTCGTTGCTCATCAGCGGGCGGAAGAACTGGGTGGCGCCTTCTTCGGACAGCTGCGCCAGACCCTTCTGCAGCTGCTTGAGCTTGAGCGGGTCGCGCAGGCGCGCGCGGCGGAACAGTTCCGGGGCGAAGTTGGGGATGCCGGTGAACGACAGCGACTCGCCCTCGGTGAAGGTGTCGCCGATGGAGATGGTGCCGTGGTTGTGGATGCCGATGACGTCGCCGGGGTAGGCCTCGGCGGCGATCTCGCGGTCGCTGGCCATGAAGGTCAGCGCGTTGGCCAGCTTGACCTCCTTGCCGGTGCGCACGTGCAGGGTCTTCATGCCGGCGGCGAAGCGGCCCGAACAGATGCGCATGAACGCGACACGGTCGCGGTGCTGCGGATCCATGTTGGCCTGGATCTTGAACACGAAACCGGTGAGCTTGTCCTCGCCGGCCTGCACCTGGCGGCCGGTGGTGGCGCGCGGCTGCGGCGGCGGTGCGTGCTCGGCGAAGAAGTCCAGCAGCGGCTGCACGCCGAAGTTGTTGACGCCCGAGCCGAAGAACACCGGGGTCTGCTTGCCGGCGCGGTAAGCGTCCAGGTCGAAGGCGTGGCTGGCGCCCTGCACCAGTTCCAGTTCCTCGCGCAGGTCGGCCAGCATCTGTTCTCCGATCTTCTCGGCCAGGCCGGGCGCGTCCAGCGACGGGAAGATGGTCGAATCCTGGCGGGTGAAGTTGCGGCCCGGCTCGTACAGGTGCACTTCGCCGGTCACCAGGTGCACCACGCCCTTCAGGCGCTGGCCCATGCCGATTGGCCAGGTCACCGGCGCGCACTCGATGCCGAGCACGGTCTCGACCTCGTCGAGCAGGTCGATCGGATCCTTGCCCTCGCGGTCGAGCTTGTTGATGAAGGTCATGATCGGCGTGTCGCGCAGCCGGCAGACTTCCATCAGCTTGATGGTGCGTTCTTCCACGCCCTTGGCCACGTCGATCACCATCAGCGCCGAGTCCACCGCGGTGAGCACGCGGTAGGTGTCCTCGCCGAAGTCGGCGTGGCCGGGGGTGTCGAGCAGGTTGATGATCTTGCCTTCGTACGGGAACTGCATCACCGACGAGGTCACCGAGATGCCGCGCTCCTTTTCCAGCGCCATCCAGTCCGAGGTGGCGTGGCGGGCGGCCTTGCGGCCCTTCACCGAGCCGGCCATCTGGATCGCCCCGCCGAACAGCAGCAGCTTTTCGGTCAGCGTGGTCTTGCCGGCGTCGGGGTGGGAAATGATGGCGAAGGTGCGGCGGCGCGCAGCTTCGGTGGCGACTTCGGACATGGGCGGCACGCCCGGAAGGGCGTCATCGGCAACGGAGGAAGCCCGCGATTATAGCGGGCTTCCCGCTGCGGCCGTTCAGTTGAGCAGCCAGGGGTGCGGGCGCTTGCTGGATTGGCGTGCCACCAGGTTGTAGACGATGACCATGCCGAGCAGCAGCACGCTCCAGGCCGGTGCCAGCCAGTGCGGTGCCACCGCGCCGGGCAGGCCGACCTGGCCGATGCTGATCCCACCGAGCATGGCCAGGACGAATTGGGTCACGGTCAGCAACAGCGCGCCGCGCGGCCAGCGCATGCAGGCCAGCAGCAAGCTGCTGGCGGCCAGTGTTGCGGTCAGGGTGATCGACACGGTCAGCGGGTAATAGGCCGTCGGCGCATGGTTGAGTGCGCCGATCAGCCAGGACAGGCCAAGCCAGGGCAGCATCGCCGCGATCGCGCGCTTCAGGATCACCTGGTTGAACAGCTTGCCGGCCTGTCCGGGCGCGCCCAGGCCGGGTAGCAGCGCGCTCTCCATCAGTCCCAGGTTGCCGTGTTTGCGCCACAGCCATAAGCGCTGCAGGAACTTCAGGCTGGACAGGTTGGTCATGACGTTGGCCATGACCAGCGGCAGCGTCGGCGATTGCGTGCGCAGCAACAGGGGCGTCCACAACACCAGCAGCAGCGCCGGTGTGACCACTGCGGCCAGAAGGGTGCCGGCGGTGCTGCCGGGAGCGAAGCCCGGGCCTAGCGCATAGCGCATGGCGCGTTCCGGTTGATGACGAAGTTCGGTCGGAAAGGCGGGGCGGGCGATACCCTGGATCCAGCCCAAGCGTCCGCCCTGCGACTCGACCGCCTGCTTGGTTGTGCCATCGCCGGGCTGGCGCTGCTGCAGGCCGATCCACATCGGGCGCGACCATGCCGACAGCGCATCGGCCGGGCGACCACGCAAGTACCGGTACGACCACAGGCTGATCAGCGCGCAGGTGAGCGCAGCGAGCAGCATGCTGGCGCGTGGATGCAGGGTCAGTGGCACGAAGCTGCCCTCGGGCAAAAAGCCGCCCAGCGTCCCCGGCAAGATGCCGATCAAGGGGGCACACCAGGCTGGCAGGGTGGCGACCAACATGCCGAAGCTTGCGCTGAGCAGCAGGACAGAGAGCGAGAGGCCGGGATCGACACCGCGCACGGCGAACAGCAGCGTCGGCAGCAGCACCGTCAAGGCCAGTGCGGCACCGAACAGAGTGACGAAGCGCGCTGCCATGGACGGCAGACGGAGTTGGCGCCCTTGTTCGAGCAGACTCAGCAGGCGAGCGCCGAGCAGCATCCAGACGAACATCCCCATGATGGCTGTGAGCATTGGCGGCAGCAGGTTGGCGGCTTTTTCAGGCAGCCAGGTGCAGGCGAAGGCGGCGGCGAGGGCTGGCGGATACAGCCATCCGGTCACGCCCGATGCGCGGCAGAGCAGGCGCAGATCTGCAGGAAGACGGTTCATCCGACCACCTCGATGAACAGGTCTTCCAGGCCCAGCCGGTCGATGCGGATGCCGGGGACGGTCAATAGCGCGGACGGCAGCTCGTTGGCATGCAGCACCACCACGACACCGCCGTCGGCGGCGTGGCGGCGCGCCAGTTCGCCGCGCAACGGCGCGCCCAGCGTCGCGGCCGCCGACGCCGGGATGCCGATGCGCAGGACCCGGTCCTTGAGTTCGTCCAGCGGCTGGTCCAGCAGCAACTGGCCCTGGTTGAGGAAGGCCACGCGCGAGGCCACGCGTTCCAGGTCGCTGACGATGTGGCTGGAGAACAGCACGGTGGTGCCGGCGTCGCAGGTTTCGGTGACGATCTCGCGCATCAGGTCGCGGCGCGCGACCGGGTCCAGCGCCGAGGCCGGTTCGTCGAGGACGAGCAACGCCGGCCGTGCGGCCAGCGCCCGGACCAGGGCCAGGCGCTGGGCCTGGCCGGGCGAGAGCTTGCCGATGCTCTGGGTGCGGTCCAGTTCCCAGCGGCGCAGCAGCGTGTCGGCGCGCTGCGCGTCCCAGTGCGGATAGAGCTGCGCGGCGAAGGCGAGCAGTTCCTCCACGCGCATCCAGCCGAAGGCCTGCGGCTGCTGCGGCACGAAGCCCACCTGCGCCTTGCGCGCGTCGTCCAGGCGCAGCGCCGGACCGCCGAATACGCGCGCCTGGCCGCGCTGCGGCTGCAGCAGGCCGAGCAGGCAGGCCAGCAGGGTGCTCTTGCCGGCGCCGTTGCGGCCGATCAGCCCGACGACCTCGCCGCGCCCGATCTGCAGGCCCACACCCCGCAGCACGTCGCTGGCACCGAACGCCAGGTGCAGGTCGTGCGCCGCCAGCGGCAGGTCCATGTCCAGGTCGGTCTGGATTGCGCTCTGCATCACCACGCTACTCATCGCCAGGTTCTCCAAACAACTGTTCAAGACGTTCGATCACGGGAGGCGCGGGCAGGCCCAGTTCGCGGCAATGCCGGACCAGTTCCTGCAGCCGCGGTTCGATCAACTCCAGGCGCTGCCGTTGCGGTGCGGCGGCGGTCGCGGCTACCGCCATGCCGCGGCCGCGCAGGCGTTCCAGCACGCCCTCGGCCTCGAGCTGGCTGTAGGCGCGCGAGACCGTCATCGGGTTCACCGCGTGGACCGCGGCGACGTCGCGCACCGAGGGCAGGCCGTCGCCCGGGCGCAGTTGCCCGGCGGCGACCAGGCGGCGGATCTGCTCGGCGATCTGCCGGTAGATCGGCTCGGGGGCGCTGGGTTGCACGTGGAGGTGGCTTGCATCCATGTGTATTAATACATCAATACACATGGCGCCTGTCAAGGCTTCTGCCGACGAACGGCAGGCGACGCGCTCAGGGTGCGGCGGGGTGGGCGAAGCGCAGTTCGCCCAGCGGGCCGGCCATCCGGAACGGCACCGATTCCAGGCGCAGGCCGCGGTTGAGCTGGATGGCGAAATGCAGGTGCGGGCCGCTGCTCAGGCCGGTGTTGCCGGACAGGCCGAGGCGGTCGCCACGCTGCACCGCCTGACCCACCCGCACCTGCACGCCGCCGGGGGCCAGGTGCGCGTAGATCGCCATGCTGCCGTCGGCGTGCAGCACCCGCACCAGGTTGGCGGCCTGTCCCAGGCGCGGGTCGGTGCCGGACTCGCGGAAGTCGTCACGCACCTCCATCACCACGCCCGCGCGCGCCGCCAGCACCGGCGTGCCTTCGGGCAAGGCGAAGTCCAGCGCATAGGCGTTGGCCGGGTCGCGATGGCTGAAAGCGCCGCCGAAGCCCTGGTCGATGCGCACCGGGCGATCGGCGAACGGCAGGGCATACAGCACCGCGTCGGCATGGGCGCGCGGCGAACCGGGGATCGCCTCGATGCGCAGTCGGGCGCCGTCGCCGCCGGCCTCGGCGAGGTCGCCGGGCGGATACAGGCGCGCGACCACGCGGCGCTCGCCGGCGGCCAACTCCACGGTCAGCGGCAGCGCGGGGACGGCGGTGAAGCCGGCGCTGTCGCCGAGCAGGCGGATCTGCACCGGGCCGCCGAGCGGATTGCCCAGTGCGACCTCGCGCAGGCCGCTGTCGCGGGCGCTCACCTGCAGCCAGGCCGGCGCCGGTGCCGCCACGGGCCGTGGCGCATTCCAGCGCAGCAGCGGCTGCGCGGACGCGGCTGCGGCCGCCGCCAGCGACAGGACCATGGCAAGCCAGCGGCGGGGACGGCGTCGGCGCACGGAGGAGGGGGGCGATGGGGGAAACGGAGTATCGCCGAGGCCAGGGATCGAAAAATCATATCGCTTCATCCGAATAAAGAGATTGACATGGCCGAAAATCGCTGGCATCGTGGCTCCACCATCGAGACCGGCGGAGGGACAGGCCCTTTGATGCCGGGGCAGCCAGCGGACGCGCAAGCGACCGTGTAGGTGCCAAATCCTGCGGGGACCACCGCGTCCGCCGAAAGATGGTTCGATCCATGCCCTCTGCATGGCGAACGCGAGCTCCGCGAAGCTCGATGGCCGTTCCTCTCCGGATACCGCCATGCGCCTCGTGAACTCGCCTGATCGCCCCACCTCCGCCATTCCGTCCCACGACCGCGTTGCCGCGCCGGCCGACGGCGTGCATGCGATGCGCGGCGAGATCGCGGTCGCGCTGCCGTTGCGCCATGCCGGCGTGCAACTGCTGCGCCTGCGCTACGAACTGAGCGGCCCCGCCGCCGCGCCGGTGGTGTTCGTTGCCGGCGGCATCTCCGCGCACCGCCACCTCGCCGCCAACGCCAGTTTTCCCGAGAAGGGCTGGGCCGAAGGCCTGGTCGGGCCGGGGCGGGCGCTGGATCCCACCCAGCGGCGGCTGCTGGCGTTCGATTTCGTCGGTGCCGATGGCAGCCTGGACGCGCCCATCGACAGTGCCGACCAGGCCGATGCCATTGCCGCGCTGCTGGACGCGCTGGACATCGCGCAGCTGCACGGATTCGTCGGCTACTCCTACGGCGCGCTGGTCGGCCTGCAACTGGCGGTGCGGCATCCGCAGCGCCTGCAGAAGCTGATCGCGGTCAGCGGCGCGCACCGCGCGCATCCGTATGCCGCCGCCTGGCGTGCGCTGCAGCGCCGCGCCGTGGCACTGGGCCAGCTGCAATGCGCCGAGAGCCACGGGCTGTCGCTGGCGCGGCAGTTCGCGATGCTCAGCTACCGCACTCCGGAGGAATTCGGCGAACGCTTCGACGCGGCGCCGGAAGTGATCAACGGCCGCGTCCGCGTCGCCGCCGAAGACTATCTGGACGCCGCCGGCGCGCAGTATGTGGCGCGCACCCAGGTCAACGCCTACCTGCGCCTGTCCGAATCCATCGACCTGCACCGCATCGAGCCGGCCGCCGTCGCCGTGCCCACCGTGGTGGTGGCGGTCGAGGGCGACCGCCTGGTGCCGCTGTCGGACCTGGTCACCCTGGTCGAAGGACTCGGACCGCGCGGCAGCCTGCGCGTACTGCGTTCGCCCTACGGCCACGACGCCTTCCTGAAAGAAACCGATCGCATCGACGCGATTCTCGCCACCGCCCTTCGCCCCACCGGAGTTGCCGCATGAGCACTGCCCACGACACCGATCTGCCCTGTAGTGCCGCCACCGCCGCGGTCCGCGCCGGCATCGACCGCGACACCGCCTACGGCGCGGTGACCCCGCCGATCGTGCTGTCGTCGAACTTCAGCTTCGACGGCTTCGGCAACAAGCGCCAGTACGACTACACCCGCAGCGGCAACCCCACCCGCGACCTGCTCGGCGAAGCGCTGGCGGAACTGGAAGGCGGCGCCGGCGGGGTGATCACCGCCACCGGCATGGGCGCGATCAACCTGGTGCTCAATGCGCTGCTGCAGCCCGGCGACAAGCTGGTGGTGCCGCACGATGCGTACGGCGGCAGCTGGCGGCTGTTCAATGCGTTGGCGAAGAAGGGCCACTTCGAGCTGATCACCGCCGACCTGACCGATCCGCGCTCGCTGGCCGATGCGTTGGCGCAGGCGCCGAAGCTGGTGCTGATCGAGACCCCGTCCAACCCGCTGCTGCGCATCACCGACCTGCGCTTCGTCATCGACGCCACGCACAAGGCCGGCGCGCTGGCGGTGGTCGACAACACCTTCCTGTCGCCGGCGCTGCAGACCCCGATCGCCTTCGGTGCCGATCTGGTGATCCACTCCACCACCAAGTACGTCAACGGCCACAGCGACGTGGTCGGCGGCGCGGTGATCGCCGCCGATGCCGAACTGCACCAGCAACTGGTGTGGTGGGCCAATGCGCTGGGCCTGACCGGCTCGCCGTTCGACGCGTTCCTGACCCTGCGCGGCCTGCGCACGCTGGACGCGCGCCTGCGCGCGCACCAGGAGAACGCACAGGCGGTGGTGGAACTGCTGACCACGCACGCCGCGGTGCGCCAGGTGTACTACCCGGGCCTGGCCTCGCATCCGGGCCACGCGGTGGCGGCGCGGCAGCAGCGCGGCTTCGGCGCGATGATCAGTTTCGAACTGGCCGGCGGCGAGGCCGAGGTACGCGCCTTCGTCGACGGCCTGCGCTACTTCACCCTGGCCGAATCGCTGGGCGGCGTGGAGAGCCTGATCGCGCATCCGGCGACCATGACCCATGCGGCGATGACCGCCGAGGCGCGCGCCAAGGCCGGCATTTCCGACGGCCTGCTGCGCCTGTCGGTGGGTATCGAATCCAGTGCGGACCTGGTCGCCGATCTGCAGGCCGGCCTGCAGCGCGCGCAGCGCGCCGGCGAGGCGCTGGCCCGCAAACGGGTGGACGCGTGAGCAGCGGGTTGGCCGATGCGCCGTCGGCGCCGCTGCGTGCGGCGCCGGCCGTGGCAACCGCGCGGCTGGGCCTGCTCGGCACCGGCACCGTCGGCCGCGCCTTCGTCGCGCGCTACCAGGCGCTGCAGCAGCGCCGCCCAGGCTTGCCGACCTTCGCCTGGCTGGCCAATTCGCGCACCGTCGCCGACTGCGCGCTGACGCCGGCGCAGGCGCTGGCCGCGGCCAATGCCGCCGCGCGCGGAACGCAGGCGGTGACGCTGCCGGACGACCTGGGCCAGGGCGACATCGTGGTCGATGCCACCGCCAGCGAGGCGGTCGCGCAGCGCCATGCCGAGTGGTTGCGGCGCGGCGTGCACGTGGTCACCGCCAACAAGCTCGGCCAGGGCGCCGCGCTGGCGCGGGCCGAACAGATCCATGCCGCGCGGCATGCCGCCAGCACCCACTACGGCGACAGCGCCACGGTCGGCGCGGGATTGCCGTTGCTCAGCAGCCTGCGCGCGCTGGTGGCCGGCGGCGACCATATCCACGCGGTGGAAGGCGTGCTGTCCGGGTCACTGGCCTGGCTGCTGCATCGCTACGACGGCCGCCGCGCCTTCTCCGAGTGCGTGCGCGAGGCCGTGGCCGCCGGCTACACCGAACCCGATCCGCGCGAGGACCTGTCCGGCGAGGACGTGCGGCGCAAGCTGCTGATCCTGGCCCGCGCCGCCGGCCTGCCGTTGCGTGCCGAGCAGGTGCAGGTTGAATCGCTGGTGCCGGCCGCGCTGGCCACGGTGCCGCTGGCGCAACTGGATGCCGCGCTGGCACAACTGGACGCGCCGCTGGCGGCGCGCCTGGCGCAGGTGCAGGCCGCCGGTGCCTGCCTGCGCTTCGTCGGCCGCTTCGATGCGCACGGCGCCTCGGTGGGGCTGCGCGCGCTGCCGCTGACGCATCCGCTGGCCAGCGGTGCCGGCACCGACAATCGCGTCGCCATCCATAGCGACCGCTACCTGCAGCAGCCGCTGCTGATCCAGGGGCCGGGCGCCGGTGCCGACGTCACCGCCGCGGCCTTGCTCGACGACGTGCTGCGGATCGCGGTGCGCTGAGCGCCGCAAGCGACGCCCGCCATCCGTTGCGGGCGTCGCGGTGCGGGCTGGCGCCTCAGCTCATTGCAGCCCCTGGCCCATGGTCTTCAGCAACTCGCCCTGGTAGTCGCCGCTGAATTCCCAGAAGAACGCGCCGCCCAGGCCCTGGGTCTTGACGTAGTTCATCTTCTCGGTGACCAGCGCCGGGTTGTCGTAGCTCCAGAAGGTGCTGCCGTCGTACTTCCAGTGCGCATGCGCCTGCGCGTCGACATAGCTGGTGCCGGCGCGGCTGCGCAGCACCTTGTAGTCCTCGATGCCCGCCTCGTAGGTGCCCGGCGCGGCGCTGCCGCTCTGGTACAGGCCGTGGTTGACGTTGGGCACGTTGGTCCAGCCGCGCCCGTAGAAGCCGATGCCGAGGTTGAGCTTGGCGGCGGGCACGCCACGGTCGAGGAAGGCCTGGATGGCATCGTTGCTGTTGTAGTAACGCTGGTCGCCGCTGGACGGGTCGGCCGGCGACTCGAACAGCGCCGAGTGGTGATTGGTCTGCGGATCCCAGGCGCCGTGGAAGTCGTAGGTCATCACGTTGAGGTAGTCCAGGTATTGCGCGTACAGGTTCGGGTCGGTGACGCGGATCTTGTCGATGCCGGCGCCGACCGCCACGGTCAGCAGCAGCCCCGGCCGCACCTGGTCGAGCTGGCGGCGGAACTCGGCCAGCAGCGCGGTGAAGTTCTGCCGGTCTTCCGCACTGCCGCACGCGATGCCGCAGGCCACCGGATATTCCCAGTCGATGTCGATGCCGTCGAACACGCCGGCCGCGGCGGCGCTGCCGCCGGCGCCGTCGGTGACCGGCAGGTTGCCGCGGATGTAGGCGTCGATGCACGAGGCGACGAAGGCCTGGCGGTTCTCGGCGCGCGCGGCGCTGGAGAAGCCGCGCGACCAGGTCCAGCCGCCCAGCGAGATCAGCACCTTCAGCCCCGGATGCGCGGCCTTGAGTTTCTTCAGCTGGTTCCAGTTGCCGCGTAGCGGCTGGTCCCAGGTATCGCCCACGCCGTCCACGCTCTGCGCGGCCGAGAATGCCTTGGTGTAGTCGGCGAAGGCATCGCCGCCGGCGCCGGTGCTGCTGTCGGAGGGCTGGGTGACGCCGACTTCGCAGCGGTTGTTGCGGACATTGCCGAAGGCGTAGTTGATGTGGGTCAGGTAGCCGGCGGCGCCGCTGGCCTGGATGTCGCGCACCTGGTAGTTGCGGCCGTAGATCCCCCATTGGGTGAAGTAGCCGATCACGCGCTTGCCGCCGCCGGCGCTGGCGGGCAGGGTGCGCACGCTGAGCGTGGCGCTGCTGGCCGAGACGTTGCCGGCGTTGTCGCGGGCACGGACCGCGTAGGTGTACGCGGTGTCGGCGGTCAGCGCCGAGTCGGTGTAACCGGTGGTGCTGGAGGTGCCTACGCGAATGCCGTCGCGGAGGATGTCGTAGCCGGCCAGGCCGCTGCCGCCGGCGTTGTCGGAGGCGGCATTCCAGGTCAGGGTGATGGCGTTGCTGGCGCGCGTGGCCGCGGCCAGGCCGGTCGGCACGCTCGGGGCGGTCGTGTCGGTCGACGGCGCCGCGATGCTGATCGCGACCGCGGCCGAGGTGGTGCGGGCGCCGGCGTTGTCGGTGGCCACCGCGGTCAGGCTGTAGTCGCCGGCCGCCGCGCCGCTCCAGGCCAGCGTGTACGGCGTGCCGCTCACGCTGCCCAGCGAGGTGCTGCCGCGGAAGAATTCGACCCGCGCGACGCTGCCGTCCGGATCGCTGGCCGACGCCTGCAACGTGATGGTGTTGCCGACCACGAAGCGCGTGCCGGTCGTGGGCGCGGTCAGCGCCACGCTCGGTGGCTGGTTGCTCGAACTGCCATCGCAGGTGCCCAGGTCCTGGTACCAGCCGCAACTGGTGCAGTAGGTCGGCGCGGTGTTCCAGATCGGCCCATTGGCGCGGTACAGGTGGCCGGCGTAGGTCAGGGTATCGCCGGCGGCGTAGATGGTGGCCGGGTTCCAGGCGGCGACGCCGGTGCACGCGGCGGCCCAGGTCTGGCCGGGCGCGAGGCCGGCCAGGGCAAGACAACAGAACAACAACCACGATCCAGCGGATTTCGTGTTCATGGTGACGCCTCCGATGCGGTAGGTAGCGCGACTGAGGAGCGGTGGTGAGCCGCTATCTGGTTCCTTGAGTCCGATCACCCGGGGCTTGGAGACGCGTGGCGCCGACGTCGTTTGACTCGCACGCGGACCGGGCACGCGCAGGGTTCGAATGAGAAGACAACGTTGTCAACCGACAAATCCGACGAATGCGAGACAGATCCAGGATTACTGCGATGACAACGTTTTCATGGTTGTCCGATGCTGCGGTGCAGTGCGGGTGTGTCGAGGGCGACGAAGCGCGAGTGGTGCAGGGCGAGAGGCACGCTGCCGAGCGGGTGCGTGCAGCGCGCGTTCGCTCAGGGCGCCGTGCCCAGCGCCTCGAGCAAGGCCGCAT
The DNA here is from genome assembly GCF_038442435.1 of Xanthomonas protegens. NCBI lineage: Bacteria > Pseudomonadati > Pseudomonadota > Gammaproteobacteria > Lysobacterales > Lysobacteraceae > Xanthomonas > Xanthomonas protegens. The sequence goes on along the minus strand of NZ_JAQJCQ010000001.1, from coordinate 760,378 downwards.
TGAACCGTTGCGGCGCTTCCACCTGCGGCGAATGGCCGAGGTCGTCGAAGGCGACCAGGCGCGCGCCCGGAATCGCCGCGGCCGCGCGCTTGCCCAGCGCCGGATAATCGCCCAGGGTCGCCGCCAGCGCCGGCGGCGCCAGATCCTTGCCGATCGCGGTACGGTCGCGTTGGCCGATGAACAGGGTGGTCGGCACGTGCAGTTGCGGGAAGCGCTGCACCACCGGCTGGTTGAACACCATGTCCGAGGTCAGCGCCTGGTTCCAGGCCACGCGGTCGCCACCGGGGCCGGCGTACAGGCCGGCCTGCATGCTCACCCAGCGGTCGTACTCGGGCTTCCACTGTCCGCCGTAGTAGACGGTCTGCTGGTACTGCTTGATCGAAGCCGCGTCGGTCTTGCGCTCCTTGGCGTACCAGTCGTCGACGCTGCGCCACGGCACGCCGGCGGCCTTCCAGTCCTCCAGCCCGATCGGGTTGACCAGCAGCAATTGGCTCACGTCCTGCGGATACTGCAGCGCGTAGTGCGCGGCGAGCATGCCGCCCATCGAATGGCCGACGATCGCGGCGCGGGTCACCCCGGCCTGCTGCAGCAACGCATGGGTATTGGCCGCCAGTTGCGCGAAGCTGAACTGGTAGGCCTGCGGCTTGCTCGACTTGCAGAAGCCGATCTGGTCCGGCGCCAGCACCCGATACCCCTGTGCCACTAGCGCGGCGATGGTCGATTCCCAGGTCGCCGCGCAGAAGTTCTTGCCGTGCAGCAGCACCACGGTGCGGCCGTTCGGCGTGCCGGTCGGGGCCACGTCCATGTACGCCATCTGCAGTGGCTGGCGCTGCGACTCGAAGCGGTACCAGTGCACCGGATAGGGATAGGCGAAGCCTTCCAGTTGCGCGCCGTAGCGTGGCGGCGCATCGGTGGCGGAGGCGAGCGGCGACAGGGCGAGGGCGGCGAGCAGCAGGCAGTGGCGCATGGGAGCAGGGCGACAGGCGTGATGGACCACGACCTTAGCCCGGCCTGCGCTTGCCAGGCGTCAACGCGTTACACGGGCGGCAGGCTGCCGCCGTTGTGCACCAGGGTCAGGCAGGCGTGGTGCTGCATCCGCGCGAGCGGTTCCTGCAGCGCGGCTAGCACCTGTTCGGCCTGCGCACCGAGTACCGGCCGGTACGCCGCCCAGCCGTTGCGGCCCTTGGCCTTGGCCTGGTACAGCGCACGGTCGGCCAGCACCAGCAGTTGTTCCCAGCCGAGCAGGTTGTCCGGGTCGTGCACGAACGGGAACTCGGCCAGCCCGATCGAGCAGGTGACCCGGCCCTGGCGGCCGTGGTCGAGCACGAAGGGGTGGGCGGCGACCGAGCGGCACAGCCGTTCGGCGGCCATGGTGAGGTTCTCGCGCGGCGCCGAACGCAGCACCAGCAGGAACTCCTCGCCGCCCCAGCGCACCACGTAGTCGCTTTCGCGGGTCAGCCGCACCAGCAACTGCGCCATCTGCTGCAGCACCGCGTCGCCGGTGTGGTGGCCGCCGCTGTCGTTGATCGATTTGAAGTGGTCGATGTCGATCAGCGCGAACAGCATGCCCGAGGACAGCATGTCCTCGTCGTTGGCGGCCATGCGCCGGTACAGCGCGATGTCGCTGGGGATGTGCAGCGACAGGTAGCGGCGGTTGCGCAACTGGGTCAGTTCGTCGGTGAAGCTGGCCTCCTGCAGGCGCTGGTTGGCCGCCTGCAGCGCCTGGGTGCGCTCGCGCACCTGGCGTTCGAGGATGTCGCGCTGGCGCCGGTTGTGCAGCCGCGCCAGGGCCACCGCGCACAGCAGCAGGGTGAACGCGCCCAGTGTCAGCAGCAGCCTGTAGAACGGCGTTTCCTGGAAGCGCAGCGCGATCCGCAGCGGCAGCCGCGCCGGCGCGGCTGCCCACACGCCGGCGTTGTTGCTGCCGGTGACTTCGAAGACGTAGTCGCCGCCGGGCAGGTTTGTGTAGCTGACCGCGCGTTGGCGGATGTCGTCGAGGGTGCGCCAGCCGCGGTCGTAGCCGAGCAGGCGGTAGCGCAGCTCGACGTTCTGCGGTGCCTGGAACGAGGCGGCGGTGAACTCGAAGTCGAGGTCGCGCGCGGCTTCCGGCAGCGGTGCCGGCAGCGCCTGCGGCGTCAGCCACTGGCCCAGCGCGCGCACCCGCTCCACCACCGGCTGCGGCGCCACCGGATTCTTGACGATGCCGGCGGTGTCCAGCGCGACCACGCCATCGCGGCTGGGCAGCCACAGCGCGCCGTGCTCGATGAAGCCCTTGCCGTTGCCGGCGCCGTTGCAGCACATGCCCTGCACGCCGCCATGGCGCTGCGCGCGCTCGGTGAGCATCAGTTCGGCGTTCAGCGGCGCCTGCGGCGACGCCGCATGGCGAAGCAGGTCGGCCAGGCGCACGCGGTAGACCCCGCGCAGGCCGGCCACCCAGATCGCGCCGCGGCCGTCGTCGGCGATGAAGAACGCGGCGTTCACCGGCAGCCCGTCCTGTTCCCCGTACGCATACCAGTGCGTGCCGTCGAACAGCCACAACTGCTCGTTGAGGGTGCCGACCAGCCACTGCCCGCCGGGCAGCTCGTGGATCGCGGTGACGTCGGCGCTGGCCAGCGCCGAGCCCGGCGGCGCCAGCGCGACCAGGCGCTCGCCGCGCAATTCGTACAGGCCCGACTGCGCGCCGACCAGCAGGCGCCCGTCGCGGGTCTCGTGGAGCAGGCGGATGCGCGGATCGCGCAGGCCCTCGGCCGTGCCGTAGCGGCGCAGCCGCGCGCCGTCGGCGCGGAACAGGCCGTCGTCGCTGGCGAACCACAGTCGCTGCGCGCGGTCGCGGGCGATGCCGCTGATCTGCAGGTCGCGCAGCGGCGCCAGCCAGTCCGGCTGGCTGAGCCGGCCGTCGCGGTACAGGGCGGCGCCATGGCGGGTGCCGATCCACAGCTGGCCGGGTTCGGCCAGCAAGGTGTAGGGCGCCTCGTTGTGCAACTGCGCCAGATTCAGGCGCGGCTGGTAGCGGCCATCGCGCAGCTGCGACAGGCCGCTGTCGGTGCCGACCCACAGCGATCCATCCGGATCGCGCGCCAGGGTCCACACCAGTGCGTCGTCCAGCCCTTCGTGCGTGCTGTAGCGCCGGGTCCAGCCGTTCCACAGCCGGGTGGCGCCGTTCCAGCTGCTGCCCAGCCACAGGTTGCGCTCGCGGTCCTCGAAGATGGCGTTGACGCCGACGTTCGGCTTGTTTTCCGGGTTGCGTTCGACGATGGCGCCATCGCGCACGCGCAGCAGCGCGCCGGGCTGTCCCACCCACAGATTGCGGTCGCTGTCCTCGAACAGGGCCTGCACCGCGCGCCGGCTCGTCCCGGCGGTATCGGGCAGCCATTGCCAGCGCCCGTCGCGGCGCAACAGCAGGCCGTCGCGGGTGCCGGCCCAGAGCGTGCCTTGCGCCTCCAGCAGGTGCTGCACCGGCGTCGCGCCGGCCTCCTGCGGCAGTGTCAGCGACTCCGGCGCGTCCCGGCCGGCGACGAACCGCAGCACCGCGCCGCGCGTGCCCACCCACAGCGCGTCGGCGCGCGGCAACAGCGCGTAGGCGCCGCCGGCGATGCGGTGACGCAGGTGCAGGCGATCGCCCTGCACCGCGTAGACGCCATCCTGCGCCGCGACCAGCACGCTGCCGTGCGCGTCGGTCGCGATCGCCTCGATGTTGAGCAACGGCGCCTGCGGGTCCTGCGGCAGCAGCGTGGTGAAGCGTCCATCGCGGTAGCGCGACAGGCCGCGGTAGGTGCCGATCCACAGCGTGCCGGCGGCATCCACGTGCAGCGCCTTGATCAGGTTGCCGGGCAGGTGCGCCGGCGCGCCCTCGTTGAACGAGGTCATGCGCACGCCGTCGAAGCGGGTCAGCCCGCCCATCGTGCCGATCCACAGATAGCCCTGATGGTCCTGGGCGAACGCCTGCACGCTCAGCTGCGGCAGGCCCTGGTCCAGCCCCCAGCCTTCGCGCTCGTAGTGATTGAACTGCTTGTCCGGCTGCAGTGCCCGTGCCTGCGGCACGCATGCGCTCCACGCTGTCGAGAGCATGGCCAGCTGTAGCGCCAGCAGGCGCCAGGAGGCGTGTGGAAACCGCAAGCGCATGCCCATGCCGGATCGGCCGACGTCTCTGTCGTTAGCGGCATCGCCGCGCGGATCTTGATGCGCGCGGCAGCGAGGACGCTGGTGATCATCCGGGCCAGCGTCCATCGGGCTGGCTCAGCACTCGATGACGTTCACCGCCAGCCCGCCGCGGCTGGTTTCCTTGTACTTGTCCTGCATATCGCGGCCGGTGTCGCGCATGGTGCGGATCACCTTGTCCAGCGACACCTTGTGCTTGCCGTCGCCGCGCATGGCCATGCGGCTGGCGTTGATCGCCTTGACCGCGCCCATCGCGTTGCGCTCGATGCACGGGATCTGCACCAGGCCGCCGATCGGGTCGCAGGTCAGGCCGAGGTTGTGCTCCATGCCGATCTCGGCGGCGTTCTCGATCTGCCCCGGCTTGCCGCCGAGCGCGGCGACCAGGCCGCCGGCGGCCATCGAGCAGGCCACGCCGACCTCGCCCTGGCAGCCGACCTCGGCGCCGGAGATGGAGGCGTTTTCCTTGTACAGGATGCCGATCGCCGCGGCGGTGAGCAGGAAGTCGAACACGCGCTGTTCGTCGGCGCCGGGGCAGAACCGGTCGAAGTAGTGCAGCACCGCCGGGATGATCCCGGCCGCGCCGTTGGTGGGCGCGGTGACCACGCGGCCGCCGGCGGCGTTCTCTTCGTTGACCGCCAGCGCGTACAGGTTGACCCAGTCCAGCGTGGTCAGCGGATCGCGCATCGCCGCTTCCGGCTTGGACGACAGCTCGCGGTACAGCGCCGGCGCGCGCCGCGACACGTGCAGGCCGCCGGGCAGGGTGCCTTCCTCGCGGATGCCGCGGGTCACGCAGGCCTGCATCGCGCCCCAGATCTCGCGCAACCCGGCGCGGATCTCGTCCTCGCTGCGCCAGCACTTCTCGTTCTCGAACATCAGCGCGGCGATGCTCAGGCCGCTGCGCGCGGCCTGCGCCAGCAGTTCGTCGCCGCTCTTGAACGGGTAGGGCAGCGGCGTCTCGTCGGCGACGATGCGGTCGTCGGCGGCGTCGTCCTGGTTGACCACGAACCCGCCGCCGACCGAGTAATAGTCGCGCGTGGCGATGACTTCGTCGTTGGCGGCGTAGGCGGTGAAGCGCATGCCGTTGGTGTGGTACGGCAGCTTCTGCCGCTTGTTCATCGCCAGGTCGCGCTTCTCGTCGAAGGCGATCTCGTGCCGGCCGAGCAGGTTGATGCGCTTGCTGCCGCGGATGCGTTCCAGCGCGCCGGGGATGATGTCCGGATCGATCAGGTTCGGGCGCTGGCCTTCCAGGCCCAGCAGCACTGCCTTGTCGGTGCCGTGGCCGCGCCCGGTCAGGGCCAGCGAGCCGAACACTTCGGCGCGCAGGCGCACCACGTCCTGCAGGCGGCCCTGGTCGAACAGCCAGCGGTGCACGAAGCGCTCGGCGGCGCGCATCGGCCCCACGGTATGCGAGGAGCTCGGCCCGATGCCGATCTTGAACAGGTCGAAGGTGCTGACAGCCATGCGCGTGCCGAAGGGGTGGGCGAAAGACCGTCTATTCTATGCTTCCGGCGCGCGGCCCAGGTCCGCAGCGCAGCATAGGACGCGAGCATGTCCCTGACCCTGTACCAGCGCGACGACTGCCATCTGTGCGACCAGGCCCTGCAGGTGCTGGCGCAGGCGCGCGTGGCCGAGCCGGACAGCGTGTTCATCGACGACGACGCGACGCTGGAGGCGCGCTACGGGGTGCGGGTGCCGGTGCTGCGCGCTGCGGACGGGCGCGAGCTGGACTGGCCGTTCGATGCGGACGGCGTGCGCGCCTGGCTGGCGGCCTCGGCCAAATGCGCGTGAGCCGCGCATAAAAAAAGCGGCGGACCCGACGAGGAAATCCGCCGCTCAGCGGCCGCGCGCCGCGGCCTGTGGCGAATCACTTCGCCTTGAACACCACCTTGGTGCTGATCGCGGTTTCGTTGGGAATGGTCTTGGTATCGGCCCAGTCGCCGCCGCCCACGCCGAAGTCCAGGCGCTTCACGGTGGCCTTGCCGGCCAGCACCGGCTGCGCGCCCGGGGTCCAGGTGAAGGTCAGGGTCACCGGCTTGGACACGCCGCGCAGCTCCAGGGTGCCGTCGGCGGCGAACTGGTTGTTGCCCAGCGCGCGGAACTTGTCGGCGCGGTAGTGCGCGGTGGCGAACTTGGCGACGTCGAAGAAGTCCGCGCCCTGCAGGGTGGAGTCGCGGTCGTTGTTGCCGCTCTTGGCGCCGGCCAGCGGGATGGTGACGTCGAGCTTGGCGCCGGTCAGGTTGGCCGGGTCGAAGCTGAGCTTGGTGTCGAAGCCGGGGAACTGGCCGGTGAACACTTCGCCGTCGTACTTGCTGGCGAACACCAGGGTGGAACCGGGGGCCTGCACGTAGTCGGCGGCCTGCACTGCGGGGGCAGCGGCGAGCAGGGCCACCAGGCTGGCGGCGACGGCGGCGGGGGATGCGAAACGGGTCGACATCGAAACAGCTCCTCAGGACTTGGGGGTGAGCCAGCCGCGCGGCAACATCCGCGCCAGGGTGGCATCGCGTTGGAACAGGTGGTGATAGAAGGCCGCGCCGGCATGCGCCAGGACCACCGCGATCAGCAGCCAGAAGCCCCATTCGTGCACGGTGTGCGACAGATCGCGCAGGTGCTCGTTCGGGGCGCTGAGCTTGGGCACCGCGACCAGGCCGAACCAGCGGAACGGGCGCAGGCCGCTGGCGGAGTCGTACAGCCAGCCGGACAGCGGGATGGCGAAGATCATCACGTAGAGCAGTGCGTGGGTGGCGTCGGCGATGCGTTCCTGCCAGGCGGGGGTGCCGGGCACCGGCTTGGGCGCGCCGGCGTACAGGCGCCAGCCCAGCCGCACGATCACCAGCGCCAGCACGGTCAGGCCCAGCGACTTGTGCGCGGTGTAGACCCAGAAATACTTGGGCGTCTTCGGCAGTTCGCCCATGGTCAGGCCGACCACGCCGAGCAACAGGATCAGGGCGGCGATCAGCCAGTGCAGGGTCTGGCTGACGCTGCCCCAGCGGTCGGGCGTGTTGCGGGCGCTCATGGCGTGCCATCCTGCGCCGCCGGCGCGGTGGGGGTGTCGGTGGGAGCGGCAGGCGGAGTGCCCGGCGCCGGATCCGGTTCGGCCTTGGCGCCGCCCTCGCGGGTGGCCTCGGCCTCGATGCGCAGCTCCACCGTGCCGCCGATCACCGACGGCCAGGAACTGATGCCGAAGTCGGCGCGCTGCAGCGTGGTGGTGGCGGAGAAGCCGGCGGTGCGACGGAACGGCGGCAGCGGATGACGCTTCACTGCGTTCAGGGTCACGTCCAGGGTCACCTCGCGGGTCACGCCGTGCAGCGTCAGCTGCCCGATCACCTTGGCGTGCTGCGCGTCGATCGGCTCGACGCGGGTGGAGACGAACTGCGCTTCCGGGTAGTGCTCGCCGTCGAGCAGGTTGTGCGCCAGCGCGGCGCGGTTCCACTTCTCGTCGCCCAGGTCCAGCCGCTGCAACGGCACCCGCGCCTGCAGCCGTGCGCTGCGCCAGTCGTCCGGGTCGAACACCAGGGTGCCGGTACTGCCGGACACGGTGCCCAGCGCCTTGGAGAAGCCGGCGTGCTCGATCGCGAACAGCACCCGGGTGTGCACCGGGTCCAGCGCGTACTGCGCCGGCGCGGCCAGGGCGGCGCCCGGCAAGGCCAGCAGGAGGGCCACGAGAGAGGGTCTGAACATGGAGCGAGGCCGCGCTGGGAGGTCGCCGGATTCTAGTCACAGTCCGGGCCGGCTGCGTACCTGCGGCGCGTAACGGTTCGTTGCGCGCGGTGGCAGGTGTGATTTTTCCGCGGCCGCGGGGTATAAGAACGCTGCCGCGGCGAGCGGCACACGGAGCGGGCGCGCCGCGCGTCCGGCCCCGGCAGTGCGCCGGTGTTCATCCGCCGACGTCCTTTGCCGGAGCCGATGTCCATGCCCATCCCGCATCCCCCACGCCGGTGGCGCTGCTGGGGGCTGGCCTGCCTGTTGGCGCTGGCCGCCGTGTGCGCCGATGCCAGCGCCGCGGTGCCGGAACTGCCGCGCTTCCGGGTGTTCTCCGGCGAGCAGGGGCTGCCGTCCAGCGATATCTCCGGGTTGCAGCTGGACCGCGACGGCTATCTGTGGATCGCCAGCGGCGACGGCCTGGCCCGCTATGACGGGCGCGAGTTCCGGGTCTGGCGCCACGATCCGGCCGATCCCGCCTCCTTGCGCTGCAACTACGTGCAGGACCTGCACATCGATGCGCGCGACCGCATCTGGGTAGCCTGCGAGGGCGGCGGCCTGAGCATGCTCGGCGCGGACCGGCGCGGCTTCCGCCACTTCAACATGGCCACGCAGCCGGCGATGCGCAGCGACGACGTGTTCGCCATCGCCAGCCGCGGCGACGCGGTGTACTTCGGCACCTACCGCGGCGGCCTGTACCGGCTGGGCGGCGACGGCCGCGTGCAGCGCATCCGCGCCGGCGATCCGGCGGTGGACGCGCTGCTCGACAGCGCCGTGCTGACCCTGGCCTTCGACGATGCCGGGGTGCTGTGGGTGGGCACTTTCAAGGGTCTGGTGCGCTACGACGGCCGCCACGCCAGCGCCTACCGCATCGACGACGGCATGCCGCAGGAGGAGCAGGTGATCATGTCGATCACCCGGCTCAGCGATGGCCTGTGGTTCAGCGGCAACACCGGCCTGTTCCGCCGCGACCGCGCCGGGCGCTGGTTGCGTGCGGACTGGATCGGCGCGCTGCATCGCGCGGCCAACGCGATCGCCGAGGACGGCGCCGGCGGCTACTGGCTCGGCAACGGCGAAGGCCTGTGGCACAAGCCGGCCGACGGGCCGGCGCGGCGGGTGGACACCGGCGGCGCGGCGGTGTCCGGCGCCAGCGTGGTGGAGACCGTGCTGCGCGATCGCGAGGGCGGCCTGTGGGTGCCGCTGCCGACGCGCGGCCTGGGCTACCTGCGTCCGGATTGGCGCCGCCTGGCGGTGCTGGGCACCGCGCAGGGCCTGCCCGCCGACCAGTATGTCGGCCTGGCGCCGGCGCGCGCCGGCGGCGTGTGGCTGCTCGGCTCCGGCGCCAGCGTGTTTCGCCTCGACACCACCAGCGGTGCGCTGAGCGCGCCGCAGTGGGCCAACGGTGCGCCGAGCGGGCGCTTGCTGTCGGTGCTGGACGACCCGCGCGGGGCGTTGTGGATGGGGGGCAGCAGCACGCTGCTGCGCGGCCCGCTGGACGGGGGCAGCCTGCAGCGCTGGACCCGCGCCGCCGGCGAGGCGGATCCGATTCCGGACGGCACGCTCGCCTGGCTGCAACTGGACGCACGCCAGCGGCTGTGGATCGCCGCGCCGGGCTATGGCGTGCAGGTGCGCGATGGCGACGGCCACGTGCTGCAGAACCTTCCCGGCGGCCAGCACGGCCTCGCCGGCACCGACATCGCGGCGTTCGCGATGGCGCCGGACGGCACGCCGTGGGTGGCCGCCGAACAGTTCCAGCACTGGGACGGCGCGGCCGGGCAGTTCCGCACGCCGCCGGAGCTGGCCGGCGAGAAGGTGCAGTCGTTCGCCTTCGCCGACGCGCGCACGCTGTGGGTGCACCGGCTGTCCGGGCTGGAACTGTGGCGGCGCACCGGCGCGCACTGGCAGCGCAGCCAGCGCTACGCGGTGGCCGACGGCCTGCCGGCCACCGAGTCCAGCGCGCTGGTCGCCGATTCGCAGGGGCGCGCCTGGCTGGGCATGCGCCGTGGCCTGTTCCGGGTCGATCCGCGGCGCACGCCGGCGGTGCGCGCGTTCGGCACCCGCGACGGGCTCGGCAGTCAGGAACTGGTGCGGCGCGGCCTGCTGATGACCGCCGACGGCGTGCTGGTGGCGGCCGCCGCGGACGGCAGCGTGGCGCTGCTGGACACGCAGCAGCCGGATCCGGTGCCGGTGCCGCTGGCGCTGAGCATGGAGAGCGTGCAGGTGCGGCGCGGCCCACAACTGCTGACGCTGCCGACGCGCGGCGACTTCACCCTGCGCTCGGACGACCGCGACCTGCGCGTGGCGGTGCGGCTGCTGTCCTACATCGATCCGGAACACATCGTCTACCGGTTCCGCCTGCCGGGTTACGACCGCGACTGGGTCAGCACCGGCGCCAGCGGCGAACGCACCCTGCCGCAGCTGCCCGACGGCGCGCAGGTGCTGGAGATCCAGGCGCGCACCCGCAACGGCGCCTGGTCGCCGACGCTGCGCCTGCCGTTCCGGGTGCAGCCGCCGTGGTGGCGCAGCGTCTGGGGCATCGTCGGGCTGCTCGCCGCGGCCGGCCTGCTGCTGCTGATGTCGCTGCGCGCCTACCGGCGGCGCCTGGGCCGCCAGCACGCCTGGGAACTGGCCCTGCACAAGCAGGAACTGGCCGAGCAGGCCTCGCTGGCCAAGACCCGCTTCCTGGCCACGCTCGGCCACGAGGTGCGCACGCCGCTGACCGGGGTGCTGGGCATGAGCGAACTGCTGCTGGCCACGCCGCTGGATCCGAAGCAGCGTGGGTACACCGAGTCGATCCGCCGCGCCGGCACCCACCTGCTGCACCTGGTCAACGATGCGCTGGACCTGGCGCGGATCGAGGCCGGGCGCCTGCGCCTGGAGTCGCAGCCGTTCGCGCTGCAGGCGCTGATCGCCGAAGTGGTCAACCTGATGGCGCCGCTGGCGCAGGCGCGCGGGCTGCGCTTCGATCTGCACGACGGCATGCCCGGCGCGACCACGGTGGAAGGCGATGCGCTGCGGGTGCGGCAGATCCTGCTGAACCTGCTCGGCAACGCGATCAAGTTCACCAGCAGCGGCTCGGTGGCGCTGAAGGTGGCGCCGGGGCAGGACGGCCAGGGGTTGTGCATCGAGGTGGCCGACACCGGCCCGGGCATCGGCAGCGAGCAGCAGGCGCGGCTGTTCCAGCGCTTCGAACAGGGCGACGGCCCGCGTACCGCGGTGCGCCAGGGCGGCAGCGGCCTGGGCCTGGCGATCAGCCAGGAACTGGCGATGGCGATGGGCGGGCGCATCCAGGTCGAGAGCCGGCTGGGGCACGGCGCGCGTTTCCGCGTGGGCCTGCCGCTGCGCTGGCGTCCGGCGCAGGAACCGGCGGCGGTACCGGCGCCGGCACCGCGGGCGCGCACCGCGCTGCGCATCCTGCTGGTCGAGGACGAACCGACCGTGGCCCAGGTGATGGTCGAACTGCTGCGCGGCCGCGGCCATCAGGTGACCTGGGCCGCGCACGGCCTGGAGGCGCTGACCGAAGCCAGCCAGGGCAGCTTCGACATCGGCCTGCTCGACCTGGACCTGCCGGCGCTCGACGGCCTGGCGCTGGCGCGGCAGTTGCGTGCGCTGGGCCATGGCTTCCCGCTGCTGGCGGTGACCGCGCGCTCCGACGGCGAGGCCGAGGCCGCCGCGCGCGCCGCCGGATTCGCCGGGTTCGTGCGCAAGCCGGTCACCGGGCAGATGCTGGAAGGGGCCATCGACGCGGTGCTGGACGGGGCGCCGCCGCCGCTCTGAGTCGATGCGGGACGCGGTTGCCAGCGCCGGCGCTTATCGCCGACGATGGCGGCGGTGGCGCGGGACGGATGCCCGTCGGGGAGACAGAGGCGATGCGGTCGAGACGGATCTTGGGATGGCTGCTGCTGGCGTGGTCCGCGGTCGCCGGCGCGGCAGTGCCGCCGACGCCGCAGCCGCGCCAACTGACCGTGGCCGACGGCTTGCCGTCCAACAGCATCAATGGCTTCGCCGAGGACAAGCTCGGCTACCTGTGGCTGGCCAGCAGCGATGGCCTGGCGCGCTTCGACGGACGCGGCTACCGCATCTGGCGGATCGAGGACGGCCTGCACCACAACAAGATCTGGTCGGTGCACGTCGATGCGCAGAACCGGGTCTGGTTCGGGACCGACGGCGCCGGCCTGGGCATGCTCTCGGCCGATCGCCGGCAGTTCCGCTACTACGATCGCAGCACCTATCCGCAGATCGGCTCCACCACCGTGTGGGCCATCGCGTCCACGCCGGACGGCAGCGTCTGGTTCGGGACCTCCGCCGGCGGCCTGCACCAGCTGCAGCCGGACGGCCGCCTGCGCCGCTTCATGCCGATCCCCGGCGACGCGCGCAGCCTGCCTTCGGCCAGCGTCGCCCACCTGGCGACCACGCCGGACGGCACGCTGTGGGTGGGCACCCGCGGCGGCCTGGCGCGCTGGACCGGCCACGATTTCCAGCGCGTCGCCGCCGACGCGCTGCCGCGGCCGGACGTGCAGGGGCTGACGCCCGAACGCGACGATACGCTGTGGGTTTCGACCCTGGGCGGGATGCGCCTGCTGCGCGCCGACGCCAGCGTGGTGGAGCCGTACTGGCGCAACATGCCCGGCGACAGCGTGCTGGGCATGCTGGTCCACGACCGCCACGGCACGCGCTGGTTCGACACCATGGACGGGCTGGGCCGCGAGAGCGAGTCCGGGGTGATCCGCAACGTGCCGCTGTACAGCAATTCCGCGCACGGGCTGGTCAAGCCGAACTGGTCGCTGGCCTTCGAGGATCGCGAGGGCGGGCTGTGGTTCGCCAGTACCAATGCCGGCCTGTGGCACCTGCCGGCCAACTGGCAGCAGTTCTCGGTGCTGTCCTACCGGGTGGACGACCCGGAGTCGATGGGCAATCCCTACGTGCTGGCCACCGCCGCGTCCCGCGACGGCGGCGTGTGGCTGGCCGGCACGCGTGGCGTGCTGGACAAGCTCGATCCGGCCACCGGCGCCGTGCATCGGCACATGCGCGCGATGTTCGGCCTGGACTGGGCGCGGGCGATCGCCGAAGACCCGCAGGGCCGGCTGTGGGCGGCAGCGGCGGGGGCGGTGCTGCGCTACGACCCGGCCAGCGGCGAGGTCCGGCGCTGGGGCAAGGACGCCGGGGCCGATGCGCCGATGATGGACCAGGTGGATCGGATCGTCTTCAGCAGCGACCGCCACGTCTGGATCTTCAGCGACATCACCGGCGTGCAGGTGCGCGACCTCGATGGTCACGTGCTGCGCACCATGGCGCCGGGAAGCGCCGGTCTGCCTGCGGATCTGACCGTGCAGGAGGCCAGCCTCGGGCCGCAGGGCCAGCCGTGGTTGCTGGGGCAGCACGGGCTGCTCGCCTGGAGCTCGGAGCGCGCGCGGTTCGAAGCGGTGCCCGGCGCACCGCAGCGCCCGCTGAGCGCCCTGGCGATCAGCGACGGCAACGTGGTCTGGCTGGCCAGCGTCGGCTGCCTGGAGCGTTATCTGTGGGACGGCAGCCGGCTGAGCCTGCTCGACCGCATCGACGCCGAGCAGGAGTTCCCGGCGCTGGCGCCGAACGGCCTGGTGGTCGATGCCAGCGGCGTGGCCTGGCTGAGCAGCGTGCGCGGGCTGATCCGGGTCGATCCGGCGAGCAAGGCGATCCGCTCCTACGGCGTGCACGATGGCCTGCCCAACCAGGAGTTCCAGATCCGTACCCTGGTGCAGGCGCGCAGCGGGCAGATCCTCGGCGGCACCCCGGACGGCGTGGTGCTGTTCGAGCCGGCGCAGGTGGTGCCGTCGCGGCGGCAGCCGCCGCTGGTGATCGAGCGCATCGGCGTGCGCCGCGGCGAGCGCGGGCTGGACCTGCTGCATGCCGATCGCATCGTGCTGCAGGAAGGCGACCGCGATCTGCACGTGGTCGCGCGCCTGCTGTCGTTCTCCGACACCGACGCCAACACCTACCGCTTCCGCCTCAGCGGCTACGACCCGGATTGGGTCGATGTGGGCGCCAGCGGCGAGCGTCTGTTCTCGCGGCTGCCGTCGGGCCACTACACCCTGGAGATGCAGGCGCGTACCGCCGACAAGGTGTGGTCGAACGTGGTCAGCCTGCACTTCCGCGTGCTGCCGCCGTGGTGGCGCAGCCCCTGGGGCATCGCCGGGCTGGCGGTGCTGGCGGTGCTGGCGCTGTGGCTGCTCGCGTACCTGTACCGGCGGCGGCTGCGCCGGCGCGCCGCCTGGCAACTGGCGGTGCACAAGCAAGAGGTGGCCGAGCAGGCCTCGCTGGCCAAGACCCGCTTCCTGGCCACGCTCGGCCACGAGGTGCGCACGCCGATGACCGGGGTGCTGGGCATGAGCGAACTGCTGCTGTCCACGCCGCTGGACACCAAGCAGCGCCGCTACACCGAATCGATCCGCGACGCGGGCTCGCACCTGCTGCGCCTGGTCAACGATGCGCTGGACCTGGCGCGGATCGAGGCCGGGCGCCTGGAACTGGAACAGCAGCCGTTCGACCTGGGCCGGCTGATCGCCGAACTGGAGGCCATGATGGGGCCGATGGCGCGCAGCCGCGACCTCGCCTTCGCCCTGGACAACGCCATGCCGCCGCAGGTCACCGCGCGTGGCGACGCCACGCGGGTGCGGCAGATCCTGCTGAACCTGCTCAACAACGCCATCAAGTTCACCGAGCACGGCAGCGTGCAGTTGCGGGTGGCGCCGCTGCAGCCGCAGCAGGGCGTGCGCTTCGAGGTCGCCGACACCGGGCCGGGCATCAACGCCGAACAGCAGGCGCGATTGTTCCAGCGCTTCGAGCAGGCCGACGGACCGCGGACCGCCGCACGCTACGGCGGCAGCGGCCTGGGCCTGGCGATCAGCCAGGAACTGGCGGTGGCGATGGGCGGGCGCATCGAACTGCGCAGTCGCCTCGGCGCCGGCACCCGCTTCGTGGTCGACCTGCCGTTGCCGTGGTTGCCCGAGCCGCTGCCGCAGGCGCCACGCGACGCTCGCGCATCCGCCAGTGCCGCGGCGCCGCGGCGGATCCTGCTGGTCGAAGACGATCCGACCGTGGCCGAAGTGGTCGGTGGCCTGCTGCGCGCCCGCGGCCACCACGTCACCCACGCCGCGCACGCGTTGGCCGCACTGACCGAAGCGGCGGCCAGCGCGTTCGACATCGCCTTGCTCGATCTGGACCTGCCCGGCTTGGACGGCCTGGCGCTGGCGCGGCAGTTGCGCGCCTTCGGCTACGGCATGCCGCTGATCGCGGTCACCGCCCGTGCCGACGCCGACGCCGAGCCGCAGGCCCGCGCTGCGGGCTTCAGCGGCTTCCTGCGCAAGCCGGTGACCGGCGAGATGCTGGCCGAGGCAGTGGAGGGGAAGCCGGGCCTGGAAGAAGCGCCGGGTTCCGGGGAGCGCGAGGGCAGCGACGATCGCGCTTAGCCTGCGCGCTGCGCCGCCTCTGTAGGAGGGGCTTCAGCCGCGACCGCGCGTCATGGGCAATGCCCGGTCGCGGCTAAAGCCGCTCCTACAAGAGCCCAGGGACCGTACAGACCGCAACGCCGCCGCCGTTGCGAATCCCCAATCCCAACTCCCTAATCCCGGCTACTCGGCCACCTCCTCCACCTGCTTCGGATGCGGTCGGGTATCCGGCAGCTGCCAGAAGATCAGCGTCGAGGTCAGGGTGATGGCGCCGACGCAGACGAAGGTCGCGTGCAGCGCCGCGGTGGCGCCATGGGTATCGCCGAGGTGGGTGTTGAATGCCGCCAGCAGGCTGCCGGCCGCCGCGGCGCCGAAGCCGGTGGCCAGCATCATCACCATCGACAGCAGGCTGTTGCCCGCGCTGGCCTGGTCGCGGTCCAGGTCGCGCAGGGTCACGGTATTCATGACGGTGAACTGCAGCGAGTTGACCGCGCCGAACAGCGCCAGCTGCAGCAGCCGCCAGCCCAGCGGCTGGCCGGCATCGAACAGCAGGAAGCTGGCCATCGCGGTGCCGACCAGCACGGTGTTGGTCATCAGCACGCGGCGGTAGCCGAAGCGCTCCACCAGCTTCACCGCCGCGCGCTTGGAGGCCATGCCGGCCAGCGCCACCGGGATCATCATCAGCCCGGCGTTCATCGGGCTCATGCCCAGGCCCACCTGCAGCAGCAGCGGGATCAGGAACGGCATGCTGCCGCTGCCCACGCGCGAGAACAGATTGCCGAGGATGCCGATGCGGAAGCTGATAACCTTGAACAGGTGCAGCGGGAACAGCGGCGCCGCCGCGTTGGCCGCGTGCAGCCAGTAGCCGATCAGCGCCGCCAGCCCGGCGATCGCCAGCAGCATCACGAAGGCGTGGCGCAGGCCCAGCTCGGAGATGCCGTCCAGCGCCAGCGACAGCGCGACCATGCCGAAGGCCAGCATCGCGTAGCCGACCAGGTCGAAGCGGGTGCGTTGCTCGCCGTAGAAGTCCGGCATGATCCTGAGCGCGGCGGCGAAGCCGATCGCGCCGATCGGCAGGTTGATCAGGAACACCCAGTGCCAGGACGCCACCTGCACCAGCCAGCCGCCCAGGGTCGGCCCGACCAGCGGCCCGATCAGCGCGGGGATGGCGATGAAGCTCATCGCGCTGAGGAACTGCGCGCGCGACACCGAGCGCATCACCGCCAGCCGGCCCACCGGCAGCAGCATCGCGCCGCCGATGCCCTGCAGCACCCGCGCGGCCACCAGATACGGCAGCCGCGGCGCCGCCGCGCACAGCAGCGAGCCGAGGGTGAACAGCACGATCGCGGCCAGGAAGGTGCGGCGGGTGCCGTAGCGGTCGGCGATCCAGCCGGACGCGGGAATGAACATCGCCACCGCCAGCGCGTAGCTGAACACCACCGACTGCATCTGCAGCGGGCTCTCGCCGAGGCTGCGCGCCATCGCCGGCAGGGCGGTGTTGACGATGGTCGCATCGAGCATCTGCATGAAGATGGCCAGCGACACCAGCCACAGCAGCGGACGGAAACTGCGCGCGTCGGGAACGGCGATCGGATCGGAGGAGGGCGCGGACATCGGCACGCAGGGCGACGCGAGGGGGCGATAGGATCGCGCAGATCGCGTCGCCGTGTCGTGCAGTTGCGCGCGTTGCGCGCTTGCGATGCAGCGCGCGCTCAGCGATCAGCGCGGTCGACGCAGGGGTGGACGGCGCCTTGCAGACGCTCGCGTAGGAGGGGCTTCAGCCGCGACAGGCTTCGCGCGACGCCCTGTCGCGGCTGAAGCCGCTCCTACGCAGGAGATCGAGCGCACGCCGAGCGTCGGCGGTGCATCCCGACTCCCGAATCCCCAATCCCGGCTCTTAAGCGCGCCGACTATGCCGCTGCACCGCCTCCACCAGCGCGCCGACGTGCTCCGGCTGCATGTCCGGCGACAGCCCGTGGCCGAGGTTGAACACGTGTCCATCCAGCGAGCCGCCATTGCCGTCGGCATAGCTGCGCAGCACGCGCTGCACTTCGCGGTCGATCGCCTCCGGCGCGCCGTACAGCATCGCCGGGTCCAGGTTGCCCTGCAGGGCGACGCGGCCGCCGGTGCGGCGCGCGGCGTCGGCCAGGTCGATGGTCCAGTCCACGCCCACGCCTTCGGCGCCGGAGCCGGCCAGCTCCTCCAGGTAGGGCGCATTGCCCTTGCCGAACAGGATCAGCGGGGTGCGCTCGGCGCCGTCGCCGCGCGCCAGTTCGCGGGCGATGCGCTGCAGGTAGGGCAGGGAGAACTCGCGGTACATCGCCGGGCTCAGCACACCGCCCCAGGTGTCGAACACCTGCAGCGCCTGCGCGCCGGCCGCGCGCTGCGCCGCCAGGTAGGCGATCACCGCGTCGGTGTTGACCGACAGCAGCTGGTGCAGCGCCGCCGGGTCGTTCAGCGCCAGCGCCTTGATCCGCGCGTAGTTGTCGCTGCCGCCGCCCTCGACCATGTAGCAGGCCAGGGTCCAGGGGCTGCCGGAGAAGCCGATCAGCGGCACGCTGCCGTCCAGTTCGCGGCGGATCACCCGCACCGCGTCCATCACGTAGCGCAGCTCGGTCTCCATGTCCGGCACGCCGAGCCGGGCGATCGCCGCGGCGTCGCGCACCGGGTGGCGGAACTTGGGGCCTTCGCCTTCGACGAAGTACAGCTCCAGGCCCATCGCATCGGGAATGGTGAGGATGTCGGAGAACAGGATCGCCGCGTCCAGCGGGAACCGCGCCAGCGGCTGCAGGGTCACTTCGCAGGCCAGCTCCGGGGTCTTGGCCATGGCCAGGAAGCTGCCGGCGCGGGCGCGCGTGGCGCGGTACTCCGGCAGGTAGCGCCCGGCCTGGCGCATCAGCCACACGGGGGTCTGGTCCACGGGCTCGCGGCGCAGCGCGCGCAGCAGGCGGTCGTTCTTGAGCATGGGGGATTCCTTAGCGCGGCGCGTCGGCGCCACGGGTGAACATGACCTGGAAGCCGCGCTTGAGCTGGGCGTCGCGGGCTTTCTCGAAGGCGGCGTGGGCATCGTCCTGCTGCAGGTACAGCTCGCGCCGCAGTTGCGCGCGGCCGCCGATCTGGCCGCTTTCGCGCAACAGCTCCCAGCCGCCGAACAGGTCCGGCTGCAGGGTCAACTGCAGGTAGCGTGGCGGCTCGTTGCCGTCGGGGCGTTGCTGGAGGAAGACGCGCATGCGCCGATTGTAGCGGGTGCCGGCGCGGGCGACGTGGCGCGACTGGCGGAACGCAGCGGGCCGGCTTCAGCCGGCGCGAAAGCCGCGGCGGTAGACCGAGGGCGGCACGCCCAGGGCGCGGGCGAACTGCTGGCGCAGCGCGCCGGCGCTGCCGAAGCCGCAGCTGGCGGCGATCCGCTCCAGCGCCAGGTCGGTGCTCTCCAGCAGCTGCTGGGCGCGGACCAGGCGCTGGTGCGCCAACCACTGCACCACGGTGGTCCCGGTCACCTGGCGGAACTGGCGGGTGAAGCTGCGCCGGCTCATCCGCGCGTGCGCGGCCAGCGCGTCCAGGCGCAGCGGCTGCTCCAGCCGCTGCAGCATCCAGTCCAGGGTCGGGCCGAGCAGGGCGTCGCGGCGGCTGGCCGGCAGCGGCTGTTCGACGTACTGCGCCTGCCCGCCCTGGCGGTGCGGCGCCACCACCAGCCGCCGAGCGATGCGGTTGGCGACCTCGGCGCCGTGGTGGCGGCGCACCAGGTGCAGGCAGCAATCGATGCCGGCCACGGTGCCGGCCGAGGTCAGCACGTCGCCGTCGTCCACGTACAGCACGTCCGGCTGCAACCGCACTTGCGGGTGGCGCTGCGCGAAGCGCTCCAGCGCCGCCCAGTGGGTGGTGGCGGGGCGGCCGTCGAGCAGACCGGCGTCGGCCAGCACGAAGGTGCCCAGGCACAGGCCCACCACCTGTGCGCCGGCGGCGTGGGCGCGGCGCAGCGCCTGGCACAGGGCCGCCGGGGCCGGCTCGGCGGCGTCGCGCCAGGACGGCACGATCACCGTGTCGGCACCGTCCAGCGCCTCCAGGCCGTGCTGCACCTGGATGGCGAAGCCGGCATCGGTGCGCAGCAGCCCCGGCTCGGCGGCGCACACGCGCAGGTCGAAGGCCGGCAGGTCGGTGTCCGGCCGCGCCTCGAACACTTGGCAGGGCACCGCGAGATGGAAGGGGCTGATGCGGTCGAAGGCGACCACGGCGATGCGATGCGATGACATGGCCCGATTTTAGCGAAAACGGTGTTTCGGGCCACTCGTCGCCGCGCCTCCGGCCGCCGACACTGGCCGCCTCTTCGCCCTGGAGCCACCGCATGCCTTCTCCCCGCCGCGCCCTGCTGGTCATCGATGTCCAGAACGAATACTTCGATGGTGGGCTGCCGATCGCGCATCCGCCGGTGGCGCAGTCGCTGCCCCACATCCTGCAGGCGATGGATGCGGCACAGGCGCACGGCCTGCCGGTGCTGGTGGTGCAGCACACCGCGCCGGCGCAGTCACCGGTGTTCGCCGACGGCAGCGCTGGCTGGGCGTTGCACCCGCAGGTCGCCGCGCGGCCGCACACGCGGCTGCTGCGCAAGACCCGGCCCAGTGTGTTCGCCGACACCGACCTGGCCGCCTGGCTGCAGGCGCAGGCGATCGACACCCTCACCGTGGTCGGCTACATGACCCACAACTGCAACGCCTCCACCGTGTACGAGGCCTTCCACCGCGGGCTGGCGGTGGAAGTGCTGGGCGACGCCAGCGGCGCGCTCCCGTACGCCAACGCCGCCGGCCAGGCCAGTGCCGAGGAGATCCATCGGGTGTTCGGCGTGGTGTTCCACAGCAACTTCGCCGCGGTCGCCGACACCGCGCAGTGGATCGCGGCGGTGCAGGCGGGGCTGCCGCTGCCGCGCGACAATGTGTTGCAGTCCAACCGCCGCGCGCGCGGCCTGGCATGAGCGCCGCGCCGCGGGTGCTGCGCGCACGCGACTTCACCGGCAGCCGCCCCTGGGAGGCGCTGCCGGTGGCGCTGCTGGATGGCATCGGCGTGCGCATCCACTGGACCGACCAGCCCTACGTCTGGCACGTCAACGACGGGCAGGAGGTGTTCGTGGTGCTGGACGGACAGGTGCAGATGCGCTGGCGCGTGCACGGCATCGAGCAGGCGGCGCTGCTGCAGGCCGGCGACGTGTTCCATGCGCCGGAAGGCACCGAGCACGTGGCGCACCCGCGGGGCCCGGCGCGGGTGCTGGTGGTGGAGCGCGACGGCAGTCCGTGAGCGCCGGGATCCGCTCCTGACCGGCGAGCGCCGCGATGGTGCCCGGGACGTGCCGCTGTCGATGACGTGTGTACAGGGCGACGCACACTGCGCGTTCTGATGTGCGTTCTATCACGGAGCCATCACTGGCGATCTGGCGTCATTGGAACAGGCTATGCCGCTGCGTGCGCACAGAGATCCTGGTGTCACGGCATCGCCATTCACCACGAGTGCGGACGCGGCCGGTATGCGAAGCCAGAGCGATGGGCGGTTCCCTGGGCAGCACCCCGAGGTTAGCGCGGGACGGGATCTCGCGCGGCCTGCTGCCATTTCCGACGATGTCATGTCGTTGCGCGCGCCACGTCGTCGCGCGAGCGCTTATCAAACGCCACGCAGGGCGTGCGGCCTGGGTCGGGTCACTGTCTTCGCCGGATTGGCGGTGCTGTGCGTGCTCATCCTCGGCGGCTGGGTTTGGCGCGCACACCGCCAGCAGCCCGCGCCGGCGCCCGAGCCCTTGCGCGTGCAGACCATGACCGTCGCGCCGCACCGGGTCCCGGACATCATCGAGACCTCCGGCACGCTGCTGTCGCCGCAGACCGTGGAAGTACGCGCGCAGGCCGACGGGGTGCTGCAGTCGGTGCTGATCCATGACGGCGAGCAGGTGCACGCCGGGCAACTGCTGTTCACCATCGATCCGCGGCCGCTGCGGGCGGCGTTGACGCAGGCGCGCGCCACCCTGGCCCGCGACCAGGCGCTGGCGGCGGATGCGGCCGACACCGAGGCGCGCTACGCCAAGCTGTCCAGGACCGGCGCGGTCGATCCCAAGACCTACACCACCGCGGCCGACACGTTGCGCTCGCTGCGCGGCACCGTCGCCGCCGACCAGGCGCAGGTCGAGCAGACCCAACTGTCGCTGGCCTACACCCAGGTGCGTGCACCGATCGACGGCCGCGCCGGTGCCATCGCGGTCAAGCCGGGCAACCTGGTGTCCAGCGGGTCCAGCACCGCGCTGGTGACGCTCAACGTCAGCACCCCGATCGAAGTGCGTTTCGCGCTGGCGCATGTGCAGGTCGACGCCGTGCGCGCCGCGCCGCTGGGGCACCAGGGCCTGGGGCTGCCGGTACTTGCGCTGGATGCGGTGAACGGCACGCTGCTCGATCGCGGCGAGGTGGCGTTTCTCGACAACGCCTTCGACACGAGCAGCGGCACGCTGGAGCTGCGCGCACGCTTCGCCAACGCCGGCGCCACGCTGTGGCCGGGGCAGTTCGTCACCGTGCGGGTGATCCTGGCGGAGGACCCGCAGGCGCTGTCGGTGCCCGAGAGCGCCTTGCAGCAGGGACAGCAGGGGCCGTACGTGTACTGCGTGGTCGATGGCCATGCCGTGTCGCGGCCGCTGACCGTGGCGCGGATGGTCGACGGGCAGGCGGTGATCGCCAAGGGCCTGCGCGCGGGTGATCGCGTCATCCTCACCGTGCCCAACGAACTGCGCGACGGCACCGCGGTGCAATCCGGCAACCCGCACGCCACGCCGACCGCGGCGGCGACCGGACGGCATGCGTGAACCTGTCGGCGCTGTTCATCCGCCGCGCGGTGATGACCTCGGTGCTGATGATCGGCCTGGTGCTGGCCGGCGGCATGGCCTACTTCGCGCTGCCGGTGAGCGAGCTGCCCGACGTCAGCTTCCCGACCATCACCGTCAACATGTCGCTGCCCGGTGCCAATCCCGAGACCATGGCCGCAGCGGTGGCGACGCCGCTGGAGCGCCAGTTCAGCGGCCTGCCGGGGCTGGACACGATGAGCTCGACCAGCAGCGTCGGCAGCACCCGCATCGTGTTGCAGTTCGCGCTGAGCCGCAATGTCGATGCGGCCGCGCAGGACGTACAGAACGCGGTCTCGCAGGCGGCCGGCCTGCTGCCGCGCGAGATCAATCCGGCGCAGATCCAGAAGGAGGATCCCAGCGCCGCGCCGATCATGCACCTGATCCTGCGCTCCAAGACCATCGCGCTGCCGCTGCTCAACCAGTTCGCCAAGGACCGCGTGGCGTTGCGCCTGGCCTCGGTGCCGGGCGCCGGCCAGATCGATGTCAACGGCGCGCAGAAGTACGCGGTACGCCTGTTCGTCAACCCGCACCTGCTCGCCGCCCGCCACCTGGGCTTCGACCAGGTGGTCTCGGCGGTGCAGGCGGGCAACAGCAACGCCCCGGCCGGCACGCTGATGGGGCGCGCGCGGTCCTACACCGTGCGCGCCGACGGCCAGCTCAAGCGCGCGGCCGATTTCGATGCCATGGTGCTGACCTATGCCGACGGCGCGCCGGTGCGTTTGCGCGACGTCGGTCATGCCGAGGACAGCGTCGAGAACCTGCAGACCGCCGCCTCGCTCAACGGCCAGCGCGCGATCGAGATCAACATCCATCGCCAGCCCGGCGCCAACACGCTGTCGGTGACCCAGGGCATCCAGGCGGCGTTGCCGGGAATTCGCGCGCAGTTGCCCGGCGACGCCCAGCTCGACGTGCTCTACGACCGCGGCGACTACATCGGCGCGTCGGTGGAAGACGTGGAGTGGACCCTGGTCGGCTCGCTGGTGCTGGTGATCGTGGTGATCCTGCTGTTCCTGCGCAGCTGGATGGCGACCCTGATCGTGGGGCTGGTGCTGCCGACCTCGCTGATCGGCACCTTCGCGGTGATGCGCCTGCTGCACTTCAGCCTGGACAACATCTCGATGCTGGCGCTCACCCTGTCGGTCGGCTTCGTGGTCGACGATGCCATCGTGGTCATCGAAAACATTGTCCGCCACGCCGAGCAGGGCGCCAGCCGCATGGACGCGGCCATCGCCGCCTCGCGCGAGATCGGCTTCACCGTGCTGTCGATGACGGTGTCGCTGTCGGCGGTGTTCCTGCCGATTGTGTTCATGGGCGGGCTGGTCGGGCGGCTGTTCTCCGAGTTCGGCATGGTGATCGCGATCGCGGTGATCCTGTCCGGCATCGTCTCGCTGACGCTGACACCGATGCTCGCCAGCCGCTGGCTCGACCCGAAGAAGAGCACGGGCTGGGTGTTCGAGCGCTTCGACCGGCTGGTCGACGCCAGCGAACGCGGCTACGCCCGCTCGCTGGCCTGGGCGACCGAGCGCATCGGCCTGATGTGTGTCATCGGCCTGGCCACCCTGGTCGGCACCGCCGGCGTCTACGCGGTGGTCGAGAAGGGCTTCATCCCGCAGGTCGACTCGGGAAAGATCGACGGCGATACCCGCGTTCCCGAGGGTACCGCCTTCGCCGACTTCGTGGCCAAGCAGGCGGCGGTGGTGAAGATCATCCAGCGCAATCCCAACGTGGCCAACGTGGAGTCGGTGATCGGCTCGGACAATTCGCTCAGCAACAGCGGGCGCCTGCTGATCGGGCTTAAGCCGCTGTCCGAGCGCAGCGGCAGCGCGGAGGAGGTGATCCAGGACGTGCGCAAGCAGGTCGCCGCGATCCAGGGCATCACCCTCAACATGCGCAATCCGCCGGCGATCGACATGGGGCCGACGGCCTCGAACGGATCGCTGCAGTACGTGCTGCAGTCCACCGACCAGAAGGCGCTGTACGCCCAGTCCGACAGCATCCTGCAACGCCTGCGGCAACTGCGCGACGTGCAGGATCCGCAGAGCGACCTGCAGCTCAAGAACCCGGAGATCGAGGTGGTGCTGCACCGCGAACAGGCCGCCGCGCTGGGCGTCACCGCCGCCGGCCTGCAGGACACCCTGGCCAGCGCCTACGGCGGGCGCAAGATCAGCACCATCTACGGCGACACCGATCAGTACGAAGTGCTGCTGCAGGTGGACCCGGCGGCGCAGGCCGACCTCAACGGCCTGGATGCGCTGTCGTTCAACGGCAACCAGAACCCGGGCATCACCGCGATCGGCACGCAGACCTCCAACAGCAGTTCCGGCACCAGCGCGGTGCTGACCGCGGCCGGCGGCCCGATGGTGCCGCTGCGCGCGGTGGCCGACGTGCGCATGGGCGTGGGGCCGGTGGCGATCAACCATTACGCCGGTCTGCCGGCGGTGACGCTGTCGATGAACCTGGCGCCCGGCGTGTCGCTGGGCGATGCCGCCGCCGGCATCGGCAACCTGATGGCGCAGACCCTGGGCAAGGGCGACGCGCGCGCCATCAGCGGCCAGTTCGCCGGTTCGGCGCAGGCCTTCGAGAATTCGATGAAGACCCTGCCGATGCTGCTGCTGATCACCGTGCTGCTGATCTACGGCGTGCTGGCGATCCTGTACGAGAACGCGCTGCATCCGATCACCATCCTGACCTCGCTGCCGCTGGCCGGATTCGGCGCCATCTTCATGCTGGTGCTGTTCCGCCAGGAGCTCAATCTCTTCAGCTTCGTCGGCCTGATCCTGCTGGTCGGGCTGGTCAAGAAGAACGGCATCATGATGGTGGATTACGCGCTGGACCTGGAGCGCTCGGGCGATGCGCGCTGGCAGCAGCCGCGCGCGGCGATGCTGGAAGCGGCGACCGTGCGCTTCCGCCCGATCATGATGACCACCCTGGCGGCGGTACTGGGCTCGCTGCCGATCGCGCTGGGCGTCGGCGCCGGCGCCGAAGCACGCCGCCCGCTCGGCATCGCCGTGGTCGGCGGCCTGCTGTTCTCGCAGGCGCTGACCCTGTACCTGACCCCGGCCTTCCACATCGCGATGGCCGAGTGGCTGGCACGCCGTCGCGCACATCGCGACGGCACCGCGCCGCCGTCGGCACCGACGCTGCCGGAGCCGGCCTGATGCGCGCGCTCGCACTCGGTGCCGCGTGCCTGCTGTCGGCGTGCAGCCTGACGCCGGCCTATGTGCGGCCCACTGCACCGATCCCGCCGTCGTGGCCGGTGGGCGACGCCTACCTGGCGCAACACGAGGCCACGCTGCCGTCGCTGGGCTACCGGCAGGTGTTCGGCGACCCGCGGCTGCAGGCGCTGATCGCCCAGGCGCTGGACAACAACCGCGATCTGCGGATCGCGCTCGCCGATATCGCCCAGGCGCGGGCGCAGTACCGGATCCAGCGCGCGGCCCTGCTGCCGGAGGTGGGGACCAGCGCGACCTATGCGCGCTCCTATCGCGGCAAGGGCGCGGCGCCGGCCAACGACGCGACGCAGGGCGGCAACGCAGCGGCCGCGCCGGCGGCGGGCTATGCCAGCAATTACGACCTAGGCCTGGGCGTCACCGCCTTCGAAGTCGACCTGTTCGGCCGGCTGCACGCGCTGACCGCGGCCGCGCAGCAGCGCTACCTGGAACAGGAGGCGGCGGCACGCGCCACGCGCCTGACCCTGGTCGGCGACATCGCCACGGCCTGGCTGACCTATGCCAGCGATCGCAGCCTGCTGACGCTCGCGCAGGACACCGAACGCAGCGCTGGCGCCAGCGCGGCGCTGACCGCGCAGCGGGTGGACGGCGGCATCGTGCCGCACTCGGCGCTGGACCAGGCCAACCAGGTGCTGCATGCCGCGCAGTCCGACCTGGCCGCACAGACCACGGCAGTGGCGCAGGACGTCAATGCCTTGCAGTTGCTGGTGGGCGCTCCGGTCGATCCGGCGCTGCTGCCGGCCTCGATCGAGGAGGCCGCTGCACACATCGGCGATCCGCCTGCCAGCCTGGACACGAGCATCCTGCTGCGCCGGCCCGACGTGGTGCAGGCCGAATACGAACTGCGCGCGGTCAATGCCGAGATCGGCGCCGCCCGCGCCGCGTTGTTTCCGCGCATCAGCCTGAGCGGCCTGCTCGGGCTGACCAGCACCGCGCTGTCGGACCTGTTCACCCACGACGCGTTCAACGGCTCGGTGGGTGCGGGCGCCGCCTACACCCTGTTCGATGGCGGTGCGGCGCGCGCCAACGTGCGCTACACCGAGGCGCAGCGCGATGCCGCCGTGGCCGGTTACGAGAAGACCGTGCAGACCGCCTTCGGCGAAGTGGCCGATGCGCTGGCCCGGCGCGGCACCATCGATGCGCAATTGCGCGCGCAACACGCTTTGCTCGCCGATGCCGCCAATACCTACGATGCCAGCGCCCAGCGCTACCGCGTCGGCGTGGAGAGCGCGCTGTCCAACCTGGATGCGCAGCGCAGCTATTACGCGGCGCAGCGCAGCCTGGTCGCGGTGGAACTGACCGCGGCCACCAATCGGGTGACGCTCTACCGCACCCTGGGCGGGGACGCGTCGCTGGAGGCTGCCCAGCCCTGAGTGCGTTCGGCGCGGGTGGGCGGCACGCTGCAGCCGGAACGCGCTGCATGGCGTGCGGCCCCGTTGTGCGCTTACTTCAGGTGTTCGCGCAGTCCGTCGCCGGCCTGCTGGATCGCGGTCCGCACTGCGGGCACGTCGCGCAGGGCATTGAGCAGGCCGAAATCGTGAATCAAGCCGTTGTAGCGGGTCACCGTGACCGTCACCCCGGCCTGGTCCAGCTTGCGGCCGAAGGCTTCGCCCTCGTCGCGCAACACGTCCAGCTCGGCGGTCTGGATCAGCGTCGGCGGCAGGCCGGCGAGCTGCGCCGGGGTGGCGCGCAGTGGCGAGGCGGTGATCTCGGCGCGGGCCTTGGGGTCGGTGGTGTAGTTGTCCCAGAACCAGGTCATCATGTTGCGGGTGAGGAAATAGCCGCTCTGGAATTGCTGGTACGACCCATCGTCGAAGCGGGCGTCGGTCACCGGCCACAGCATCAGGTCGTAGCGTAGCGCCGGTGTGCCGGCGGCCTTGGCCTGCAGCGCCACGGCCGCGACCATGTTGCCGCCGACGCTGTTGCCGGCCAGCGCCAGGCGCTTGCCGTCCACGCCGATCTGCGCGCCGTGCTCGGCGACCCAGCGGGTGGCGGCATAGGCCTGGTGGATGGCGACCGGATACTGCGCTTCCGGCGACGGCGTGTAGTCCACGTAGACCGCCACCGCGCCCGATGCGTTGACCAGGTCGCGGATCAGGCGTTCGTGGGTCGGGAAGTCGCCCAGCACCCAGCCGCCGCCGTGGAAGAACATGAAGGCCGGCAACACCTGGCCTTCCGTGTGCGGCGGCCGCACGATCACCAGGTTCAGCGGCTTGCCGTCGGCCTGGATGGTGGTGCGGCTGACCTCGGCCGGCGGCAGCGGCGTATTGGACTGGGCATCGCGCAGCACCTGCCGCGCCTGTGCCGGCGTGAGCTGCTCGATCGGCTTGCCGCCGCTGCCGTTGAGCGCATCAAGGAACTGCGCGACCGGGCGCAACGGCGCGGGCTGGTCGGCCGGCGTTGCGGCGGCGGCGGTGCCGATCGCACCGGCCAGTACCGAGGTGGCGAGCAAGGGAAGCAGGGTCTTCATGGCGGTTTCCTGTGGCATGCCGGGCGGGGTGCCGGCGACAGGGGTGACTTTGCGCGCCAAGGCGATACGATAGGTGGAGAATCGTCCAAAAAACTTTACCTGGAGTCCTGAGTGACCGATCGCCTAGCCGCCTTGTTGACCCACTTCTCGGTCAGCGCCGAGGTCTTCCACGCCGGCACGTTGTGCGGCCTGCACCGGCTCGACGACGGCGACCGCGGCCAGCTGCACCTGTTGCGCCAGGGCAGCGTCGTCGTCCACAACGGCGATGGCAGCGTGCTGCGAATCGACCGGCCCAGCCTGCTGCTGTACCCGCAGGCCATGCCGCACCATTTCGAGACCGATGCGCAACGCGGCGCGGATTTCGCTTGCGCGCACCTGCGCTTCGGTGGCGGTGCGGCCAATCCGCTGGTGCGCGCCTTGCCGGCCTGCATCTGCCTGCCGCTGGATGCGCTGCGGCAGGGCGAGGCGCTGCTGCACCTCCTGTTCGAAGAAGCGTTCGCGCAGCATTGCGGGCGCCAGGCGGTGTTGAACCGGCTGTTCGAAGTGGTGCTGGTGCACGTGATCCGCGAACTGATGGAGCAGGGACTCGCCGACAGCGGCATGCTCGCCGGCATGGCCGATGCGCGGCTGCGGCTGGCGCTGACCGGCATCCACGACGCCCCGGCGCAGCCGTGGACGCTGGAGAGCCTGGCCGCGCGTGCCGGCATGTCGCGCAGCGCGTTCGCGCGCAGCTTCCGCGAGACCCTCGGCTGTACGCCGGGCCAGTACCTGCAGGACTGGCGCATCGCCCTGGTGCAGCGCGGCCTGCGCGAAGGACGGCCGCTGAAGCAGCTTGCCGACGAAGTGGGCTACGGCAGCGAGGCCGCGGTGTCGCGCGTGTTCAAGGCGCAGGTGGGGCAGAGCCCGCGCGCGTGGCGGCAGGCACGCTGAGTGCGGGTGGGGCGTATGCAGGCGCGCCAGCACCACCGGCGCGCGTGGGGGCGACTGTCGCCTAAGCGCTGCGCCGGCTCAGCCGGCGGCCAGCACCGCCAGCACCTCGGCCTCGTCCACGTCGGGGACGATCTCGGCGTGGCCGATGCCGCGCCACAGCACCAGCCGCAGGCGTCCGGCCAGGTTCTTCTTGTCCAGGCGCATGCGCGCCAGCAGCGCCTCCGGCGCCAGCCCGGCCGGCAGCGCGGTCGGCAGGCCGAAGTCGTGCAGCAGCGCACGCAGTTTCTCCGTGTCCTGCGCGCTGGCCATGCCCAGCCGCGCCGACAGCGCGGCGGCCAGCACCATGCCCACCGCCACCGCTTCGCCGTGGTTGAGGTTGGCGTTGTCCGGGGCGCCGTAGCCCTGTTCGGTCTCGATGGCGTGGCCGAAGGTGTGGCCGAGGTTGAGCAGGGCGCGCTCGCCCTTCTCCAGCGGATCGCGGGCGACGATCTCTGCCTTGTGTTCGCAGCTGCGCGCGATCGCCTGCGCCAGCGCGGCCGGCTCGCCGGCCAGCAGCGCGCGGCGTTCGGCATGCAGCCATTCGAAGAACAGCGGGTCGCGGATGGCGCCGTACTTGATCACCTCGGCCAGCCCGGCGCGCAGTTCGCGCGGCGGCAGGCTGCGCAGCGTGGCGGTATCGGCCAGCACCGCGCGCGGCGGATGGAACGCGCCGACCAGGTTCTTGCCCTGTGGGATGTCCACCGCGGTCTTGCCGCCGACCGAGGAATCGACCATCGCCAGCAGCGTGGTCGGCAGTTGCACGCAGTCCACGCCGCGCATCCAGCAGGCAGCGGCGAAGCCGGCCAGGTCGCCGACCACGCCGCCGCCCAGCGCCAGCACGCAGGCGTCGCGGGTGGCGCCCAGGGCGGCCAGCGCGGCGATCGCCGCGGCGAAGTGGTCCAGGGTCTTGGAGGCCTCGCCGGCGGGGATCACGAAGTCGCCGATCTGCAGCTCCGGGCGTGCCGCCAGCAGCGCGCTGCGGACCTGCGCGGCATACAGCGGCGCCACCTGGCTGTCGCTGAGCAGCAGGACGTGGCGGCCGCGCACGTGCGCGGCGAGGGCGGCGCCGTCGTCGAGCAGGCCGGGGCCGATGTGGATGGTGTAGGCCGGGTCGCCAGCGACCTGGACCGTGCGCGATGCTGCGGTCATGCAGTGGGTTCCGGAAGTTTCCACGACGCGGCCAGGCGCACGACCAGCTGCGCGGTGGCCTCGGCCGGGGTGAAGTGGTCGGTGTCCAGGATCAGGTCGGCGACCTCGCGGTACAGCGGTTCGCGTACCGCGTGCAGGTCGCGCAGCACCTGCTCGCGGTCGCCGCGCTGCAGCAGCGGGCGGCTGCGGTCGCGGTGCAGGCGCTGCAGTTGCGCTGCCACGCCGACCCGCAGGTACACCACGAAGCCGTGTTCGCGCATCTCGCGGCGGCTGTCGGCATTGAGCACGGCGCCACCGCCGGTGGAGATCAGGTGGCCGGGCGTGCTCAGGATGCTTTCCAGCACCGCGCGCTCGTGCTCGCGGAAGCCGGCCTCGCCGGCGTGTTCGAACAGCGAGGCGATGCTGGCGCCGGTGCGCTCGACGATGGTCTGGTCGCTGTCGACGAAGACCAGGCCGAAGCGCTCGGCCAGGCGGCGGCCGATGACGCTCTTGCCGGCACCCATCGGGCCGACCAGCACCAGGTTGGGGGCGGGATTCATCCGCCGATGCTAGCAGAGACCGGCGCCGCCTCGCGCGCCGCGCAGGCGCCGCGCGCGGGACCTTGCGCGGCGAGGCGTGCGTCGCGCGGTGCATGGCGCGACAATGGGGGATCGTCCGCCGAGTGCCTGTCGCCATGCCCGATCTCTACGCCGAAGCCCTGTCCACGTTCGCCGACCTGTTCGCCGAGGCGCGCACCAGCGACGAGGCCGAATACAACGCCATGGTCGTGTCCTCGGCCACGCTGGAGGCGCGGCCGTCGTCGCGGGTGGTGCTGCTGAAGGCCTACGACGCGCGGGGCTTCGTGTTCTACACCCACCTGGACAGCCAGAAGGGCCGCGAGTTGCAGGCCAATCCGCAGGCCTCGCTGCTGTTCCTGTGGCGGCGCATGCGCGAGGACGGGGTGCAGGTGCGCATCGATGGCGAGGTGCAACTGGTCGCCGCGGCCGAGGCCGACGCCTATTTCGCCTCGCGCCCGCGCATGAGCCAGATCGGCGCCTGGGCCTCGGCGCAGTCGCGCACCTTGGCATCGCGCGAGGAGTTCGAGGAGCGCGTGGCCAAGGCCGAGGCCACCTTCGAGGGCCGCGAGGTGCCGCGTCCGGATGGCTGGGGCGGGTTCCGCGTGGTGCCGCGCAGCTTCGAGTTCTGGTACGGCGCCAAGTACCGCCTGCACGAGCGCTGGCGCTACGAAGCCGATGCCGCCGGCCACTGGAGCAAGCGGATGCTGTTCCCGTGAGCGGCGCCGGCCTGGCCTGCCGCAGCACCGCCGCCGCGGTGCGCGCGTGCTCGAGCGAGGCGCACTGAGCGTGGGCCCGCAGCGCATCGTCTGCCTGACCGAGGAGCCGACCGAGACGCTGTACGCGCTCGGCGAACAACAGCGCATCGTCGGCATCAGCGGCTTCACCGTGCGTCCGCCGCAGGCGCGCCGCGACAAGCCCAAGGTCAGCGCCTTCACCAGCGCCAAGATCGGCGAGATCCTCAAGCTGCAGCCGGACCTGGCCATCGGCTTCTCCGACATCCAGGCCGACATCGCCGCCGAACTGGTGCGGCATGGCGTGGAGGTGTGGATCGCCAACCATCGCAGCGTCGACGGCATCCTCGACTACATCCGCCGGCTCGGCGCGCTGGTCGGTGCCGGGCCGCGCGCCGTGGCCTATGCCGACGAACTGCAGCGCGGGCTCGACGCCATCGCCTCGCAGGCCGCCACCTTGCCGCGGCGGCCGCGGGTGTACCTGGAGGAATGGGACGAGCCGATCATCACCGGCATCCGCTGGGTGGCCGAACTGGTGGGCATCGCCGGCGGCGACGACGTGTTCCCGGAACTGTCGGTGCAGCCGCTGGCCAAGGCGCGGATCCTGGCCAACGGCGACGAGGTGGTGCGGCGCGCGCCGGACATCATCCTCGGCTCCTGGTGCGGCAAGCGCTTCCGTCCCGAGCGCGTCGCCGCGCGGCCGGGCTGGGCGGCGATGCCGGCGGTGCGCGACGGGCAATTGTTCGAGATCAAGTCGCCACTGATCCTGCAGCCGGGGCCGGCCGCGCTCACCGACGGCGTGCGCGCCATCGCCGACATCATCCAGGCCTGGGCCAGGGGCGTGGGCGCGAGGTAGGGCTTTTCTCGATCCCCGGGCACGCCGCGTGGTCTGGCCGGTGCGTCGGCAGCGTTGCGTGGCGCAGGGCCTGGCTGGCGGTCGGCGCACGCCGCGCGGCGTCGGCGGCACACCGGACAGGGCCCACCGGAAGCGCCGCGATCCCCGCATCCATGGCCGCGTCAGCGTTCGGACGCGGACAGAGGATCGTCGCCTCGCGCGTCTCTGCCGCGCGTGTGCGTCACCATGGCGCGATGTGCGCGGGGATGGAGGACACGGCCTAGCCACGCTCCGGCTGGGTGCGGCCGGCGATGGCCAGGCCGAGCAAGGCCATCAGCGCGGCGACGGCGAAGGTCGACAGGTAGGCCGCGGCGGCCGAGTACGCCAGCAGCGCGGCGAACAGCGAGCCGCCGACCGCCAGCGTGGTCGCCACCGCGATCGCCTCGCTCAACTGCAGCGCCGAACTGTTGCGGCCCTGCCGCGCCGGCGGCGACAGGGTCAGGGTCAGCACCGCCAGGGTCGGGTAGATCAGGCCCATGCCCAGGCCGGTCGCGGTCCAGCCGCCGATCGCCAGCGCCGCCGGCACTGCCGGCAGCAGCGCAAGCGTGGTGGTCGCGATGCCCAGCGCCATCAGCGTGCAGCCCAGCCGCAGCCGCCGCAGCCGGGTCGCGTCGCGGCCGTAGTGGCCCTGGTACCAGGAGCCGGCAAACCAGCCCAGCGCGCCAGCGCTCAACGCCACGCCGGCCCACACCGGCGACAGCCCGCGTTCGCGCGACAGCAGCAGCGGCAGGAACGCCTCGCAGCCGAAGAACGCCGAGCCGGCGATGCCGCGCAGCGCGATCACACTGGGCAGGCCGCGCGCGGCGCGCAGGGTGCCGGCCGGCAGCAGCCGCCAGGTGCACAGCGCCAACAGCGCCAGCGCCGATGGCAACAGCAGTGCCGCCCACAGCCCGCGCTGCTGGCCGCCCAGATACAGCAGGCAGACGCCGGCCGCGGCGCCCAGCGACCATAGCCGCGCCGTACCGCTGGCACCGTCCGCGCTTGCGGCGGGCGGCAGGCGCCGCAGTGACGGCCACAGCAGCGCCGCTGCCGGCAGCGCCAGCAGCGGCACCGCCAAGAACACCCAGCGCCAGCCGACATGCTCGACGATCAACCCGCTGATGCTGGGACCGATCAGCGACGGCACCACCCAGCCTGCGGAGAACGCGGCGAACATGCGCGGGCGGATCGCCTGCGGATACAGCCGCGCGACCAGCACGTACAGCACCACCGAGATCGCGCCGGCGCCCAGGCCCTGCACCAGCCGGCCGGCCAGCAGGAATCCCATCGAGGGCGCGAAACCGGCCAGCAGCAGGCCGCAGACGAAGCAGGCCAGGCCGGTCCACAGCGGCGCCGCCGGTCCATGCAGGTCGCTCCAGCGCCCGGCCACGGTCATGCCGATCACGCTGGTGGCCAGGGTGCCGCCGAAGGCCAGCGCGTACAGCCGCAGGCCGTCCAGTTCGCGGGCCACGGTCGGCATCGCCGCGGCCACCGCCAGCGCCTCGAAGGCGATCAGCGAGACCAGCGCGACCATGCCGATGGTGGTGGCGCGGTAGGCCGGCGCCAGCACGGAGCCGCTAGCAGCAGGGGCGGATGGAGCGGCGGCGGTGGTGGCGTGGTCTTGCATCGGCGTACCTGGGAAAGCGGGTGGACGTCTGCCGGCGGCGACTTGCGTGGGCGCGTGCAGCCCGTGCAGCATGCAACCTCAACCGGACTCGAGGTCAAGCGATGCAGGAGGAACTGAGCGTCGGTCAGGTCGCCGCGCGCAGCGGGGTGGCCGTGTCGGCGCTGCATTTCTACGAGAGCAAGGGCCTGATCCGCAGCATGCGCACCGCCGGCAACCAGCGCCGCTACACGCGCGACGTGCTGCGCCGGCTGGCGGTGATCCGCGTGGCGCAACGCGTCGGCGTGCCGCTGGACAGCGTCAGGGCCGCTTTCGCGCAGTTGCCCGACGCGCGCACCCCGACCCGCGCCGAGTGGGCACGGATGTCGGCGGTGTGGCGCGAGGAGCTGGACGCGCGCATCCTGCAGCTGACCCGCCTGCGCCACCAGCTCACCGACTGCATCGGCTGCGGCTGCCTGTCGCTGCGCCGCTGCCGGCTCAGCAATCCGGCCGACACCCTGGCCGCGCACGGCGATGGGCCGCAGCGCTGGGCGGAGGAGTGAGCGGCGCCTCTGTGCGTGGCGACTTCTGTGATTGCCTTGCTCGTGCTTACGTCGGTTTGTCCGTAGGAGCGGCTTCAGCCGCGACATGCCTCACCGGTAACGCCCGGTCGCGGCTGAAGCCGCTCCTACGGCAAGCGACGGCGCCGCGATGTGGGATCGAGACGGTGTGGGAGGGACTTTCAGTCCCGGCGCGATGCCGGTGGACGTCGCGGTTGCCGAGCTCATCGAGAAGAAGAGTGGAGACGTGGCGCTTTACCGTGGGCTTCCGTCCCGACGGGCGAGGAGGAAAGGGGCCTGACGCTGCATGCAGTCGGGACTGAAGTCCCTCCCACAACGGGCGCCTGTGGTCACCGCGCTCGTTTGCATAGATCGGTCTGTCGATCTGTCCGTAGGAGCGGCTTCAGCCGCGACTGGTCGTTAACGGTAAGCCCGGTCGCGGCTGAAGCCGCTCCTACGGCACGCGACAGCGCCGCGATGTGGAACGTAGAGGATGTGGGAGGGACTTCAGTCCCGACGCGATGCCGGTGGCCGTCGCGGTATGGCCGCTTTTGCGCGCTCAGGTGATGCGCAGAGTGATTGTCTTGAGCGCGGCGCGGGTACAGAACTTTTCGAGATGATGAAGACGTAGGTTCCTTCATCGTGCTCTCAGTCGCACTAGCGAAAAGGAAAGGGCCCCTGACGCTGCATGCAGTCGGGACTGAAGTCCCTCCCACAACGCGTACCTGTAATCACCTTGATCGGTGTCCCTATGTCGGTGTGCCCGTAGGAGCGGCTTCAGCCGCGACCGGGCCTTCCCGGTAACGCCCGGTCGCGGCTGAAGCCGCTCCTACAGATGGGACGGCGCATGTGGGACGGCGCGCATTACACTGCGCGCGCTAGAAATTGCGGGTGAAGCGCACCGTGCCGGTGCCGTCGGCGCTGCGCACCTGCACCACGAAGCGCAGCTGGTCGTGGGCGCTGCTGCGCACCGTGCCGACGTAGTCGGTGTAGACGTCGGTGCGGACGGCGCGCAGCGCCACCGGCTGGCGCTGGCCGCTGAGGTCGGTCGCCACCGCCTCGACCGTGCCCACCGCCGGCGCTTCCTCGCCGCCATGCAGGGTGCGCAACGCGATCATCACCAACGCGGTGTCGGCCTCGCGGGCGATGCCGTAGCGGCGTGCCACGTCTTCGCTCATCGCCAGGGTGGGCAAGGCGTTGTAGTGCACGCGCAGCGTGCCGAAATCTGCCTGCGCCGGCGTGGCGGCGAGCAGCGTCGCCGGGCGTGGGGTGTCCTGGTCCGAGCAGGCGGCCAGGGCCAGGCACAGCAGCGCAACGGGCAGGACACGCATCGGCGTTCTCCGGGTTGGCGTGGCGAACAACACGTCGTGCGCCGTCGCCAGCGGGATGCGGACGGCGCGCAGCAACCGCAGTGTACGAGGGGGCGGCACCGATGCCGAGTACCGTCCGCGCCCGCCTGGCGGCAGCGCAGCATGGCGTCAGCCGCGCTCAGTCGTCGTTGGCGGCGGACAGGGCACGGCCGCGTTGCGCCGCCGCGGCGATCGCGGCTTCAGTCAGCGCCTCGAAGCCGCCGCGCTGGAAGGTCTCGATCGCGGCCTGGGTGGTGCCGTTGGGCGAGGTCACCCGGCGGCGCAGTTCGCTCGGCGCCTCGCCGGACTCGGTGAGCATGCGCGCCGCGCCGAGCACGGTCTGCAGGGTCAGGGTACGCGCGGTGTCGGCGGGCAGGCCCTGCGCGATGCCGGCCGCTTCCATCGCCTCGGCGAGCAGGAAGACATAGGCAGGTCCGCTGCCGGAGACGGCGGTGACCGCATCGATCAGCGCTTCGTCCTCGACCCACACGGTGACCCCGGCCGCGGCCAGCACACGCTCGGCGTGGGCGCGCTGCCCGGCGTCGACGCCGGCGCTGGCGAACAGGCCGGTGACGCCGGCGCCGAGCAGGGCCGGGGTGTTCGGCATCGCGCGGACCAGGGCGTGGCCACCGCCGAGCCAGCGGTCCAGTTGCGCGGTGGTGATGCCGGCGGCGATGGACACCAGCAGCGGCCGCTGCGCCAGTGCCAGCGTGGCCAGCTCGGTGCAGACCCCGCGCAGCACCTGCGGCTTGACCGCGAACATCCACAGCGCCGCGCCGTCGGCGGCCTCGGCCGCGGAGGCGACGGCGTGGACGCCGTACTCGGCGACCAGGGCTTCGCGCAGCGCCGCCCCCGGCTCGGCCACGCGGATGCGGCGCGGATCGGCGCCCTGCCGGACCAGGCCGGCGATCAGGCTGCGCGCCATGTTGCCGCCGCCGATGAAGGCGATGTCGGCGGCGTGGGAATCGGGGGAAGCGGAAGCCATGGCGCAACACCGTCGCGAAGAGGGAGCGTCATGGTAGCGGCTGCGCCGCGCCGCAGTGCTGCGGTGCGGCGCAACCGGATGGTGTCGGACGAGAACGCGCCAGCCGCTGCGTGCGGTCTGGCGCGGCGGGCTCAGTTGGACTCGGTGAAGGTGATCGACGGCGTGCTGCCGCCGGCCGTCGAGCAACTGCCCAGGTTGAGGTTGTTGGTCTCGCCGGTGCTGCCGGCATTGGCTGCGCAGGTCGGGGCGGCGGTGGAGCCGTTGGTGGCGGCCACCTTCACCGTGATCGACGAGCCGGAGTTGAAGTTGGCACTGGAACCGCCGGCGTTGCCGACCACGTTGAACTCGGCGTCCTTCCACACGGTGGCCAGCTTGACCACGCTGTCCCTGGCGCTGACGCTGTAGGCGGTGCCGTTGTTGGTGAAGGTGATGGTGTCGTTGCCGTTGGCGGTGGCCGAACCGGTCAGCTTGAGGTTGGCCAGTTGCGTGGCCGGCACGTCCGGCGCGCTGACCGCATTGCTGTTGCGGTAGCAGTCCGAACCGCCGCCGCTCATCCAGCCGCTCGGGCAGCTGCTGCCGTAGCCGATCAGCCAGTACTGCATGAACACCGCCGCCTGGCCCTGGGTCTCGTAGTCGGTGGCGTAGACGAACTGCTGCCACACGGTGCAGCCGGAGCGGCCGCCGCAGACGCTGGTGGTGGCGTTGTAGTTGGAGTTGATCTGCAGCGAGTACTCGTTCGGGCCGAGGATGCCGCCGCCGCCGAAGGAGGCCACGCCCACGCCTTTCTCCGAGGTCACGCCGGTCACCTGCGGGAAGCTGCCCACGACCTTGCTGATCAGGCTGCTGGAACGCAGCGCGTAGTCGTAGCCGTTGCCGGTGGTTTCGGTGGCGCCGAACAAGATCTTGTGCGGGATCGGATGCACGCGGCGGGTCAGGGTCTTGCAGACGTCCGTTTGCCACTGCGTATCGGGGAAGTTGGCATGGAAGCAGCCTTCCGCCGGCGTCGGTTGATGCGCCATGGTTTCGCGCCAGGCGGTGCGTGCCTGGACTTCCGCGGGCGACATCATCGCTTCTTCGTTGGTCCAGGCCGGCGTCGCCGTCGGCGCGGCCATGGCCGCGGGGACGTGCAGCAGACCAATGACGCAGGAGGCGAACAGCAATCGGGTGGATGCTTGCATCTGTGACCTCGTTCGAGCCGAGCGCATTCGGCAATGGACTGCGGAGTACCCGCGGTCGGCCGACATGGAAGCGAAGCGCGTGCGTCTGAAACGTGACTGAATTAACGGTTTGCAACCGTGTCGCATGGTTCAGGAAGCGCTGTCGGCGCGAACCTTTCATTCATCCCGAAACTCTATGGTTTTCAACGAGATCGCCTACGACAGAATTCCGATGTTGGTGAATCGATTTTGAAGCGGCCGTAGACAAATCATCACGGTGTCACGGGCACTGCGGTAATGCGGCGCGGCAGCAGCCGGTTCAGCCGGAAGCGCGCGGGCCGCGCGCCCCGAACAGGGCGGTGCCGACCCGCACCATGGTGGCGCCGGCGGCGATGGCGTCGGCGAAGTCGCCGCTCATGCCCATCGACAAGGTGTCGACCTGCGGATGGGCGGTGCGCAGCCGCGCGAACAGGGCGTGCATGCGCGCGAACGCGTCGATGCGGCGTTCGGCTTCCGGCCACGGCGCGGGAATGGCCATCAGCCCGCGCAGCGTCAGCGCCGGCTGCGCGGCGATGGCCGCGGCCAGCACGTCCACGGCGTCGGGCTGGCAGCCATGCTTGCTGGCCTCGTCGTCGATGTTGACCTGGATCAGCACGTTCAGCGGCGCGCGTTCGGGTGCTGCCGCGCGACCCTTGGCGAGGGCGGCGACCAGCTTGGGACGGTCCACGGTCTGCACCCAGTCGAACAGCGTCGCCGCCTGTTCGGCCTTGTTCGACTGCAGGTGGCCGATCAGATGCCATTCCAGTCCGGCCGCGGCCAGCGCGGCGATCTTGGCCGCCGCTTCCTGCACGTAGTTCTCGCCGAACGCGCGCTGCCCCTGCGCGGCCAGCGCCGCCACGGCCTCGGCCGGCTGGGTCTTGGACACCGCCAGCAACTGCGCGTGCGGGCGCCCTGCGGCGTCGGCGGCACGGTCCATGTCCAGGCGAATCTGTTGCAGCGGAGAGAGGGGCACGGCGGCGTTCCGGCAAAGGGAAGGGCGCTATACTGCCGGCCGGGGAATCATCCTTCCAGTCGCAGCCCAAGGGGAAAAGCAGCGTATGGATATCGCTGAACTATTGGCGTTCTCGGTCAAGAACAAGGCGTCCGACCTGCACCTGTCTGCGGGCCTGCCGCCGATGATCCGGGTCGATGGCGACGTCCGCCGCATCAACATTCCGGCGCTGGACCACAAGCAGGTGCATGCGCTTGTCTACGACATCATGTCGGACAAGCAGCGCCGCGACTACGAGGAATTCCTCGAGGTCGACTTCTCCTTCGAGATTCCCAGCCTGGCGCGCTTCCGCGTCAACGCGTTCAACCAGAACCGCGGCGCCGGCGCGGTGTTCCGCACCATTCCCTCGGAAGTGCTGACCCTGGAAGACCTCGGCTGCCCGCCGATCTTCCGCCAGTTGATCGACCAGCCGCAGGGCCTGATCCTGGTCACCGGGCCGACCGGCTCGGGCAAGTCGACCACGCTCGCCGGCATGATCGACTACATCAACAAGAACGAATACGGCCACATCCTCACCGTCGAGGATCCGATCGAATTCGTGCACACCTCGCAGAAGTGCCTGATCAACCAGCGCGAGGTGCACCGCGACACCCACGGCTTCAACGAGGCGCTGCGCTCGGCGTTGCGCGAAGACCCGGACATCATCCTGGTCGGCGAGTTGCGCGACCTGGAAACCATCCGCCTGGCGCTGACCGCGGCGGAAACCGGCCACCTGGTGTTCGGCACCCTGCACACCAGCTCGGCGGCCAAGACCATCGACCGCATCATCGACGTGTTCCCCGCCGGCGAGAAGCCGAT
This sequence comes from Xanthomonas protegens, assembly GCF_038442435.1. Classification (NCBI taxonomy): domain Bacteria; kingdom Pseudomonadati; phylum Pseudomonadota; class Gammaproteobacteria; order Lysobacterales; family Lysobacteraceae; genus Xanthomonas; species Xanthomonas protegens. Next base: position 720,749 of record NZ_JAQJCQ010000001.1, on the reverse strand, counting down.
GGTGCGCTCGATGCTGTCCGAATCGCTGCGCGCGGTGATCTCGCAGGCGCTGCTGAAGAAGGTCGGCGGCGGCCGCACCGCGGCCTGGGAGATCATGGTCGGCACCCCCGCCATCCGCAACCTGATCCGCGAGGACAAGGTCGCGCAGATGTACTCGGCGATCCAGACCGGCCAGCAGAACGGCATGCAGACCCTGGACCAGCACCTGCAGGACCTGGTCAAGCGCAGCCTGATCACCCGCAACCAGGCCCGCGAGTACGCCAAGGACAAGCGGTTGTTCGAGTAGCGGGGATTGGGGATTCGGGATTGGGGATTCGCGAAAGCAGTTATCCCACCGATCCTAGGATGCCCGCTCTGACCAATCCCCAATCCCGACTCCCCAATCCCCGCTCCGAAGGAGCACGCCATGAGCACCATCGACTTCACCTCCTTCCTGAAACTGATGGCGCACCAGAAGGCGTCGGACCTGTTCATCACCTCGGGCATGCCGCCGGCGATCAAGGTGCACGGCAAGATCACCCCGATCACGCAGACGCCGTTGACCCCGCAGCAGAGCCGCGACCTGGTGCTGAACGTGATGACGCCGGCGCAGCGCGAGGAGTTCGAGAAGACCCACGAGTGCAACTTCGCCATCGGCGTGGCCGGGGTGGGGCGCTTCCGCGTCAGCTGCTTCTACCAGCGCAACCAGGTCGGCATGGTGCTGCGCCGGATCGAGACGCGCATTCCCAGCGTGGACGAGCTGAACCTGCCGCCGGTGATCAAGACCCTGGCGATGACCAAGCGCGGCATCATCATCTTCGTCGGCGCCACCGGCACCGGCAAGTCGACCTCGCTGGCGGCGATGATCGGTTACCGCAACCAGAACTCCACCGGGCACATCATCACCATCGAGGACCCGATCGAGTTCGTGCACAAGCACGAGGGCTGCATCATCACCCAGCGCGAGGTCGGCATCGACACCGACAGCTGGGAGAACGCGCTGAAGAACACCCTGCGCCAGGCGCCGGACGTGATCATGATCGGCGAGGTGCGCACCCGCGAGGGCATGGACCACGCCATCTCCTTCGCCGAGACCGGCCACCTGGTGCTGTGCACCCTGCACGCCAACAACGCCAACCAGGCGATGGACCGCGTCATCAACTTCTTCCCCGAGGACCGCCGCAGCCAGCTGCTGATGGACCTGTCGCTGAACCTGCGCGGCGTGGTCGCGCAGCAGCTGATCCCGACCCCGGACGGCAAGGGCCGCCGCGTGGCCATGGAGATCATGCTCGGCACGCCGCTGGTGCAGGACTACATCCGCGAGGGCGAGATCCACAAGCTCAAGGACGTGATGAAGGAGTCCACCAACCTGGGCATGAAGACCTTCGACCAGAGCCTGTTCGAGCTGTACCAGGCCGGCGAGATCAGCTACGAGGATGCGCTGCGCCACGCCGATTCGCAGAACGAGGTGCGTCTGCGCATCAAGCTGGCGCAGGGCGGCGACGCGCGCACCCTGGCGCAGGGCCTGGACGGGGTCGAGATCGCCGAGGTGCGCTGAGCCGGCTTGGCAGGCGAGCGCAAGGTGGGGTGCAGGATACGTTGAGGGGCGGCCCACGTCGTAGCGGCTGCTTCAGTTGCGTCCATGGATGTCGTGTTTTCAGTCAACTGTCCGCCGAGATCCATCGCGGACTGTTCAGCCGAAGAGAAGGAAGCCGCCATGAACGACGTGCCCGAGGTGCTCTGGTCGACACAGCCGCATGCCGGCTACTACATCAATTCCGTGGCGGTGTCCGGCGATGGCAATGTCATCGTCGCCGGCACCTTTTTCCACCAGTACGGCGGTCTGTCGCAGGTTCCTGGGCTGGATGCGGTGCCGCTCGAGCAACGCAAGATCTTCGAACGCATCGCACCCGCGGCCACGCGCAGCGATGTGGGCGACGACCAGCAAGGGTGCTTCGGCACCTATGCGTGGGATCGCGCCGGCAACCGCCTGCTGACGCAGGAATTCCAAGGTTGGCAGGGCGTGTACTGGGTCGACGTGGCAGCGGACGGGAGCACCGTGGCCAGTTGCGGCTGGAAGAGCCAGCAACCGTATGCGGGCTTCATCAGTGCCTGGGCGGTCCCGGGCGGAAAGGAGCTGCTGTCCCATGCGCTCCCTGTCCGCGGCAACATGGTGGCGCTGGATGCGCGTGGGCGCACGTTGCTGGCCGGTGCCGAGCAGGGCTATCTGTTCTGCCGCGACAGCGACGCGTCCTTCGGTGCGCCCGTGTGCATCGCGCTGAGCGCCGGTGGCACCGGCGACAGCGCCGACAGCGTCATCGCCACCGGCCTCGCCGCCGATGGCACGGTCGGACTGGTGGCCAGCGCACAGGGCGAGATCATCCTGTTTTCGATCGCATCGGGACAACCGGGGACGCTGACGCGCTGGCAGTTGCCCAAGCAGGCCCGCGTCCATGCCGCGGCGCTGTCGGGCGATGGCCGCCGCGCCTATGCCGGTGCCAGCGACGGCACGCTGTACGCGTTCGACGTGGCGGCGTTCCAGAAAACGCCTGGGCCGGCCTGGACCGAGACGGTGCCCGAGGGCGCCACGACCATCTACGGGGTGGCCTGCGATCGCGCCGGCAACAAGGTCGCGATCGCCGGCAATCTCAAGGGCGGTGGCGTCATCGCCGTGTACGCCGATGCCGGTACCGCCGCGACGCCGCAGTGGACCGCGCACAGCGCGCACTCGCCCAACGACCTGGCGTTCGACCCGGACGGGCAGTGGTTGGGGCTGGCCGATGGCCATCCCGATGGGACGCCCGGCGCGTTCACCCTCTGGAACGCGGGCGACGGGACGCAGCAATGGTCCTATGGCACGGACAACATGAGCTGGCCGATCCGTCTGAACAGCGGTGCCACGGTAGTGGTGGGCGGCAGCGACGACAGCGCGGTCACCGCCTTCGCCGGCCCCGGTTCGGCCATCGGCCGTGGCCGCGCGGAGTCGGATGGATGACAGGCAGGGACGCCGAGGCGCCGTTGCGTACGCGCGTCGCGGCGCCGCGCCGTCCCGGCGCGCTGCTGGTGCTGTCGGTGGTGCTGGTGGCGGCGTGGCTGGCGGTCTTCGAGTTGGCGCGGGTCCTGGACTACCAGCCGCATGCGAGCCTGTGGTTTCCGCCGGTGGCGGTGACGCTGGCCACCTTCATGGTGCTGGGCTGGCGCGGTGCGCCGGCGATCGCCAGCGCCTGCGTGCTGGCCACGCTGCTCAGCTTCTATCGCACCAGCGGCCACCCCGTGGTCCCCGGTCGGGCGGTGCTGGGATACGCGCTGTTGTTCACCGCCCAGCAGTTCTGCGTCTGGGGTGGGCTGGCCTGGCTGCTGCGCCTGGTCGGCCGCGGGGTGTCCTCGAGCAGCCTGCCACGTGTGGTCACCTGCTTCATCCTGGGGGGCGGTGTGGCGTCGCTGCTGTCTGCCTGTCTGGGCGGCGCGGGACTGGCCGTCACCGGCGCCATCGACTTGCCCAGCATGCTGGCGCAGCTGATCCCGTGGGCGATCGGCGACTACGCCGGCTTGCTGGCGCTCGGCCCGCTGGCGATCGTCGGGGTGCTGCGCCTGGCCGAGTGGCTGCAGATCGTGCCGCAGCCGGGTATCCCGCGCCTGTCGGGGATGGTCGCGCCGGCTGGAAGCGTCTCTGCCTACCTGGTCAAGCTCGCGTTGCTGCTCGGCGTCACCCTGGTGGTGATGGCGCTGGCGGCGGCGTTGCCGCGGCAGCCGGCCGTGGTGTTCGCGCTGTTCGTGGTGGTGGTGATCCAGTTGTGGATCGTGCATACCCACGGGATGCTGCAGGCGCTGGTGGCGATCGCGGCCTTCAGCCTGCTGATCGCCGTGGCCACGCCGCTGTTGCGGCTCGAGGCGCAGGCGCTCGCGCTGCAGTTCGCCATGATCAGCCTGGCGGCGAACAGCTACTTCGGCCTGGCCGTCCCTGGGCTCTATGCCGACAACACGCGGCTGCGCCATGCGCTGGTGCGCGATCCGGTGACCGCGGCGCTGTCGCGCACCGGATTCCTGGAGCAGGTGCTCAACGATCTGCAACTGGCCGCGCAGGACCCGCGTCCGCTGGCGGTGATCGTCGCCGACATGGACAACCTCAAGGCGATCAACGACCAGTTCGGACACGCCGCCGGGGATGCCGCCCTGCGTGCCTTCGTCAAGCGCTGCCGGCGCTGCCTGCGGCCGGGCCAGTTGCTGGGGCGCCGGGGCGGCGACGAGTTCGCGCTCTACCTGCCGCTGACCACGCCGGAGAAGGCGCAGGGGCTGATCGACGCGCTGCGCGGTGCGCTTGCCAAGCCCGGCGACGACGACGGATTCGCGACCGCCCTGTCGGCCAGCTTCGGCCTGGCCCTGTGCCACCGCCGGGATCTGGACGCGGAGGCGCTGGAGGAACTTCTCGAACGCGCCGATGCGGAGATGTACGCGGACAAGCGGCAGCGCCGCGCGGTGGCGGTGCGCTGAGTGTTCCGCGTCTCCGGTCGGGACCATGGTGTCCTTCTCGGGGAACGGGTCCCCGAAAAAGCGGATGAGGGTAGGGCGGAACCTCGTGTTTCTGTTTTGGCGGGACGCTTCGCGCCGGACCCTCACCCCAACCCCCGCTCCGCGCCCCGGCCCGCGCTTGCGGCGCGGGCGCTCCAGTGTGCGCGCGCCAGTGGCGCGCAGGCCGCACCCTGTCGCCCCGGTGGGAGAGGGGCTTTTTGCTCCCTTCTCCCCTAGGGAGAAGGTGCCCCGAAGGGGCGGATGAGGGTACGGGCGCAGCCTCGTGCACTCGAACTCCGCGAGACGCTTCGCGCCGTACCCTCACCCAACCCCCGCTCCGCGCCCCGGCCCGCGCTTGCGGCGCGGGCGCTCCAGGGTGCGCGCGCCAGTGGCGCGCAGGCCGCGTCCTGTCGCCCCGATGGGAGAGGGGCTTTGTGCTTCCTTCTCCCCTCGGGAGAAGGTGCCCCGCAGGGGCGGATGAGGGTACGGTGCGCCAGAATGCGAGCCATGCAAACCGACAACCCCTACGCCGCCCCCGTCGCCGCGCTGCCCGACACCGCGACCGCTGCGGCACCCGCCGACCCGCTGTCCACGCTGTTCGCGCCCCCGGCGGCCAAGCTGGCGCTGCTGTGCGCGACCAGCTTCGGCTGGTATGCGTTGTACTGGTTCTATCGCAACTGGCGCGCCTTGCGCCTGCTGTCCGGGCGCCGGCGCATCTCGCCGGTGTGGCGCTCGGTGTTCTCGCTGCTTTGGGTATTCGCCTGCTTTCGCGGGCTGGAACGCACCATCGGCGCGCAGCGTGGCGCCCTGGTCGGCTGGCTGGGGCCGGCGTTGGCCTATGTCTGCCTGAGCCTGCTTGGCGTGTGGCCCTCGGCGCTGTCGCTGTTGGCGCTGCTGACCTGGACGCCGGTCCTGCTGGTCAACCAGCGCCTGGTGCGGTTCAAGCAGGCGCGCGGCCTGCCGCAGAGCGCGGCGGAGCGCTTCACTGCCTGGACCTGGGCGTGGCTGGCGATCGCCGGGCCGTTGGCACTGGTGATACTGGTTGGGATGGTGATGACGATTGTGGTGGCGCAGCACGAGATCCAGGTCAAGTTGCCGACTCGATAGGAGCGCGGTGCGCTGCTGGGGCGGGTTGCACGGTGTTCCTGCATTCGCCAACTGCACACGGCCATCAAAGTTTCATGTGCAACAGACTCGCGGCTGGTGTCTAATACCGCCCCCCACGCTGTGCCCCCCCTCCCGTGAGCCTTCCCGATTCCGATCTGCGTCCGGACCTGGACCCGTTGCCCGACGACGGCACTGTCGTCACCGCCGGACCGCTGACCCCGCCGCCGGATTCGGCCGGCACCGTGCAGGATGCGCGCGCGCTGCGCCACAGCGTGGCCGAGGACGTGCAGGGCATGCTGCTGGCGACCCTGGTGGCCTCGCTTGGGCTGGCGGTGTTCGCCCATGGCGGGCTGATGATCGGCGGCATGGCCGGCGTGGCCTTCCTGTTGCACTACGCGCTGGGCTGGAACTTCGGCCTGATGTTCGTGCTGGTCAACCTGCCGTTCTACTGGCTGGCGGTGCGGCGCATGGGCTGGGAGTTCACCCTCAAGACCTTCGTCGCGGTCGCCGCCTGCGGCCTGCTGACCGACCTGCTGCCGCGCTGGGCGCAGTGGGCGACGATGACGCCGCTGTTCTCGGCACTGGTCGGTGGTGCGCTGGTCGGCCTGGGCATCCTGTTCTTCATCCGCCACCGCGCCAGCCTCGGCGGCGTCGGCATCCTCGCGGTCTACCTGCAGCGCAGCCGCGGCTGGAGTGCGGGCAAGGTGCAGATGAGCTTCGATGCGGCGCTGATGGCGGTGGCGTTCTGGCTGCTGGCGCCGCAGCAGGTGCTGTACTCGGCGATCGGCGCGGTGGTGCTGAGCCTGGTGCTGATGTTCAACCACCGCGCCGGCCGCTACATGGGCGTGTGAGGTCCGCCGCCGGTCGCCGTCGCGCGATCGGCGACGTGCGCATTGCAGCAGGCGCGTGTTCCTTGCGGAAGCGCGAACGTCGCGCGATCCGCGCGTGCTGCGCTTGGTCATGCAGGACATGCACGCAATGCCCGCCGTCCATCGGCGTGCCGCTGCACTGTGCTGGGCACGGCATCGCCCGTGCATGACGGCAACTGTCTACGGAATTGCCGTGGTGTCTACGAAACGGTCTTGCTGTCCAAGTGTGACGCAGCGCATGCTGCTGTCGAAGAAAGGATGAGTGCGCACGGACGGCGCAACGCGATCGCGGGGAGCGCGATCCCACCTGCATGACGTTCACCACGATGTTCGACGCCGCGCCTGCGCGGCGACGCGGTGCTGCCTGTCCGGCGCGTCGCGACGGATGCCGGCGCTTACAGCTTTTCCACGGAACGAGGGGCAGTGCGATGAAACGTGCGATGGGATTCGCGGCATTGGTCTGTGTGGTGGTCGCGGCATGCTCTGCCGTGAATCCTGGGTCGGGATCGAAGCCCGGCAGCGGTGGCGGGACGGTCACGCCGACACCCACGCCCGTGGCGGGATCCGGATCGGGGCCCGCGCCAGGCGCAACCGACTGCATGCCGCCGGGGCCGCCGGCGCCGTCGTGGTTCCCGCATGCGCAAACGCCGGCGCCGGATTCGGCGGGCTTCGCGTCCAGCAGCAATTGCGAGTTCCATCAGTGGTCGTGGAATACGTTCCTGTGGCTGACCCAGGACGTGGGCGGGCAGCCGCGCTTCCTGAGCATGTCCAGCGATGGCATCGGCGGCGTGGCCGACGGCGTCCTCGATCCGTTGATCGGCCGCTCGCAGCAGGCGCGCACCGTCGAACTGATCGATCAGGCGGGCCCGGACGGCGTGCTGGTGGATCGGCATGGGCGCGCGGTCTATTACTCGATCCATTCCAACGACGTGTTCGGCCAGTTCATGGCCAGCAATCACCTGCAGGATCCCAAGGCATTGCGTGCCTTCGATCCGAAGACGCCCTTTCCGGTCGGCAGCATGACCCTGAAGGCGGCATGGAAGGTGGTGCAGCCGGGCGAGGACGTGTCCACGTTCTATACCCGGCAGGCCACGATCGCCAAGCTGGCCATGCGCAAGGGCAAGCTCATCGCCACCGGCGATACCGAAACCCAGACCGTGGCGCTGGTCGGTTTCCACATCGGCGGCACGGTCGCCGGCCATCCGGAGATGATCTGGGCCACGTTCGAGCACCAGGACAACGCGCCGGACCTGCCGAAGCCTGCGGAGGAGATGCTGCCCAACGACGTCGTTTCCGCAAAGGACTGGACGTTCTACCAGGCAGGCACGCCGATGAAGCAATGCAACGTCAACGCGGCCGGTGCCGGTGCGCTGACCTTGAACGCGCAGACGCAGACCCTGAGCCCGGTCACGCAGGTGTGCCGCATGGTGCCGTTTGGCGGGCAGAAGCCGTGCCCGAGCGGTCAGGACTGCAACATCGCCAACATCCAGTCGATGAACACGTCAGTGCAGGGCCAGTTGAACGACGTGTGGAAGAACTACTTCGAGGTCGGCGCGATCTGGTTCGTCGCCGAGGATGCGTTGGCGCCCAACTGCACGTTCCAACCGGGTTCGGCCCTGGAATGCATTCCCACGCCGACACCCGCAGGCGCACCGCCGCTGCTCACCGGCTCGATCAAGCTGTCCAATTCCACCATCGAGACCTTCACCCAGGTGCAGAGCACGCAGAACAACTGCTTCGCCTGCCACAACACCACCCAGGTGATCTCGCCCGATCCACGCGCGCAGTCGTTGCCGGGGCTGAACGTCAACATCAGCCACGTGGTGATCAACGACTACTTCCAGGCGCAGCTGCCGCAGAAGGCACCGCCGGCGGCGCGGCCGGCCACGCCGCGCTGAGGCGCGTCCCTCTCACCCGGATCAGGAGCAAGTCACCATGACCAGCAACGTGTTTCGCGTGCATCCGGCGATCGGCATCGGCCGCGTCGGCGACAGCCAGGAGTTCTATCTCGCGCCGGTCACCGCGGCCGGTACCCGCGGTGCCGACGGCCTGTTCGGCGGACTGCCGGTGCAGCCGGGCACCGAATCCACGCCGATCACCGCCGCGCAGTTCCGCGACGCCGACGGCAACGTCAAGCGCCAGGCCGCGCGCTTCCACATCTACGCCTACCCCAGCGGCAGTTCCGGCACGTATCCCAACGGTGGCGGCGTGCGCGTGGACGTGGGCAGCACGATCGACGGCAAGACGGTCAAGGACATCGTGTGGACCGTGCATCTGGCCAACAAGAAGCTCAACAACTATTCGACGGTGAGCCAGGGCGGCCAGTTCCGTGGTATCGGCGCCTACGAGTCGCCCGGGCTGCTGGAACTGCGCAACCCAAACTATCCCGATGCGGCCAATCCGGCCGATCCCAACGATCCGACACGGTTGCGGCAGTTGGTGATCGATGCAGGCCCGCGCGCGCTCAGCGCCGCCGCCGCGGGCAGCAGCGTGGTCGCCTTCGACATGACCACCACCGCCAGCTACGCAGATGCCGGCGGCACGATCCAGCAGCCGGCCTATCCGGTCAGCTTCCCCTCGATGTTCCATACGCTGCACGAACCGCTCGGCAAGCTCGATTCGTTGGGCGACATGCGCGTGGAGGCCAACGGCGCGCTGATCGTCGCCGGCGGCTTCGCCCGGACCTCGGCGGTGATCGGGGCCGATGGCAAGTATCCGGAGTTGGGCGACCCGACCGAGAACGGCCTGTGGTACGACGATGCCGCCGATGGCCCGGTCAATGCCGTTTTGCTCTTCACCGACGGCAGCACCGCCAGCGTGCAGGGCGCGTGGTACGTCACCGGCGATCCGGGCTATGCGCCGCAGACCCGCAACGTGGTGTCCACCTGGGACGATGTCTACGACGTGTGGGTACGTACACTGGGCCTGGTGCCGTCGCTGTACGCCAACGGCGGGTTTCTGCCGACCTATCAGCCGTCCTTCAGCGACGACATCCAGCCGATCTTCCACGCGGCGATGCTGCAGCGCTGGAACACCAACCTGCCGTCGGGGGCGGTCAAGGGCCACGACACGATCGGGCAGATCCTGCCGACCGACGATCCGAGCGCCAAGATTCCCAACCTGAAGACGCTGATCCGCGATCCGGCTTCCGCCGCGGACACCGAGACCGGCCCGCCGATGATGCCGCTGTCGCTGGGTGATGCGCAGAAGAGCTTCCTCAGCGTCAGTTCCACCCAGTACTTCCTGCTGAGCCAGTGGCACGGCAACAACTACGTGCAGGTGGGCGCGCCGACGCTGGGGCCGGGCGAAGCGCTGGACCGGGTCACCCTGCAGAACTGCCTGGGCGGCCGCTACAGCCCGGGCATCGAGGTGTCGTTCCCGATCCGCGACGTCAATCTCTACGTGCAGGACTGGCAGGCCAAGGACTGTGGTCCGTTCCGCATCAACCAGGCGCCGCTGGACTACAGCAAGGCGAGCAAGGACAGCGCGTTCCTGAGCTTCGGCTATGTGCCGCTGCAAACGCATCCGGTGGAGCCGGGCGATCTGTCCAAGTTCATGTCGGTGCCCTGGCACACCGACTACAACTCCTGCGCCACCCATCTGCCCGATCCCAATCCCGGGCAGCAGACGGTCAATCCGAACAACACCCTGTTCTGGTCGTGGCCGGCGGAGCGGCCATTCGCGGTCTACCCGCTGGAGTTGTGCCAGTTCGACGAGCAGGAGCAGACGTGGTACGTGAGGCAGCAGGTGTATTCGGTGCGCGGCAACGGCACCGATACCGACTACCCGGCGCAGGCCGGCCGCTTTCAGGAGTACGAGGACTTCGTGGCCAACTGGGCCAAGGTCGGCTTCATCATCAGCGGCGCGCAGATCCCGCAGGCGACGGGGCTGCCGCCATACCCGCCCGACCTGTTCCTGGAAGTGGCCAGCGAGTTCGAGGTGGGACAGGAGTTCGTCGCCCCCTGGCCGATGGCGAACATTCCGGCCTATTCGTCGGGATCGGCCAAGGCGCGCGCCGACAGCGATGGCCTTGCCTGAGCCGGCGGCTGCGCTGACCTCGGACGACCGCTGCGCCGTCGCCATCGTCGGCGGCGGCGCGGCCGGCTGCGCCACGGCGCTGGCGCTGGCCGCGCGCGGGGTCGAGGACGTGGTCGTGGTCGACATGGGCCGCGCCGCGGGCTGGCGGCTGGGCGAGGCGCTGGCGCCGACGGCCAGTGCGGCGCTGCAGCGGCTGGGCGTGTGGGACGCGTTCCTGGCGCAGCAGCCGCTGGCCTCGGCCGGCAGTTGCGCCAGTTGGGGCCGACCGGAGCTGGGCTACAACGATTTCATCGTCGCCGGCCTCGGCAAGGGCTGGCACGTGGACCGCGCCGCCTTCGATGCGATGCTGGCCGCCGCGGTGCCGGCGCAGGGCGGCACGCTGCTGCGCGGCCTGCGCCTGGGCGCGGTCGGCCGTGCCACCGATGGCGATCACGTGCTGGAACTGCACGAAGAGCAGGGCGGCGTGCGCCGGCTGCGCGCCGGGTTCCTGGTGGACGCCAGCGGCATCGCCGCCGCGGCGGTGCGGCGGCTGGGCGTTGCCCGCAACGAGGTGGATTGCCTGGCCTTCGTCGCCGGTGTGTTCGCGCTGGAGCACGCCGAGGCGATTCCGTCGCAGGCCTTGCTGGAGGCCTGCGCCGACGGCTGGTGGTATGCGGCGAAGCTGCCGCATGAGCGCTTGATGCTGGCCCTGGCGCTGGACCCGCGCCGGCAACGTCAGTACCTGGACCGCGACGTGTGGCTGGCGGCGGCGCACCAGACCCGGCATGTCGCGCAGTGGTTGGCGCAGGGCGGGGCGCGTGCACCCGAGGCCGATGGCCTGATCGCCGCGCTGGGGCCGTCGGCGATCCTCAGCCGCGTGGTGGGCGAGGATTGGTTGGCGGTGGGCGACGCGGCCAGCGCCTACGATCCACTGACCGCGCACGGCATCGTCAAGGCCCTGCACGACGGCGAGGCCGCCGCGCACGCACTGACAGCGCATCTGCACGGCGCCGGCCCGGCACCGCTGGCGGCGTACCAGGACGGCGTCTTCGCGCGCTTCCGCGCCTACCTGCGCGAACGCGGGGCCCTGTACGCGCGCGAGCGGCGTTGGGCGCAGGCACCGTTCTGGCAGGCGCGGCTGGCGGGGTGATACGGCAGTGCCGGAGCGCGACGCCTGGTCCGCCCAGTGCGTCGGCAGCGCGTCTTCGAGCACGGTAGACGCATGCACGCGTGGGGTGACGTCAGCGATCCCTTGATCACGACGACAGGCAAGCCGTAGGAGCGGCTTCAGCCGCGACGGGGATGGCCGGTAGCGCCGCGACGTGGCGGAGGCCGCTGCGACGGGGCGATGTCATGGCGCGAGGCTCAATCCCGGAATACCGCATGCGGCGAGCTGCCGTTCAATCCTCGCTGTCGCTGTCGCTGTCGCTGTCGCTGTCGTTTTCGTCGCCGCGCGCCGGGCACGGCGTCGGCACGCCCAGCCGTTGCGCCAGGCGTCGCGCATCGAACGGCGCATGCACCTTCATGTCGTTGTCGAAGTAGCAGTACACGTCGCGTCGCGCGCGCGCCGTTGCACGCGGGCCGACCCGCTGCGCATCGGCCGGTTCGCTGCCGCGATGCCAGGCGTCGATGCGCCTGGCCCAGGCGTCGAGCGCCTTGTCGTCGTAGCCGCTGGCGTAGAGCTGCGCATCGCCGTGCAGGCGCAGGTACAGGAAGTCGGCGGTCACGTCTTCCAGGTACGGCCACTTGCCGGCGGTGTCGGCCTGCACCAGCGCCACCCGGTGCTTGCGCAGCAAGGCCACCGCTTCCGGCGTGGCGAAGCTGGGATGGCGCACTTCCAGCGCGTGGCGCAGGCGCCGGTTGCGGTCGATCCGCAGCACGCTGCGATCGCGCATGCGTGCAGCGTCGCGCTTGCGCGCCAGCGCCAGTGCGCTCTCGCTGGTACGCGGCAGCAGCGAAAGGAACGCATCCAGCAGCTCGTGATCGAAGGCCAATGACGGCGGCAACTGCCACAGCAACGGCCCCAGCTTCGGCCCCAGCGCGAGCAGGCCGGAGGCGAAGAAATTCGCCAGCGGCTGCTCGCAGTCGCGCAGCCGTTTCAGGTGGGTGACGAAGCGCGGCCCCTTGACCGCGAACACGAAGCCGCGCGGGGTGGCGTCGTGCCAGGCGGCATAGCTTTTCGGGGTCTGCAACGAATAGAACGAGCCGTTGAGTTCCACCGAGCGGAAGCAGTGCGCGGCATACTCCAGCTCCCGCCGCTGGGTCAGCCCGGACGGATAGAACACGCCACGCCAGCGCGGGTAGCGCCAGCCGGAAATGCCGATGCGCAATGCCATGTGCCGACCATGCCGGCGGCGGCGTGCAGCGTTCGTGCAGGCCGCGCCAAGGTGGCGTCGTGCCGCTCCTCGCGCACCGGCAGCTTCAGCCGGCGCGCATCCACGGCGGATCCAGCTGCGCGATGCGCGCGAACGCCGGGCAATCTTCGCGGTGCGCGCCGGGCAGGTAGCCCAGGCTCATCAGGAACTCGCCGGTGATCTCGCCGCCGGTGAAGCGGAAGGTGCGCTTGAACAGCTTGATCCATTCCGCCTTGCTGCGCGGATGCTGCGCGTCCAGCCAGGCGGCGAAGCTGCCGTGGCTGGCGCGCAGGCCCTGGATCACCTGCGCGTTGTGGATCGCCGCCTGCACCTTGAGCCGGTTGCGGATGATCCCGGCATCGCCGAGCAGGCGCAGCACGTCGGCCTCGCCGAAGGCCGCCACCGTGTCCACGTCGAACCCGGCGTAGGCGGCGCGGAAGCCGGCGCGCTTCTTCAGCATCAGCTCCCAGCTCAGCCCGGCCTGGTTGATCTCCAGCACCAGCCGCTCGAATAGGTCGGCTTCGGCGCGTTGCGGCACGCCGTACTCGTGGTCGTGGTAGTGGCCGTGCACCGGGTGCCCGGGGGCGATATCGCAGTAGCTGCTCATGCGGCGGGTATCCGTCAGTCGGTCTGCTCGTTGGGGTCGGCGGGGTACACCTCGGTCCGCCGCGCGCCCGGCAACTGCAGGTCGGGCCAGCGCCGCGGCAGCAACTGCAGCTTGCCCTCGCGCAGCGCCTGGTAGAGCGCGTCGGCGTTGTCGCCGCGGCGCGGGAAGAAGTGGGTCCGCGCCACGTCGCGCCAGCCGCTGCCCAGGTCGCTGTGGATCCGGCATTCGACGCCGTAGCCGGCGCTGGCATTGCACAGCAGCACGTCGTCGTGGCCATCGCCGTCCAGATCGCGGCGCAGCGCCACGCACTGCGCGCCCTCGCGCCGGCAGTTGCCGTCCTCGATCTTTCCGGCCAGCAGCGCCTGCCACCAGGCGGCGTCGGGCTCGGCGCTGCCGGCGGCCGGCACGATGCGCTGGCGCACCTGCAGCGGATCGGTGCTGCGCGGCGCATCCTCGTTGTCGCCGCCCCAGCGCTGCTGGCGCTGCAGCATCTGCTGCAGGCGTTCGCGCTGCACCGGGTCGTCGGCGAACGCGGGCACCTCGCGCAGCGCCTGCACCGCGCGGTAGCCGCGGCGGCCGCTGTCGAAGCGCAGGTAGGCCAGGTCCAGTTGCGCGGCGCTGGTGCGGCCATCGGCCAGGCGCTGCAACTGGTCGCCGACGACGAGGCGGTACGGGTCCAGCAGCGGCGAGCTGGCCGCCAGCGCCAGGCCGATCACCACCCACGACAGCACCCGGTTCACCGGCGCCAGCGGCTGCAGCCAGCGCGCGCCCGGTCGCAGCACTGCCCAGGCATAACCGCATGCGTAACCGCAGGCGACCACCGCGACCAGGACCCCGGCAAAGCGCTCGGTACTCCAGCCGTACTGCGCGATGCGCAGCCACAGCGCGTACAGCGCCAGCCCCGCATACAGCGGCAGGCTCAGCAGCCCGGCGTCGATCACCCGTTGCAGCCAGGCCGGGTAGGGCGCGTCGGCGGTGCCGTCCTGATACACCGCATTGACGAAGACCACCAACGTGGCCACCACCGCGATCAGGATGCTGGCCGCGGCCCGGGTCTCCCACAGCGGCTGCAGGCCGGTGAACGGCAGGCTCAGCGCGAACAGCACCGCCACGAACGCCAGCAGCGGCAGCAGCCCGGTGCAGATCGCGAACAGGATCTGCCGCATCACCTGCACCGCGCGCTGCTGGGTGCGGCCGATCAGCAGGCCCAGGCCGAACATGGTGCCGGTGGCCAGGTAGACGAAGGCGGTCTGCCGGAACAGGTCGCGGAACAGGGTCAGCTTGACCAGCGCGAACAGCGCGCCCCACAGCCACAGCACCAGCCAGCAGATCCCCACGAACAGCAGCGCCAGCGCCAGGGTCAGCGCGTTCTGCCAGGCATGCTCGAACAGGTCGCGGTACGGCGCCTGCCAGCGCCCGTGCTGGAGCCGGCACTGCAGCCACGGCAGCAGCACGAACATCGCCAGCGCCAGGGTCGCAGCGAACGGGCCCAGCACCTGGCCGGCGCGCAGGCCGGGCGCGCCGGTGGCGTTCCACACCGCCCAGGCGGACAGGGCCGCCACCAGCACCGCCAGCGCGATGGTGTGCTGCCACAGGCGCAGCGCGCCCAGGTGCCGCACCGACAGCAGGGTCATGGTCGGCACGGTCAGCACCAGGGTGTACCAGCACACCTGTCCGCCCAGGGAGCCGAACGGCCACAGGCCGCTCTCGGCGCCGCGCTGCGCCAGGTACAGCAGCGCGCCCTGCAGCAGGGCCACCAGCACGATGAAGGCGCGGGTCTGGCGTGGCAGGTCGGGGGGCGTGTCCATGCGTACGTGCTCCTGGGCGACCGGTCGGGGCCGCGATCGGGCGGATTATGGCAGCCCGCCGCAGCCCGGGCAGCGCGCACGCGGGAGGGACGATAGAATGGGGCCATGTCCGCTTTGCCCACGCCTCTGGCCAACCAACTGCTGATCGCGCTGCCGGCGCTGTCCGATCCCAACTTCGCCCGCAGCGTGGCGCTGATCTGCCAGCACGACGAGAACGGCGCGATGGGCGTGGTGGTCAACCGCGCCTCCGAATACACCCTGGGCGAAGTGCTGGAGCAGATGGGCATCGAGACCATCGACGCCACGCTGCGCGAGCAGGTGGTGCTCAGCGGCGGGCCGGTGCATCCGGAGCGCGGCTTCGTCATCCACGACGGCGCGCACGGCTGGGATTCCAGCCTGGCGTTTGCCGACGGCCTGTTCCTGACCACCTCGCGCGACGTGCTTGAGGCGATGGCGCGCGGCGAAGGGCCGCGCAACGCGGTGGTCGCGCTGGGTTGTGCCGGCTGGGGCGCCGGCCAGCTCGAATACGAACTGGGCGAGAACAGCTGGCTGACCGCGCCGGCCGATGCCGAGCTGCTGTTCGAGCTGCCGCTGGAGCGGCGCTGGCAGACCGCGGCCGGGCGCATCGGCGTGGACCTGTTCCGCCTCACCGACTACAGCGGGCATGCCTGAGTCCGGCCTGCCTGCGCCTGGCGCACCCGCGCCCACCAGCGCCGCGCCCGCGACGATCCGCCGCGACGGCACCGTGCTCGGTTTCGACGTCGGCCACCGCCGCATCGGCGTGGCCGTGGGCAGTTGTTTCGGCAACGGCGCGCGCGCGCTGGCGGTGATCGACGTGCATGCGCAGGGGCCCGACTGGCCGGCGCTGGACCGCCTGCATGCCGAATGGCGGCCGCATGGCCTGGTGGTCGGCGATCCGCTCACCCTCGACGGTGCCGACCAGCCCAACCGCAAGCGCGCGCACGCCTTCGCCCGCGAACTCGGCGCGCGCTACCGCCTGCCGGTGGTGCTGGTCGACGAACGCTCCAGTTCGGTCGAGGCCGCGCAACGCTTCGCGGTGGACCGTGCCGCCGGCCGCAAGCGCCGTCGCGACGCCGCCGCGCTGGACGCGGTGGCCGCCGCGGTGATCGTGGAGCGCTGGCTGGCCGCGCCCGACGACGCCATTCCCCCTCCCTGATCCACTGCCCGGACCCGCCATGACTGATCCGCAACTCGATTCGAACGGGCGCCTGCGCCACCTGCTGACCCTGGAAGGGCTGCCGCGCGCGACCCTGCTGCAACTGCTGGACCGCGCCGGGCAGATCCGCGACGCGGCGGTGGGTCGGGTCGGCAAGCGCAGCGTGCTGGCCGGCACCGCGGTGTGCACGCTGTTCTTCGAACCGTCCACGCGCACCCGCAGTTCGTTCCACTTGGCCGCACAGCGACTCGGCGCCGACGTGCTGAACTTCGACGCCTCCACCTCGTCCACGCGCAAGGGCGAGACCGCGCGCGACACGCTGAAGAACCTGGAAGCGATGGGCGTGCGCGGCTTCGTCGTGCGCCACCCCGAGGACGGTGCGGTGGAGCGCCTGGCCGAGGCGGCGGGCGAGGGCACCGCGCTGATCAACGCCGGCGACGGCCGCAGCGCGCATCCCACCCAGGGCCTGCTCGACATGCTCACCCTGCGCCACGCCAAGGGCGGCGACTTCTCCAAGCTCAAGCTGGTCATCGTCGGCGACGTCAAGCACTCGCGGGTGGCGCGCTCGGACCTGCACGCGCTGCGCACCCTCGGGGCCGGCGAAGTGCGCGTGTGCGGCCCGCGCGCACTGCTGCCCGACGACGACACCCTGGACGGCTGCGTGGTCGGCGAGGACTTCGACGCCATGCTCGACGGCGTGGACGCGGTGATGATGCTGCGCCTGCAGCGCGAGCGCATGGAGGAAGGCCTGGTGACCTCGCTGGAGGACTACCACGGCCAGTACGGCCTCACCGCCGAGCGCCTGCGCCGCGCGTCCAAGGACGCGGTGGTGCTGCACCCGGGCCCGATCAACCGCGGCGTGGAGATCACCGACGAGGTCGCCGACGGCGCGCAGTCGTGCATCCTGCGCCAGGTCGCCAACGGCGTGGCGGTGCGCATGGCGGTGCTGGAGACCTTGCTGGGCTGAGCCCGGCGCGCGTCTTCCTGGTGTCGTAGGAGCGGCGCTTGTCCCCTTTTTGGGGATCAGCCGCGACGGGTGTTCCCGGTAATGCCCATCGCGGCTGAAGCCGCTCCCGCCCCGTCTTGCCGAGCATCCGCTGCCGAAGGTGGCGAACGGCACATTCGCGCCACCCCCAATCGGCCTACCATCGGCGGCGATCCTCCCCACGGACGCCACCATGATCCTTGTCCTGCGCCGCGCCGCGTTCGCCGCGGCCTGCCTCCCGCTTGTCGCCGCCGCCGCCCAGGCCGGCGCCGCCGCTGCCACCGTCGCCGCTGCCGACCGTCAGGGCGGCTACGATCCGCAGGCGCTGTTCGCGCCGCTGCAGTTGCCGCAGCCGGCCAACGCCTACCGCAGCGGCGGCGGCGTGCCCGGCCCGCAGTACTGGCAGAACCGCGCCGACTACGATCTGCATGCCACCCTGGAGCCGGCCACGCACACCCTGCGCGGCCAGGAGACCATCACCTACAGCAACCGCAGCCCGGACACGCTGGACGTGCTGTGGCTGCAACTGGACCAGAACCTATACCGTGGCGATGCCCGCGCCCGCACCCTGCGCGCCGCGCGTGCCGACCGGCCCGCACCGCAGAGCACCGAGGGCTACCGCATCGCCAAGGTGGAACTGGAGCAGGGCGGCAAGCGCGTGGCGGCGACCTTCCTGATCGACGACACGCGCATGCGTGTGGACCTGCCGCAGCCGCTGGCCAGCGGCAAGGCGCTGAAGCTGCACATCGACTACGCCTACACCGTGCCCGGCACCTGGGGCGGCCGCACCGCGGTCACGCCCACCGCCGATGGCGAGATCTACGAGATCGCGCAGTGGTATCCGCGCATGGCGGTGTACGACGACCTGCGCGGCTGGGACACCCAGCCCTACCTGGGCGCGGAGTTCTACCTGGAGTACGGCGATTTCGACTACGCGGTGACCGTGCCGTGGGACTACCTGGTGGCCGGGTCCGGCGAGCTGGTGAACCCGGCGCAGGTGCTGACCGCCACCCAGCGCCAGCGCCTGGCGCAAGCCGCCGCCAGCGACAGCACGGTGACCATCCGCGGCGCCGATGAGGTGGGCAAGCCGGCCAGCCGGCCCAGCGCCAGCGGCACCCAGACCTGGCGGTTCCACATGGACCACACCCGCGACGTCGCCTTCGCCGCCTCGCCGGCGTTCGTGTGGGATGCGGCGCGGATCAACCTGCCCGAAGGCAAGCATGCGCTGGCGATGTCGGTGTATCCGCGTAGCGCGGTCGGCAGCGACAAGTGGGGCCGCTCCACCGAGTTCGTCAAAGCCTCGATCGAGCACTTCTCGCAGTGGTATCCGTATCCCTGGCCGGCAGCGGTGAACCTCGGCGGCCACGGCGCCGGCATGGAGTATCCGGGCATCGTCTTCGACGACATGGAGGACGGCGGCAAGCAACTGTTCTGGATCACCGCGCACGAACTGGGCCACGGCTGGTTCCCGATGATCGTTGGCTCCAACGAGCGCCGCCATGCGTTCATGGACGAGGGCTTCAACACCTTCATCGACGTCTACGCCTCCGACGCGATCAACCATGGCGAATTCGCACCCAAGCGCGATGGCGAGTACGCGCCCGGCGGCGGCAACCCGGTGGACGAGATCCTGCCGCTGCTGGCCGACGCGCAGGCGCCGACCCTGCTCGATCGCGCCGACGCCACCAGCGAGAAATACCGGCATCCGCTGACCTACTTCAAGGGTGCGCTGGGCCTGGTGCTGCTGCGCGAACAGATCCTCGGCCCGGCGCGCTTCGATCCGGCGTTCCGCAAGTACATCGCCAGTTGGGCCTACAAGCACCCGACGCCGTCGGATTTCTTCCGGCTGATGGAGAGCGAGGCCGGCGAGGACCTGAGCTGGTGGTGGCGCGGCTGGTACCTCAACAACTGGCAACTGGACATGGGCGTGCGCGCGGCCGCGTACGTCGATCATGATCCGGCCAAGGGCATGCTGGTGACCTTGGGCAGCCGCCAGAAGCTGGTGATGCCGGCGACCTTGCGCATCGACTTCGCCGACGGCAGCCATCTGGATCAGCGCGTGCCGGTGGAGACCTGGATTCAGCAGACCGAGCCGCAGATCCGGGTGCCGAGCAAGCAGAAGGTGCTGCACGTGACCCTGGATCCGGACCACGTGCTGCCCGACGCCGACCGCAGCGACAACCGCCTCGACACGGTGAGCTGAGCGCGTCGCGGCCATCCGGCGCCTGTTCGGCGTCGGATGGTCCGCGCAAACGTGCTGCGGCCGCAACATTCGCGGCCGCGCAGCGCCGGCGTCTGCTTGTCCCTGCCCAGTGCGCCGGCGTCGATCGCGCTGCGTGCGATGCGCGTGCTTTCGCCGTCGTTGCCCACGACCTGTGCCCCACGCGGCGCGCGTGTAGACAGCCTGTCCCCGACTGTCGCTGTCTGTCTCCTGCGGACCGTGCGTGTCCGCTTGTCCTGTCTCGCGCGGCGAACGGAGCGCAGTGTTCCAGTTCGGCGTCGCGGCGATTGCGCGGGCCGCCGCGCGCATTCCAAGAATGCCGCCGGCCCCCACGCCCCCGTGCCGGCGCATGCATGCACTGTCATGCGTCCTGCACTCATCGCGACAGATGGGAGAGACATCATGCAGCAGCAGTTCCGCAGGGGCGCACTGGCGCTCGCGCTGGCCGTCGGCGCCACCCCGGCCTTCGCCGGCCCGGTCGGCTACGGTGCCAACACCACCGGTGGCGGCAGTGCCATTCCGGTCAACGTCGCCACGATGGAGGCGATGCAGGCGGCGATCGACAACTACGCCGGCTCCGGCGGCCTGGTGCTCAACTACACCGGCAGCTTCAACTACGCCAGCATCACCGACGTATGCACGCAATGGAAGCTGCCGGCCAAGACCGTGCAGATCAAGAACAAGCGCGACATCACCATCAAGGGTGCGAACGGCTCGTCTGCCAACTTCGGCGTGCGCGTGGTCGGCAATGCGCACAACGTCATCATCCGCAACATGACCATCGGCCTGCTGCCCGGCGGCGAGGACGCCGATTCGATCTCGCTGGAAGGCAATTCCAGCGGCCAGCCGTCCAACATCTGGGTGGACCACAACACCATCTTCGCCTCGCTGACCAAGTGCCCCGGCGCCGGCGATGCCTCCTTCGACGGCGGCATCGACATGAAGAAGGGCGTCAACCACGTCACCGTGTCGTACAACTACATCCACGACTACCAGAAGGTCGCGCTCAACGGCTACAGCGACAGCGATACCCAGAATGCCGCCGCGCGCACCACCTACCATCACAACCGCTTCGAGAACGTGGAATCGCGCCTGCCGCTGCAGCGGCGCGGGTTGAGCCACATCTACAACAACTACTTCAACAACGTCTTCACCTCCGGCATCAACGTGCGCATGGGCGGGGTGGCGCTGATCGAAGCCAACTACTTCGAGAACATCAAGAACCCGGTGACCTCGCGCGACAGCAGCGAGATCGGCTACTGGGACCTGATCAACAACTACGTCGGCAGCGGCATCACCTGGACGGTGCCGGAGAGCACCAGCAAGCCCTACGCCAACGCCACCACCTGGATCTCGTCCAAGACCTATCCCGAGCCGCTGGGCTACATGTACACGGCGATCCCTGCCGCGCAGGTCAAGGCCAAGGTCATTGCCACTGCCGGTGCCGGCACCAACCTGGCCGAGTAAGGCACGCCGCCTCCGCGCCCGACGGCGCGGAGGCGGTTGCTCAGGCGGTAGCGGATATATGCCGTTTACGACATTTTGGGTGTGCGCGTGTCGGCGTCTTCGGCGGCAAGTGTGACGCGCGACAGCGCTGATAAGGCACCTTCCAGTCTTTGTTTCACATGGATTTTACGGGCGCGAAAAGGTGACGTGAGGGAGGCACGCAACGTGTACATCGTAGTCACGATGCTGAGGGGATTTAGAAAACTGTGCGCAGTTGCGCATCAAGATTCCGGGCGGATCGCCGTTACCTAGTACGAGTACCCGCATGGGACACCCCCGATGCGGTCGGTGCTGGAAGTGTCTTTTCCTTCTTCTCCGTCGCATCGCGCCCAGGCCGTTGGCCCGAGGGTGTCCTGCGCGATCCAGGTCGTGGCGCGGGCTGCTCTCCTTTTCTTACTTGGTGGCCCCTCATGATCGGAATCCTGCAACGCTACAACGTCGGGACGCGGCTCGCGTCCGCCTTCGGCGTCCTCATCCTGCTCTCCTGTGCGCTCGTCGTCGCCGGGTTGCTGACGTTGAAACAGGCGCGCGAGATGATGGACACCATCGTCAACCGGCGCATGCAGATCCTCGATTACACCGGCGAAATGCGCAATGCCAGCGCACAGGTGGCAATCAACCTGCGCAACATCGTGCTGCCGACCACGCAGGAAGAGAACGAGCGGTTCGCCAAGGTCGTCGACCAACAGCGCCGCTACTACGGCGAGGTCCACGACAAGCTCTATACGATCCCGGTCACCGACGCCACCGGCGCGCAGATGCGCCAGGCCATCGACCAGGCTTACGAGCGGACGCGCGTCGCCAACCAGCAGGTGCTGGATCTGGGCATGGCCAACAGGCCCGACGAGGCGTTGAAGGTGCTGATGACGCAGGCCGGACCGGCGACGCAGCAATGGCAGGAAGCGATCAATACCTATGCCGACCGGCAACGTACGCGCGGCGCCGAAGCCTACGCCAGCGCCAACGTCGCGATGGACCGCGGCCGCAGCCTGCTGGTGGCCGGTGGCGTGCTCGTGGTGCTGGTCAGCGGCCTGCTGGCCTGGCTGATCACCCGCAGCCTGACCGTGCCGCTGACCCGCGCCACGCGTGTCGCCGAGGCCATCGCCAGCGGCAAGCTCGACAACGACGTACGCACCGACGCCCGCGACGAAACCGGACGTCTGCTGGTTGCGATGCAGGGCATGCAGCAGCAGGTCAGCAATCTGATCGGCGCGCAGCTGGAGATGGCCAAGCGCCACGATGCCGGCGAGGTCAGCCATCGCATCGAAGCGCAGGCCTTCCCGGGCGACTACGGGCGCATGGCGGCAGAGACCAATGCGCTGGTGTCCTCGCACCTGGCGGTGAAGACGCGCCTGGCGCAGATCATGGGCCGCTACGCGATCGGCGACCTGTCGCAGGACATGGACCGCCTGCCTGGCGAGGAGGCGGTGCTGAGCCAGACCATGGACGAGGTCAAGGCCAACCTGTCGGCGATGAACGGGCAGATCAAGCAGCTGGCGACGTCCGCGGCCGACGGCGACTTCAGCGCGCGCGGCGACGCCGAGCGCTTCCAGTACGACTTCCGGGTGATGGTGGACAGCCTGAACCAGCTGATGGCCACCGCCGATGGCAACCTGCAGGCGCTGTCGACCCTGCTGCAGGCGATCGCCGCGGGCGATCTGACCGCGCGCATGCACGGCGATTTCCGCGGCGTGTTCGCGCAGATGCGCGACGACGCCAATGCCACCGCCGAGCAACTGGCCGGCATCGTCGGCCGCATCAAGCACTCGGCGGTGTCGATCAATGCCGCGGCCAGCGAGATCGCCGCCGGCAACGACGATCTGTCGCGCCGCACCGAGCAGCAGGCCGCGAGCCTGGAAGAAACCGCGGCGTCGATGGAGGAACTGACCTCCACCGTTCGCCAGAACGCCGAGCACGCGCGCCAGGCCAATCAGCTCGCCGCCGGTGCGGCCTCGGTCGCCTCGCAGGGCGGTGACGTGGTCGGCCAGGTGGTGACCACCATGAGCGGCATCGAGGATGCGTCGCGGCGCATCGCCGACATCATCTCGGTGATCGACGGCATCGCCTTCCAGACCAATATCCTGGCACTCAACGCGGCGGTGGAAGCCGCGCGTGCCGGCGACCAGGGCCGCGGTTTCGCCGTGGTCGCCAGCGAGGTGCGTACGCTGGCGCAGCGCTCGGCCAGCGCGGCCAAGGAGATCAAGAGCCTGATCGACGATTCAGTGAGCCGCGTCGCCGAAGGCTCGGTGCTGGTCGACCAGGCCGGCAAGACCATGACCGAGATCGTGACCTCGGTGCAGCGTGTCACCGACATCATGGGAGAAATCTCCGCGGCCTCGCAGGAGCAGTCGGCCGGCATCGAACAGGTCAACCAGACCGTGACGCAGATGGACGAGAGCACCCAGCAGAACGCGGCCTTGGTGGAAGAGGCCAGTGCGGCGGCGCGCTCGATGGAGCAGCAGGCGGTGGAGCTGAGCCAGGCGGTGGCGCTGTTCAAGCTCGACGCATCGGCGGCCACGCCGGTAGCGCAGGCGCCGCGGCACCAGGCCACGGCAACGCCCTCTGGCAAGCGCAGCGTCCGTCCGGCAGCGGCCAAGGCCGTACCTGCGCGGCGTGCGGCGCAGCCGGCGGCGGCGATGGCGCTGGACAAGGATTGGCAGGAGTTCTGAGCTGTACGGCGCCTGTCATCGGCGAGCGGCGCAATGCGCGTCGCTTGCCTGTCGCGTGGCGGTTGCCTTGCGGCTGCCAGTGCCGCGTCCCGCCGATCCGAGGACGCTCCACTGCGGTCGCGATGCCGTGCCTGCCTTGGCGCGGCACGCTGTTTCTGGTCGACGCCCACGCCGTGCGCGTGGGCGTCCTGCTCCGCCCTCACGCCTGCGTAGGGCTTACGCGCGTGTTGCCCGCGTGAGCATCCAGCAAGTCGTCACGTGCGCCGCCGCGGTGCGGCAGACGCCGTGCGCGTGACGCGACGCGTCCCTTTTCGAAAGCATCGCTGCCGCCGTGGCTCCGGCCGCGGGTTCCCGGCTGACGCTGCGAAGTGACCGCGATCGCATTCCTGGTCTTCGCACGGCGTATCGAGGTGGCCGCTCTACGGCCAACCGGAAAAATTCTTCCTTGCTGCGACCTCGCGCCGCAAGCAAGCACCGTGCCGGCCGTTGCAACACGGCGTGCACGCGCTCTTCACGCAAAAGCGCCGATCCGGACGCCGCGCGAATGGGCTCTCCACATCCCTGTGATGTGCCTGAGGACGTTCAATAAATTCCGTGCGATTGCCTCTCAAGTCCCCGCACAGGGCGCCGTTACATCGCCCGCACATCGAGCGGGATGCGTCATCAAGCGTCTGATTCAAAACGCTTTTTCACGACTCATTCATCTTGTTTCGATGCGGGCGCGCACAACGGCGGCTGGTCGGCGTGCGTGGTCCGGGGCGTTGCATCGCCCCTCTCATTCCCCCAAAGGCCATTCCATGATTGCATTCCTTCAGCGCTACAACGTCGGTGCCCGGCTCGCCACCGCGTTCGGCATCCTCATCCTGCTGTCCTCGGCGCTGGTCGTCGCCGGGCTGCTGACCCTGTTCCAGGCGCGCGAGCGACTGGACGGCATCGTCAACCGCAACATCGCCGCCATCCGCGCGTCCAGCGACATGCTCAACGCCAGTTCGGTCGTGGCCATCAATGTCCGCAACATCGTGTTGCCGACTTCCCAGGAAGACAACATCCGCTTCGCCAAGATCGTCGCCGAGCAGCGCGCACGCTACCAGGAGGCGCGCAAGCGGGCGGGCGCCATCCCCAGCGGTGCGCAGAGCCAGGCCGTGCTGGAGGAAGTCGATCGCGCGCGGCAGATGACCGTGGACGTCAACAACCGGGTGATGGATCTGGGCATGCACGACAAGCCGGATGCGGCGCTGGCCCTGCTGATGGGGGAGTCCGCGCCGCTGACGCAGAAATGGCAGGACGCCATCGCCCGCTATGCCGATCTGCAGGCCACCCGCAGCAACGAGGCCTATGCGGAAGCGACGGCGGCGATGGCGCGCGGGCGCGCCATGCTCATCGCCGGCGGCCTGGCGGTGGTGCTGGTCAGCAGCCTGCTGGCGTGGATGATCACCCGCAGCCTCACCGTGCCGCTGGCCCGTGCCACCCGCGCCGCCGAGGCCATCGCCGACGGCCGCCTGGACAACGACGTGGCCACCGACGCGCGCGACGAGCCCGGCCGCCTGCTGCAGGCGATGGGCCGCATGCAGAACCAGTTGCAACGCTTCTCCCGCGAGACCGTGCTGATGATCGAGCTGCACGCCGACAAGGACATCAGCCATCGCATGCCGCAGGACTTCCCCGGCGTGTACGGCGAACTGAGCAAGGGCATCAACACCATGATGTTCGAGCACCTGGACGCCATCGTCGAGGCGGTCGAGATCCTCAACGAGTACGCCAACGGCGACCTGCGCCGCGACGCGCGCCGGCTGCCCGGCAGCCGTGCGGTGCTGCACGAATCGATGGATGCGGCCAAGGCCAGTCTGCTGGCGATCAATACCGAGATCAAGCGTCTGGCTGCGGCGGCTGCGGCCGGCGACTTCAGCGCCCGCGGCGATGCGGCCAGTTTCCAGCACGACTTCCGGCTGATGGTGCAGGACCTCAACGCGATGATGGAGGTCAGCGACCGCAACCTGGGCAAGCTGTCCGCCCTGCTGCAGGCCATCGCCGCCGGCGACCTCACTGCACGCATGCATGGCGACTTCCACGGCGTGTTCGCGCGGATGCGCGACGACGCCAACGCCACCGCCGACCAGCTGACCGGCATCGTCGGCCGCATCCAGACCGCCGCGGTCAGCATCAATGCCGCCGCCAGCGAGATCGCCACCGGCAACGACGACCTGTCGCGCCGCACCGAACAGCAGGCCGCGAGCCTCGAAGAAACCGCCGCGTCGATGGAGGAACTGACCTCCACGGTGAAGCAGAACGCCGAGCACGCCCGCCAGGCCAACCAGCTCGCCAGCGGCGCGGCGTCGGTCGCGTCCCAGGGCGGTGCGGTGGTCGGCCAGGTGGTCGAGACCATGAGCGGGATCGAGGCCTCGTCGAAGAAGATCGCCGACATCATCGGCGTCATCGACGGCATCGCCTTCCAGACCAACATCCTGGCGCTCAATGCCGCGGTGGAAGCCGCGCGTGCCGGCGAGCAGGGCCGCGGGTTCGCGGTCGTTGCCAGCGAAGTGCGCACCCTGGCGCAGCGTTCGGCCAATGCCGCCAAGGAGATCAAGACGCTGATCGACGATTCGGTGACCCGCGTCGCCGAAGGCTCGGCGCTGGTCGACCGGGCCGGCAGCACCATGCAGGAGATCGTGGCCTCGGTGCAGCGCGTCACCGACATCATGGGCGAGATTTCGGCGGCCTCGCAGGAGCAGTCGGCGGGTATCGAGCAGGTCAACCAGACCGTCACCCAGATGGACGAAAGCACGCAGCAGAACGCGGCGCTGGTGGAAGAAGCCACCGCGGCGGCGCGCTCGATGGAGCAGCAGTCGGTGGAGCTGACCCAGGCCGTGGCGCTGTTCAAGCTGGACGGCGCGCCGGCCGCGGCGCCGATGCCGGCGCCGTTGCCGCGCGGCAGGCACGCGACGCAGACGATGACGCGCAGTCCGCGCCCGCAGGTCGCGGCCGCACCGGCACGCCGCGCGCCGTCGTTCGCTGCGGCGGTAGCGCTGGACAAGGACTGGCAGGAGTTCTGAGTCGTTGCGGTCCGGTCGCCGGACCGCCTTCGGTGCGGCCGCCTTCCTCGGAAGGCGGCCGCATGCGTTTGCCGATCGGTCGCTGGGCGATATGGACCGAGCCGGGCACCCGCGTCCGCCGATCGACGGCGGCGGGTCACGCTGCGGCCGCCGAGTGCGGCCGCAGCGCGGTCGGCACTTATTGCGGCGGCTTGGTCTGCGGGCTCTTGATCACGTACGAGGTGATGTACTCGCCATTGGACCCGTAGACCACCACGATGGTGGTGTTGGCGTCGCGGTAGACCACGGTGGCGTTGCACGGGCAACTCGCCGCGGCGGTGACCATGCCCAGCGGCTGGTTCTTCGCGTCGTTGACCGCGATCATCTGCTCCTCGGCGGCGCTGCCGATCGGCAGCCGTGCCTCGGTGCCCGGCGTGGCGGTGAGCACGGTGATGACCTCGTCCCGCAACGAGTTGATCTGCACGAAGCGCAGCCCGGCCTTCTCGAACGTGTAGACCTTGAACAGCGGCGACAGGCTGACGTTCTTCTTGCCGATGGGCAGGCGTTCGCCCATGCCCTGGATGGCATCGGCGGCGTTGAGTGGTGCGCGTTCGGCTGCCTGCAGGCAGGGCACGGCCAGCGCGGCTGCCAGCACCGTCAGGGTCAGCAACGGTTTGATCATGGTGTCTCTCCTTGTCTGGATGGTACGGACCTGTACGCCATGGGACGAGCGGCAGCCGTGGTCCTTTCCGGCCGGAGCGCCCGCAACGGGCCGTCTCCCGGTCCGTCGTCGCCTGCCGTCCTCCTGGCTCCGCGTGCATGCCCTCATCGGCTGGTACGGAGATAGGAGATTCGGCTGGCGTCGAGTTCAGTATTTCTGACGTTAGTATCGCTGTCAATATGCAAAATCAACGAGATGGAGCGAAAGCTCGTGATGGTTGCAGGTAAGGCATTTCCGTACCTGTCGGGCATCGAGCGACGCCATCGTCTTGCCGGACGTGGGAGGGCGGCTCGCAAGGCGCTCGATGTCCGCCGTCGCGGTGTGCATCGCGGCCGCGTGCGCGGATCCGCGCTGCGTTGCAGCAGCCATGCCGCCGCTGTGCGCCGATCCGCGCTCGCAGGCGGCCAAACGCGCGCGCAGCCGCACGGCAT
Source organism: Xanthomonas protegens (assembly GCF_038442435.1). Taxonomy (NCBI): domain Bacteria; kingdom Pseudomonadati; phylum Pseudomonadota; class Gammaproteobacteria; order Lysobacterales; family Lysobacteraceae; genus Xanthomonas; species Xanthomonas protegens. The sequence continues at coordinate 692,760 of NZ_JAQJCQ010000001.1, read as the reverse complement.
CGTCGCCAGCCTGTATCGTGTCGCGTTTTCCGCACCCGACCGAGCCGATGCCGCATCCGTCCGCGCCTGTCCCGCCTGCCGCCGCACCCGCCTTGCGCCATGCGCTGAAACCGCGGCAATTGATCATGATGGGATTGGGCAGCGCGATCGGCGCCGGCCTGTTCCTGGGCTCCGGCGTCGGCGTGCACGCGGCAGGGCCCGCGGTGCTGATTTCCTACCTGGTCGCCGGCGCGCTGGTGATCATCGTGATGAACGCGCTGGGCGAGATGGCGGCGGCCAAGCCGGCCAGCGGCGCGTTCTCGGTGTACGCCGCCGACGCGATGGGGCCGACCGCCGGCGCCACCGTGGGCTGGCTGTGGTGGCTGCAGCTGGTGATCGTGATCGCCGCCGAGGCGGTGGGCGCCGCCGGCCTGCTGGCGACGGTATGGCCGGGCCTGCCGGTACCGCTGGCCGCGATCGCGTTCATGGCCGCGTTCACCGCGATCAACCTGCTGGGCGTGCGCAACTTCGGCGAGTTCGAATTCTGGTTCGCCATCCTCAAGGTGGCGGCGATCGTCGGCTTCATCCTGGTCGGCATCGCCTTGCTGGCCGGCTGGCTGCCCGGGGTGGCCTCGCCGGGGCTGTCCAACGTCACCGGCAACGGCGGCTTCGCGCCGAAGGGCCTGGCTGGTATCGGTGCCGCGCTGCTGGTGGTGGTGTTCGCGTTCGGCGGCACCGAGATCGTGGCGGTGGCCGCGGCCGAGACCGCCGACCCGGAGCGCAGCATCGCCCGCGCCATCCGCACCGTCGCCTGGCGCATCCTGGTGTTCTACATCGGCTCGCTGAGCGTGATCATCGCGGTGGTGCCGTGGCAGAGCGAGGCGCTGAGTTCGCCGTTCGCCGCGGTGCTGCAGGTGGCCCGGATTCCCGGCGCCGCCACCGGCATCACCCTGATCGCGGTGATCGCGCTGCTGTCGGCGCTCAACGCCAATCTGTACGGCGCCTCGCGGATGATCTTCTCGCTGGCCCAGCGCGGCGAAGCGCCGCGCGCCCTGGCCGCGTCCAGCCGCCAGCAGGTACCGTGGATGGCGGTGCTGGCCAGCGTGCTGTTCGGCTTCGTCGCCGCGGTGCTGGAACTGCTGTATCCCAACCGCGTGCTGCCGGTGCTGCTGAACATCGTCGGCGCCACCTGCCTGCTGGTGTGGACGATCTCGCTGCTGTCGCAGCTGATCCTGCGCGCGCGCGCCGACCGCGCCGGCACCCGCCTGCCGTTCCGCATGCGCGGCTATCCGGTGCTCACCGTGCTGGCGCTGGCGATCCTGGCGCTGATCTTCGGCCTGCTGGTCGCCTCGCCGGACACCCGTATGCAGTTCCTGTCGATGGCAGCGCTGACGGCGGCCATCGCCCTGGTCAGCGGCGTGGCGCGGCGGCTGCGCGCGGGGTAGGGCGCGCGTAGCAGCGGGAGCGTCGGGCCTTTGTGGGAGGGACTTCAGTCCCGACGAGGGGGGCAATGGCCGATGGCCTTGCGCGTCGCGGCTGAAGTCGCTCCCACAATGGGGGGCTTAGCGCGCGTCACGTGTGCTGCCGTAGCGGCAGCGCTTGTTGCTTTTCATGGAGCAACCGCGGCAGGTATCCGCGGTAAGGCCTGTCGCGGCTGAAGCCGCTCCTACAGGGGAATTCTGCGGGCTGTCGATGCCGGCGTAGGAGCGGCTTCAGCCGCGACGCGGTGCGGTAGAAGCCGTCGTGGCCGACCCGCGGTCGCTATAGGCCGGGCCTGGGTGCCCATCCCGCGGGCTTGGCCGCCATGGGCAATCCGCGAAGCGCACGCGCGCGACTCAGCCCAGCAGCAGCCGCGCCCCAAGCGCACACAGCAGCGCCGGCGGCATCACCAGCGCGCCGACCTTGAGGAAGCGCCAGAAGCCCACGTCCTCGCCTTCGCGGCGGATCGCGGTGAGCCACAGGATGGTCGCCAGCGAGCCGGTGATCGACAGGTTCGGGCCCAGGTCCACGCCGATCAGCAGCGCGTCCACCACCAGCTGCGGCGGCTGCGCCTGGGCCACGGTGGTGCTGGCGATCAGCCCCGCAGGCAGGTTGTTCATCAGGTTGGAGCCGAACGCCAGCAGGGTACCGGCGATGCCGGCGGTGGCCTGCGGCGAGTGCGCGGCGGCGTCGGCCAGGGTGCGCGCGAGCAGGCCGATCACGCCGGTGCGCGACAGCGCCTCCACCAGCACGAACAGGCCGGCGACCAGCGGCAGCACCGACCACGACACGGCCTTGGCCATCGGCAGCGGCGATTGCCGGCCACCCAGGCAGACCACGCCCAGCGTCGCCAGGCCGGCCAGACAGGTCGGCAGACCCAGGTCCAGACCGAGCGCGGAGACGCCGACCAGCAGCGCGGCGGTGGCGAGGATGCCGACCAGGGCGAAGGTGCCGCCGCGGGTCAGCGGTACCGTGTCCACGCGCGCGGCGCAGTGGCCGGTCAGGTCCTTGCGCTCGGCCCAGCGCAGCATCACGAAGGTCACCCCGATCGCCAGCAGCGACGGCAGCGCGAACGCGGCCATCCACGCGCCCAGGGTCGGCATCTTGCCGCCGTACAGCACCAGGTTGGCGGGGTTGGAGATCGGCAGCACGAAGCTGGCCGCGTTGGCGATCAGCGCGCAGGCGAACAGCAGCGGCAGCGGCTTGGCGCCGGCCTTGCGCGCGGCCGCGTACACCGCCGGGGTCAGCACCACCGCGGTGGCGTCGTTGGACAGGAACGCGGTGACCACGATGCCGACGCCGAACACCAGCGCGAACAGGCGCTGGGTCGAGCCCTTGGCCAGGTTCACCGCATGCATCGCCACCCAGTCGAACAGACCCTCGGCGCGCGCGGTTTCCGACAGCAGCATCATGCCGATCAGGAACAGATAGACGTCCAGGCCCTTCAGTACCGCCTGCCAGGCTTCGCCGCCGGGCATCAGCCCCAGCGCCATCAGCAGCAGCGCTCCGCCCACCGCCCAGCACGCCTCGGGCAGCTTGAACGGCCGCGCGATCACCCCGGCGGTCGCCAGCGCGCAGATGCCCCAGGTGGCGAAATTCGCGGTATGCGCGCCGGGCATGCTCATGCCGCCGCGGCCGTGGCACGGGCGCCAAGGCGCGTGCGCGAGGAGGCCGCGGGGGCAGGGCAGGGGAGGGCAGCGAGAGCGGGCACGGGCATGGGGCGTCGGGCAGCGGAGTCCGAGGGGCGTGCAGGATAGCAGCGGGGCAGGTGCAGGCCGGGCGGGCATGGGCGCTCCGGCGCCCGCGGTTTAGCTTGCGTAGACACGCGCGGCGTGGTCGCCCGCATATCGATGCACGCCTGGGCCGCGCGGCACCGCGGTGCCGCTACCCCAGATGGCGTGCGAGCCATCCTTGCACGAACGCCACCGGCCCGGTCCGCGGCGGTGGCGTCAGCCCGGCGCTGCGCACGAAGCCGGCGGCGGCCTGCGCCAGCGCCTGGTTGGCGCGACGCACGGCCTGCTGCGCGGCCGCCTGCTGCTGGCGCAACTGCACCAGGTGCAGCGACGGCCGCCCCGGCGGCGCGAACTTCTGGTCGCGGCGCAGCGCATCGGCGGACAGGCTGTTGGCCTGGCTTGCCTGGTGCAACGCGTCCAGCGCGTCCAGCACCTGCAACAGCCAGCGTCCGCTGTCGCTGAGTTGCAACGCAGCGGCGTCGTCGTGTGCCGGTACCAGCAGTGGCGGAATCGCCGCGCCGGCGACCACCGCTGCGCTCGGTTCCAGGGCGCGCAGGCGGGCATGGAACGCGGTTTGCGATGAAAAGGGGACGGTCGCCATGCCAGGCCTATGCACGAAAGCGCGGACTGTACGCGGTTTCACGCAACGTTGCGCAGCGATTGGCGTTGCAGCGGTAGCGACGTCGCGGCCAGCCTCCGGCTGACACGTGCCGTTTCAGTGCGTCTCCCTAACGCGCGGCGCATGCCCGAGCACGCGCCATTGGTGTAGTCGCGCTCAGTTGTCGGCGGTCGTCTGCGTGGCGGCGTCGCTGCGCTTCTGCGCGAACAGCCACTGCCACATCTTCGGATCGCGGTAGGTGGCATCCCAGGCGTTGTGGTTGCCCTGCGGGTATTCGGTGTAGCGCACGTCGGCGTCGAGGTTCTTGAATGCACGGACGATCTTGCGGTCGTCGTGCGGCAGCACCACGTCGTCCTGGGCGCCGTGGAAGATCCACACCGGCACGTGCCGCAGGCGCTGCGCCAGGGCGCTGTAGGGATCGGCCAGATAGGCCACCGGCGTCACCACCAGGTATTCGCGGTCTTCGTGCGGGGACAGGATCGCGCCGCAGATCGGCACCAGCGCAGCGAAGCGCTGCGGCTGCTTCAGGGCGATCTCCCAGGTGCCGTAGCCGCCCATCGACATGCCGGTCAGGTAGGTGCGCTGTGGGTCGCCGTTGAACTCGGCACTGCTGTCGTCCAGCGCCTGCAGCGCCATGGTCGCGTTGGCGCCGTTCCATTCCTCGCCGTCGGGCGCCTGCGGCATCACCACCAGGGCCGGGAAATCGGCCAGGTGGCGGCGCAGGTACGGGCCCAGCCCGGCCGTGGTCTGGTCGCGGCCATCGTCGCCGCGCTCGCCGGAGCCGTGCAGGAACAGCACCACCGGCACCGGGCCTTGGCGATGCGCCGGCGCCGGCACGAACACCTGGTAGCGATAGACGCGCCCGTCGAGGCTGAGCTGGCGGCTGACGAAGTGGCCGGTGGCCGGGTCGCTGGGCAAGCTGCTGCATCCGACCATCGACAGGCACAGCAGAAGCAGCAACGAACGCATCGACATGGCCGGCCCTCGGATGGGAAGGCCGCAGTATCGTGGGCGGGACGTCTCCACGACAACCCGGGCAGGGGCCGCGGACATGCGCCAGTCAGCCGGCGGCCAAGGCGCGTGCTGGCGTGGCGTGCCCGTCGTGCGCCGGTGGATGCGGCGACGCGCGCTGCTGCCGCTCCGTGCGGCGCGCTGGCGGGAACCGCGCCCGCCGCATGGACACGCCCTACAGCAGGACCAACGTGGCCAGGCCGAGGAAGCTGAGGAAGCCCATCACGTCGGTCAGCGTGGTCAGGATCACCCCGCCGGCCAGCGCCGGATCGAAGCCCAGGCGCTTGAGCGTCAGCGGTACCAGCACGCCGCCCAGCGCGGCGGTGAGCAGGTTGATGGTCAGCGCCGAGCCGATCACCAGCGACAGCAGCGGCTGCTTGAACCACAGCAGCACGATCAGGCCCAGGCCGATGCCCAGCGCCAGGCCGTTGATCAGCGCCACCGCCAGCTCCTTGCGCAGCAGCACGATCACGTTGGAGGCGCCGATCTGGCCCAGCGCCAGGCCGCGCACCATCAGCGCCAGCACCTGGGTGCCGGCGTTGCCGCCCATGCCGGCCACGATCGGCATCAGCGCGGCCAGCGCCACCAGCTTGGCGATGGTGCCCTCGAACTGGCCGACCACGCTGGAGGCGATGAAGGCGGTGCCGAGGTTGATCGTCAGCCACAGCAGGCGGCGCCGGAACGCGCGCCGCACCGGGCTGAACAGGTCTTCGTCCTCGTCCAGGCCGGCGGCGCTCATCGCCTGGTGCTCGGCCTGGTCGCGGATGATGTCGACCACGTCGTCGATGGTGATGCGGCCGAGCAGGATGTTGTTGTCGTCCACCACCGGCGCGGAGATCCAGTCGTGGTCGGAGAACTGCCGCGCGACCTCGTCGGCGCCTTCGCCGACGTCGATCGCCGGCTGCTCGTCGTCGATCAGCCGGTTGATCGGGGTGGAGTCCTCGTGGGTCACCAGCGCCGCCAGCGACACCCGCCCCAGGTACTGGTGGCGGCGGCTGACCACGAACAGGTGGTCGGTGTGGTCCGGCAGTTCGCCGCGCAGGCGCAGGTAGCGCAGCACCACGTCGACGTTGACGTCGGCGCGCACGGTGACCACGTCCGGGTTCATCAGGCGGCCGGCGCTGTCCTCGGGATACGACAGCACCTGCTCGAGCCGCTCGCGGTTCTCGCGGTCCATCGACTTGAGCACTTCGTCGATGACCGTGTCCGGCAAGTCCTCGACCAGGTTCGCCAGGTCGTCGATGTCCAAGTCTTCGACCGCGGCGACGATTTCGTCCGGGTCCATGTCCGCGAGCAGGCTCTCGCGCACTTCCTCGCCGACGTGGACCAGCACCTCGCCGTCGTCCTCCGGATCGACCAGCCCCCACACCACCTCGCGCTTGCCCGGCGGCAGCGACTCCAGCAGGTTGCCGATCTCGGCCGGCGCCAGCGTATTGACCAGCCGCCGCACCGGGCCCAGGCGCCCGCTGTCCAGCGCATCGGACAGCATGCGCAGCTGCCGCGCGGTCTTGTCGTGGCGGACGGCGTCGGCCATGCGCTGCTCCCTTGGGTGAGGCCGCGCTCCGGAGAAACGCGGTCGGTCAGATGTTCATCCCAACATTATCGCCTGCATGTTGCGGGAAGCACAGTGTTGGTGGGGCCGGGATTGGGGAATCGGGAATCGGGAATCGCAAGTGCAGAGCGAAGCAGGGTCAGTGCGCTCGGAGAAAAGCGAGGGAGCAGGAAGCGACCAGCTTGCTCTTGGGGAGGTGGGCGAAAGGCAAAGGGCAGGGTGCAGGAACAGGGGAGCAGGGGAATAGGTAGCACCGAGAAGGAAGCAGAGAGCAGTGCAGAAGGCAGGAAAAAAGAAGGCAGAAAGCCAGGGAGAGGGATGTCGATGTGGGGATGATGCATCTACGCCGGCACGCGGGCGACGGTTTTTTGTGGGAGGGACTTCAGTCCCGACGCGATAAGGGTTCGGGCGTCGGGACTGAAGTCCCTCCCACAAGGGTGCAACGTTGATTGGCCCCGGCCTGTGCGCGCGGCGACCCGGTTTTCTGTAGGAGCGGCTTCAGCCGCGACAGGTGGTGCCGGCCAAGCTTGTGATGCTTGAACTTGTCGCGGCTGAAGCCGCGCCTCCGCGATGCAATGCCGCAACGCGCGCGGACGTCACCCGATCGCGCAACCCAGCCAGCGCTCGATGCCTTTGCGGTCGCGCGCCTGCAGCAGCTTGGCGCCGCGCTGGCGCAGGGTCTGCAGGTCGGTGTCGCGGATCACCTGGCGTACTTCCAGCATCGTTGCCGGGTGCAGGCTGAACTCGCGCAGCCCCAGCGCGAGCAGCATCGGCGTCAATGTCGGGTCGCCGGCGATCTCGCCGCACACCGCCACCGGTTTGCCATGGGCCTGGCCGGTGGCGATCACCTGCGCGATCAGCCGCAGCACCGCCGGATGCAGCGGCGAATACAGCGCGGCCACCGCTTCGTTGTTGCGGTCGGCGGCGAGCAGGTACTGCACCAGGTCGTTGGTGCCGATCGAGAGGAAGTCGATCGTGTCGATGAAGGTATCCAGGGCCAGCGCTGCGGCCGGCACCTCGATCATCGCGCCGAGTTGCACCTGCTCGGCGATGGCATGACCGTCGCGGCGCAACTGCGCGGCGATGCGCTTGAGATGCCGGCGCATCGCCAGCAGTTCCTCGCGCGTGCTGACCATCGGCACCAGCACCCGCACCGGGCCGTAGGCGGAGGCGCGCAGCAGCGCGCGCAACTGGGTGTCGGAGACCTTGGGCCGGGCCAGCGACAGGCGCACGCCGCGCAGCCCCAGCGCCGGGTTTTCTTCATTGCTCATGGTCAGGCCGGTGCGATCGGCCTTGTCCGCGCCCAGGTCCAGGGTACGGATGGTCACCGGCCGGCCGCTCATGCCCAGCACCGCGTCGCGGTAGGTGTGGAACTGTTCTTCCTCGTCGGGCAGCGCATCGCGCTGCAGGAACAGGAATTCGGTGCGGTACAGGCCCAGACCGTCGGCGCCGAGCGCGTGCGCGCGGGTGACGTCGTCGCGCGACTCGGCATTGGCCAGCAGGGTGATGTCGACGCCGTCGCGGGTGCGGCTGGGCTTGGAGCGCAGCTTGCCCAGGCTGCGCTGCAGCTTGGCCTGCTCGCGCACGCGGCTGCGGTAGTCGCGCAGGTCGTCGGGAGTCGGGTCGACCAGCACCGCGCCCTGGGTGCCGTCGATGATCAGCACGTCGCCGTCATTGATCTTCTGCAGCGCGTCGGCGACGCCGACCACCAGCGGCAGGTGCAGGCTGCGCGCCAGGATCGCGCTGTGCGAGAGGGTGCTGCCGGCGCTGGTGACGATGCCGACCACGCCCTGCGCCTGCAGTTGCGCCAGTTCCGACGGCGCCACGTTCTCGCACACCAGGATCTCGCCGGCCAGGCCTTCGCTGTCCGGCTGGCGCTTCTGCAGGAATGCATGGATCCGCCCGATCACATGGTCCAGATCGTCCATGCGGCTCTTGAGGTAGGCGTCTTCCATGTCGTCAAACACGGTCGCCAGGCGGTCGCGCTGCAGGCGCAGCGCGTAGTCGGCGCTGTAGCGGCCGGTGCGGATCAGTTCGTCCAGGCCGTGCAGCAGTTCCGGGTCGTCGAGCAGCAGCGCGTGCAGGTCGAGGAATTCGCCGACCTCCTTGGCCAGGGCACCGTGCAGGCGCTGGCGCAGGCCGTGCATCTCCTCGCGCGCGGCGTCCACCGCACGGTGCAGGCGATCGAGTTCTTCGGGAATCTGCGCGGCGCCGATGCGTTGCTCGGCCACCTCCAGCGCATGCGGCAGGCGCACCCGCGCCCGGCCCAGGGCATTGCCGCGCGAGGCGCCATGGCCGGCGATGCGCACGCTCACCGCGCGTGCCCCGTGCGGCGGCACCGCGTCCCTGCCTGCGGCCGCCGGCGGCGCATGCTCAGCTGTCCTCGTCGAAGCGCCGCTCGAACAGGTCGACCACGGCCTTGAGCGCCTCGGCTTCGTCGGCGCCGTCCACCCGCACCGTCACCGGCGTGCCCTGCGCGGCGGCCAGCAGCATCACGCCCATGATGCTCTTGGCGTTGACCTCGCGGCCCTTGGCCGCCAGCGTGGCGTTGCAGCGGAACGAGGACAGCGTCTGCACCAGTTTGGCAGTGGCGCGGGCGTGCAGGCCGAGGCGGTTGGAGACCAGCAGTTCGCGTTCAAGCATCGTCGATCACCACGCCGTTGCGCGAGCCGGCGGCGGCGGTCGCGGGCAACTGCTCCAGTCCTTGTTCGGGGTAGTTCATGATCCGCAGCAGCATCGGCAGGCTCAACGCCGAGACGCGCCGCACCGGCGTGCCCAGGCGCGCCAGCCGCGCGGCGAGATTGCTCGGGCTGGCGCCGTACAGATCCGTCACCACCAGCACGCCATCGCCGTCGTCCACCCGCCGCAACGCGGCCGACGCCTGCGGCAGCAGCGCCTCCAGGTCGGCATCGAACGGCACTTCGAACGCTTCGGTCTTCAGCGGCAACTGCCGCAACAGCCGGGTCGCCACGCTCAACAGCGCCGCGCCGATCCCGGGATGAGTGATGAGGAGAATGCCACAGGCCATGGGAGAACGTTAACAGGTCAGGCAGGGCGCAGGGAATGCCTGTAGGGAGCTGGGATTGGGGATTCGGGATTGGAGATTGGCAAAAGCGGGGGCGTTGCTCTGGGTCTTGCGAATCCCCAATCCCGAATCCCGAATCCCCAATCCCCGCCTTCGATCAATCCTGCTCGCGATGGAAGGTCGCCACTTCCGGCCAGCCCTGTTCGCGGGCGTGGCGGGCCAAGCGTTCTGCCAGGTAGACCGAGCGGTGCTTGCCGCCGGTGCAGCCGAAGGCGATGGTCACGTAGCTGCGGGTGTCGTTGCGCAGCCGCGGCAGCCAGGTGTCGAGGAAGTCGATCAGCTGCGCGGTGTAGCGCTGCACGTCCGGTTGCGCGTCCAGGTACTCGCGCACACCGCTGTCGCGGCCGGTCATCGGCCGCAGCTCCGGGTCCCAGTGCGGATTCGGCAGCACCCGCGCATCGAACACGAAATCCGCCTCGGCCGGGACGCCGCGCTTGTAGGCGAACGACTCGAACAGCAGCGACAAGGTGTTCTCGGCGGACAGTGCGAACTCGGTGGTGACCCGCCGGCGCAACTGGTGCACGTTGAGCGTGCTGGTGTCGATCACCGCATCGGCCGCCTCGCGCAGCGGCTCGGTGAGGGCGCGCTCGCGCTCGATCGCTTCCGGCAGCGACAGGCCCTGGCGCGATAGCGGATGGCGCCGGCGGGTGTCGGCGTAGCGCTTGATCAGCGCCTCGTCGTTGGCGTCGAAGAACAACAGCCGCGCATCCAGGCCGAACTGCGCCACCGCCTCGCGCCAGCGCGAGAGCTGGCTCAGGTCGCTGTGGCGGCTGCGCACGTCGATGCCCACCGCCAGCTTGCTGGGGCCGGCATCCTCGCGCACCAGGCTCTTGACGAAGGCCGGCAGCAGTTCCACCGGCAGGTTGTCGACGCAGTAGTAGTCCAGGTCCTCGAAGGTCTTCAGTGCCACCGACTTGCCGGAGCCGGACAGGCCGCTGACGATGACCAGGGTGGAGGTGGGGGCGCCGTCGGTCATGGGCTGCGCCGCTCCAGCAGGTTGCTGTGGCGGGCGATGAACATCGCCGCCGGATCGATGCCCTTGGTGCGCAGGATGTGCAGGCGCGTGGCGGCCTCGGTCAGCACCGCCAGGTTGCGGCCGGGCATCACCGGCAGGGTGATCAGCGGCACGTCCAGGTCCAGCACGTGGCGGGTCCCGGAATCGCCGGTGAGGCGCTCGTAGCCATGGGGCGTGGGCTCGGTCATGGGCCGGGTCAGGTGCACGATGAGCCGAAGGTACTTGTTCTTCTTTACAGCCGTGTCGCCGAACATCTCGCGCACGTTGAGCACGCCGAGCCCGCGCACTTCCAGCAGGTCCTGCAGCAGTTCCGGGCAGGTGCCGTCGAGCACGTCGGGGGCGATCTGGGTGAATTCGGGGGCGTCGTCGGCGACCAGGCGGTGGCCGCGGCTGAGCAGTTCCAGCGCCAGTTCGCTCTTGCCCGAACCCGCCTCGCCGGTGATCAGCACGCCGATCGAGTAGATCTCCATGAACACGCCATGCAGGATCACCCGCGGCGCCAGCGTGCGTGCCAGGTGGTAGGACAGGTGATTGAGCAGTTCGTGGCCGCGCTTGGGCGAGACCCACAGCGGCGTGTCGGATTCGTCGGCGGCCGCGCGCAGGTCTTCCGGGCACGACTGGTTCTTGGTGACCACCAGCGCCAGCGGCCGCACCTGCACGATCTTCTCGATGGTCTCCCAGCGCTGGCGCGCGTCCAGCGAGTCCAGCCAGGCCAGTTCCTCGGTGCCGAGGATCTGCACCTTGTTGGGGTAGATGGTGTTGAGATAGCCGGCGAGCGACGGGCGCCGGGAGACCGCGTTGCCGGCCTCCAGTACCCGATGCTCGCCCTTGTGCCCGGCGATCCAGCGCAGGCCCAGGCGGTCGCGCTGCTGGTCGAACAGCTCGCGTGCGTCGATGCTGGTGTTCATGCGGCGGCCCGTGGCGCGCCGCCGAGCAGCGCATACAGTGCGGCGGCGTCCGGCGCATTGCGCAGGGCGTCGCGGAATTCCTCGATGGAGAACTGCTCGGCCAGTTCGGACAGCAGCATCAGGTGTTGGTGGGTGTAGTGCGCCGGGACGGCCATGGCGAAGATCAGGTCGACCAGGGTGCCCTGGCCGTCGAAATCGATCGGCTGTTGCAGGCGCAGCAGCGCGCCACGTGGGGCGTCCAGGTCCGGCGCGCGGCCGTGCGGGATGGCGATGCCGTGGCCGATGGCGGTGCTGCCGAGCTGCTCGCGCTCGCGCAGGCTGGCGAAGAGTTCATCGGCGCCGGCCTGCTGGCAGGCCAGCAGACCGGCGGCGGTGTGCAGCAGGGTGTCGCGATCGGCGGCCGGAAGCACCTGGGTGCTGACGGCCGCCATCAGATCGGTCAAGGGCATGGCGGCGCAACGTGGGGAGGATCACGCGAGATTGTCGCGCACCTCGGCCGCATGGTGGTCGTGCTTCTTTTCCTTGTGCTTGATGATCAGCCGGTCCAGCTTGTCGGCGAGCAGGTCGATCGCCGCGTACATGGTCTGCGCGGTGGCGTCGGCGTGCAGGGTGCGGCCGGGGACATTGACCGTGGCCTCGACATGATGGTCGGGCTTGCGCAGCGCCAGCTGGGCGCGGACCTCGATGGTTTCCTCGTAGTGTCGCTTCAGCCGTTGCAGCTTGGTCTCCACATACTCGCGCAGGGCGGGGGTGACTTCGATCTGCTGGCCGTAGGTCTCGATACGCATCGGATACTCCTTGGTTCGGGTTTCAGCTATGAACCATTGCCGCCGCCGCTAGCCGATCCGGACGCGTTCGTGGGAGGCGGAAATGTTCATGGCCTCACGATACTTCGCCACGGTGCGGCGCGCTACAGGCACGCCGGCACTTTTCAGCAGGTCGGCCAGCTTGGCGTCAGAAAGCGGCTTGCGCGGGTTTTCCGCATCGATCAGCCGCCGGATCATCGCCTGGATCGCGGTGCTGGAGGCCTCGCCGCCGCTGTCGGTATCGATGCCCGAGGCGAAGAAGGCGCGCAGCGGAATGGTGCCGCGCGGGGTGCGCACGTACTTGCGGGCGATGGCGCGCGAGATGGTGCTCTCGTGCAGGCCCAGTTCGCCAGCGATCTCGCGCAGGGTCAGTGGCCGCAGCGCCTGTTCGCCGAACTCCAGGAAGCCGGCCTGCTGCTTGAGCAGACAGCGGGTCACCTTGAGCAGGGTCTCGCCGCGCGCCTCCAGGCTCTTCAGCAGCCAGCGTGCTTCCTGCAGTTGCCCGCGCAGGTAGCCGGCGTCGCTTTCGCCGCACTGGCGGATCAGTCGCTCGTAGCCACGGTGGATGGTGACCTTGGGTTGCGCGTGCGCGGACAGCGCCGCATGCCAGACCCCGCGCTGGCGCCAGACCACGCAGTCCGGTACCACGTAGGTGTCGCTGCCCAGCTCGCCGATCTGCTTGCCCGGGCGCGGGTCCAGCGAGCGCAGCAGCGCGACCGCGGTGTCGACCTCCGCCGCCGGACGCTTGAGTTCGTGGGCCAGCCCGGCCACGCCGCTGCGCGGCAACCGCTCCAGCGGGCCGTTGGCGATGGTGCGCGCCAGCGCCAGCCCCTGCGTGTCCTCGGGCAGGGTGTCCAATTGCAGGGTCAGGCATTCGCCCAGGCTGCGCGCGGCGATGCCGGCCGGGTCGAAGCGCTGGATCTGGTGCAGCACGGTGAGGATCTCGTCCTCCTCAGCGGCGATGTCCGGGCGCAGCGTCTCGGCGATCGCGGCCAGCGGCTCGCGCAGATAGCCGTCGTCGTCCAAGGCGTCGATCAGCGCCGCGCCGATGCTGCGGTCGCGCGCCGACAGGGGCGACAGGTGCAACTGCCACAGCAGGTGATCGATCAGGGTATCCGGCTCGGCCACGCGCTCGGCCGCGCTGCCCAGGTCGTCGTCGTCGAACGACCCGCCGCTGCTGCCGGCCCAGGCCGGTTCGGCGTCGGCCCAGTCGGCGCCGTCGGCGGCCTGCGTGGCTTCGCCGCGGTCGCCATCGCCGTCGCTACGTGTCTCGCCTGCCGCGTGGTCGCGGTCAAGGCCGTGGTCGGCACCTTCGCTGCGTTCGAACGCCGGTGCGGCGTCCTCGGACCACTCCAGCAGCGGATTGCTCTCCACCGCCTCGGCGATCTCCACCTCCAGCTCGGCGCTGGACATCTGCAACAGCTTGATCGCCTGCCGCAACTGCGGCGTCATGACCAGGTGCTGTCCCAGCGATGTCTGCAGCCGTGCTTTCATCCGTCGTGTGTACTCAGCAGTGAAGCGGTTCTGAATCTTAGCGTTGTCTCAGAGAAGTTACCTGCGCTTGGCGGTAGGGGCTCCTGTGATCGCACTTAACATTTTTGTTGACGATGGATTAATTGGTGTGATATGTATCACGGGCGCGAGCTTTGCAATGGAGTTTGCGCGGATAATCAATGGCTAATACAAAAGGAGTTTGTTTACTATGGCCGTGCCAGTTTTTGCTAAGAAGCTTGCAGGTGTTTTATTGCTTGCGGTTACGACGACAGCGTTTGCAGACTCCGTTAGCATCAATGGGGTTAATTATAGTTGTACCAATAGTTGTGTCGTTACTATCAGTGGCAGTAATGTTCATGTCGCCGATTGTTGTGGCGGTCAAGTAACGATGCGGTTCAATACTCCGGGCACTCCTAAGCCTGGGAATTAATAAACAGTTGCGCCCCTGAAATGGGGTGCCTATACGTCTTGTGCCAATCGGGAGTGCGATGAAAAAGAAGCGGCTTTTGTTTTTCTCTTCCATCGCGCTCCTTGTTTTTGGGGTATTTTATTTTTTTGGATCTTCTTTGCTGTCTGTTGGAAGCATTGGCGACACGCCTGGGTCGGCTGCCCGACTGCGGCAGTCCGTTGATGCAGTTAATGCGGGGGATGATTCAGGTGGAATTCGAGCTGGAGTTCCTAGTAATCCCGTAGTTGGGGAGGGACTCAATGCTGTTGATGGCGGGAGTAAGGAAAATAAAGCGGAAGTGCCGATCGGTGAGAATGCTGTGCTCTCCGGCGATGCTCTGTCTTTAAGTAAGGCAAAAAAGCTTCTAGATAAAGATAATTTCCCGGTGCTGCTACGCGGTTTCGCGGGTAAGTATGCTGGCGATCCGGAGGCTCAGGAATTAAAGAAAATTTATCTGTCTACGATGAAGGAGAAGCTTGCGGTACGCAATGATGTTAGTGGTATCGATTTTGAGTGTGGCACCTCTGTGTGTGTCGGCGAGGTGAATATGTCTGGAAATAAAGACGATGAGGGTCTTGTTTCTGGGATTTTTGGCCCTCCTACTCCGGCTTATGGTTTGCTGGAAACGTCTGAGGTCGTTGGAGGGGTGGTGGAAAAAAGGTTTGTTTTTTCCACCGACCCTAAGGTCAATGCAATATCCTCAAACTAAAATCACAGCTTGAATGTTTCGCCGAGGTAAACTCGTCTTACCTCTGAGTTTGCAAGAAGCATTTCTGGGGAGCCCTGCGCCAACACGCTGCCCTCGTTGAGGATATACGCCCGGTCGCAGATTCCCAAGGTTTCGCGCACGTTGTGGTCGGTGATGAGCACGCCGATGCCGCGTTGCTTGAGGTGGGTGACGATGCGCTGGATTTCGCCGACCGAGATCGGGTCGACGCCGGCGAAGGGCTCGTCGAGCAGCATCAGCCGCGGCTTGGCCGCCAGCGCGCGGGCGATTTCGCAGCGGCGGCGCTCGCCGCCGGAGAGGCTGGCGCCGAGCTGGTCGGCGACGTGGCTGATCTGCAGTTCGTCCAGCAGCGCCACCAGTTCGCGTTCCTGGCCGGCGTTGTCCAGATCCTCGCGCAGTTCCAGCACCAGGCGGATGTTGTCGGCGACGCTGAGCTTGCGGAACACCGACGGCTCCTGCGGCAGGTAGCCGACGCCGAGCTTGGCGCGCTTGTACATCGGCAGCGCGGTGATGTCGTTGCCGTCGAGCACGATGCGCCCGGCATCGGCGTCGACCAGGCCGACGATCATGTAGAAGCAGGTGGTCTTGCCGGCACCGTTGGGGCCGAGCAGGCCGACCACTTCGCCGGCCTCCAGAGTCAGCGCAAAATCACGCACCACTTCGCGCTGCTTGTAGCGCTTGCGCAGGCCTTCGGCGAGCAGCATCACTGGCCTCCTTGTTTCGCAGGCTTGGCCGGCTTGGCTGGCGTCGCGGCCGGTTTGGCGGCAGGCTTCGCGCCGTTCGCAGGCGTGCCGGCCGGAGCAGCGCCAGCGTTCTTCGGCTGGATCACCGTGTGCACGCGGGTGCCGTCGCCGCCGCCTTGCATGTCGCCGGTCTTGGTGTTGTAGACCATGCGCTGGCCGGCGTTGGTGCCCTTGGGCGAGGTCATGCGGTAGTTTCCGGTGAGGATCACCGTGTCGGTGGGCACCTTGTAGTCGATGTTGTCGGCGACCGCGTCCATCGGCGAGCCGTCGTCCAGTTCCTGCTTCAGGGTGGCCTGCTTGCCGGTGAGCACGACACGGTCGATGTCGCCGTTCTTGCGGAACAGGTCGGCAGTATCGGCATGGATCTCCAGCGTGCCCTGGATGATGACGACATTGCCGAAGAAACGGACCTTGCCGTCGTCGGCCATCATGTTGCCGTCCTGCGCGTCGGACTTGATGTCCATCGGCTGGTTGCGGTCGGTCGACTTGGCCAGTGCCAGGGTCGGCAGCAGCAGGGCGAGCAGGGCGAGCTTAGCGGGCAGCATTCGGTTCATAACGGGACTTGACCTGTGAAAGGAGCTTGTACTGCCGGGATTTCAAGTCGACCTGGAAGCCGACGCCGGTCTGCATCATACCGGGCCGGGTCATGGTGACCGGGTCGGCGGTGCGTGCGCTGTTGGTCTGCGGGAAGACGTCCAGGCTCTGGGTACGGAAGGTGGTGGGCGGGATGCTGGGCACCTTGGGGCTGTCGCCGGCGACGTCGTCGCGCAGGCGCAGTTCGTCGCCGTTGGCGCTGACCCAGCCGGTCTTGCTGCGCATTTCCCAGTGCTGGCCGTTGGCGTCGGGCAGCAGGAACAGCGGGGTCACGATCGACATCGTCTGGTCGGCGCGGCTGCGTTCCATCTGCGGCGCGCGCAGGGTCATCGCTTCCTTGCCCTGCTTGTCCAGGCTGACGATCTCGAAGTCGCGGGCGATGTAGTCCACGCTGGCTTCGTCGGACGGATTGCGGCTGGGCTTGCTGCGCTGGTTCCAGGCCGACCAGCCGCTGATCAGGGCGCCGACCAGCAGCAGGCCGCCGAGAGTGGTACGCCAGTTCATGCGCCATGCTCCTGCAGCAGGGACGGGACGTGGCCTTGCGCCGCCAGCAGCACGTCGCACAGTTCGCGGGCGGCGCCTTCGCCGCCGCGGGCGCGGGTGGTCCAGTGCACGTGTTCGGCGGTCCAGGGATGGGCGTTGGCCGGTGCCACCGCCAGGCCGACCACGCGCAGCGGCGCCAGGTCGGGCAGGTCGTCGCCCATGAAGCAGACCTGCTCCAGGCCGATGCCGCGCTCGTCGCACAGCGCCTGCACCCCGGCGCGCTTGTCCTTGACCCCGATCTGCACCAGCAGGCCCAGCTCCTGGCCGCGCTTCTCCGCGGCCAGGCTGGGCCGCGCGGTGATCAGCGCCACGTCGATGCCGTGCCGGCGCAACTGCACCAGGCCCTGGCCGTCGAGCACGTTGAAGGCCTTGCTCTCGTTGCCGTCGCGGTCGTAATACAGGCGGCCGTCGGTCAGCGTGCCGTCCACATCGAAGCACGCCAGGCGGATCCGGGCGGCGCGGTCGATCAGGTCGGCGGGAAGGTCGGCCAGCGGGGAATAGGGCATGTTCGGGATATCGGGGCGGGGAGGCCGGCTTTCCAGCGGCCAGGGCCAGCGGCGTGGAGCGCCACTGGCGGTGAACGGGTTCAGCCTGTTAAACCACTCTGGCGCGCAACAGGTCGTGAATGTTGAGCGCGCCGACCGCGCGGCCGGCCGTGTCGACCACGATCAGGCCATTGATCTGGTGGGTTTCCATCAACCGTGCGGCCTCGGCGGCGAGTTGGTCGGCGCCGATGGTACGCGGCTGCCGGGTCATCACCTCGGCGATGCGGGTCTGGCGCACGTCCAGCGCGCTGTCCAGGGCGCGGCGCAGGTCGCCGTCGGTGAACAGGCCGAGCAGGCGGTCGTCGGCGTCCACCACCGCGGTCATGCCCAGGCGCTTGCGGCTCATCTCCACCAGCGCCTCGCTGAGGCTGGCGTCCTCGCGCACCTTGGGCAGTTCGTCGCCGTGGTGCATGACGTCGGTGATGTGCAGCAGCAGGCGGCGGCCGAGGCTGCCGGCCGGGTGCGAGCGGGCAAAGTCGTCGGCGGTGAAGCCGCGCGCGTCCAGCAACGCCACCGCCAGCGCATCGCCCAGCGCCAGCGAGGCGGTGGTGCTGGAGGTCGGCGCCAGGTCCAGCGGGCAGGCCTCGGCCGGCACGCTGACGTCCAGGTGCAGGTCGGCTTCGCGCGCCAGCGTGGACTGCGCGCGCCCGGTCATCGCGATCACCGCGTTGCCCTGGCGCTTGAGCACCGGCAGCAGCATCAGGATCTCGTCGGACTCGCCGGAATAGGACAACGCCAGGACCACATCGGCGTCGGTGATCATGCCCAGGTCGCCATGCCCGGCCTCGCCCGGGTGCACGAAGAACGCCGGGGTGCCGGTGGAGGCGAGAGTGGCGGCGATCTTGCGCGCCACATGGCCGGACTTGCCCATGCCGGTGGCGACCACGCGCCCGCGCGAACCCAGGATCAGCCGGCAGGCGGCCGCGAACTCGGCGCCGATGCGCGCGCCGACCGCCGCCAGCGCGGCCTGCTCGATCTCGACCACGCGACGGCCGCTGACGACCAGGCCGGCGTCGTCGGGCGTCGTGGGAGACAGGGGCGATACATCCATGCGGGTGCCGGTCGGAGGGTAGAATGGCCGATCATTTTATTAGGAAAGCCCGGTGGACGCCGAAACCATCCGTAAACTCATCGAGGCCGGCCTGCCGGACGCGCAGGTGCAGGTGCAGGGCGACGACGGCGTGCACTTCGAGGCCACCGTGGTCAGCGCCGCCTTCGCCGGCAAGTTGCCGCTGGCCCGCCACCGCATGGTCTACGCCACCCTGGGCGAGCTGATGGGCGGCGCGATCCACGCGCTGGCGCTGAACACCCTGACCCCCGAACAGGCCGAGCGCGCCGCCGGCTGAGCCGCGGCGCGCCCGTTTTTCCCTTTCCCTTCCCCCACGAGACCCATGGCCAAAATCGTAGTGACCGGCGGCAATGCGCTGCACGGTGAAGTCAATATTTCCGGCGCCAAGAACGCCGTGCTGCCGATCCTCTGCGCAACCCTGCTGGCCGATGCGCCGGTGGAGATCACCAACGTGCCGCAGCTGCACGACGTGATCACCACGGTGAAGCTGCTCGGCGAGCTGGGCGCGGAAGTCACCATCGACGAAGGCACGCTGTCGCGCGGCAGCGCGATCACCGTCGACCCGCGCAAGGTCCACCAGCACGTCGCCCCGTACGAACTGGTGCGCACCATGCGCGCCTCGATCCTGGTGCTGGGCCCGTTGCTGGCCAAGTTCGGCGCGGCCGAAGTGTCGCTGCCGGGCGGCTGCGCGATCGGCTCGCGGCCGGTCGACCAGCACATCAAGGGCCTGCAGGCGCTGGGCGCGGAGATCAGTGTCGAGAACGGCTACATCAAGGCCAGCAGCAACGGCCGGCTCAAGGGCGGCCGCTACGTGTTCGACATGGTCAGCGTCACCGGCACCGAGAACGTGCTGATGGCCGCGGCCCTGGCCGACGGCACCACCGTGCTGGAAAACGCGGCGATGGAACCGGAGGTCAGCGACCTGGCCGACTGCCTGATCGCGCTGGGCGCGAAGATCGAAGGCGCCGGCACTTCGCGCATCGTCGTGCACGGCGTGGAGCGCCTGTCCGGCGGTCGCCACGCGGTGCTGCCGGACCGCATCGAGACCGGTACCTTCCTGGTCGCCGCGGCGATGACCGGCGGCAGCGTGACCGTGCGCCGCGCGCGCGCCGACACCCTCGACGCGGTGCTGGACAAGCTCACCGAGGCCGGCGCCAGCATCGAGACCGGCGAGGACTGGATCCGCCTGGACATGCACGGCAAGCGCCCGCGCGCGGTCAGCCTGACCACCGCGCCGTATCCGGCGTTCCCCACCGACATGCAGGCGCAGTTCATGGCGCTCAACTGCGTGGCCGACGGCGTCGGCGTGATCAACGAAACGATCTTCGAGAACCGTTTCATGCACGTCAACGAACTGCTGCGCCTGGGCGCGGACATCCAGATCGAAGGGCATACGGCGATCGTGCGCGGCGCCGAGCGACTCAGCGGCGCACCGGTGATGGCCACCGACCTGCGCGCCTCGGCCTCGCTGATCCTGGCCGGCCTGGTCGCCGACGGCGACACCACCATCGACCGCATCTACCACCTGGACCGGGGATACGAGAACATCGAGGAGAAGCTGGGGGCGCTGGGCGCGTCCATCCGGCGCGTCGCATGATCCTCAGCGGCCGCTTCAGCCGCCGGCGCAAGGTATTGCTGGCGATCGTGGTGGTGCTGCTGGCCTGGGTGGGCTATGCCTGGTACACCGGCATCGCCATCACCCAGGGCATCGAGGAGCGCGACATGGATTGGAACGGCGACGGTCAGGTCACCCGCGACGAGATCTGGCAGTCGTTCTATGCGGTCGGCGTCAGCCGCACCCAGAACGGCCCGCGCGAATGCAGCACGTTCTACTGGCGCAGCACCGGCGCGCAGATCCGCGTGGATTGCCGCACCACCTTCAAGGCCGCGCCGGCGGAGAAGAAGTAAGGGCGTGGGGCAGGGCGCTGCTTAGCCAGCGCCCGCGTTGGGAGTGCGGTAGTGAGAGGCACGGCCGGTTGCCACGCTCCATATCCCATGGATGGGAGTCGACGCGCGCCGCTTTGGTTCTGCTGCAAGTCGCCAGCTGGTTTCCGCAAGACGATTCGCACCCTCGCGTCGGGGCTGAAGCCCCTCCCACATGGGAAGCACCACGGGCAGGGAATTGCTGTTGCGAATCCCGAATCCCGAATCCCGGCTCAGCGCGTCGCGGCTGAAGCCGCTCCTACATGGGAAAAACCCCGGCGGGGGAGCCGCCGTTGCGATTCCCCAATCCGACTCCCCAATCCCAGCCCTGACACGGAAACGATCACGGGCGGGGAACTGCTTTCACGATTCCCCAATCCCGATTCCCCAATCCCGGCCTTACCGCAACGCCTTGATCGTCAGGTCCAGCGCGTCCTGGCCGTTCTCGCGCTGCAGGATGCGCACCGGCACCGGCATGTCCGGCACGATCCAGGCGATGATTTCCTTGGAGCCGTCGGTGCGGCTGACCTTGGTCGCCTGCTCGGTCTTGCCGTTGACGGTGACCGCTTCCTTGCCGGCGACGCGGTAGGTCATCGGCTTGGCGCGGCCCTCGTCGACCATGCGGTAGCTCGGGGTCTTGCCGGCGTTGACGTCGCGCGCGATCGCCAGGTTGATCAGCAGCGCGTCCATGTCGCCCGGCTGCAGCTTCACCGGGCCGCGGCGGTCGGCCTTGAGGTCGCCGCCCCAGGTCGCCTGGCCGGTGCTCCAGTCGTAGTTGGCGGTCACCGCCTTCTTCTTGATCAGGAACACCGAGCGGTCGTCGCTGCTGAGCGGACGCAGCTGCCCGCCCTTTTCCTCGAACACGGTGCTCTGGCTGAGGTCGGCGACCTGGTTCTTGATCGCCAGGCTGTAGCGCCAGCGGTCGGCGCCTTGCTTGGCCAGGGTCATCACGCCGTTGGCCTGCATGCCCATGTAGCTGGCCTGGTAGTCCGCGGTGAACGGCTCCAGGGCCAGGGCGGGCAGGCTCGCCGTGGCCAGCAGGGCGGCGGCGAGGGCGGTCAGCGGGCGGGCGATGCGGGTCATGGTCAGGCTCCTTGGTATTCGGTCAGGCGCAGGTCGATGCGGTCTTCGCCGTCTTCGCGCTGCAGGATGCGCACCGGCGTCGGCACGCCGTTGGCGATCCACAGGATGGTCTCATTGCGGCCGCCATTGGTGCGCGACACCCGCAACGCGTCGTAGCTGATGTCGCCGACCTGCACGGTCTCGGTCTGGTCGGCGGCACGGTAGACATGTTCGCGCACCCGGCCGACGTCGACGAAGCGGTAGGTCATGGTCTTGCCGGGCTGCGCGTCGCGCATCAGCGAGAGGTTGAGCAGCAGCGCGCTCTGGTCGCCGGGCTGCAGCGGGATCGGCGCCTGCCGGTCCTTCTTCAGGTCGCCGTCCCAGCGCGCCACGCCCTGCTTCCAGTCGTACACGCCGGTGACCTTCTTGCCGAAGAACACCGCCTTCTTGACCGTGCTCTGGCTCTGCGGAACGTAGCGGCCGTCCTGCACGGTGAACACCGTGCTCTGTTCGATGTTGAGGCCGAGGATGCTGGCGAAGCCGCTGCGGCCATGCACGCCCAGGTCGACCCGCCACTGGTCGCCGCCGGTATGTACCACGTCCATGCGCGCGTCGCCGGCCGGCTTGCCCTTGTACAGCGCGTCGTAGGTGGCCACGAACGGCTGCAGCGGCGGCGGCGTCCAGGCCTCGGCTGGCAGCGCTGGCGACGCCGAGGCGGCAGGTGCAGGTGCGCCGGTGGCGGGCGCGGTCGGAGCAGGGGCGGTCTGCGGCGCCGGCTGCGCGGCGGGCGCCGGCGCGACCTGCGCACCGACGATGGGCGCCAGCAGGCCGAGGCCGGACGCGACGAGGAAGGCGAACGGACGCGGAGCGAGCTTCATGGGATCGGCTGGCGTGAGCGGGAGGGAAGAGGGGAGGGGCCGCGGAAGGTGCGGCAGCGCATTCAGGGAAGCAGCACGTCGTCGCAATCTAGGCGCAGCGGACTAAACCGGCACTGACCGTCCAGCCAGACCTTGCCGTCCCGTTCAGCCAGACGGCCCGCCGCGGCCAGCCGCAGCACCGCGCACAGCAGCCGGTGTTCGCACGGCAGCAGACGCTGCGCCAGGTCGTCGGGACCGTCGCCGGGCTGCACCGGCACCCGCACCTGCGCGATGACCGCGCCGGCGTCCAGTTCCGGCACCACGAAATGCACGCTGGCGCCGTGCTCGGCGTCGCTGGCCGCCAGGGCCTGGGCATGCGTGTGCAGGCCGCGGTACTTGGGCAGCAGCGAGGGGTGGATGTTGAGCAGGCGCCCACCGAAGCGCTGCACGATGCCTGCGCCGAGAATGCGCATGTAGCCGGCGCAGACCACCCAGTCCGGCCGCGCCGCGGCGACCGCGTCGCCCAGCGCCTGCTCGAAGGCGGCGCGATCGGGGAAGTCCTTGGGCCGCGCCGACCAGCGCCGGTCCAGCGCCACCATCGCCAGCGCCGGCGCCTCCGGACGATCGCCGAACACGCCGACCACCTCGGCATCGAGGGTGCCGGCGGCGATCGCGGCGAGGATGGCCTGCAGGTTGGAGCCGCGCCCGGAGGCGAGGACAGCGAGGCGGAGCGTCATCGGGCGGGGGTCCGGAACAGGGCGCCCACGGCCGGGCGCTGCAATGTCAGCAGGGTGGCGATGCCCAGCGCGGTGCCCAGCGGGAAGCCCAGGCAGGTGATCACGGCGCCGGCGTAGCACAGCCCCAGCTGGCGGCGGTGGCGCAAGGCGCGCGCAACCAGCACCTTGAGCAGCAGCGCGAGCAGGCCGAAGCCGAGCAGGATCGACAGCATCACGATCGCGATGACGCCGCTCTGCGCCTGATCCGGGCTCTGGCCGACGGCGTTGAGCTGCGCCTCCTCGTGCACGCCGTAGGCCAGCACGGCGCCCACCAGCAGCACCACGAAGACCTGCAGCCCCGCCATGACGGCATACAGCGTCGCCAGGGTGTTCAGGTCGGAGGTGGCACGTACCACATCGGCGGCATGGCCGCCGGGGACGGGGAGGGGCGGTGGCAGCGACATCGTCTGTCTCAGCGCGGGGTGGAGGGAAGCGGGCGCGCGGTGCGCCGCCACGGCCAGGCGCTGGCGCAGCCCAGCGTGGCCAGCAGCATGTCCATGTGCGCATCCCAGGGATCGCCCTGCTGGCCGTTGTAGGACTCGGCCTGCTCCGGCGACAGCAGCAGCGCGATCAGCCATTCCAGCCATTCGTAGACCAGGCTGGCGCACATGATCGCCATCGTCGCCAGGACGAAGGCCTGCCGCGCCGACAGCGCCGGCCAGCGCTGGCGCGCGTGATCGCGCAATGCCGGCGCGAAGCACACCCCGAACAGCAGGTGGATCAGCCGGTCGGTGTGGTTGCGCTGCCAGCCGAAGGCCGCGTTCGGCGACCAGCCGCCGGTCATCGCGCGCAGCCACTGGTCGTAGGGCACGTTGGAATACAGCCAGTGCGCGGCGACGTTGTGCACGCTGATGAAGACGCAGATGGCCGCGAACTGGCCGGTGCGCAGCGGCCAGCGCCGGTCGTGCCAGACCAGCCAGGCCAGGCCCAGCACTGCCAGGGAGCTGTGCATGGCCTGTTCCGCCGGCCACAGCGGCCGTATCCAGCTGGCGGCGAACACCGCCAGCGCCAGCGTCAGCCAGGCGCGCTTGGCCGCCGCCATGCGGCTCAGCCGATGTGCACGCGTTCGCCGGCGTCCGCAGCGGCCACCACCGCGCCGATCTGCCAGTGCGCCAGGCCCAGGCTGTCCAGGCTGCGCTCCAGCGCGGCCACCTGCTCCGGCGCGGCGACCAGCACGAAGCCGATGCCGCAGTTGAAGGTGCGCCACATCTCGCTGTCGGCCACCGCGCCTTCGCGCTGCAGCCAGTCGAACACCGGCGGCAGGGTCCAGGCGCTGGCGCGGATGTCCAGGCCCAGGCCGTCGGGGATGACCCGGATGATGTTCTCGGTCAGGCCGCCGCCGGTGATGTGCGCCATGGCGTGGATGGCTTCGCCCTGTTCGCGCAGCAGCGACAGAATCGGCTTGACGTACAGCGCGGTCGGCGCCATCAGCGCGTCGGCCAGGGCCACGCCACCGACCTGCAGCGCGTCCGGGCGCCCGGCGCGGTCGTAGATGCGGCGGATCAGCGAGTAGCCGTTGGAATGCGGGCCGGAGGAGGCAATGCCGATCAGTACGTCGCCCGCGCGCACCCGGGCGCCGTCGAGCAACTGCGACTTCTCCACCGCGCCGACGGTGAAACCGGCCAGGTCGTACTCGCCCGGCGGGTACATGTCGGGCATTTCCGCGGTTTCGCCGCCGATCAGCGCGCAGCCGGCCAGTTCGCAGCCGCGGGCGATGCCGCCGACCACCGCCACGGTGGTCTCCACGTCGAGCTTGCCGGTGGCGAAGTAGTCCAGAAAGAACAGCGGCTCGGCGCCCTGCACCAGCACGTCGTTGACGCACATGCCCACCAGGTCGATGCCGATGGTGTCGTGGCGGCCGAGCTGCTGCGCCAGCTTCAGCTTGGTGCCGACGCCGTCGGTGCCGGACACCAGCACCGGCTCGCGGTACTTGCCGGACAGGTCGAACAGGGCGCCGAAGCCGCCCAGCCCGCCCATCACCTCGGGGCGGAAACTGCGCTTGACCAGGGGCTTGATGCGTTCGACGACGGCGTTGCCGGCATCGATGTCGACGCCGGCGTCGCGGTAGGTCAACGGGGCGGCGGCGGGGGGCTGGGAAGTGGTCACGGGCGGCGGGGTCGGCGGAAAGGCGGCGATTTTAACAGGCCGCATTGGCGCTAGGCCCGCATTCGGGCAACAATTCGCCCCGGATACGCCGAGTACTGGACCCTTCATGCGCCGCAGCCTTGCCTTCCTCCTGTCTTTCGCGCTGTGCCTGCCCGTCGCGACCGCCCTGGCCCAGGCCGAGCTGCGCACCGAGGGCGACGTGGCCGGCGCCACCGGCCCCTACGATGCCGAGGTGCCGGTCAACAGCCAGAGCGAGGGCGACCGCAACGGCGCCCTGGCCCGTGCGCTCGGCGTGGTGCTGGGCAAGATCTCCGGCGACAAGGGCGTGATGTCGCGGCCCGGGGTGACCCAGGCGCTGCGCAATGCCAAGAATCTGGTCGACACCTTCGACTACCGCCAGGACCAGGGCACCTCGCCGAGCGGCGCGCCGACCTTCCGCACCATCCTGGTGGCGCGCTTCCGCCCGCAGGACGTGGACGGCCTGGCCGCGGCCCTGGGCCTGCCGGTGTGGCCGCAGCCGCGGCCCAAGCCGGTGGTGTGGCTGGCCATCGACGACGGCAGCGGCCCGCGCCTGGTCGGCGTGCAGCAGTCCAACGCCGCGCGCAGCCTGCTCGACCGCGCGATCGAGCGTGGCTTCCGCCTCGGCCTGCCCACCGGCAACGCCGCCGAGCAGGCCTTGGCCGGCGCGATCTGGCGCCAGGACACCGCCGCGGTGGCCAGCGCCTCGTCGCGCTACAGCCCGCCGATGCAACTGATCGGCAAGCTGTACCGCGGCAAGGCCGGCGGCTGGACCGCGGACTGGACCTTCGTCGATAGCGGCAAAGTGTTGTCGACCTGGTCGTCCAGCGACGCCGACGCGCGCCGCGCCATGGCCAGCGGTGCCGACGGCGCCGCCGATGCCCTGGTCAAGCGCTACGCCAAGGCGGTCAGCGCCGGCCCGGCCGGGATCTACCGGGTGGTGATCACCGGCATCCGCAGCGCCGACGACTACCTGCGCGCCTCCGCCGCGCTGCAGAACGCCTCGGTGGTGCGGCGCATCGTGCCGGTCCGCGCCGACGGCGATCGCCTGGAACTGGATCTGGATCTGCTCAGCGGCGTGTCCGGCCTGAACCGCATGCTCGGCCCGGACGGCGCGCTGCAGCCGGTGGTCGCGCCGGTCGAGGGTCCGGTGATCCTCAACAGCGAGCCGACGGAGTACCGCCTGAAATGACGCTGTCGCCCGAAGCCGAGATCGCGCTGTTCCTGCGCCGCCTGAAATGGACGGCGGTGATCGTCGGCGTGCTGTGGGTGGTGTGGCTGCTGGCGCCGATCCTGACCCCGTTCGTGCTGGCGCTGTTGCTCGGCTGGCTCGGCGACCCGCTGGTGGACCGCCTGGAGCGCGCCGGGCGCTCGCGCAACATGGCGGTGACCCTGGTGTTCGTGCTGATGGTGCTGCTGCTGGTGCTGGCGCTGGTGATCCTGGTGCCGATGCTGGAGCGGCAGATCGTCACCTTCATCGACGTGCTGCCGCAGGCGCGCGACTGGTTCATCGGCACCGCGATCCCGTGGGCCGAGCAGAAGACCGGACTGGAGCTGATGGCCTGGCTGGATCCGGAGCGGCTGATCGACTGGATCCGCGGGCACTGGCAGCAGGCCGGCGGCGTCGCCGCGACCTTCTTCGGCTACCTGTCGCGCTCGGGCTTCGCGATGGTGACCTGGGTGGTCAACCTGGTGCTGCTGCCGATCCTGACCTTCTACTTCCTGCGCGACTGGGACCTGCTGGTCGCGCGCGTGGCCGCCACCATCCCGCGCAACCACGTCGGCACCATCACCCGCCTGGCGCAGCAATCCAACGAGGTGCTGGGTGCGTTCATCCGCGGCCAGTTCCTGGTGATGCTGGCGCTGGGCGTGATCTACGCCGGCGGCCTGACCCTGGTTGGCCTCAAGCTCGGCCTGTTGATCGGCATCGTCGCCGGCCTGATCAGCTTCATCCCGTACCTGGGCGCGACCACCGGCATCCTGCTGGCGGTGCTGGCCGCCCTGGTGCAGGCCAAGGGCTTCGACCTGCAGTTGCTGATCCTGGTCGGCGTGGTGTTCACCGTCGGCCAGCTGCTGGAAAGCTACGTGCTGACTCCGCGCATCGTCGGCGACAAGATCGGGCTGCATCCGGTGGCGGTGATCTTCGCGGTGATGGCCGGCGGCCAGCTGTTCGGCTTCCTCGGCATGCTGTTGGCGCTGCCGGTGGCGGCGGTGGCCAACGTGCTGCTGCACTACCTGCATGAGCAGTACCGGCAGAGCGACCTGTACGCGGGCGAGAAGTCGGCGATCCTGCTGGATACGGTTACCGAGCGCACCACCATCATCGAACTGCCGCCGCGCAGCCCCGACCAGCCGTGAGCGTGCCGCAACTGCCGCTGGCCCTGCGCTATCCGCCGGAGCAGCGCCTGGACCGCTATCTGGGCGCGCCGGACGGGCTGCTGGCGCAGCTGCAGGCGGTCGCCGACGGCGCCGCCGACGACTGGGTGTACCTGTCCGGCCCCGCCGGCACCGGCAAGACCCATCTGGCCCTGGCGCTGTGCGCGGCCGCCGAACAGGCCGGACGCAGCGCCGCCTATCTGCCGCTGCAGGCCGCCGCAGGCCGCCTGCGCGATGCGCTGGAAGCGCTGGAAGGCCGCGACCTGGTCGCGCTCGACGGCCTGGAGGCGATCGCCGGGCAGCGCGAGGACGAAGTGGCGCTGTTCGATTTCCACAACCGTGCGCGCAGCGCCGGGGTGACCTTGCTGTACACCGCGCAGGCCATGCCCGACGGCCTGGCGCTCAGCCTGCCGGATCTGCGCTCGCGGCTGTCGCAGTGCACCCGCATCGCCCTGGCGCCATTGGACGACGCCGGCCGCGCCGCGGTGCTGCGCGAACGCGCCCAGCGCCGCGGCCTGGTGCTGGAAGACGCGGCCATCGACTGGCTGCTGACCCACGCCGGACGCGACCTGGCCGGTCTGATCGGCTTGCTGGAGCGTCTGGATCGCGAATCGCTGGCGGCGCAGCGGCGGGTGACCGTGCCGTTCTTGCGGCGGGTGCTGGAGGGGCGGGGAGTGGGGAGTGGGGATTCGGGATTCGAGAAGAGCTGAAAGAGCCGGGATTGGTGATTGGGAGTGGAGCTGGTCAAAAGCCGATTGCTCGATCCGAACGCCCATCCTGATGCGGTGTGCGCCTGTTGGACGGCAGTGACGGCCTAGCTTTTCGCCAATCCCGAATCCCGAATCTCCACTCCCAGCACTTCATCCAACTCCGCCAACCGCTGCGGCGTCCCCACGTCGGTCCAGCGGCCGTGATGATGTAGACCATGAAGCTGGCCCTGCTCGGCCTGCGCGCGCAGCAGCGGCACCACCGAGAAGCGGGGTGGCGCGCCCGGCGCGGTGGGCGCCGGGGCGGCGATGGTCTGCCAGTCGCTCAGCAGGGCGGGGCGGTACATGCCGATGCCGGCGTAGGTCAGCAAGCGGTCGCCGGCGTTGTGCACGTGTCCGTCGTCCTGCAGGGCGAAATCGCCGTGCGCGGCATAGGCCGGCGGGTCCACCAGCACCAGTTGCGCCAGGCCTGGCGGCTCGGGCGCCAGTCGGGCGAAATCGAAGTCGGTCCAGATGTCGCCGTTGACCAGCAGGAACGGCGCCTCGCCGAGCAGCGGCAGCGCGTGCAGCATGCCGCCGCCGGTTTCCAGCGGCGTGGCGCCTTCGTAGGAATAGGCGATGCGCAGCCCGAACGCGCTGCCGTCGCCGAGCGTCTGCGGAAACTGTTCGGCCAGCCAGGACGTGTTGATCACCACCTCGCGCACGCCCAGCGCGGCGAGCTTGCGCAGGTGCCAGACGATCAGCGGCGTGCCGCCCACCGCCAGCAGCGGCTTGGGCGTGTGCGCGGTCAGCGGACGCATGCGCTCGCCGAGGCCGGCGGCGAAGATCAGCGCCTTCATGCGCCGGCCGCCGCGCGCTGCGCCAGGGCCGGCTTGATCCGCGCCTGCAGCAGCTGCGCCAGCGGCTGCAGGGTCGGGTGTCGCGGCAGCGCCTCGTCGAGGTAGGCGATGAAGCGCGGCACGTTGTCCAGGTACCAGGCCTTGCCGTCGCGGTAGTTCAGCCGCGCGAAGATGCCCAGGTTCTTCAGGTGGCGCTGCACGCCCATCCACTCGGCGTCGCGCAGGAACTGCGCCAGCGGCGGCACCGGGATCCCGGCCTGCAGCGCACGCGCGTGATAGCTGGCGAGCCAGGCGTCGACCTGCGCCAAAGGCCAGCTGACCGTGGTGTCCTTGAACAGGCTGATCGGGTCGTAGGCCACCGGTCCGATCACGCAGTCCTGGAAATCCAGCACCGCCGGGCCGTCGGCCGCCGGCATCAGGTTGCGCGGCATGAAGTCGCGGTGCACCAGCACCTGCGGCTGGGTCAGCGCGTTGTCCATGAGTTGGCGCTGCACCCCGTGCAGGGCTGCGCGTTCGTCGGTATCCAGGGTGATGCCCAGGTGGCGCTGCAGGAACCAGTCCTCGAACAGTCCCGCGTCGCGTTGCAGCAGCGCCTCGCCGAACACGCCCATGCCCGGCGGCGGCGCGATCACCTGCAGCCGCAGCAACTGGCCGAGCGCGGCGTCGAAGTGCGCGTCCGCCGTGTTCGTGTCCAGGCTCTGCGCCAGGGTCGGTTGGCCCAGGTCTTCCAGCAGCAGGAAGCCGGCCTCCGCGTCCTGCGCCAGGATTTCCGGGACCCGCACGCCGCCGCCGCGCAGCAGCGCGTGCATGCGCAGCCACGGCCGCACGTCTTCCAGGTCCGGCGGCGAATCCATCACGATGCGGCTGACGCCGTGGCCGTGGCTGCGCCAGTAGCTGCGCTGGCCGGCGTCCACCGAGGCGCGCTGCAGCGTCGCCTGTGCGTCGTCCAGGGCCGTGCGCGCCCAGGCCAGGCGTTGCGCGGCGCGTGCCGCAAGGACATCGGGAACCATCGGGCTGGCGCTCATCGGCAGGCTGCGGCGGAAACGAGCCGCACAGCGTAAACGGGCGCCGCCGCCGTGGCGAGCGGCGCCGCGTGCCTCAACGCTTGCTGGAGAACAGCCGCAACAGGGCGAGCAGGGCGATGGCGCCGAGCAGCGCGCCGAGGAAGCCGGCCGGCTCGCCACGGCTGTACCAGCCCATGTAGTGGCCGAACCAGTCGGCCAGCAGCGCGCCGGCGATGCCCAGCAGCACGGTGAACAGGCAGCCGGAGCGCCCGCTGCTGGGGCCGAGGAAACGCGCCAGCAGGCCGACCACGAAGCCCACCAGGATGATGTAGAGCCAACTGTCGCTGCCGAACAGAGTGTGCATGGAGAGCGTTCCGGACGCGGAAGGGAATCAGCGTCGGATCGTGCCAGATCGACTGTGATGGCGTCGATGCTTGCGTGTGCAGCGCAGGCGGCCCAGCCCTCGAGGCTGGCCGCTCACGTACCCAGCGATCACGCCACGGAGAGGCGTCGCATCTGGATCGACGCCTCTCCAGCAGTAACCCGGGTAGTCAGGTACTCAGGAAGCCGGCTTCGCCAATCCCCAATCCCGACTCCCTAATCCCGGCTCCTCAGCAGCACCCATGCCCGCCATGCTGCTCGCCGCCGGCCACCGCCGCGCTGCCGGTGGTCTCGCCGCGCAGGCTGGCGGCATGGTGGGCGGCGATCACCCGCGATACGCAGGCGGTGACCCGCTTGCCCATCGGGATATGCAGGAACTCGTTCGGGCCGTGCGCGTTGGAATGCGGGCCGAGCACGCCGGTGATCATGAACTGCGCACCGGGGAACTTCTCGCCAAGCATGCCCATGAACGGAATCGAGCCGCCTTCGCCCATGTACATCGCCGGCTTGCCGAACGCCGCCTGCGAGGCCGCTTCGATCGCATCCGTCAGCCACGGCGACTGCGCCGGTGCATTCCAGCCGGAGGAGGACTTCTCCAGCGCCAGCGACACCTCGGCGCCGTACGGCGGATCGCGCAGCAGCACGTCCTTGAGCAGTTCGCCGGCGTGCTTGCCGTCCAGCGTCGGCGGCAGGCGCAGCGACAGCTTCACCGCGGTTTCCGGGCGCAACACGTTGCCGGCCGAGGCCAGCGGCGGCAGGCCGTCGGCACCGGTCACCGACAGCGCCGGGCGCCAGGTGCGGTTGAGTACCAATTCGGACAGGTCCTCGTGCATCGGCCGCATGCCGGGCAGGAACGGGAACTTGCTGTAGACCTCGTCGCCCAGCACCTCGGCGACCTTGCGCGCCTGCGCCAGTCGCTCCTCGGGGATGTCGGCGTACAGGCCGTCGACCTTGATCTTGCCGGTGGCCTCGTCCTCCAGCCGCGACAGCAGGTCGCGCAGCACGCGGAAGCTCGACGGCACCACGCCGGAAGCGTCGCCCGAATGCACGCCTTCGCTGAGCACCTTGACGCTGAAGTTGCCGCCGGCCAGGCCGCGCAGCGAGGTCGTGCACCACAGTTGCTCGTAGTTGCCGCAGCCCGAATCCAGGCACACCACCAGCGACGGCTTGCCGATCCGCGCCGCCAGGTGGTCGACGTAGGCGGGCAGGTCGTAGCTGCCCGATTCCTCGCAGGCCTCGATCAGCACCACGCAGCGCGCGTGCGGGATGCCCTGGTCCTGCAGCGCCTGGATCGCCGCCAGCGAACCGAACAGGGCGTAGCCGTCGTCGGCGCCGCCGCGGCCGTACAGGCGGTCGCCCTTGAGCACCGGCGTCCACGGGCCCAGGTCGGCGTCCCAGCCGGTCATTTCCGGCTGCTTGTCCAGGTGCCCGTACAGCAGCACGGTGTCCTCGCCGGTCGCGTCGCTGCTGGCCGGCACCTCCAGGTAGATCAACGGGGTGCGGCCTTCCAGTTGCACCACCTCTACCTGCAGGCCTGGGATCGCCTGCGCGCGCGCCCAGCGCTCCATCAGCGCCACCGCATCGGCCATGTAGCCATGCGCGACCCAATCGGCGTCGAACATCGGCGATTTGTTGGGGATGCGGATGTAATCGACCAGTTGCGGGACGATGTCGTCATCCCACTTTTCGCTCAGGAAACGGTCGATCTTGGCACTGTCCATGAAAAGCTCCGAAGTGATTGCACACGTGTGCAGCCATTCTACGCCCCGGTGCCCGTGTAGGGTTTTTCCTACACGGCGACGCGCCGTTTACCTGCTGTTTGTGACGCGTTCCGACGATAGGCTGTACCCATGTGGCGAGCGATGCTGACAACGCCGGCAGGAAAGGCCGGCGATGTCCCCATCCAAGTCACAAGGAGCGTTGCCATGCAGTCTTTTATCGTGGTCCTGAAGTCGCTGGTCGTTGCCCTGATGCTGTCCGGTTCCGCGCTCGCTGCGGACAAAGTCAACATCAACTCCGCTGGAGCGGAGGAAATCGACCAGGTGTTGGTGAACGTGGGGGCCTCCAAGGCCCAGGCGATCGTCGACTACCGGCAGGCGCACGGACCTTTCAAGAGCGCCGAGGAACTGGCACTGGTGAAAGGCATCGGACTCAAGACGGTCGAGCGGAACCGCGACCGGATCGATGTGGGCGCCACGAAGGCACCCGCACCGACAGCCGCCAAGCAGGCAGCTGCCAAGCCGGTGGAAAGGCGTTAAAGGGATTTGCAACGAAAGGATAGGGCCGGCGCTGGACGCGCGGCCGCAGCCTCACTGAGCAGGATGCGAAGGGGGAAGGCAGGAAGCCGACAGGGAGGTACATCGTCGCCCGGCGTTGCACAGTGACGTGCAGCCGGGCGATGTTTTTTTGGGCGCCATGGCGCCTCCTGCGTCGCATATTCGGGCTGGCCAAGGACAGGTCCCTTGCCCTGATCGTGCAGAATGCGCGCATGGACTGGTGCACGCTGCCCGCGCGGGTGATCCCCGCCAATGAGTATCGCCGCGAACGCTGGCGCAACGGCCTGGGCTGGACCCGGGAGATCCTGCGTCTGCCGGCCGCCGGCGATGACTGGCTGCTGCGCCTGTCCATCGCCGAGATCGAGCAGGATGCCGCCTTCTCACCTTTCCCCGGGATCGACCGCGAACTGGTCCTGCTGCGTGGCAACGGCGTGCGCCTGCGTTTCGACGACGGCGAGGAACAGGTGCTGCAGGATCCTTGCGCGCGCCTGCGCTTCGCCGGCGAGCGGCCGCTGCGTGGCGAGTTGCTGGACGGGCCGACCCACGATTTCAACCTCATGTGGCGACGTGACCGGCTACGCACGCAACTGCTGCACCGGCCGCTGGTCGGGCCGATGCTGTTCTTCGCCGAACCCGCTGTCGCCTGGGCCGTTCATCTTCTGGCAGGGCAAGCGCAGTTCGATGCGGCCAGCGGACTGCCGCCATTGGCGGCCGGCGACAGCGCCTGGTTGGCCGCCGATGCCAGGCGCCGCTTCGCTTTGAGCGGGGGCGGGGAGGTGTTGGCGATGCGCATCGAGGCCCTGCCGACGCCCGCGGACTGAGCCCGCTCCACCACGCGCGCGGCTCTTGCAGCGTCGACGCCGACCGCGTCCAATGCGCGAACGCGGCCATCCGGGCCGTACAGCGGAAGCCGACAGGTGCTCTCGGACAACAGGTGGTTGGCGAAAATTCTGGTGGCGGACGCGGACGCGGTCTTGCGCGACCGGATTCGCGATTACCTGGCGTGTTTCAACCTGCAGGCCCACGACGCCGACAGTGCGCCGCACCTGCAGGCGCAACTGGCGGCCGGGCATTACGACGCGGTGGTGCTCGATGCCGGCCTCGACGGTGCCGAGGGCCTGCGCTTGTGCAGGCAACTGCGCGACCGCGGCGACATCGCCATCGTGATGATGGCCGACCGCGCCGAGCCGGTGGACCGGGTGATCGGGCTGGATCTGGGCGCGGACGACTTCCTGGTGCGGCCGCCCGACCTGCGCGAACTGGTGGCGCGGCTCAACGCGGTGCTGCGTCGGGTGCGTGCGACCCAGCCGCCGGCAGTGGCGCATGGCGGCTGGCAGGTCGATGCCGCACGTCACCAGGCGGTGGCGCCGGACGGGCGGACGATCCCGCTGTCGCCCGGTGAACTGCGGCTGATGGCGGTGTTCCTGGAGCAGCCGGGCGAGGTGCTCACGCGCGAGACGCTGCGCACCGCGCTGGGCGACGGCGAGGCCAGCATGCCTGCGGGCAGCCGCGGCATCGATCTGCAGGTCTCGCGGCTGCGCCAGAAGCTCGGCGACGACCCGCTGGTGCCGCAATGGATCCGCACGGTACGCGGCAAGGGCTATGTGTTCGAGCTGCAGCGCATGGGGCTGCCGGCTTCGCGCTGATGGCGTGACGGCGTGGCGTTCCTGGCGTCGCCGCGGCCGAAGCCGTAACCGTAGCCGCGGCGGCCGGGGTCGCGGCGCGGCGTCCGGAACACGCCGGCGCGTCGTCTCGCGCGGTGCCCTGGTGTTCTCCCTGGCCGCGGCTCATCGAGCAGCGCGCCGCGCTCAGCCACGCGCTAACGCCGCGAAGCCGCTGCTGAGCCGCTCCTGCACTGCGCCGTCGTGGCGCACCAGGAAGCGCACCGCCAGTCCTTCGCGCTCGGCGCAGGCCAGTCCGGCCTCGACACCGAGCACGCTCAGGGCGGTTGCCCAGGCATCGGCACGCATGGCATCGGCGGCCACTACCGTGACCGCGGCCAACGTCGCGGCGATCGGGCGGCCGCTACGCGGATCCAGCAGGTGTCCGTAGCGCCGTCCGTCCTGTTCGAAGTGGTGCCAGCGGTCGCCGGAGGTGGCCACCGCCAGGCCGTCGACCGCGAGCGCGCGCGGCGATGCAGTGCCATGCACCTCCTCGTCCGCAGCAGCCTCGATCAACACCCGCCACGGCTGCGCGTCCGGCTTGCGGCCGTAGCCATAGAGATCGCCGCCGACCTCGACCAGTGCGCTTTCCACGCCATGCGCGCGCAGCGCCGTCGCCGCCAGGTCGACGCCGTAGCCCTTGGCGATCGCCGACAGATCCAGATGCAGCCCGCCCGGCTGGTGCCAGCGGCCTGTGTCGTCGACGGTCAGTCGGCGCCAGTCGCCCGCGGCGCGTGCCTGTTGCAGTGCGGCGGGCTCCGGCACCCGCCGATCTCCGGCGGTGGCACCGAAACCCCACGCGCCGACCACGGCGCCGATCGTGGGATCGAAAGCGCCGCCGCTGCGATGCGCCACCTCCAGCGCGCAGCGCAGCACCGTGTCGAACGCGGCGGGCAAGGCATGCCAGGTATCGGCGTCGGCGCGGTTGTAGCGGCTGAGATCCGATTGCGCGTCCCACGTGCTCATCTGCGCGACGACCAGATCGAGCTGCGCCTGGATCGCGTCGCGCAGCGTGTGCAGGTCGCTGCCGTGCGGCGGCAGCAGCCTGGCGCTCCAGCGCGTGCCCATGCTGCTGCCGTGCAGCGTGGCGATGCCGGCGCTGGCGCGGAGTGCGGTCGGTGAAGCGGGGCGACTCACGTGTCGACCCAGCGCGACCGTACAACGGCAGCGCGCAGGTGCCCTACGCTGCGCGACCGTGTGCCGGCGGCATGTCGGTCCCCGCGTGCGCTCATGTCTCCGACCAGTCGCGCAGCAGGTTGTGGTAGACGTTGGTCAGGCGCAGCAGCGCCGCCGCATCCGCGCCGCTTGCGGTCAGCGCCTGGATCGCGGTGTCCAGGTCGAACAGGGTCTGCCGCCGGCCGGCGTCGCGCACCAGACTCTGCACCCAGAAGAACGAGGCCAGCCGGGCGCCACGGGTCACCGGCGCCACCCGGTGCAGGCTGCTGGACGGATACAGGATCAGGTCGCCCGCGGGCAGCTTGACCTCGTGTTCGCCGTAGGTGTCGTGGATCAGCAGTTCGCCGCCGTCGTACTCCTCCGGCGCACTCAGGAACAGGGTGCAGGACAGGTCGCTGCGCACGGTCAGCGCCGGCTGCGCGGCGCTGGCGGCCTGGGTCATCACGGCGCCGTCGACGTGCAGGCCGTAGCTGCCGCCGCCGCTGTAGCGGTTGAAGCGCGGCGGGATGGTGCGCAGCGGCAGCGCCGCGGCGAAGTACAGCGGGCTGCGCGCCAGTGCGCTCAGCACCGCCTGGCCGAGGTCCTGCTTCAGCGGCGAGGCGTCGGCCAGTTGCAGGTTGCGCTTGACCTGCGCGCCCTGCGCGCCGACGGTTTCGCGGCCGTCCACCCAGTCGGCGGTCTCCAATGCCTGGCGAAACCGCGCGACCTCAGCGGCGGTGAGGATGTCGGGAATGTGCAGCAGCATCGGGCGCTCCGGCGGTGGACGCCCAGGATAGGGCGTCCACCGCGCGTTGGCAGGCGCGGTCGCTCAGAACCGGACCTCGGCAGTCAGCAGCACCGAACGCGGCGCGCCGGGCGTGTAGCGGAAGCCGCTCTTGTTGATGGCGGCGACGTAGTCCTTGTCGAACAGGTTGTAGGCATTCAGGCGCAGCGCCACGTGGTCGTTGACCGGGTAGCTCAGCACCGCATCCCACACGGTGTAGGACTTCACGAACGCCGGCGTGCCGACCGCGCCGTCGCGGCCGCGCTTCATCTCGCCCGAGTAGCGCACGCCGCCGCCGACGGTCAGCCCGAACGGCAGGGTGTAGGTGGTCCAGGCAGTGAACGCGCTGTCCGGCGTGTAGGCCAGGTCCTGGCTGCCGTCCTGCGAGACCGTCGTGCCCTGGCGCACCCGCGCATCCAGCTTGGTGTAGCCGCTGGACAGTGACCAGCGCTCGGTCAGCTTGCCGACCGCCGACAGTTCGATGCCCTGCACGCGCTTCGCACCGCTCTGGTAGTACAGCCCGTCGCTGCCCTGCACGATCTCGTTGTTCACGTCGGTACGGAACAGCGCCAGCGTCGCGAACAGCGCATCGTCGAAGAAGTTCCATTTCGTGCCGACCTCGGCGGTCTTGGCCTTCTGCGGATCGAAGCGCGGGTTGTTGGCGTTGTTGGCCGACGTGCTCAGTTCCAGCGTACTGCCGCCGGGCGGCTGCTGCGAGGTGGCGAAGTTGGCGTACACGCTCACGTCCTCGTTGGCCTTGTAGACCGCGCCGAGCTTCCAGCTGAACAGCGTGTCGGCGATGTCGGTGTCCAGGCCAACCACGGTGGTGCAGGGCGCGGCGGTGGAGGTGGCGGAACTGCAGACCAGGCTGTCGAAGTCGGTCTTGTAGCGATCCGCGCGCACTCCGGCGGTGATCAGGAAGCTGTCGCCGAACTTCAGCGTGTCGAAGGCATAGGCCGAGTAGGTGGTGGTGGTGCCATGGCTGCGCGCGCCGTTGCGTGCGGTGCGCAGCGGCGTGGCGTTCCAGTCCGGCGCATACAGGTTGGCCGGATTGGCCGCCAGCCAGGCGGCGCGGTCGACGATGTTGTGGCCCCAACTGCGCAGTTCCTCGCGCGAGGCTTCCACGCCGGTGCTGAGGTTGTGCTGCACCGCGCCGGTGGCGAAGTCCACGCGCAGGTTCAATTGATCGGCGAGGATGGTGTACTGCTGGTCCTTGAAGGTCGGCAGGCTGCGCAGCACCGTCCAGGTCGCAGGATCCGCCGGATTCGGCGTGCGCAGGTTGGCGGCGTTGGGCATGAACGCGAACAGCAGGTAGTTCTGGTCGTTGCGGCCCCAGCGCGCGGTATTGGTCAGCTTGACCGAGTCGGAGACATCGTGCTCGATGCGGAAGGTGGCCATCTTCGCGGTCACGTCGTCGTGGTCGTCGCGGGTGCCGTAGAAGTTGCTGCTGTCCACGCGCGCCGCGCCGCCGAGCCACGGCCGTGCGGGGTCGGGCGAGCTGTAGCCGGGCAGGCCGAGGGTGGGCACGCCGCCGTCGGGCACGTTGTCCTGCTTCACGTACAGCAGGTCGAGCAGGTAGCGCGTATCGGTGCCCAGGCCGAACGCGAGCGACGAGGCCAGGCCCCAGCGCTGGTTGGCGACGTGGTCGCGGCCGATGGCGTCGCTGTCCTGGCCCATCAGGTTCAACCGCAGCGCGCTGCTGGCGCCCAGCGCCTGGTTCCAGTCCGCGGTCGCGCGGCGCTGGCCATGGTCGCCGCCGGACAGGGTGGCGCTGCTGGCGTTGTCCAGGTGCGCCTGCTTGCTCACCAGGTTGATCGCGCCGGTCGGCGCGCTGCGGCCGTTGTCGGTGCCGGCCGGTCCTTTCTCGACCTCGATCTGCTCGATGTTGAACACGTCGCGCGAGATCGAGCCGAGGTCGCGCAACCCGTCGACGAAGATGCTGCTGGAGCTGTCGAAGCCGCGCATGTAGATCGCATCGCCGGTGCTGGTGTTGCCGTTCTCGCCGACATAGAACGTGCCCACGCCCGGGCTGTTGCGCAGCGCTTCGGTGAGGGTGGTGGCGCCCTGCTCGTTGAACAGGTCCTTGCCGATGATGTTGAGGGTCTGCGGGGTATCGATCAGCGGCTGGGTGAACTTCGGCGAATCCGGCGCTTCCACCAGGTAGCGCTTGGCGCGCTGGGCCTGCACGTCGACCTTGTCCAGGGTGGTGGGCTGGTCGCCGGTGTCCGCATGCGCGGGGGAAAGCAGGCTCAGCCCGCCCAGCAGCACGGCGGTGGTAAGGGTCGGTGCGGCGGCCTGGCGGGTCACGGCGTGTTTGCGGCGCTTGATCGGAGAGGTCATGGGCGGTTCGATTTGCAGGAGGGGCGGCACCCCGATCGCGGGCAGCGGCCGTCCCCCAGTGGGAGCGGCCGCCGAGATCGGGCAGCTGGGCGAAACGGTGTCTGCCGCGCATGCGATGCAGGCAGTGCGTTCATTTTCCATGCAAATGCGAATTGTTTGCAATCTCTTTGTCGTCCTGCACCGGCGATTTCACTGCCACATGCTCGTTGGGGCTCGAACAGGGGGCCGCTGCCCGGTCGGTTGGGGTGCTCGGTTCGGGTTCGGTCGGCGGATGGATTGCTGCCCGGAAGGGCGAGGCCGGACAGCGTGTCCGTGGCGATGTTCGCCCTACGCTCGACAGCGGGGCGGGGCCAAGGTGCGAACGCCGCAGAGAAGGCGCGTGGCCGCGAGGATGGCCGACGACACCGCCGGCGTCAGAGTACGCAGGCGTGTCGGGGCGAAATGCGCGCCGGCGACGCGCGGTGACCGGAAGATGCCGGCATGACGCAGCCTCGGGATGCGCCATCGGGTCGATCACCTCGACCCGAACGCGGTCTCAAGGCGAAAAAGCCTAGTCGAGTTTTCCCTCGGACCAGCAGATCTCCCAGGTGTTCGGGTCGCCGGATCCGCTGCACCCATAGCGAATGGAAATCGTGGGCAGGATTCCGTCCAGACTGCCGTAAATGTTGGTCAGAAAGCCGGGTTCGACTTCCACCGGCTTGATGTGCGCGCTGTCCAGCACCTTGGTCCAGGTGCCGGTAAACGCGTCCTCGCCTTCTGCGCGATACACGCAGATGCCCTTTGCCGTACCCCACTCGGGATAGGCGGGGCCATAGCTGGAGTCCAGATGCGCCTCGCAGACGCTGGCCATGTAGTAAAAATAGTGCCCGTTATAGGATCCTGGCGCAAAGCCGAGCGCGGGCTTGGCATGCGATATGCCGCTTTGCCCGTTCAAGGTGAGGCCTTTCTGGCTGAGCTTTCGCTTCTCGCCGAAGTTGATCGCGTCCGGCGACTCCCGGTAAAAGTAAGTGATGTCGCCGTTGCCATCCACGTAGGTGTAGATGGTTCTGATGCCGGCTGCGCCGTCCGCGCTCCAGGCAACGGATTGTCCTGTGCCATAGGTGCCGGGGTCGCCGTCATGGATCACGGGCGCGTCGTGCTTCTTCCAGTTGATGCCATCGTTGGAAAACGCCACGGCGATGCGATTGTCGATGCCGTTGCTGCCAGGCCGCTCCGTGGTGTAGTACATCACGTAGGTGTAGTCCTGGCCTTGGTAATTCCACCGTCCGCGCGTCACCGTGGGGTCGCAGGTGTGGACGCCCTCCCAGGTGAGCGGACGTGCGCCGCGCAAGAACTGATTGGCTTGAAGGACAATCACGGGAGCGCTCCAACTGCCCGTTCCCGTGCGCTCGCGATATTTGACGACGTCATGGCCATTCAGGTGGCCGCACCACCACACTTTCTCTTTTCCATCCAGATCGATGAGCGAGCTGGGGGAGTAGTCCCATCCGGGCTGGTCGAATAGCAGTTCGCCTTCGGAAAAAGCAGCGGCATACGCCGTGGGATGAGCGGCCGCGAAGAGCAGGCCCATGGAAAGGAGAAGGGGAGTACGCATTCGCAGGGCCATCGCTGAAGTCGAATCAGTATAGGCGACTCGGCGCCAGCGAAGGCTGGCGAACCAGCCAATTCGATTCGCTGCGGATGTCTTGCGATTGTCGTGGTTCGCGAAGCCGCGAAACAAGCGCGTGGCGGTCGCGCATGCGCGTGTATTGGGGGGGCGAGCGAATCGCCCCCATGATGCCGGTTCGTTGTGCCGCAATGCTTGCAGCGTCGAGTGGACTCAGGCCGCCGCGGCCTGTGCCACGCGCGGGCCTTCGCGCAGGGCGCGGCCGATCAGCCCGACCAGCAGGTCGAGTTCTTCGCCGTCCATCGCGAAGTGCGGGGTGAAGCGCAGCGAGTTCTCGCCGCCGTGGATCACGTTGACGCCGTGCTGGCGCAGCCACTCCTCGGTGGAGCCGGCGCCGTAGCATTTGTACTGCGGCGCCAGCGCGCAGGAGAACAGCAGGCCGGTGCCCTGGACCTGGGTGATGGCGCCGCCGAGTTCGGCCTTGAGCTTCTCCAGCTTCTGCACCGCCTCGGCGCCGCGCTCGCGGATGTTGGCGCGCACCTGCGGGGTCAGCTGCGCCAGGGTTGCGGTCGCCACGTCCAGCGCGCGCGGGTTGCTGGTCATGGTGTTGCCGTAGGTGCCCTTGCGGTACACCTGCGCCGCATGCTCGGTCACTGCCAGCACCGACAGCGGGTACTGCGCGGCGTTGAGCGCCTTCGAATAGGTTTCCAGGTCCGGCGGGTCGAGCTGCTCGAAGCCGGGATAGTCCACCACCGACAGCACGCCGTGCGCGCGCAGGCCGGCCTGGATCGAGTCGACCAGCAGCAGGCTGCCGTGGTTGCGGGTCAGTTCGCGCGCGGCGGCATAGAACGCCGGCGGCAGCGCGCGGCCGGGGTCGCCTTCGCCCATCACCGGCTCCAGGAACACCGCCTCGATGAACCAGCCGTGCTGCTCGGCCTCGGCAAAGGCGCGGCGCAGCGCCTCCACGTCGTAGGGCGCGATGGCGATCAGCCCATCGTCGCCGCGGTAGCTGGCCAGGTGCTGCAGATAGGTCTTGCGGCTGGAGTCGGAGTACATGCCGGGCCGGTCGGTGCGGCCGTGGAAGCTGCCCTTGACCACCAGACGCTTGATCTTGGCGCCGGCGTGGCGCGCGCCCGGATCGGTCTGCAGCTTGGCGTTGATGTCGACGATGCGTGCGGCCAGGCCCACCGATTCGGAACCGGAATTGAGGCACATGAAGCGGGCGTACGGACAGCCGCCGCGGCGGTGGCCGATCTCCGCACGCAGCGCGCGCTCGAAGCGCAGCTGCGACAGGTTGGGGGTCATTACGTTGGCCATCACCTGCGGCCGCGCCATCGCCTCCAGCACTGCCTCCGGGGTGTGGCCGAAGCCGAGCATGCCGTAGCCGCCGGCGTCGTACAGCACCGCGCCCTTCAGCGTGACCACCCACGGGCCGCGCGCGCTCAGCGCCACGTACGGGGTCACCGCGTCGTCGGCGTAGAAATTGACGAACCCGGCCTGCAGGCGGCGGATCTGCTCGGCCTCGTCGAGGTCGAGCAGGTCGCCGAACTCCACGGCGATGCGCGCGTAGTCCGCACCGGCCGCGTCGATCGCCGCGCGCAGCGACGGATGCGAGGCCGCCAGGCGCTCGATGCTGGCGTCGTCCAGGCCCTGGGTCAGGCGATCGCCGGCGTGGGCACGGAGCGGGGCGAGGGGGCCGAGTACGGTCATGGAGATCTCCTGAAGGCGGGCTGTCTGGCGACGATCCTCTCTATTATCGGGACAGGATCGTCGAATGGCAGCGTGAATCCGTGCAGGAATTGACGCATTTTCGTCGATTCGACGAAAATCGGCGGTCATGAAGATCACCGCCTCCGACGACGCCCTGCTGTCGCTGCTGCGCGAGGACGCGCGCGCCTCCACCGCCCAGATCGCCCGTCGCCTGGGCGTGTCGCGGACCACCGTGCAGAGCCGGATCGAGCGCCTGGAGCGCGAGGGCGTGATCTGCGGCTACACCGTGCGCACCCGCGACGACTACGAACAGGGCCATATCCGCGCGCACATCCTGATCACCGTGCTGCCGAAGAAGATGACCTCGGTGGTCAAGGCACTGCGCGAGATCGATGCGGTGCGCGTGCTGCATTCGGTCAGCGGCTCCTTCGACCTGATCGCGCTCGGCGTGGTGCCGGGCGTCAACGACATGGACGAACTGACCGACCGCATCGGCGCGCTGGACGGGGTGGAGCGCACGACCTCGTCGATCATTCTGTCCACAAAATTCGAGCGGTGAAGAGTTGGGATTCGGGATTGGGCATTGGGCATTGGGGATTGGCAAGAGCGCGATCCCGCTTCTGCTTCAGCCAATCCCCAATCCCGAATGCCCAATCCCGGCGCCGCTACAATGGCCGGCCCTATTCCCGATCTCCCCGGCGCCTTGAAAAAGTCCGATTTCCACTACGACCTGCCTGAAGACCTGATCGCGCAGGCGCCGCTGGCCGAGCGCTCGGCCAGCAGGCTGCTGCTGGTGCCGCCGGCGCCGGCGGCCTTCGCCGATCGGCACGTGCGCGACCTGCCGGCGCTGCTGCGTGCCGGCGATCTGCTGATCTTCAACGACACGCGGGTGATCCCGGCGCGGCTGTTCGGGCAGAAGAGCACCGGCGGGCGGGTCGAGATCCTGATCGAGCGGCTGCTCGGCGGCCAGCGCGCGCGGGCGCAGCTGGGCGTAAGCAAGTCGCCCAAGGCCGGCGCGCGCATCGCCCTGGATGCCGGCGGCGAGGCCGAGGTGCTGGGCCGCGACGGCGAGTTCTACCAGTTGCAGTTCCATGTGGACGGCGCGCTGGAGCACTGGCTGCAGCAGGCCGGGCGGCTGCCGTTGCCGCCGTACATCCGCCGCGAGCCGGGCCTGGACGACCGCGAGCGCTATCAGACCGTGTTCGCGCGCGAGGCCGGCGCGGTCGCGGCGCCGACCGCGGGGCTGCATTTCGATGCGCCGCTGCTGCAGGCGCTGCAGCAGCGCGGGGTCGAGGTCGGGCATGTGACCCTGCACGTGGGCGCCGGCACCTTCCAGCCGGTGCGGGTGGAAGCGCTGGAGCAGCACCAGATGCATCGCGAGTGGCTCAACGTCGGCGCCAGCCTGGTCGAGCAGGTGCGGCGCACGCGCGCGGCCGGCGGCCGCGTGATTGCGGTCGGGACCACGGTGGTGCGCGCGCTGGAGAGCGCCTCCAAGGACGGCGAGCTGCATCCGTTCGCCGGCGAGACGCAGATCTTCATCCTGCCGGGCTATCGCATTCGCAGTGTCGACGCGATGGTGACCAACTTCCATCTGCCGGAAAGTACGCTGCTGATGATGGTCTCGGCCTTCGCCGGCCGCGAGCGCATCTTCGCCGCCTATCGCCACGCCATCGCCGAGCGCTACCGCTTTTTCAGCTACGGCGACGCGATGTTGTTGTGGAGCAGCGAGACGTCGGCAGACCGCGCGGTGTGATGCGCCGCGTTGCCGCGCCCGCCTGCATGAGGTGCAGCGCGTTTTGACATATATGCGTACGACGTGTGCCGTCCGTGTGCGGGTGATTGCATCGCCGCGTCGATGCCGCTCGGACCTGGCGCCGGCGTGCATCGCTTGACGGTAGCGCCGTCCAGTCGCTGAAGCTCGCGGCGAACAACCTGCACTCGTGGTTGGCTTCCCGGAAACCGAGGTCTGCGGCGCGTGCGCAAGCAGGCCCTGCAGACCGCAGCGGCACCTGGCGATGCACTTTTTCCGCGACTTGTCCCGCCTCGGACTGGTGCGGCCGGGGGTGATCGCAGCAAGATCGCCGCTTTTCGCTGCGACCATCACCTGCAGCCATGCAGTCCGGCTCTCGGGTCTTTCGCCGCCTGCAGCAGCCCCCTCCCGCGAGGGGGCTTTTCCCTGGGGGCATCAGCATCGCCGCCGTTGCCAAT
This sequence comes from Xanthomonas protegens, assembly GCF_038442435.1. NCBI lineage: Bacteria > Pseudomonadati > Pseudomonadota > Gammaproteobacteria > Lysobacterales > Lysobacteraceae > Xanthomonas > Xanthomonas protegens. The sequence continues at coordinate 648,621 of NZ_JAQJCQ010000001.1, read as the reverse complement.
CCCCAATCCCGACTCCCCAATCCCGACTACTTGATCGGCTCGTCCAGCATCAGTTCGCGCACGAACCGCACCGGCGGGGCGCCGTAGGACAGCACCTGGTCGTGGTAGGCCTTGAGGTTGAATTTGTCGCCGAGCTTGTCCTGCATCGCCTTGCGCAGGTCCAGGTGCTCCTGCACGCCGACGAAGTAGGTCGGCAGCTGCGCCGAGGTCAGCTGCGCGCGCACCCACTTGCCCTCGGCTTCGCTCTGCTGCTGGAAGGTGTCGTGGACCATCAGGTGCAGCGCCTGTTCCTTGCTCCAGCCGTCCACGTGCACGCCCTGGTCGAGCAGCGCGTTGGCGATGCTGCGCAGGTAGAACTTCAGCTGCACCAGGTGGAACAGCGGATCGTTGTCCAGGTAGCCCTGCTCCTGCATCATCCGCTCGGTGTACACCGCCCAGCCTTCGGCGAACACGCCCGAGCGCAGCACGCCGCGCAGCGTGGAGGGGAACTTGGCCGAGTGCCAGCCTTCCACGTAATGCCCGGGCACGCCCTCGTGGATGCTCAGCAGGTGGATCATGCGGCTGTTGTATTCGCGCAGGAACGAGTCGGCCTGTTGCGCGTTCCAGTCGTCGGGGATCGGTGACACCGCGTAGAAGGTCTTCAGGTTCTTGTCCAGCGGGCCGGGCGAATCGCAGTAGGCCACCGCCACGCCGCGCTGGAACTCGGGCATCAGGATGATGTCCACCGGCGCGTCGGGCAACGTCACCAGATCCTTCTTGCGCACGAAGTCGGTGGCATCGGCCAGCGAGGCCTTGGCGTCGTCGACCACCTTGTCGCGCGCCGGATGTTGCGCATAGGCCAGCTCCAGCGCCGCCTCGATCGCCTTCTGCTGTTGTTCGTCGCTGGGCGCATCGACCAGTGCCGGCGCGCCGGGCTTGTCTTTCAGCACGGTCCGGGCGATGCCGTACATGTCCTGGCGCACGCGCGTGAGCTCGGCTTGGGCGCGCTGTTTGATGTCGGCGCGCGACAGCGAGGAGTTGAGCGCGAACTTCAGCTTCTGGTCGTACTTCTCCGCGCCGAGGCGGAAATCGCCCTTGGCGTTGGGCACCAGGGTCTGGTCCAGCCAGGTCTGCTGCTCTGCCACGGCCTTCTTCAGGCCGTCGATCGCCGCCTGCAGGAGCTGCGCGTCGGCCTGCGGCAGTTCCTGGATGTGCGGGACGATGAAGCTGTCGACGATGCTGAGGATGCCGCGGTTCTGCTTGGCCACGGTCTTGGCGCTGATTTCCGACACGCGGGCCGGGTCCAGGTTGGCGCGCGCCTGCGCGAACAGCGCCGGGATCTTCTCCATGCGCGCGGTGGCCGACTTCAGTCGCTCCGGCAGCGGCGCGAACTCGCGCGCCATCAGCCCGTAGATCGCGCCGCCGGCCAGGCCGTTGTAGACCTGCGGGTCGGTCGCCCAGCCCTGCGCTACCTCGCTGTTCCAGATGTCCGACTGCAACTGGTTGCGCAGGATCGCCGCATCCACCTGGTTCTCGCGCGAGAGCTTGGTGACGTCGAGCTTGTCCAGCTCGGCCAGCAACTGCTTGCTCGCGTCCAGGCTCTTCTGCCGGCCTGCGGCGCTGAGGTCGTCCAGTTCGCTGTCGTAGCGGTGATCGCCGGTCTGGGTGGCGCCCACCGGGGACAGTTGCATCCAGGTGTCGACGGCGCGCTTGGAGAGCGCGGCGAACGCGGTGTCGGCGGCCGGGTCCGCCGCGGCGGCGGCCGAGCCGGGGGCGGCAGTGCTGGCGGCAGGCGCGTCGGCGGGTTTCTGGCAGCCGGCGAGGGCGGCGAGCAGGGCGGCGGCGAGCAGGTGCTTGCGCATCGGGGTTCCTGGAGTGGGTCGATCCACCAGGGTAACGCCACCACGGCTGCCGGCGCCCCTGCCATTGGATTACCCTGGGCGCTTTCGCCATTCAGGAGTACCGCAATGCAGGACAAGGGACGTCGCGATCGTGGCCGTGTCGCACGCGATACCGCGTTCGAGCTGGAGATTGCCGCGGCGGCTGGTGCGGTCGATGCCGCATTGCCTGCTGCAGCCACAGCTGTAGCAGGGCGCGCCACGCTCGCAGGCGCTCGCCCCGGTCTGCTGTCTGCGCGTCGTGGCTGGCGTCGCTGGGGCGCATCTTTCGCACTGATGATGTCGATCGCTGCCTGCAGCCGCGACGGCGAGAGCGCGCGGTTGCCGGCCGCCGACCTCTACGCCAGCGATGCCGCCGGCAGTGCTGCAACGGCCACCGAGGCCGCGGCGCAGGCGGCAGACGCGTCCTTTGCCGCCGGCGCGCCTGGCGAAGAGCATCGTGCCATGGCGGCGCTGGCCTACGAGCACGAGGTCAGCGTGGCATTGCCGGCGGCGCAGATTCCCGCACGCCTCAAGCAACTCCAGGAAAGCTGCCTGAAATCGAGTTTCGGCGCATGCACGGTGTTGCAGGTCGAACAGCGCGGCGGCGAGCAGCCGCGCGGCGAACTCAGCGTACGGATCGCGCCGGCCGGGGTCGAGCCGTTGATCGCGCAGGCGGGCCAGGACGGCCAGATCGAAAGCCGTACCACCCATGCCGAGGATCTGGCGCAGGCGGTGCAGGACAACGACGCGCAGCGTCAGCGCCTGCAGTCAGAGCAGCGGCGCCTGCAGGAGTTCCAGCAACGCCGCGATCTCAGCGTGGCCGACATGATCGCGTTGTCGGAGAAACTGGCCGCCGTGGAGACGCAGTTGCTCGCCACCAGCCAGGAAGCCGCGCAGCAGCGCCGGCGCCTGGATACGCAGCGGGTGACGCTGAGCTTCGCCGCGCCGACCGCCGAGCGGAGTCGCAGCGACATCGGCGATGCGCTGCGCGACAGTGGCGAAATCTTTGCCGGATCGATCGCCTGGGCGATTCGCGCGGTGGTGGGGCTGACCCCGTTCGTGCTGCTGGGCTATGCGCTGTGGCGGCTGATCGCCTGGCGCCGACGCCGGCGTCGTTCGGCCTAGGAGACAGGCGCTGTTCCCGTCCGATGGGATTGGGCGGGAGCGGATGGCGGTGAGTACGCGCGGTGTTGCCACGCGTTGCCGACGGAACGGTGGCACGTCATCCAGCCGCCGTGAACGATGATGGGTGGCGGGTCGCGGCTGAAGCCGCTCCTACCGTTCCTCTCGTCTGACACTCAAGCTTGAGCAACAGCAAAACGACGCCTGCCGGGGCGCGCGATACATTGGCTGGGAGCACTGTGGGAGGGACTTCAGTCCCGACGCCTCACAGTCGGGTGCCTGTGTAGGCGTCGTCGTCGCGGTTGCTTGGCAGTTGACTGCGACGCGCGCGCGCAGTGGCGGCACTGTCGGTGCTGCAATTCCGTCGCGCGGCCGCGGCGTGGCCGAACCATGAGGCACGGCTGGCGCCGCTGGAAAGCCAGGATGCTGGCCATGGGCACGCCAGGACGCTGCGCCATGCGGCGCAACGTCCCGGATGCAGGTCCTCAGCCTTCGTCCTGTTCGAACTCCACGATCACGTCCAGCTCGAACGCCAGCGCTTCCACCGCCTCGCGCACCTTCTGGGCGGTGGCGGCGTTGCCGGCGTCCACTTCCACTTCGTGGGTGCCGGGTCCCTGGTCGTCGGGCAGACCGGCGGAGCTGGAATCGTCGTCGTCCATATGCGGCATCAGGTCGTCGATTTCCTCGACGTGCTCGATGCCGTCCAGGCTCGACAGCAGGTTGATGATGGCGCGGGCGTCGTCCTCGCTGCCGGTGATGCGGATGCGGAGCTGGGGCATGGGCCTTCCTCTTAGGGGGAAGGCGCAGGCTAGGCAGGCATCGGCTAAGGCGGGGTGATGACGCGCTCAATGCATCGGCGCGACTGCATCCGGCCCGGCATGTTCGGCGACTGGCTGCAGTAGCGCCTCGGCGGCCGCGCGCAGCAGCGTCGGGGCGATGTAGCGGCGGTGCGCGGCGGCGATCAGCGCCATGTACAGGTGTCCGAAGCGGTTGCGGCAGGCCACTCGCGTTTCCAGGCTCAGTTCGGCGCTGCCGTCGTCGCGCAGCGTCACCCCGACGCAACTGCGGAACACCAGGTGGCGATCGTCGGCACCGAGCAGCACCTGCACGCGCCGCGCCTGCGCGGACGAGGCCTGCGCCAGCACCGGGAACCGCCCGGCAAACAGTTGATCGCGCTGCGGCGACAGCAGCGAGGACACCGGGCAGCCCAGCGGCGAGGTGCGCAGCCGCAGCGGCGCCACCAGCACGTTGCGCAGGCGCATCAGCCAGGTCACGCCGCGCGGCGGGTGCTGCAGGAAGCCGTCCAGCAACGCCGTCATCAGCGCATGCGCACCCAGCGGCCGCAGCGCCTGCGCCGGCACCGTCAGCCGCACGCTGTCCTGGTGATGGTGCGCGGGCAGCTGCGGTTCGAGCAGCGAGCCGGGCAGCAACTGCGGCGTCACCCGCGCCAGCGACAGGCGCGGCGCCAGCGCCGCGAAGCCGGCCGGATGCCGCCAGGCACCCAGCCGCTGCCGCAGGCGACCGCTGAGGGCGCGCAGGCCGGCACACCAGGCCAGGCGCCGGCTGCCCGGCGAGGCCGCCAGCGACAATCGCACGGTCGGTACGGCCAGCCCCTGCGCCTGCGGCGATGCCAGCAAGGTCGCGACCGGTGCCGGCAGCAATTCGGTGAGCGTGGCGATATCGGCAGTGCCGGCCAGCACCTGCGCGCGTACGTCCTCGGCCAGCGCGCCGCCGGCTTCGTCGCTGTGGCAGGACAGGGCGAAGAACGCCGGATGCCCGGACTGCGCACGCAGCGGCGCGAACTGGTGCCAGGTGCCGCCGCCGAAGCGCACACTGAACAGGCAGTCGGCGGGCAATTCGACATGGCGCAGCGCGGCGAGGAAATGCTGCGGATCCTGCGCCAGTTGCGCCGGCGAGGCGGTGCTGAAGCGCAGCAGCGCGCCGCCGCTGCCGGTGATCGCGGTGAACATGCGATGCCCGGCATGGCAATGGAACGGATGGCCGCCGCTGCCGACCGCGAACGAGTACAGCGCGGTGGATTCGCCGTTGCCGAAATCGGTGCCGGCCAGGCGCGCCGAGGGTTCGTCCAGCGCGTCGCGGAACTGCGGATGCGCGCGCTGGCGCAGGCAGGCCTGGGCGATCAGCGGATCGCCGGCGCCGACACCGAGCTGGGCGATCAGGATGACCTCCACCGGCAAGCCACCGCTGTAGGAGGGCAGGCGCACCGAGGGGAATCCGGTCTGTGCGGCGGCGTGTTCGCTGAGCGGTGCGGCGGTCATCGGCGGACTCCTGTTGCCGTGGCGGAAGGATCAGGCGGTGCGCTTGGCCTGCCTGCGCGACTCGCGTTTGAGCGGGCCGGCGCTGGGGCAGATCTCGAAGGCGAAACCGCTGAGGGTGTTGACCAGGTTGTCGGGGGTGAGCCGGTAGACCACGAACTGGCCGCGGCGCTCGCTCGCCACCAGCCCGGCCGCTTCCAGCACGGACAGATGCCGCGAGATCGCCGGCGCGCTCATCGCGAAGCGCTGCCCGATCTCGCCGGCCGTGAGTTCCTGTGCCGACAGGTAGGCCAGGATCTCGCGGCGCGGGCGCGAGGCGAGGGCTTCGAAGACGCGGTCGATGGACATCGGGGATTAGCTAATTAACGAATTAGTTAATTAATGACGTGTTGCCTCGTCTATGTCAAGTGCCGAATCGACGCGGTGACGCGGTTTCCCCAAAGGAGGTTCGCCATCCATGAGAGGAGCCGTGTTGGAGAGGTGACGGGCGCAGTCTCCCCGTTCGTCAACCTTCCTTGTGCGTCGTCACCAGGCGCAGGAAGGCTTCGTGCTGGTAGCGGCTCATCCGCAGTTGCTGCCCCGTCTCCATGGTGACCACGTGGTGGCCGTTGAACCAGGGGTGGATCGCCCTCACCCGACGCAGGTTGACGATCGCCGATCGATGCACGCGGGCGAAGTGGCGCGGGTCCAGCCGCGCGGCCAGCGTGGCCATGGTCTCGCGCAGTTCATGGGTGCGGTCGGCCAGGTGAATCAGCACCGTGTTGCGACTGGCCTTGATCCAGACGATGTCCTCGACCGCGACCAGCACCACCGCTTCGTCGACGCGCACCGGAATCCGTTGAAGATAGTCGTCGCGTTGGCGCAGCGCATCCAGGGTTTGCAGAATGCGTGCCTCGACAAAGGAACCCGCGCCGCTGCTGAAGGACAGTCGTCGTTTGGCGCGGTGCAACGTCTCGGCGAAGCGTTCGCGGCTGAAGGGCTTGACCAGATAGTCCACCGCATTGGCCTCGAACGCACGGACCGCGTACTGCTCGTAGGCGGTGACGAAGATCGTCGCCGGCATGTTGGCCGCGCCGATCGTGGCGACGACGTCCATGCCGGTCATGGCCGGCATCTGGATGTCCAGGAACACCAGGTCGGGCGACTGGCTGCGGATCGCGATCACCGCGGAGGCGCCATCGCCGCATTCGCCCAGCAGCGCGATATCCGGATCGGCGCGCAGCAGTCGCACGATGGCGTGGCGCGCGATCGGCTCGTCGTCGATGACCAGCGCCGTGATGCTCATGCAGCGACGTGCTCCGGGGCATCCTCGGCGTCCAGTTCGCGGAACGGCAGCCGGATACGGCAGGACACGCCCTGCGGATAGAGCATGTCGAGCCGAATGTCGGCGTTGTCGCCGTAGAGTTCCTTCAGCCGCAGGCGGCTATTGGAGAAACCGATGCCGTGTCCACCCGCACTGCTGTTGTCCTGCAGCGTGCTGTTGCCGTTGCGCACTTCGATGGACAGCGTTTCGCCTTCGCGTCGGCACTCGATCTCGATGCGGTCGCTGCCGACACGTTGGCCGATGCCATGGCGGATCGCATTCTCCACCAGCGGTTGCAGCAGCAGGCTGGGCACTGCGCAGTGCAGCGTGCCGGGCGCAACATAGAGCTTCGTGCTCAGGCGCTCGCCATAGCGCTTGCGCTGGATGCCGAGATACAGGTCGAGCAGGGCCAGTTCGCGTTCCAGGGTGATTTCCTGGCCGTCGTAGTCTTCCAGGAAGGCGCGCAGCAGTTCGCTCAACCGCAGCAGCATGTCCTCGGCGGCGACGGTGTCTTCATCCAGCAGGGTGACGATGGCATGCAGCGTGTTGAACAGGAAATGCGGTTGCAGTTGGCTCTTCAGCGCTTGCAGGCGCGACTGCGCGAGTTCGGCGGCCAGACGGCTGGCTTCCACCTCGCGCCGGGCCTTCTCGGCGTGGAAGTGCAGCGCTTGCTGGATCGCGAACAAGGTCCAGTAGGTCAGCAACCCGATGGCGAAGTGCTGCTCCAGGAAATACCCCAGTTGTTCAGCGAAACCGCTGGGCTCGAACAGGGTGGAGACCAGCGCGCCGATGACCATCGCGGCAAACGTCACGCACAGGCTTGCGGCTGCCTGCGCGCCAAGCCCATGGAAGCGCTGGGCGCCGCGGACAGGGAAACGTTCGGCGAGCCGGAAGACGGTGGGCGCCAGGAGGGCCCAGCTGTACCACTGGATCAGCGACCACCGGATGAGCACCTCCAGAGGCCACCTGCCGGCAGACGCACCGTTGTTGATGATGTTCTGGAGCATGAACACCATGGCCACCAGCGTCCACAGCGCGACATAGCGCCACAGGCTGATTTCGGTACTGCCGAGTCGGACGTTCATCCAGCGATGGCCGAAGGGTGACGGGCGCATCCTAGGCGCAGCGACACGCCATGGAAAGCGCCGATGCGCGCGCACTACGATTGGGAGCGCGAGAACGACGATTCGTCCCAAATCGATTTGCAGCCGCACGGCCACACGGCCTGATGGGCACGTCAGCACCAAGGGAATCTGTTCCCTCGCGGCTGGCGAATCCTTCCCATCGGAGCTCCGTCATGCCCTCGATCCGTGTCCTTGCCTTGACCCTTTCCCTGTCCGTCGCGACCGCAGCGGCGGCCGCCGCCGAGCCGGTTCGCTATCTGGAATTGAGCAACCGCGCCTACGACGCGCTGACGGCGCTGGCAGTCGCTGCGCCAGGCAGCCATGCCTTCCGTGACGTCGCGCTCGGTGCGCCGCTGCGGGGTGGCGGCGACGCAGCGACCTTCCCGCTCGCAGGCGCCGCATGCCGCTACGACCTCCGCTTCACCTTTCGCAACGGACGTTCGATGCTGTATCCGGATGTGGACGTCTGTGCCCACCGCGTGCGCATCCGGCCGTTGCCGCGCCAGAAGCCGGGCGCGCGTGCGGTGCAGGTCGCAGGAGCCGCAGGAACGTCGCCCTGACGCGCGCTGCGTTCGGCTTCACCGCCGTGCGACTGCGTCGTCGCAAGGCGCTCTCCGTCGCGTCCGTCGCGGCGGACGCCGCGCCTGCGAATGCGTGCGGGGAGATGCGCTAGCCCGCCTTCGGCGGCAACCCGAGCAGTTCCGCCGGCAGCGCCGGCATCGGCGTGCGCTCGTCCAGCGCCTCGCGCTTGAGCCAGTCGACGAAGTGGCTGGCGGTCGGGCTGAGCAGGCGGTGGGTCGGATGCACGATGTAGTAGGAATAGCGCGCGGTCAGCGCCGGGCCGGGCAGGCGTACCAGTTCGTAACGCTGCAGGTAGGGCTGGGCGATGTGCTTGCGTGCCAGCACCGCGCCCACGCCGTATACCGCCGCGCGCATCGCATCGGTGCTGTCGTTGAAGGTGTGCATGGGCGGCAGCGCCACGCCGCGCACGCCGGCGGCGCGGAACCAGTCGCGCCAACCCTGTGGCGACATGTCGGTGAGCAGCGGCAGCTGCGCGATCTGCTCCGGCCGGCGCAGCGTCGCCAGTTGCGGCAGGGCGGGCGAGGCGACCGGGAACAGTTCGTCGTCCATCAGGTGGTGCGAGGTCAGGCCCGGCCAGGCGCCTTGGCCGTAGCGGATGCCCAGATCCGGGCCGCCCTCCTCGAAGCGCGAGAACGCCGCGTCGGTCTGGATGTCCAGCCGCACGTGCGGGTAGGCCTGGCAGAAGCGTGGCAGGCGTGGCAGCAGCCAGCAGTACGAGAGCGAGCGCAGTGTGGTGAGGCGCAGCGGCGCGGTGTCGGCCTGCGGATGCAGGTTGCCGGCGACCGCGGCGATGTCGGCCAGCGCCGCGCTGGCGGCATCGGCCAGTTGCCGGCCTTCGGCGGTCAGCTTGACCCCGCGCGCGTGGCGCTGGAACAGCGTGGCGCCGAGCAGGGCTTCCAGGCGCCGCACATGGTGGCTGACCGCACTGGCGGTGAGATGCAGTTCCTCCGCGGCATGGGCGAAGTTCTGGTGGCGCGCGGCGGCGGCGAACACGCCGAGCGCGGGCAGCAGGGACGGACGCAGTTGCATGAGCAGGCACGCGGCAGATTTGTGGCTCGCGACGATACTACGCGCTTGTCGGCCCCGTGGCGTAGGGCGATGCTGGCAGCCGAACACGACATGTGCGGCGGGCAGCAGTGATGCGGATGCGGAGTCGGCGCGGACGCGCCGCCCGGCGTCCTCAGCCGGCAGCGGATGCGTGGCGTCGCACGACCGCTGCGGCGCGTGTCCGATCGACCGCGAGCCTCTTCCATGCCCACCTCCGATCCCTCCCTGCAGCCGGCCATCGCCTCCGCCCCTGTTGCGTCCGCATCCGACGGCGCGCCCGCCCGCGACTGGCGCACGCCGCTGGAACTGGGTTTCCTCGGCGTCGTCTGGGGCTGCTCGTTCCTGTTCATGCGCGTGGCCGCGCCGCAGTTCGGCGCCTATGCGCTGGTGGAACTGCGCCTGGCGCTGGGCGCGGCGGTGCTGCTGCCGTTCCTGTGGCTGGCGCGGGCGCGCTTCCCGCTGCGGCGCTGGCCGACCCTGGCCGCGATCGGCTTGCTCAACTCGGCGCTGCCGTTCCTGCTCTTCGCCTGGGGCGCGCAACATGCGCCGGCGGCGATCGGCGCGATCTGCAACGCGATGACCGTGCTGTTCACTGCCTTGATCGCCTTCCTGTTCTTCGGCGAGAAGATCGGCACGCGCCGCGCGCTGGCGTTGTTGATCGGATTCGCCGGCATCGTGGTGCTGGCCACCGGCAAGTCGGCAGGCATCAGCGTGGGTCCCGCCGCGCTGGCCGGCACCACTGCCTCCTTGCTGTACGGCATCGGCTACAGCCTGGTGAAGCGGCATATGAGCGATCTGCCGCCGGCCGCGGCGGCCGCGTCAACCCTTGGCTGTAGCGCGTTGCTGCTGGCGCCGCTGGCCTGGACGCATTGGCCGGCCGCACCGGTGCCGGCGGTGGCCTGGGCCTGCGCCGGCGGCCTGGGCGTGCTCTGCACCGGCCTGGCGTTCCTGTTGTACTACCGGCTGATCCAGCGCATCGGCCCGGCGCGCGCGTCGACAGTGACCTATCTGGTGCCGGTGTTCGGCGCGCTGCTGGCCTGGGCGATCCTCGGCGAGCCGCTGACCTGGACCATGTTGCTGGCCGGCATGCTGATCCTGGGCAGCGTCGCTTTCAGCCAGCGCGCGCGGTAGGGTGCGGCCACCGCAATCGCCGTGTCCCCCTTCGCCTGGAGAACGACGCAATGACCGATTCCCTGCTCGCATCGCAGTTCGCGTTCAAGGCCTGGGCCAACGCCGAACTGCTGCAGGCGCTGGCGCAGATCGATGGCGCCGCGTTTCCGGCGCAGCGGGAGCGTGCGATCCGGCTGTTGAACCACACCTACGTGGTGGACCGGATCTTCGCCGCGCACCTGGACGGCGGCACGCATGCGTTCACAGCGAGCAATACGCCGCAGACGCCGGAACTGGACGCCTTGCGCGCGGCGGTGATCGAATCGGACCGATGGTATGCGGACTACGTCGTCCGGCTCGACGCGGCCGCCCTGCAGCAGACGCTCGCGTTCCGTTTCACCGATGGCGATGCCGGCCGCATGAGCCGGCAGGAGATGCTGTTCCACGTGCTCGCGCACGGCGCCTTCCACCGCGGCAACATCGCCATGCTGCTGACCGAATGCGGCGTGGAGCAGCCGCGCGAACTGTTCACCCGCTTCCTGCACGCTCAGCAGCCGCAGCGGCGGGCCGCCGAGGGCGCCTGAGCGCGCGCGGTCGCGCCTGTCGCGACTACTTCGGCGGCATGCGCACCGGCAGCGGCACGTTGCACAGGTCGATGTGCCCGGCCGGACGCTTGTAGAACTCGTCGCGGCGGTTGCGTCGCGCCTCGACGACCTCGCGGAAGGTGCGCGTATCCGTTCGCAGCAATTGCAGCGGGGTGCGTTCGTTCTCCGGTACGTCGCTGGCCAGGCGGATGGCGCGGATCGGGGTGCGCTGTTCGGGTTTTTCGTAGAAGCCCATCGGGTCCGGCCCGCGCGGGATCACGCTGAGCAGTTCCATGCCCTTGACCACGCGGCCGACCACGGTGATGTTGCGGTCCAGTTGCCGCGGCGATTGCCCGGTGACCACGTACAGTTCGGCACCGATGCTGCTGTCCTCGTCGTTGTTGCGGCCGGCGCCGAGCGTGCCGTAGCAGTGCGCCAGCCAGGCGGTGCCGGCCTTGGGATCGCGCGCCACCGGAAAGCCGTCGACGAAGCCCACCTGCGGCGCCCAGCCGTCCCGGTCGGGCAGGGGCTGGAACGCCAGGCCCGCGGCCGGGCGCTGGAATTCGGCGGGAAGGTGGGTCTTGGCGCTGCCCAGCGACCTGGCCTTGCCCGGCTCCTCGCCGTCGGGGTCGCCGAACTGCACCACGAAGTTGTCCTGCGCGCGGTAGATGCTCAGGCCGTCCCAGAAGTGCTCGTGGGCCAGGGTGCGGATGTTGCCGACATGCTGCGGCGCGAACGCCGGCGCCAGTTCGATGATCACCCGGCCGGTGTCCAGTTCGAGGTACAGCGTGTTCGCCGGATCCAGCGTGCGCCAGTCGCTGGGCTTGGACGCATCCAGGATCTGTTGCGGGCTGCGGTAGGGCACGGCCGGCGGCGGTGCCCCTGCCGACGCGGCGAAGGTGGACAGCGACAACGCGAGGGCGAGCAGGGAGGTGCGCAGCGGCATGAGGGCGGCCCGGTCGGTGAGCGCCCGATTCTCACCGAAGCGGCGGCCGCTGCCAATGTGCCGGCGGCATGGCGCGACCGCCCTGCCGCCGGCAGCGCCGCCTACGACAGCGCGCGCTTCTGCGGTTCCTGCGCGTCCTGCGCCGGCGCCTGGTGCTGCGTCGGCGGCAGCGCGGCCAGTTGCCTGGCGCTTTCCGCTGCCGGGATGGTGGCCGCCTGCGCGGCATCCACGTAGGCCACGCGCTTGTCGCCGGCGCTGGGGTCGCCCTGCACCGCGAACACGCGGCCGTTCTCGTTGCGCAGCACGTGATCGACCTGGGTCAGGCCGTCGCGCCTGGCCGCCAGCAGCAAGTTGCTGGCAACGTTGGCGTCGTACGGGGTGAGCTTGCGCTCGATCGCCTGCTGCATCGCCTGTTGCTGCGGGTCGGCGGCGGCAGCGGCGTGCGGCTCCGGCCCGCTGCCGGTGGCGCGTGTCGGCGCCGTCGGCGACTTCTGCTCTGGCGTTTCGGCCTTGGCGTCGATGCGTTGCAGATCGCCGCCCGGCGTGCCGCCGGCGCTGTCGGCCACGCGGAACAGGCGCTCGCTCAGGCCGTACTGGGAATTGCCCAGGTTGCGCGCCAGGCCGATCGCGAAGTCCTGCGGACTTTGCTTGGCGTACTGCGCCGCCTCGTGCGCGGTCATCGGGCTGGCCTGCGCCGCGCGCTGGTACTGCTGGCGCAGCGCATCCATCTGCCGCTCGGAGAAGTGCAGGGTGAGGTCCTGGCCGGCCTTCGCCGGACCCGCGGCACCGGCCTTGCCGGCGAGCACCGAGTTGAGCAGTTGCGCCTGGTTCTCGTCGACCTTGTCGAACTTGAACTGGTAGCTGCGTTCGTCCACGCGCTCGTTGCCCGCGGCGTCGAACTGGCGGGTCATGGTCATCGGCACGTTGCCGGCGTACTGCACCTTGCCGACCAGGCTGTAGCTGCCGTCGGCATAGGTGGTGCGCACGTTCTCGCCGGTGTTGCGCTGGCCGCCCAGCTCGGCCTTGAACGGGCCTACCGCGAGTTGGGCGCGGGTTTCCGAACTCATCGTGAGGCTTTCGACCTTCTGTACGTCGCTGACGCCGGGTACGTTGGCGGCAAGCTTGCCGCTGGCCAGGAAGTCGCGATAGGCGCCTTGTGCCTGCGGTTCGCGCAGGTCGAAGGTGGCGGTGCGCATGGTCGCCTGGCCGAGCGCGTCCTGGCGGCCGAGCATGGCCTGGGCGATGTCGGTCTTGAATCCGACCGCCTCCAGCCGCTCCAGCGCCTGGGTCGGGCCGACCGCCACGCGCACGCTGTGCTCGTCCACGCGCTGCACGGCGTAGCTCATGCCGGCCGCATCGGTGCGCTCGCTGGAGGTGGCCAAGCCGCGAAACGTCGCCTCCATCGAGGTCTTGGCGAAGGCCTGGCCGTCGAGCTTGACGCTGCCGTCCACCGGGATGGTCTGCGGGTCGAACGGATTCACCTGGGCAGCGGCTTCGGCCTTGGCCTCGCCGGGCAGGCGCACCTCGTAGCGGCCGCGCTCGCCGACCGCCTGGGTCAGGCTGCCGTCGGCGGCCAGGCGCCCGGCCTTGAATGCGCCCTCGATGCGATGGCCCTGGGTGAACTCCATCTCCACGTTGAACACGGTCTTGCCGTCTTCCTGTTTGCTGCCGGCGCCGACCTTGCCGGTGTGCACCAAGGCGTACTCCAGCGGGCCACGCTTGGCCTCCACGGCGGTGCGGCTGTACTCGACCGAACCCGAGCCGGCCTCCGGGTCGCGCTTGACCCCGCCGACTGAGAACTGGTTGCCGGAACTGGCGAAGCTGGCCTCGGTGGCCTGTCCGGGCTGTGGGGTAGCGGGCGTGGAACTCATGCGTGACCTCCTGGATGGCATGCGGAAACGGATCGGCGGGCAGTGTAGTCAGCGCCACGTTGTCGAAACGTTTGTCGCCGCTGCGCCGGCCAGGGCGGGCGCACATGACCAACGGCACAGTGGCTATGTCGAACTCGGTACTAGTATCTAGCTCAACCTAGCGAGGGCGCCATGGTCGAGCCGGATGCGCAACTGAAGAAATTCCAGAAGGAGCTGAGCGCCGGCACCGTGTCGCTGGCCCTGCTGGCGGTGCTGGCCGCGGCCGATGCGCCGCTGTACGGCTACCTGATCGCCAAGCGCCTGGAGCAGGTGGGCGAGGGCGTGCTCAGCGGCAAGCAGAGCGCGCTGTACCCGGTGCTGCGCAACCTGGAGGCGGCGGGGCTCCTGTCCAGTCATGTCGAGCCGTCGGTGGCCGGGCCGCCACGGCGTTACTACCGTATCACCGCGGCGGGCTTGGCCACGCTGCGGCAGTGGGCCGCGGCGTGGCGCGCCACCCGCGATTCCGTCGATTCCGTGCTGAAGGGGATTTCAGAATGAGCAGCGCACACACCGCACCGCGGCCCTTGCCGACCACCATTCCCGACTACCTGGCGCAACTGCGCGCGGCACTGGCCGGCGCCGACCCGGCGCTGGTCCAGGACGCGCTGTACGACGCGGAGGAATACCTGCGTTCGGAACTGGCCGAGCAGCCAGGCAAGAGCGAAGCCGAGGTCATCGCTGGCGTGGCCGGCAGCTACGGCGCACCGGACGAGGTGGCCGAGATCTACCGCGATACCGAAGTGACGGTGAACCGCGCGCTGAAGCCGCCGGCGCCGCCCAAGCGCAAGTCGCTGCTCGGCCGCTTCTTTGGCGTGGCCGCCGACCCGCGCGCCTACGGCAGCCTGTTCTACATGTTGTTGGCGCTGGTCACCGGCATCTTCTACTTCACCTGGGTGGTCACCGGGGCCAGCGTGTCGGCGGGCATGCTGATCCTGATCGTCGGCGTGCCGCTGCTGGTGCTGTTCTTCGGGTCGGTGCGGCTGCTGTCGCTGGTGGAAGGGCGCATGGTGGAAGTGCTGCTGGGCGAGCGCATGCCGCGGCGGCCGCTGTACAGCGCGCCGCAACAGCCGTGGCTGCAGCGCATCGGGCAGATGTTCACCGATGCGCGCACCTGGACCACGATGCTGTACTTCCTGCTGATGCTGCCGCTGGGCATCGTCTACTTCACGGTGTTCGCGGCCTTGCTGAGCACGTCCTTCGCCCTGCTGTTCTCGCCGGCGGCCTTGCTGGACCCGGACATCGCGCACCTGACGATCAACATGGGGAGTACGCAGTGGAGCGGCGGCGAAACCTGGTTGCCGCTGGTGCTGATGAGCGTGCTCGGTGGCCTGCTGTTCTTCGTCACCCTGCACCTGTCGCGCGGCTTCGGCAAGGCGCATGGCCTGCTGGCCAAGCACCTGCTGGTGCGCAGTGCGCGGCGCCCTGATGTGCTGAGGCTGGATCGCCCGCGGCGTGTTGCCGCAGGCGATCCGTCGCTCAGCCGGCCTTGCGGCTGCCGCGGCGCTTGAGCGGGGTGACGTTGCCGGCCGCCGGCGCGCGGCTGGCGCCGGCGTTGGCGGCGATGAAGCTGCGCACCTGCGGATACACGATGTCGCGCCAGCGACGGCCGCTGAAGATGCCGTAATGGCCGGCGCCTTGCACTTCCAGGTGCTGGCGGCGCGCGGCGGGGATGCCGGTGCACAGGTCCTGCGCGGCGGCGGTCTGGCCCAGGCCGGAGATGTCGTCCAGTTCGCCTTCGATGCTGAGCAGCGCGGTGTCGCGGATCGCCGCCGGGTCGACCCGTTCGCCGTCGATCACCCATTCGCCGCGCGGCAGCAGGAACTCCTGGAACACCACGCGGATGGTGTCCAGGTAGTAGGTGGCCGGCATGTCCAGCACCGCGTTGTACTCGTCGTAGAAGCGGCGGTGCGCCTCGGCGTCCTGCAGGTCGCCCTTGACCAGGTTGGCGTAGAAATCCCAGTGCGACATGAAGTGCCGGCTCGGGTTCATCGCCAGAAAGCCGATGTGCTGCAGGAAGCCCGGGTAGACGGCGCGGCCGTGGCCGGGGTAGGCCGGCGGCACGGTGTGGATGACGTTGTGCTCGAACCAGGACAGCGGATTGCGCGTGGCCAGGTTGTTGACTTCGGTGGGGCTGCGGCGCGCGTCGATCGGCCCGCCCATCATCACCAGCGAGCGCGGCGTGGTCTCGCCGCGCCCGGCCATCAGCGACACCGCCGCCAGCACCGGCACGGTCGGCTGGCACACGCTCATCACGTGCAGCGACTCGGCGCCGATGTGGCGGATGAAGTCCTGCACGTAGCGCACGTAGTCGTCCAGGCCGAAGTCGCCCTCGGCCTGCGGCACCATGCGCGCGTCGATCCAGTCGGTGACGTAGACCTTGTGGTCGCGCAGCAGGGTGCGCACGGTGTCGCGCAGCAGCGTGGCGTGGTGGCCGGACAGCGGCGCCACCACCAGCACCGCCGGCTGCTTCTTGAGGCCGTCCACGACCTTGGCGTCGTCGCTGAAGCGCTTGAAACGCAGCAGGCGGCAGAATGGCTTGCGCAGCACTTCCTGCTCGACGATCGGCAGCGCGTGGCCGTCGACCTCGACATGGTCCAGCGCCCAGGCCGGCTTCTCGTAGTCCTTGCCCAGGCGGTGCATCAACTCGTTGCTGGCGGCCAGGCGCTCGGCGCCGGGCAGCGTCGACCACAGGCTGTTGGGGTCGGAGAAGATCTTGGCGTTGGCTTCGGCCTGGTGCACCCAGGGGGCGAGCAGGTTACGGGTCAGTTCGTGCCACTGGTAGAGCATGCCGGTGTTTCCATCCTGAGCGTATGCTGCCGTGCAGCATAACGCATCCGTGCTGTTTGCACCTTAATGGGGCACCAGACCAATCGTCTCCAGGGCCGCCGCATCCCCCGCCAGCGCTGGCGCCAGCCAGCAATGACTGCCGACCGGGCGCAGCCCGAGCGCACCGAACTGGCGCCGGTACCAGCGCGCCGCGCGGGGCTGGAAGCCGGCGTGGTCGCCGTCGAAATCGTCCTCGGCGGCGAAGGTCTCCAGGAACGCCACGCCACCGCACAGCTCCACCAGGCCGGGCAGGCCCTGGCGCAACTCGCGGCTGGGCACGTAGTGCAGCACGTCCGAACACACCAGCAGGTCCACCGGTGCGCACGGCCGCAACCAGGCGAAATCGCCGAAGCGTGCCGGGTGCAGGTTGCGGTGGCGGCCATAGCGGGCGACCGCGTAGTCGCTGCTGTCGAAGCCGAGATAGCGCAGTTTCGGCCGCAGCTTCAGCAGCGGCGCGCGCCAGGCGCCTTCGCCGCAGCCGATGTCGAGCACGCTGCGGATCGGCCGTTCCAGGTAGTACTCGGCCTGGGCCACGGCGAGCGCGACCTTGCGCGCCAGGCGCGCGGCATCGCCGATGCCGTCGCGGCGATACCAGCGCTGGAAGTAGTCGGCGTCGTACTGTTTGTCCATGCGGGCGTGTGATCCGTGCGGGCGCCGGACGAATCGGCGAAAATGGCCGCACATCCTACGCCAGCGACACGGAGCCAGCGCATGCAACTCTATCTGTGGATCAAGTCCCTGCATCTGCTGTTCGTGATCGCATGGATGGCGGCGGTGTTCTACCTGCCGCGGATCCTGGTCAACGTCGCCGAGAGCGCGGGCCAGTCGCAGGTGCAGGAGCGCCTGGCGCTGATGGGGCGGCGCCTGTACCGCTTCGGCCACATGATGTTCGGCCTGGCGCTGCTGCTGGGGCTGACCCTGTGGCTGGGCTACAAGGTGCTGCCGGACTTTCCGACCATGGTCGCACCCGGCCACAGCGGCTGGCTGCACGCCAAGCTCGGCCTGGTGGCACTGATGCTGGCCTACTACATCTTCACCGGCCGCTGGCTCAAGCGCGTCGGCCAGGCGCAGCCCCTGCCATCCTCGCGCGCCCTGCGCCTGTTCAACGAGGTGCCGGTGCTGGCGCTGCTGGTGGTGATCTGGTTGGTGCTGGCGAAGCCGTTTTGAGCGGGGATTGGGGAGTGGGGATTAGGGATTCGTAAAAGCGGGTCCCGTGCTCCGTGTTGCATCGCGGAGCAACCCATAGCAGTTCGGTGCCCATGGGATTCGCTCTTGCGAATCCCCAATCCCGACTCCCCAATCCCGAGGCGCCGCCCGGCGCCTCAGGCCGTCTCGTACGCGCCGTAGCTGCGCAGGCGCGCGTAGCGCTTCTGCAGCAGTTGCTCGATCGGCAGCTGTTCCAGCGCGTCCAGTTCGTTGAGCAGGACCGCCTTCAGGCGCTTGGCCATCTGCGTGGGGTTGCGGTGGGCGCCGCCGATCGGTTCGCGGATCACCTTGTCGACCAGGCCCAGCGCGGACAGGCGCTTGGCGGTCAGGCCGAGCTGTTCGGCGGCGTCCTTGGCCTTGGAGGCGTCCTTCCACAGGATCGAGGCGCAGCCTTCCGGCGAGATCACCGAATAGGTGCCGTATTCCAGCATCAGGGTGCGGTCGCCCACGCCGATCGCCAGCGCGCCGCCGGAGCCGCCTTCGCCGATCACGGTGCAGATCACCGGCACCTTCAGCTCGGCCATCTCCAGCAGGTTGCGTGCGATCGCCTCGCTCTGGCCGCGCTCCTCGGCGCCGATGCCGGGGTAGGCGCCGGGGGTGTCGATGAAGGTCAGCAGCGGCAGCTTGAAGCGCTCGGCCAGCTTCATCAGGCGCAGCGCCTTGCGGTAGCCCTCCGGGCGCGGCATGCCGAAATTGCGCGCGATCTTGCTCTTGGTGTCGCGGCCCTTCTGGTGGCCGATGATCACCACCGCGCGGCCATCGATGCGGCCGAGGCCGCCGACGATGGCCTTGTCGTCGGCGAACGCGCGGTCGCCGGCCAGTTCCTGGAACTCGTCGCAGAACACGTTGATGTAGTCCAGCGTGTACGGGCGCTGCGGATGCCGCGCCAGCTGCGAGATCTGCCACGAGGACAGGTCGCGGAAGATCTGCGCGGTGCGCACCCGCAGCTTGTCCTCCAGCGCACCCACCTCGGCGTCGACGTTGACCGCCGGGCCGGTGCTGGCGTTGCGCAGTTCCTGGATCTTGGCTTCCAGATCGGCGATGGGTTGCTCGAAGTCGAGGTAATTCGGGTTCATTGGAAGCCGTCGGATGGATCAAAGGTGGGGAAGCTTAGCCGAATGTACGGCAACTGCCCGTACGCTCCGGTGTGGAAAGGCCGGCGGGGCGCGGCTGGCCGGGGGCGGCGGCGGTTCAGGGAACGACCAGCGCACTGCGCCCGGTCAGCTCGCCGAAGGCGTGCACGAAGGTGTTGCAGGCCTCGTTGGCCGAGGGCGGCAGCGAGGCGCCCAGCGTCGCGGTGGCGGCGGTGAACGCCATCTGCGCCTGGAAGGTTTCCTTGCGCAGGGCACGCTGCGTGTCGGCGCCGGTCGCGCGCAGGTGGCGCGCGTAGAGCGCGCGCAGCGGGCCGGCATGGGCCTCGTAGGCCGGGTCCAGCGGCGGCAACGTCGCCGGGGCCTTCTCCAGCGCGAAGCGCGGCGTCACGTAACGGCCCGGCCGCGCGCGCTCGAACGCGCCGGGCTGGCCCATGCCGGTCTCGACGTAGGCGATGAAGTCCGGCGCAGTGAAGATCTTGCTGGAGATCTTGCCGCCGCTGGCATCGACATGCGCGACGACCTGCTCGTCCGGGAACGGCTCGCGCACGCCGAAGGTCCAGTCCTTGTCGATGAACAGGTCGTGGGTCTGTTTGAACGGGCCTTCGAAGGTGACGCCGTTCAGTTCGATCCGCGCGTTGATCGAACCGAAATTCTTCGCCTTGTCCGGGCCGGTGAGGTAGATCGCGTTCGCGGTCACGTACTCGCTCAGGGTCGGATTGATCAGTCCGCCCCTGGTATCGGCGTAGACGATGAAGCGCACATCGCCCAGGCGTTCGCTGTGCAGGTGGTGCTCGCCGGCTGCCAACGTCACCGGCTGCGCCTGCTGCGCCGGCACCTGCAGGGTCTTGCCGTCGAGCGTGATCGACAGCGGCGCGGCGGTGGGGTTGTCGATCTGGAAGTCGACCTTGGACGAGGAACACGCCGCCAGCGCGAGCGCGGCAGCGAACGGGAACAGCACGGTCTTCATCGCGGCCTCCTTCCTTCGGCCATTTGCAACGGGCGCGCCGCGCTGCGCGCCAGGCTCAGTTCGCCCATGGCGGGTTGTATTTGACCTTCACCGCACGCACCGCCGGGTCGCCGCGCAGGGCGTCCAGCAATTGCGGGTCCACGCGCACCGAATGGCTGCCGTTGAGGTCGAGCATGCCGGCGATGCCGCCCTGTGCCGACTGCAGCAGCAGGTCCAGGCGCAATGGCGTCTTGCCCGGGCGGTGGCGGGCGAGCAGGCCGTCGATGCGCGGCCAGGCGCTGCGCTGGCGCAGGTCCAGGCGCAGCGACAGGCGCTGCGCGTGGTGCGTGCAGATCTGTTCGTAGTCCCAGCACTGGCGGATGCGCATCGCGTAGCCGCCGTTGAATTCGTCCTCGCGCACGCCGCCCTTGACGATGAGGATGCGGTCGCGGGTCAGGAGGTGGCCGAACTCGGCGATGGCGTCGGAGAATGCGCTGCACTCGATGCGGCCGCAGCCGTCCTCCAGTTGCACGAACACCTGGCTGTCGCCCTTGCGGCGTACGCCGACCACCTGGCCGGCGAGGATCGCGCTGACCTCCGGGCGCCAGGCGCGCTTCTCGCCGTCGCCGCCACCGCCGCGGCCGCCGCCGGATTGCGCGCAGATCTTCTCCAGCGCGCTCAGGTCGCAGCCGACCAGTTCGCGCACTTCGTCGCGGTACGGATCGAACGGATGGCCGCTGAGGTAGAAGCCCAGCGTCTCGCGCTCGCCGGCCAGCAACTGGCCCAGCGGCCATTCCTTGCTCTCCGGCAGGTCCAGGCGCAGCGCCGGGGCGCTGGTGTCGGCGCCGCCGAACAGCGAGTTCTGCCCGGAGGCGCGCTCGCGCGCCATCTGCTCGGTGGCCTTCATCACCTCCGGCAACTGCAGCATCAGCGTGGCGCGGTTGCTGCCCAGCCCGTCCATCGCGCCGGCGTTGATCATCGCTTCCAGCGTGCGCTTGTTGAGCTTGGCCGATTCCACGCGGGTGCAGAAATCCAGCAGCGAGGCGTACTCGCCGCCGCGCTCGCGCTCGGCCACGATCGCCTCGCAGGCGCCGCGGCCCACGCCCTTGATCGCGCCCAGGCCGTACTGGATGGTGTCCGGGGTGGCCGCCTCGAACATGTACGCCGAGGCGTTGATGCGCGGCGGCAGCACGGTCAGGCCGAGGTTGCGCACCTCGTCGAGGAAGCCGACCACCTTGTCGGTGTTGTCCATGTCCGAGGACAGCGTGGCCGCCATGAACTCGGCCGGGTAATGGCGTTTCAGCCACGCGGTCTGGTAGCTGACCAGCGCGTAGGCGGCGGCGTGCGACTTGTTGAAGCCGTAGCCGGCGAACTTCTCCATCAGGTCGAAGATTTCGTCGGCCTTGGCCTCGCCGACGCCGCCCTTGGCCGCACCCTCGCGGAAGATCTCGCGGTGCTTGGCCATTTCCGCCGGCACCTTCTTGCCCATCGCACGGCGCAGCAGGTCGGCGCCGCCCAGCGAGTAGCCGCCGACGATCTGCGCCATCTGCATCACCTGCTCCTGGTACACCATGATCCCGTAGGTGTCCTTCAGGATCGCTTCGGTGCGCGGATCGGGATAGACGATCTCCTCCTGGCCGTGCTTGCGCGCGTTGAACGAGGGGATCAGGTCCATCGGGCCGGGGCGGTACAGCGACACCAGCGCGATCAGGTCCTCGAAGCGGTCGGGGCGGGCGTCCTTCAGCAGCCGGCGCATGCCCGAGGATTCGAACTGGAACACCGCGCCGGTGTTGCCCGAGGCGAAGATGCCCTTGTAGGTCGGCGCATCGTCGAGCGGGATCGCGGCGATCTCCACCGGCGGAATGCCGGCGCGCGCATGGCGCACGTTGATCGCCTTCACCGCCCAGTCGATGATGGTCAGGGTGCGCAGGCCGAGGAAGTCGAACTTGACCAGGCCGACCTGCTCGACGTCGTCCTTGTCGAACTGGGTGACCGGGTTCTTGCCGAAGGTGTCGACGTCGTGTTCGGCGAACAGCGGGCAGAAGTCGGACAGCGGCGTTGGCGCGATCACCACGCCGCCGGCGTGCTTGCCGGCGTTGCGGGTCAGGTCCTCGAGCTGCCGCGCCAGGTCCATCAGGTCGCGGACGTCGTCCTCGGCCTGGTAGCGCTGGATCAGCTCCGGCGAGGCCATCTCGCTGTCCTTGCCTTCGCCCATCGCATCCTTGAGCGTGATGCCGAGGATGTTGGGGATCAGCTTGGCGACGCCGTCGACCAGGCCATACGGGAAGCCGAGCACGCGGCCGCAGTCGCGCACCACCGCCTTCGCGGCCATGGTGCCGTAGGTGATGATCTGGCTGACCCGGTCGCGGCCGTACTTGCGCGCCACATAGTCGATCACCTCGTCGCGGCGATCCATGCAGAAGTCGATGTCGAAGTCGGGCATCGACACGCGTTCCGGGTTGAGGAAGCGCTCGAACAGCAGGTTGTACGGCAGCGGATCCAGGTCGGTGATCTGCAGCGCCCACGCCACCAGCGAACCGGCGCCGGAACCGCGGCCCGGGCCGATCGGGATGCCCTGGTTCTTGCCCCACTGGATGAAGTCGGCCACGATCAGGAAGTAGCCGGGGAAACCCATCTTGATGATGGTGTCCAGCTCGAACTCGAGCCGGTCCACGTAGTCCTGGCGGGTCTTGCCGGGCGCCAGCGGGTTCTTTTCCAGGCGCGCGGCCAGGCCGTCGCGCGACTGGCTGCGGATCCAGCTGTCCAGCGTCTCGTCGTCGGGCACCGGGTAGGCGGGCAGGAAGTAGGTGCCCAGCTGCATCTCGATGTTGCAGCGTTGCGCCAGCGCCAGGGTGTTGTCGATCGCGTCGGGGATGTCGGCGAACAGCGCGGCCATCTCTTCGGCCGACTTCAGGTACTGCTGGTCGCTGTAGTCGCGCGGTCGCTTGGGATCGTCGAGCACGCGACCGGAGGAGATGCACACGCGCGCCTCGTGCGCGGCGAAGTCGCTGGCGTACAGGAAGCGCACGTCGTTGCTGGCGATCACCGGCAGGCCGCGGGTGCCGGCGGCGTGCAGGGCGAACTGGTTGAACGCCTCCTCGCCATCGCGGCCGGTGCGGGTCAGTTCCAGGTGCAGGCCGTCGCCGAAGATGCGCTGCCAGTCGGCCAGTTGCTGCTCGGCCAGGTCGTGGCGGCCTTCGCTGGCCAGGCGCCCGGCCAGGCTCTCGCGGCCGGCCAGCGCGAACAGGTTGTCGCTGCCGGTCTGCAGCCATTCCGGGCGCAGCGCCACGCCGCCTTCGCTGCGATGGCCTTCCAGCCACGCGCGGGTCAGCAACCGCGACAGGCTCAGGTAGCCGTCGCGGTTGCGGCACAGCACGGTCAGCCGCCACGGCGCCTGGGTGCCGTCGGCGATCAGCAGGTCGGCGCCGGCGATCGGCTTGATGCCCACGCCTTCGGCGGCCTTGTAGAACTTGACCAGCGCGAACAGGTTGTTGAGGTCGGTGACCGCCAGCGCGGGCAGGTCCAGCTCCACCGCGCGGCTGAGCAGGTTGGCCTGCTTGGCTTTCTTCGGGTCAGCCTGATCCGGTTTCTCGGGCACACGGATGGTCGAATCCGCCAGCGAGAACTCGGTGTGGATGTGCAGATGGGCGAAGCGGGAAGTGGACATGCGAAACCAGAGCGATGCCCGGGCAGGGTAGCGGCGGGGGGCGAGCCGGGCAAGGCTTGACAGGTGGGGGCGGGGATTCGGGAGTCGGGATTGGGGAGTGGTTGCGGTCTCACTGGGCGGTGAGTGCGCGTGATTGCCCGCCTATCCCACTGAACGTCCTACGCGAGCTGCAGCGATTCCAGCGAATCCCCAATCCCGACTCCCGAATCCCGGCCTGCCAGGGCCAACCGCACGGGCGCGAAGCTGCGCCGGTGGTGGATGCAGGGGCCGTGCGCGGCCAATGCGGCCAGGTGCGCCGGGGTGGCGTAGCCCTTGTGCAGGTCGAAGCCGTAGTGCGGGTGTTCGTCGTGCAGGCGCTGCATGATCCGGTCGCGGGTGACCTTGGCGACGATCGACGCTGCCATGATCGCGCGGTCCAGGCCGTCGCCGCCGACCAGCGCCTCGGCGGCGCAGGGCAGGCCCTTGGGCACGCGGTTGCCGTCGATGCGGGCGAACCCGGCCACGTGGGCCACGCCCTCGACCGCGCGGCGCATGCCCAGCATGGTCGCCTGGTAGATGTTCAACCGGTCGATCTCCTCGGCCTCGATCAGCACCACCTGCCAGGCCAGCGCACGCTCGACGATGCGCGCATACAGCGTCTCGCGCCGCGCCGCGGTCAGCTGCTTGGAATCGTCCAGCCCGTTGATGCGGGTGCGCGCCGGATCGAACACCACCGCCGCCACCGCCACCGGCCCGGCCAGGGGACCGCGGCCGGCTTCGTCGACGCCGGCGTAAAGCCGGGATTGGGGATTGGGGATTGGGGAGTCGCAGAGCAGTTCCTGCTGCGGCGATGTCGGATCGCAGCGCTTCATGCTTTTGCTTCTCCCGAATCCCGAATCCCTACTCCCGAATCCCGGCTCCCGAGCAATTCGAGCACCGCATCGGCCGCGCGCGCCGAGGCGTCCTGGCGCAGCAGCAGATGCAGGCGTTCGTATTCGGGCTGCAAGGCCGCCACCGCCTGCGGGTTGCGCAGCCAGTGCAGCAGCGCGGCGGCCAGGGCGTCGGGGGTGCAGGCGTCCTGCATCAGCTCCGGTGCCAGGTCGCGGCCGGCGAGGATGTTGGGCAGGGCGTAGCGGTCCACCTTCAGCAGGCCCAGCGCCTTGACGATGCGGTAGGTGAGCGGGGCGACCTTGTAGCCGACCACCATCGGCCGCTTCACCAGCATGGCTTCCAGGGTCGCGGTGCCGGAGGCCAGCAGCACCGCATCGGCGGCGAGCAGCGCGGTGCGCGCGTGGCCGTCCAGCACCTGGGTGGCGGCCGCCGGCAGGGCCGAGCGCGCGAGTTTTTCTTCGATCAGCGCCTTGCACGCGGCATTGGCGGCCGGCACCAGCACGCGCGCGTCCGGAAGCTGCTGCAGCACCTGCGCGGCGGCGGCGAAGAAGGTGTCGCCGAGTTTGCCGATCTCGCCCAGGCGGCTGCCGGGCAGGACCGCCAGCACCGGCACCTCGGTGTGCACGCCGAGGGCGGTGCGCGCGGCGTCGCGATCGGCGTGCAGCGCGATCGCGTCGGCCATCGGGTGGCCGACGAAGCGCGCGTCCACGCCGTGCTTGGCGTAGATCGGCGGCTCCATCGGGAACAGGCACAGCACCCGGTCGGCGCTGGCGCCGATCTTGGCCGCGCGCTGCTCGCGCCAGGCCCACACCGACGGACTGACGTAATGCACGGTGCGCAGCCCGCGCTGCTTCAGCCAGCGCTCCACGCCCAGGTTGAAGTCGGGCGCGTCGATGCCGACGAACACGTCCGGGCGCCAGGCCAGCAGCCGCTCGCGCAGCGCGCGGCGCAGCTTCAGCAGGCGCGGCAGGTGCCGCAGCACTTCCAGCAGGCCCATCACCGCCAGTTCGCTGGCGTCGAACCAGGTCTGGCACCCGGCCTGGCGCATCGCCTCGCCACCGACCCCGGCGAACTCCGCGTCGGGGTAGCGCGCACGCAGCGCCTCGATCAGCCCCGCACCCAGCAGGTCGCCGGAGGCTTCGCCGGCGACCAGGGCGATGCGCAGCTTGGCTGCGCGGGGAGTGGGGATTGGGGATTGGGGATTCGCAACAGCGGAAGCGGCGCTATCGGCACCGGCAATGCTGCCGTTGCCAATCCCGACTCCCGACTCCCGAATCCCGGCGTTCATCGCAACAACGGCCGCTCGCTGGATTCAATGAACTCCAGCATCGCGCGGACGTCCTCGCTGCCTTCGGCCAGCACCGCCAACTGGTGCTTGGCTTCGGCCAGCGGCAGACCGGCCACGTACAGCGCGCGGTAGGCGCGCTTGATCGCGGCCACGCGCTCGGGGTCGAAGCCGCGGCGCTTCAGGCCTTCGCTGTTGATGCCGCGCGGGCGCCCCAGCGAATTGCCGCCGACCATGGTGAACGGCGGCACGTCGCCGTTGATCAGCGCGCCCATGCCGAGGAAGGCGTGATCGCCGATGCGGCAGAACTGGTGCGCGCCGGCGAAGCCGCTGATGATCACGTGATCGCCCACTTCCACGTGCCCGGCCAGGGTGGTGTTGTTGGAGAACACGCAGTGGTTGCCGACGATGCAGTCGTGGGCGACGTGGGTGTAGGCCAGGAACCAGTTGTCGCTGCCGACCCGGGTGATGCCGCCGCCGCTGCCGGTGCCGCGGCTGACGGTGACGAACTCGCGGATCACGTTGCGGTCGCCGATCACCAGTTCGGTGCGTTCGCCGGCGAACTTCTTGTCCTGCGGGTCGCCGCCGAGCGCGACGTGGCCGACCAGGCGGTTGTCGCGGCCGAGCCGGGTCGGGCCGACGATGCTGCAATGCGAGCCGATCTCGCAGCCTTCGCCGATCTCCACCTCGGCACCGATCACGGTGAAGGCGCCGACGCGCACGTCGGCGGCGAGTTTCGCGCCGGGATCGATGATCGCGGAGGGGTGAATCAGGGGAGCGTTGGCGCTCATCGCAGGTCTCCTGCCAGGGTCATTCGCGGGTGCCGGCGCACAGCACTTCGGCGCAGGCCACGACCTTGCCGTTGACCTTGGCCTCGCCGTAGTACACCGCCATGTTGCGGATCACCCGCTTGATCTCCACATGCAGCTCCAGCACGTCGCCGGGCACCACCTGGCTGTTGAAGCGGGCGTTGTCGACCTTGACCATGTAGAACAGCTTGGACTGCGCGTCGCGGCCCATCGCCAGCTGGGTCAGGATGCCGCCGGCCTGCGCCAGCGCCTCGATGATCAGCACGCCCGGCATGATCGGCTGGCCCGGGAAATGGCCCTGGAAGTACGGCTCGTTGATGCTGACGTTCTTGTGCGCGACGATCCGGCGGTTCTCGAAATCCAGCGAGACCACCTTGTCCACCAGCAGGAACGGGTAGCGGTGCGGGAGCAGTGCGCGGATCTGGGCGATGTCCGGCAGGGGCTGATCGTGGCTCATTCCTTCTCCTTGCTGACAGACAGGATGCGACGGGCCAGGGCATCGAGCTGTTTGAAGCGCGCGGCGTTCTTGCGCCACGTGCGGTTGTCGGTCAATGGGGTGCCGGACGAGTACTCGCCCGGCTCGTGGATGGAGTTGCGCACGACCGACTTGCCGGTGACCACGACCTTGTCGCAGATCTCCAGGTGGCCGACCACGCCGACCGCGCCGCCGAGCATCACGTAGCGGCCGATCTTGGCGCTGCCGGCGATGCCGGTGCAGCCGGCGATGGCGCTGTGCGCGCCGATGTGCACGTTGTGCGCGACCTGCACCAGGTTGTCCAGGCGCACGTCTTCTTCGAGGGTGGTGTCTTCCAGCGCGCCGCGGTCCACGCAGGTGTTGGCGCCGATCTCGCAATCGTCGCCGATGCTGACGCCGCCCAACTGCGGCACCTTGATCCAGCGGCCGGCGTCCATCGCCAGGCCGAAGCCGTCGGCGCCGAGCACCGCACCGGGATGCACGCGCACGCGCTGGCCCAGGCGCACCCGGGTGACCAGGGTGACGCGGGCGATCAGTTCGCTGCCGGCGCCGACCTGGCAGTCCTCGCCGATCACGCAGCCGGGACCGATCACGCACCCCTCGCCGACCACGCTGCGCGCGCCGATGCTGACGAACGCGCCGATGTGCGCGCTGGACGCGACCTGCGCAGTGGGATCGATGCTGGCGCTGGGATGGATGCCGGGCGGCCGCAGCGGGGCCACGTCGAACAGCGCGGCGATCTTGGCGAAGGCGACGTACGGATCGCGCGCGATCAGCGCGGTTCCCGGCGCCGCCTCGGCATCGTCGGCACGCAGTACCACGATCGCCGCAGTGCTGTCGGCCAGTTGCGCACGATAGCGGGGATTGGCCAGGAAGCTGAGCTGTCCCGGGCCGGCCTGCGCCAGCGTGGCCACGCCGCGCACCGCGACGCTGCCGTCGCCATGCACCTGCAGGCCGAAACGCTCGGCGATCTCGTCAGCGGTATAGGTCGAAGTATTCACCGGGGGATTCTACCGTGTGCCACCAGCACGGTCATACGTACGGCCGCGTAGGGCGCGCTGATACAGCGTGCACTGCCCGCCCTCATCCGCCCCTACGGGGCACCTTCTCCCGATGGGAGAAGGGAGTCGCGTCAGCCCCTCTCCCACCGGGAGAGGGGTTGGGGTGAGGGGACGGCCACAAGCGACACACTCCCAGGTGCAGGATTCGGAAGGCAATGAACCATGGCTTGCGATTCGCAACGCGAGGGGCGCGCCGACAGGCGCAGCGATTTGGAAGGCCAAGCCCCGGCATCGGGTCGGTAGTCGTCCGGCCGCGTAGGGCGATCGCACGCGGCCACGCAACAGGCCAGGACCACCTATCAGGAACGATCAACCGACTGGAGCAAAGCCCCCTTTTTGTTAAAGGGGGCGCGCCGACAGGCGCGGGGATTAGGCAAGCCAAGCCCCAGCAGGTTTTCGCGCCGCGAAAACCTGGCTGCCAGGGCAACGCCCTGGCAGCGGGTGGGCAGTTCTTTAGAACTGCCCACCAAAGGTGAACTGCAGGCGCTCGATTTCGTCGTTGTCTTCCTTCTTCAACGGAATCGCATAGCTGATCGAGATCGGGCCAACCGGGGCCCGCCACAGCAGGGCGATACCGGTGGAAGCGCGCAACTGGTTGGACTTGAAGTTGTCCACGCCATTGAACACGTTGCCGACGTCCACGAACGCCGAAATGCGCGCCGACGGGCTGTCGAACAGCTTCGGGAAGTACATTTCCGCCGAGCCCACGGTCTTGAACGAGCCGCCCAGCGGCTGGCCGCGACGGTACGAGGCGGTGGCCTCCGAGCGCGGGCCGAGGGTGTTGTCCTCGAAGCCGCGGACCGAGTTGGTGCCGCCGGCGTAGAAGTTCTCGTAGAACGGCAGGCCCGAGGCGGTGACGCTGCGGATCAGGTTGGAGCCGTTGCAGGCCTGCGGGTTGTAGGTCGTCGTGCCTTGCGCATCGCTGGTGTAGGTGCCGCAGATGTCGCGCGACACGTCGCTGCCGTAGCTGTCGCCGTAGCCGAACTCCGCGCGGGTGTTGAGCACCAGCGCCGGCGAGATCGGCCAGTACTTGGAGATCTGGTAGTTGAGCTTCCAGTACTCCACGGTCGAACCGGGCAGGGTGGCTTCCAGGCCCACACGCTGGTACATGCCGCGGGTCGGCATGAAGTAGTCGTTGCGGGTGTCGCGCGCCCAGCCGAGTTCGCTGCGCCAGGCGTGGAAGGTCTTGGTCCCGATCGCGTCGATGTAGTTGATGATCGCCTGCGGGGTGAAGCCCGGATAGGTGGTGATCTGGTTGCTGTCCACGCCGAACATCAGCGAGACGCTGTCGGTCTCGGTGATCGGCACGCCGAAGATCACCTGCGCCGCGCCGTTGGTGCTGTTGTACTGCGCGGTGCCGAAGTCGGAGTAGTCCAGCTTGCGCCACGACAGGTTGTAGCCCAGCGACACGCCGTCGTCGGTGAAGAACGGGTTGGTGTAGGAGAACGCGTAGCGCTCCTGGTAGCTGCTGCGCGAGGCGTCCACCGCGACGCGGTTGCCGCCGCCGAGGAAGTTGTTCTGCGACAACTGCACCGAGGTGGTGACGCCGTAGGTCTGCGAATAGCCCAGGCCGAAGGTGAAGCTGCCCGAGGTGGTCTCCTTGACGTTGTAGACCACGTCGACCTTGTCGTTGCTGCCCGGCACCGGCGGCGTTTCCACGTCCACCGACTCGAAGTAGCCCAGGCGCTGCAGGCGGACCTTGGAGCGGTCGATCGCCGCCTGCGAGTACCAGGTGTCCTCGAACTGGCGCATTTCGCGGCGCAGCACTTCGTCGGAGGTGCGGGTGTTGCCGCGGAACACGATGCGCCGCACCGCCACGCGCGGGCCCGGCGTCACCTGCAGGTTCACCGCCACCGTGCGCTTCTCGCGGTCGGTGGTCGGGATCGGGGTGACCTTGGCGAAGGCGTAGCCGATGTTGCTCAGGGTATTGGTGATCGCGTCGGAGCTGTATTCCAGCAGCGCGCGCGAGAAGGTGTCGCCCGGCTTGGGGATCACCAGCTTCTCGATCTCTTCCTGGGGCAGGATGGTGTCGCCGGTGACCTTGATGTCGGAGATCTTGTACTGCTCGCCTTCGGTGATGCCGGCGGTCAGGTACATGTCGCGCTTGTCGGGGCTGATCGCCACCTGGGTGGAGTCGACGCTGAAGTCGACGTAGCCGCGGTCCAGGTACCAGGAGTTGAGCTTCTCCAGGTCGCCGGACAGCTTTTCCTTGGAGTACTGGTCGTCGCGGCGGTACCAGGACAGCCAGTTGTGCTCGCGCGACTCCCAGTTCTCCAGGATGTCCTGGTTGAGGAACTTCTCGGTGCCGATCAGGTTGACGTGGCGGATCTTGGCCGCCTTGCCTTCCTTGATCGCGATGGCCACGTCGACGCGGTTGCGGTCCAGCGGGCTCACCGTCGGGGTGATCTCGACGTTGTACTTGCCGCGGTTGTTGTACTGGCGGGTCAGCTCCTGGGTCACCCGGTCCAGGCTCAGCCGGTCGAAGGTGCCGCCTTCGCTGAGGCCGATGTCGGACAGGCCCTTGAGCAGTTCCTCGCTCTTGATGTCCTTGTTGCCGGTGACGGTCAGCTTGTTGATCGCCGGACGCTCCTTGACCGTGACCACCAGGATGTTGCCCTGGCGGTCGACGCGCACGTCCTCGAAGAAGCCGGTGCGGTACAGGGCACGGATCGCCTCGGCGACCTTGGCCTCGTCCACGGTGTCGCCGCGTTCCACCGGCAGGTAGGTGAACACGGTGCCGGACGAAATGCGTTGCAGCCCGTCGACGCGGATGTCGCTGGCGGTGAAGGGCTCCGCTACCTGGGCCAGGGCCGGCAGGCTGAGGCTGGCGGCGAGGGCGAGGGCAAGCAGGCGGCGAGTGGGAAATCTCGTCATGTCACGTCCGGTAGAGGTCGATATCGTTGTTGCATGGGCGCCGGCGCAAGACGACAGCGGGTCGAGTGGATCGGCGCGGGTCATCGCAGGGCCTGGCCGAAGAGGTCGTTGTAGAACGCCAACCCCATCAGTCCTGCCAGCAACGTCAGGCCCACGAATTGCCCCGCCGCCATGGCGCGCTCGCTCAGCGGGCTGCCCTTGACCAACTCGATAAGGTAATACAGCAAGTGCCCGCCGTCCAAGATCGGGATCGGCAGCAGGTTCATGATCGCCAGGCTCAGCGACAGCAGCGCCAGGAAATTCAGGAACCAGTCCGGGCCCTGCTTGGCCGAGACGTTGGCGACCTTGGCGATGGTGATCGGGCCGGACACGTTCTTCAGCGAGGCCTCGCCGGTCAGCATGCGGCGCAGGATGCCGAGCGTGTCGCCGGCCATCCGGCCGGTCTCGCGGAAGGCGACCGGGATCGCCGCCAGCGGGCCGTAGCGCAGGGTAGCGTCGTAGGCCGGGCGGCGCTGCTCGCCGATGGCCACGCCCAGCGTCCAGCGCGGCGCTCCGGGGCCGGCGGCCTGCTTGAGATGGACGTCCAGGGCCAGGCGCTCGCCGTTGCGCTCGACCTCGATCAGGCCGTTGCCGCCGTCGCGGCCCAGGGCCTGCACCTGCGGCGCCACCTGGTCGGCGCTGGTGATCGGGGTGCCGTCCACCGCCAGCACGCGGTCGCCGGGGCGCAGCATGCCGTCGGCGGGCGAGCCGGCGGTGACGCTGGCGATGACCGCCGGCTGCAGGGTGAAGCGCCAGGTTAGGCCGGCCAGGGCCGGCACCTGCTGCTCGTCGAAGCCGACCGGCAGCTGCGACAGGCGCAGGGTCCGGGTATGGCTGGCGCTGTCCTGCCCGTCCTCGGTCTGCACCGGCACGTCCTCGCGGTCCATGGCGGCGACGGTCAGCTGCATGGCGGCCTCGCTCCAGGTGGCGACGTCGCGGTCGCCGACGCGGACGATGCGCTCACCGGGCTGGAACCCGGCCTGCTGCGCCAGGCCCTCGGCGCGGCCGACGATGGGCGCGTAGTCCTGCTTGCCGATCACGAACATCGCCCAAAGCAACGCCACGCACAGGATCAGGTTGGCGATCGGGCCGGCGGCGACGATGGCGATGCGCCGCCACACGCTCTTGTTGTTGAAGGCCTGTGCGCGCTCGGCCGGGGCGACCTCGCCCTCGCGTTCGTCGAGCATCTTCACGTAGCCGCCGAGCGGGATCGCGGCGATCGCGAACTCGGTGCCGTGGCGGTCGTAGCGCGACCACAGCGGCTTGCCGAAGCCGACCGAGAAGCGCAGCACCTTGACCCCGCAGCGGCGGGCGACCCAGAAATGGCCGAACTCGTGGAAGGTCACCAGGATGCCCAGGCTGACCAGCATCCACCAGATGGAGCCGACGACATTACCCATGCGCGTGGCTCATGGCGGCGTGGGGATCAAGCATGGGCGAAGTGGCGGGCAATGGCGAGTTCGGTGATCTTGCGCGAGTGCGCATCCGCCGCCAGCAATGCGTCCAGGGAATCGGCCGCGACCGCAGGCAGCTCGGTCAGGGCGTTCTCGACCAGCGCAGGAATCGATAGGAAACCGATCCGGCCCTGAAGAAAGGCTGAAACAGCCACTTCGTTCGCCGCGTTCAGGATCGCCGGGGCGCTGCCGCCGGCCTGCATCGCGCGCCAGGCCAGGCCCAGGCAGGGGAAGGCGTCCAGGTCCGGCGCCTCGAAATCCAGCCGGCCCTGCGTCAGCAGGTCCAGCCCGGCGACCCCGGAGGCGATGCGGTCCGGCCAGCCCAGGCCCACCGCCAGAGTGGTGCGCATGTCCGGCAGGCCCATCTGCGCCAGGGTCGAACCGTCGATGAACTCGACCAGCGAGTGCACCAGGCTCTGCGGGTGCACCAGCACCTCGATGCGCTCAGGCGCCAGCGCGAACAGGTGATGGGCCTCGATCACCTCCAGGCCCTTGTTCATCAACGTCGCCGAATCGACGGAGATCTTCGGCCCCATCGACCACTTCGGGTGCGCCACGGCCTGCGCCGGGGTCACCGCCTGCAGGCGCGCGCGGTCCCAGCCGCGGAACGGGCCGCCGGAGGCGGTCAGCAGTACCCGCCGTACCTCGGCGCCGGTCTGGCGCGAGCGCAGGCACTGGAAGATGGCGTTGTGCTCGCTGTCGATCGGGATGATCTCGGCGCCGGCCGCGGCCGCCGCGGCGGTGACCAGTTCGCCGGCTAGCACCAGCGCTTCCTTGTTGGCCAGCAGCAGGCGCTTGCCGGCGCGGGCCGCGGCCAGGGTCGAGGCCAGGCCGGCCGCGCCGACGATGGCGGCGACCACGCTGTCGCAGGCGTCGCTGGCCACCAGCTGGTCCAGCGCGGCGTCGCCGGCATGCGCCTGGGTCGACAGCCCGGCCGCGCGCAGGCCGTCGCGCAGCGCCGGGTACAGCGCCGGATCGGCGATCACCGCGTGCGCGGGACGGTGAGTGGCGCACAGCGCCAGCAGCGCGTCGACGTTGCGCCCGGCGGCCAGCACGCCGGCGCGCAGGCGCTGCGGATGGCGCGCGATCACGTCCAGCGCCGAGGCGCCGATCGAGCCGGTGGCGCCGAGCACGGCGATGGTGCGGACCGCGGGGGTCTTGCTGCGTTGCGTGTTCACTGGCTCAGAACCCGAAGATGTCCTTGCCCAGCGCGAAGATCGGCAGCGCCGCCAGCACGCCGTCGATCCGGTCCAGCACGCCGCCGTGACCGGGAATCACGTTGCCCGAATCCTTGGCGCCGACGTGGCGCTTGAGCAGGCTCTCGAACAGGTCGCCGACCACCGAGGCCAGCACGCTGACCGCGGCCACGATCAGCAGCCCGGGTAGGTGCGGCAGGGTCACCCCGGCCAGCCAGCCGAAACCGGCGGCCACGATCAGGCCGGCCAGCAGGCCGCCGACCAGGCCTTCCACGGTCTTGTTGGGGCTGATCCGCGGCGCCAGCTTGTGCTTGCCGAACTGGCGGCCGGCGAAATAGGCGCCGGAATCGGCGGCCCATACCGTGGCCAGGGCGGTCAGCAGCCAGCGGTGGCCGTTGGGCTCGCTGGCGTGGATCAGGCCCAGGGCGGCCCAGGCGGGCACGATCGCCAGGGTGCCGGCGGCGAGCTTGAACACCCGCGCATAGGTGGCGTGGTCGGAGCCGAAGCGGTAGAAGCCCAGCCACAGCAAGGCCACGCACCACCAGCCGACGCCGATCAGGGTGGTCAGTTGGAACAGCACCAGCGAGCCGGCCGAGGCCCACACCAGCAGCACCATCAGCAGCAGGTTGAGCATCAGCAGGATGGTGCGCGGCAGGGTGTCGTCGACCTCGGCCAGCTTCAGCCATTCCCACAGGCCGATCAGGAAGATCAACGCGGCCAGTGCGACCAGCCACTGGGTCGGCAGCAGCAGGATGGCGCAGATGGCCAGCGGGGCCATGATCAGCGCGGCGATGACGCGGGTACGGGTCATGCGGAAACGTTCTCCGTCGCCGCTTCGGCGACCTGCGCGCTGGTGAGGCCGAAACGCCGCTCGCGGCGGGCGTAGTCGTCCAGGGCTTGTTGCAGCACCTCGGGGCCGAACTCGGGCCAGAGGGTCTCGGTGAACCACAGTTCGGTATAGGCCAGCTGCCACAGCAGGAAGTTGCTGATGCGCAGGTCGCCGCCGGTGCGGATGAACAGGTCCGGCGGCGGCAGGTCGGCCAGCGCCATGCGCGCCGACAGCGCGTCCTCGTCGATCTGCTCCGGGCGCAGGCGTCCGGCGGCGACGTCCTCGGCCAGCGCGCGCGCGGCCAGGGCGATGTCCTGGCGGCCGCCGTAGCTGGCGGCGATCGACAGGTGCAGGGCCTGGTTGTCGCGGGTGCGCGCCTCGGCCTGGGCCATGCGCTCGCACAGCGATGGCGCAAAGCGCGAGCGGTCGCCGATGAAGCGCACGCGCACGCCGCGCCGCTGCAGCTCCTCGACCTCGCGGTCGAGCGCGTGCAGGAACAGCTTCATCAGCGCGTCCACTTCCTCCTGCGGACGCCCCCAGTTCTCGCTGGAAAAGGCGAACAGGGTCAGCGCGCCGATGCCGCGTTCCAGGCAGAAGTCGATGGTGCGGTTGACCGCGCGCGCGCCGGCACGGTGGCCGATCACGCGCGGCCGGCGGCGGCGCTGCGCCCAGCGGCCGTTGCCATCCATGATGATGGCCAGGTGGCGGGGCAGGGACATGGGGGCGGGGTCGGAAGGCATGGCCGGCAGGCGCAGGCTCAGACCGCCATCAGTTCCTGTTCCTTGCCCTTGACCACGTCGTCCACGTCCTTGATCGCCTTGTCGGTCAGCTTCTGGATGTCGTCCTCGCTGGCGCGGGCCTCGTCCTCGGTGACCTTCTTGTCCTTCAGCAGATCCTTGACCTGCTGGTTGGCGTCGCGGCGGATGTTGCGGATCGCCACCTTGGTGTCCTCGCCTTCGCCGTGCACGACCTTGGACAGCTCGCGGCGGCGCTCTTCAGTGAGCGCGGGCAGGTTGAGGCGGATGGTGGTGCCGGCGGTGTTCGGGGTCAGGCCCAGGTCCGAGGCCAGGATCGCCTTCTCGACCGCGCCGACCATCTGCTTTTCCCACGGGGTGATGGTCAGCGAGCGGGCGTCGGCGACGGCGACGCTGGCGACCTGGCTCAGCGGCATGTCCGAGCCGTAGTAGTTGACCTTCAGGTGCTCGACCAAGGCGGTCGACGCGCGGCCGGTGCGCACCTTGACGAGCGTATGACGCAGCGCGTCGATGCTCTTGGCCATGCGGGTCTGTGCGTCTTGCTTGATTTCGTTGAGCATCGCCGGTGTCCGTACTGAATCTGAATCGGACGATTATAGCCGGGAAAGGCGTGGGGCCGGGATTGGGGATTCGGGATTGGGGATTCGCAAAAGCGGCGCTTCAGGCGCAATGAGATGCGATAACGCGCCTGCGCCCGCAATGCTGCAGCGCGCAACGCCTTCGCGAATCCCCAATCCCGAATCCCCAATCCCGGGTCGGGGCATCAGCCCCGACCCTTCACCAACGTGCCGATCTCGGCGCCGCGCAGGATCTTCAGCAGTTCGCCGGGCTGGCCCATGTTGAAGATGCGCAGCGGCAGGTCGCTGTCGCGGGCCAGGGCGAAGGCGGCGGTGTCCATCACTTCCAGGTTGCGGGCGATGACTTCGTCGTAGGTCAGGCTGTCGAAGCGCACCGCGTCGGCGTGCTTCTTCGGGTCCTTGTCGTACACGCCGTCGACCTTGGTCGCCTTCAGCAGCAGGTCGGCGCCGATCTCGATCGCGCGCAGCGCCGCGCCGGAGTCGGTGGTGAAGAACGGGTTGCCGGTGCCGGCGGCGAAGATCGCGATGCGGCCCTTTTCCAGGTGGCGGATCGCGCGGCGGCGGATGAAGTCCTCGCACACGTCGTTGATCTTGATCGCGCTCATCACCCGCACCTTGGCGCCGAGCTTCTCCAGCGCGTCCTGCATCGCCAGTGCGTTGATGACGGTGGCCAGCATGCCCATGTGGTCGCCGGTGACCCGGTCCATGCCGCCGGCGGCCAGGCCGGCGCCGCGGAAGATGTTGCCGCCGCCGATCACCAGCGCCACTTCCGCGCCTGCCTGCTGCGCCTCGATCACCTCATGGGCGAGGCGATTGATGATCTTGGGGTCGATGCCGTAGTCCCCGTCTCCCATCAGCGCTTCGCCGGACAGTTTCAACAGGATACGGCGATAGGCGAGCTGGGACATGGCGACCTCGTTGGGGGATGACGGGCAAACCACACGATTTTAGCCGATGCGCGCCAGCGCGTCTGTGCCGCTGGCGATGCTTCAGCGTTGCGCCTCGCCGCACGAACGCGCGGTGACGCGGTTGCGGCCGCCGTGCTTGGCGCTGTACAGCATGTCGTCGGCCGCCTGCAGCAGTTCCTGCGCGCTGTTGAAGCGCTCGCGGCCGCCCTGGGTGGCCACGCCGGCGGAGAAGCTGATGTGCAGCGGCCCCTGCTTGGTCTCGGCCATCGGCCGCTGCGCGATCTCGGCGAGGATGCGCCGCATCACCCCGAGCGCGGCTTCCTCGCCGGTGTTGGGCAACAGCACCAGGAATTCCTCGCCGCCGAAGCGCGCCACGGTGTCGCTGCTGCGCAGCAGCGGCTGCAGGGTCTGCGCGAACGCGCGCAGCACCTGGTCGCCGACCAGGTGGCCGTGGGCGTCGTTGATCTTCTTGAAATCGTCCAGATCGATGAAGGCCACCGACAGCGGCCAGTCGTGGCGATTGGCCAGTTCGAACTGCTGCTTGAGCAGGGTGTCCAGCTGGTGCCGGTTGAACACGCCGGTGAGGGCGTCGCGGCTGGCCTGTTCGGCCAGGCGCCGCGCATGCTGCTCGTACTCGTCGGCGCGCTGGCGCACGCGGTTGGCTTCCTGCACTTCGCGCAGGTTGCGCAGCACCATCAGTTCGCGGGCATGGCTGATGATCGCGTCGACCCGTTCCGGCTGCGCGATGCGCACGTCGAAGATCGGGCTGACCGCCGGCAGCGCCTCGGCGATGTGGCCCACCACCTCGTCGAAACGGCGGCTGTCCAGTTGCAGGTCGCGATAGGCGCACTGCATGGCGTGGGTGCGCGCGGCTTCGGGATCGTCGCTGAGCCAGATGTCGGCGACGGCGCCGGACAGGCGCACGCAGATGTCGAAGGGTTCGGTCGCGGCGCCGGCAGTGCCGCCGCCGCCGATACTGCGCTGCAGGTAGGCGGGCAGCTTCCATTTCTGCGCCAGCCAGGCGCCGACCTCGGCGCGGTCGGCGCCCAGGTGCTCGCGCTCCAGCGCGCTCAGCCGTTGCGGATCGCCGGCCGCCTCGTGCAACAGGGCGGCGTACTGGTCGTGGCACACGTGCAGCAGGGCCAGTGCGCCCATGTCCTGCAGCAGCCCGGCCAGCATCAGTTCCTCGTGCTTGCGTAGCCCCGCGGCCTGGCCGAGCAGGCGGCTGGCCAGTGCCGCCAGCACGCTGCGCCGCCACAGCCGTTCCTGCGGCTCGCCGCTGCCGCCGCGCAGGCTCTGCACCATCGAGAAGCCCAGGGCCAGGCTCAGCGCGGCGTTGAGGCCGAGCATGGTCAGCGCCTGGCCGAGGTTGTCGACGCGGCGCCGGCTGGCGTACAGCGGGGAATTGGCGATGCGCAGCATGCGCGCGCTCAATGCCATGTCCATGGCGATCGCATCGGCGGTCGCGGCCAGGTCCACGTCCGCATCCTGCGCCAGTTCGATGATGCGCAAGGCAACGCCGGGGGGCGAGGGCAGGTCGCGGGAGTGACTCAGGATCGCTTCGAGTTCAGGATGCATGCACTTCCGATACGGCATGGAATGAGAGGTGGGGGAGCGGCCTGTCCCGGCCTGCGCAGCGTACACCCGTAAAAAAAAAGCCGCGACAAGCGCGGCTCTTTTCTTCCCGGGAGCGGGATCAGGCCAGGCCGGCCTGCTTCATCACTTCGGCGGCGTAGTCTTCCACCACCTTCTCGATGCCTTCGCCCACCGCCAGGCGCTGGAAGCCGACCACGTCGGCGCCGGCGGCCTTCACCGCCTGCTCCACGGTCTGGTCGGTGTTCAGCACGTAGGGCTGGCCGTACAGGGTGACCTCGTTGACGATCTTGGCGATCTTGCCGCTGATGATCTTCTCCAGGATGTCGGCCGGCTTGGCCTTGTCCTTCTCCGACATCTTGGCCAGCTCGATTTCCTTTTCCTTGGCCACGAACTCGGCCGGGA
The DNA here is from genome assembly GCF_038442435.1 of Xanthomonas protegens. Classification (NCBI taxonomy): domain Bacteria; kingdom Pseudomonadati; phylum Pseudomonadota; class Gammaproteobacteria; order Lysobacterales; family Lysobacteraceae; genus Xanthomonas; species Xanthomonas protegens. The sequence goes on along the minus strand of NZ_JAQJCQ010000001.1, from coordinate 609,888 downwards.
CGTCGGACGCCTTGACGTGCGGCGGGTTCATCGCCGCGATGTGCATGGCGATGCCGCGGGCCAGGTCGGCGTCGCCGCCCTTGACCTCGACCAGCACGCCGATGCGGCCGCCGTGCACGTAGGCGGCGACGTTGTTGGCGCTGTCGATGCGCACCAGGCGGCGCACCTGCACATTCTCGCCGACCTTGGCGATGACCGCGGCGCGGGCTTCCTCGACGGTCTCGCCGCCGGGCAGCTTGGCGCTCTTCAGCGCTTCGACGTCGGCGGCGCCGGAGGCCAGGGCGGCCTGGACGACGGCGTCGGTGAAGGCCAGGAAGTTGTTGTCCTTGGCGACGAAGTCGGTCTCGGAGTTGATTTCGACCAGGACCGCCTTGCCGCCGTCCTGGGCCATCGCGATGCGGCCTTCGGCAGCGACGCGGTCGGCCTTCTTGTCGGCCTTGGCCAGGCCCGACTTGCGCAGCCACTCGGCGGCGTTGTCGATGTTGCCGGCGTTCTCGGTGAGTGCCTTCTTGCACTCCATCATGCCGGCGCCGGTGCGCTCGCGCAGTTCCTTGACCAGGGAAGCAGTGATTTCCACGGGATGTCCTCACGAAAGGTGGGAAAAGGCCGGCTTGCGGCCGGCCGGTAGATCTGGGAAGCGGGCGCCGCAGGCGGCGCTCGCGAAGCCGGGCGCGCCGAACGCGCCGGGCGGCGGCTGCGCATGATCGCGCAGCCGCATGGCGCGCCGGTTACTCGGCGGCGGGAGCGGTCTCTTCGGCCTTCTTGCCGTTCTTGCGCGGGCCGCGGCCCTTGTCGTCGCCGCCCTCGGCGAACTCTTCCTCGCGCACGCTGGCGGCGTTCGGCGCAGCGGCCTTGCCTTCCAGCACGGCGTCGGCGGCGGCACGGGCGTACAGCTGCACGGCGCGGATGGCGTCGTCGTTGCCCGGGATGGCGTAGTCGACCAGGTCCGGGTTGTAGTTGGTGTCGACCACCGCGATCACCGGGATGCCGAGCTTCTTGGCTTCCTTGATGGCGATGTCTTCATGGCCGATGTCGATGACGAACAGGGCGTCGGGCAGACGGTTCATTTCCTTGATGCCGCCCAGCGAGGCTTCCAGCTTGTCGCGCTCGCGGCGCAGGGTCAGCACTTCGTGCTTGACCAGCTTGTCGAAGGTGCCGTCGGTCTCGGCCGCTTCCAGCTCCTTCAGGCGCGCCACCGACTGCTTGACGGTGCGGAAGTTGGTCAGCGTGCCGCCCAGCCAGCGCTGGGTCATGAACGGCTGGCCGCAACGCTCGGCTTCTTCCTTCACCGCGTCGCGGGCGCTGCGCTTGGTGCCCAGGAACAGGATGGTGCCGCGCTTCTGCGCGACGCTGGAGATGAAGTTCATCGCGTCGTTGAACAGCGGAACCGTCTTCTCGAGGTTGATGATGTGGATCTTGCCGCGCGCGCCGAAGATGTACGGCGCCATCTTGGGGTTCCAGTAGCGGGTCTGGTGGCCGAAGTGGACGCCGGCTTCCAGCATCTGACGCATGGTGACCTGGGGCATTGCAGTGACTCCTGATGGGGAACCGGCCGTGCGCGGGCAGGAATGGGTGAAGCGCGCGCATGACGGCGGCCTTATGGGGCCGCACGACGATTCCGGGGTTGGGCCTCCCTGCTGTCTCCGTGGCCGAACTCCTTGCGGAGCACCCCGGCACGGGCGATGGCAGCAGGTGTGAATTCGCCGGTGCGTCCGGCGTGGACGGTTCATCGGCCCATGGCAGGCACGACGAAGCCGCGCACTATACCTGGCGGAGGGCGGTGGCGCAATGCGCCGGGCGGTTCACTCGGCCGGCAGCGGCTGCAGTGGCGCCTGGTCGTCGAGCCGTGCCGCGAAGCGGCCGCCGGGCGCGGCCGCGGCGGCCGGCAGCGGCCAGCGCTTGTAGTCGCCGGCCAGGATGTAGCCGGCGAGGCTGGGGAACAGGATCTGGGTGCGGCCGTCGGCGCCGATGAAACTCAGGTCGCTGAGCCGGGCATGGGCGCTGCCGCGGTTGTGCACCACCAGCTCCGGCCCGCGCGCGCCGGCGATCAGGTGGGCGCTGAGGCGCGGCGCGGCTGCCGGGTCCGCGGGGCTCAGGAACACCGGCGTGGAATAGCGCAGCAACAAGGGTGCCGCCTGCGCGGCGGGCGCGCCAGCGTCGGGTGGGGCGGTGCGTTCCTCCAGCACCAGGCGGTAGGCGCCTTCGTCGGCGCTCGCAGGGCCGGTACGTACCAGCCGCAGCAGTTGCCGCCCCTGCGCGGGGATGTCGATCGATTGCGGGCTGGCGCGGACCTCGTCGGTGCTCTCCAGGTCGTCCATCCCGTCGGTCTGCTGCCAGCGGTACACCGTGACCTGCGCCTGCCAGCGGCGGTCCTGGGTATTGCTCAGCCAGATGTCGGTGCTGGTCTCGCCGGGTGCCAGTTGCACCAGGGTCGGGCTGATCCGCACCCCGGCCGCGCCGGCATTGCCGGCCAGCGCCAGCAGCAGCACCGGCAGCAGGCGCGCGCGCGAGCCGCGGGCGCGGCCCATCAGAACGCGACCGTGGCGTAGCCCGCCGACGTGCGCGGCGTGATGCCGGCGGCGGGCAGGCTCAAGGCCAACGCCATGCCGGCGCCGGGCGCGGGTGTGCCGTCGATGCTGACCTGGTAGGCCAGCGGGCGGTTGCAGGCGACCATCGGCAATGCTCCGGGCTGCGGACGCGCCGGGGCGCCGACCTCGCAACTGCGTTCGATGCGGATACCGATCCGCAACATCGCGCCGCCGGTGCCGACGGCGGGTTGCGCCGCCGCGTCGACGCCGGCCACGCACAGGCTCGCCAGCAGCAGCGGTCGCAGGAACGGCGCAGTCATCAAGCGGGACTCCGGGGAGGACACAGCCAATAGCGGCCCTCGCCACGACAACTTGACCGGCACGCTGGCGCCGTTCAGGCCTCAGTAGGTGACGGTGACCTTGACCACGTCGCTGTAGCTGCCCGGGGCGGGCGTCTGCCGGGCCGGGACCTGTCCGTACAGGGTCAGCGCCTGTGCGCTGCCGGTCCCGGTGCCGGTCTGGGTATCGGTATTCAGGGTGCTGCCCCAGCGTTGGGTGCGCGCAGCGTCGCGGTACAGCTCATAGGTCAGGTACTGGCCGCTGGCGCTGCGCATGCGGCGCACGTTGCCGCTGGCGTTCTGGCCATTGTCCAGGCTCACCTGCCAGGCGGTGCGGTAGCGGCAGTTCATGCTGAGCACGGTGGTGTAGTTCAGCGGGTTGTCGATCAGGCCGGACTGGGTGCCGAAGTCCAGGTCGGCGATGCTGGCGATGGTGCAGGTCGGTGCGGCGGTGGCGCTGGCCACGAACGGGAACTGCACCGAGGTGCCGCCGCCCTTGCCGCCGGTGGTGCAGGAGGCGGGAATCACCGCGGGGTTGCCGATCAACGGCTCGTCGTAGCGGTACTGCAGGTTGGTGTACACGCCGCTGAAGCTGTTCTGGTACAGCCCGGTGGCGATGCCGCTCTGCAGCGGGACGCGCGCATAGATGGTGTAGGTGGCGGTGCCGGTGCCGCCGGTCGCCAGCGACGAATAGGTCAGGTCCACCTGCAGTGGGGTGGAGCCGCTCAGCGCGCTGCCCCAGATCAGGCTGCGCGCGCTGTCGCGGTAGAGCTGAAAGCCGAGGCTGTCGTTGAGCGGGTTGAGCATGCGCCGCGGGGTGATGCCGAGGCCGGCACCCTGCGCGCCTTCGCCGATGTTCAGGCACATACGCACGTAGATCGTGCCCAGCACGCTGATCGCGCCGGTCTGGCAGGTCACCAGGATCTGTGCGGTGGCGTCGGTGGCGGCGGTGTCGGAGAGGGTGCCGAAGCTCACCGCCGTGGCCTGCGCGGTACAGGTGGTGGTCGCGGCAGCGCGCTGCGGCAGCAGCGCCGCGGCCACCAGCAGCAGCGCCGGCAGCCATATCCGCCAGGCGCGCGCGCTCACGGCGTGCGCTCCGGCAGGCAGCGCAGCGGACCCAGCCGGGTGGGCGGCGCCTGCGTCGGGCGCTCGATCCGCAACCGGCAGCGGCTTCCTTGCATCTCCACCTCCAGGTCGTTGCGGCCGGGTTCGAGCCCTTCCACGTAGGCCTGGCCATCGTAGCCGACCACGGTGTCGACGCCCGGTCCATGCACCCGGCTGCCGACCGGCAGCGGCACGCCGTCGGCATCCTGCAACTGCACCAGCACGCCATCGCTGCGGCGGATCGGGAACGCCACCACCACTCCGGCGCGGTCGCGCGGCACCACGATCTGGTCGACCTGCTCCGGCCGCAACTCGGGCGGCAGGCGCATCGGATCGATCGACAGCCGGTTGTGCTGCCAGGCCAGCAGCGGTGTGACCAGCAGGAAGCCGCGCGCATCGGTGCGGCCGATCGGCCGGTTTTCCAGCAGCACCGGCACGTCGGCGACGCCGCCGGTGGAGACCAGGGCGAAGGCCTGGTCGAGATCGCGGCCAGGGAACCAGCCGCCGCCGATCCAGGCCACGCCGCCCGACGCTTCCGCATAGCCGTAGCGCTGGCCGCCGGCGCTGGCGATGCCACCGGCGTAGCGGGCGCTGTCGCCACGCCAGCTGGCCTCGGCCAGACCGCCGCCGCCGTCCTGCCCGCCGCGCGCCTGCAGCCGCCAGCCGCTGCCGCCGTCGGCGGCCGCCGCCTGGCTGAGCTCGGCCGTCGCACTGATGCGTTCGCCGATGCGTTGCACGGCGACGCCGGCCTGGCGGCGGCCGTCCAGCGCGATCGACCAGCCCAGGTACACGCTGCGGTCGCGGGCCTGGTCCAGGTTCTGGTTGATGCTCAGGTTCAACGACGACTGCCGCGGCAGGGCGCGGGTCCAGAACAGGCTGGCGTAGCGTTGGTCGCCGCTGTCGGGGTAGGCCAGGCGCACGTAGCTCAGGGCGATGTTGCCGACGCCGTCCCAGGTGCTGCCGAACAGGGCGCGTTCGCTGATCCGCGGCGGCGCGGCGCCGTAGCGCGCGGCCACGTCGCGGTAGCCGGCCTGCGCGCGCTGGGTGTCCATCGCCAGGTTGAAACGGCCGTTGTTCCAGCGGTAGCTCAACGCGTACTGCAGGCCTTGCTGGCCGGCCGCACCGCCGTGCGCCAGCGAGGCGCCGAACACGCCGGCGCGCGGCAACAGCCACAGGCCGCCGACGCCGGCGTTGCGCACGCCGGCGCCGGCCTCGGCATGCGCCTCGGCGGTGAAGCGCGGGCCGATGCCGCGCCGCCAGCTGGCGCTGCCGACGGTGTCGCCGGCATAGGCGAAATTGGCGACGCCGTAGTCCTCGCGGACCCGGCCCAGCGCCAGCGACCAGTCGGTCAGGCCGCTGGCCAGCAGATCCTGGGTCGCATAGAACGGAAACGCCAGCGAGCGGGTGCGGCCGTAGGCGTCGGTGATCACCACCTGGGCGTTGCCGGCGCCGTCCACGCCCGGCGCGGCGGACAGCTGGAACGGCCCGGCCGGCAGCTGCGCGCCGTACTGGCGGATGCCGTTGACGTACAGGTCCACGCTGGACGGCACCGCCACCTCGCCGAGGAATTCCGGCAACGGGGTGATCGCGCGATACGGCTGCAGGCCGAAGTCGCTGCCTACCCGCACCCCGCCCAAACGCAGGGTGCGGCTCCAACTGGTGCTGCTGCTGAAGGTGTCGCCCAGCACCACGCTGGTCATGCGCTCGGGCAGCGACCACTGCCATTGCGTGTCCAGCCGGATCGCCTGGGCACGCCAGTCCTGCTGCGGCTCGCGGTACAGGCGGCCGACGAAGGACTGCCGCAGCAGGCCCTGGCCCAGGCCGAACACGCGCAGCTCGCCGCTGGCGGTGAGATTGCTGGCGCCGCCCTGGCGGCTGGCGTAGAGGTCGTAGTCGAGCAGGGCGCCGGGCGAGCTGGTCGCCGGCAGCGACGGCACGCCGCCGCGCGCGTCGATCCGGGTGGTGGCGACGTCCAGCAGCGCCACCGGCGCGTCGATCGTCACCTGCTGCAGGCCGGCGTCGTAACGGAAGCGCACGCCGTCCAGGTCGCCCAGGGCGATCGCCGCGCTGGCGTCACTGCCGTCCACGCGCAGGCCGAGCTGGCGCAGGGTGGCGGCGCTGGCGCGCAGTTGTTCGCCGTCGCGCTGGAACTGGAACAGGCCGGGCTGGCGGGTCTGGTTCAGGGTGACCTCCAGGTACAGGGTCTCCTGCGCCGGCGCCGTCGCCTCGGGCTGGAGCGGGGGCTGCGGCTGGGCGACGGCGAGCGCGGCGCTGCCGGCCCACAGCGCCAGCAGCAGTTCAGGGCGCCGCGGCGTCCACGACCAGCGACTGCGTGCGCGGCTCGCCATTGATCCTTGCCTCGAACGTTCCCTGGGTCTGCGCCAGCGCTGCCGGCAGCGGCCAGCGCTTGCGTTGGCCCGGCAGCACGTAGCCGGCCAGGCCCTCGGCGATGGCGCTGCGGCGGCCGTCGCCGGCGACGAAGTGCAGGTCCACCAACTGCGCGTGGCCGTTGCCCTCATTGCGCACTTCCAGCGCCGTGCCCGCGCCGTCGCGGACCAGCCGCGCACGCAGTGCCGGCGCCGTGGTCACGGCCGGCTTGAGGAACACCGGCACCGAATAGCGCAGCACGAACTGCAGCCCGGCGCTAGCGCTGCCGCCGGCATCCTGGCTGGGCAATTCGTCGACCAGGATGCGATAGGCGTCCTCGCCCGCGGTGGGTGCGGGATCCAGGCGGATCACCCGGACCAACTGCCGCGAATGCGGCGCCAGTTGCAGCATCGGCGGGCTGAGCGCGATGCGCTCGCTGAGGTCGAGCACATCCTCGCCGTCGCGCTGCTGCCAGCGGAACACGCGCACCTGCGCGCGCAGCGGCACGTCGCCACTGTTGCTCAGCCAGACGCCCTGCGCGGTCTCCTCGGCGCGCAGCGAGACCGAGGTCGGCGCCACCTGCAGGCTCGCCGCGAAGGCCGTGCCGGCCGCCGCCAGCCACAGCGCGGCAAGCGCCGGCAGGCGCAGGAAGGGATGCAGTCGCGAACGCATGCAGGCGGCTCCGGTTACCAGGTGACGGTGGCGGTGACCACGTCGCTGTACGAACCGGCAGGGTAGTTGGTGCTGGCGACCTGGCCGTAGACGGTGATCGGTTGCACTGCACCATTGCCGGTGCCGGCCTGGGTGTCGGTGCCGATGGTGGAGCCCCAGTTCTGGGTGCGCGCGGCATTGCGGTACAGCGCGTACGGCACGCGTGCGGTGTTGCTGACGTCGGCGCTGCCCATGGTGCGGGTGGTGACCGTGGCGCCGGAGCCGGAACCGGCGTTGAGCGCGATGTTGTACGGGGTGCCCGAGGTGCAGCGCACGTTCAAGGTACCGGTGCTGTTGATCGCGGTCTGGGTGGAATTGACGCTGCCGAAATCGACATCGGTGGGCGCGGTCTGGATGTCGCAGACGCTGGTGATCTGGATCTTGACGTTGAAGGTGCGCGAGTCGGACTGGCCCCAGGCCAGGCCGGTCCCGGCGGCGAACAGCACGAGGAAGGCGAGAACGCGATGGAAGAGGTACATGGCAGGGTTCTTCGGTGAGGGCGGACAACCGCCGGTGTCACCGTTAGTGCAAAATGCGCGCCATTTCACATTTTTATGGATCGTTATCCAGTTTTCACATGGGATGACGACCACAGGACGCCGCGTTCAGTGCGATGAAGGCGGCGGCGACCGTGCCGGCGTGCCAAAAACCCGGCAACGCGGCCGGCGCGTTCAGCCAGCGCCGGGATGAGCGATAATGACGCCCATGACCGTCAATCTGAAAACTCCGCAGGACATCGAGAAGATGCGCGTGGCCGGCCGCCTGGCCGCCGAGGTACTGGACCTGATCGGCCCGTACGTGAAGCCCGGCGTCACCACCGCCGAGCTGGACCGCATCTGCCACGACCATATCGTCAAGGTGCAGCAGGCGGTGCCGGCCAACGTCGGCTATCGCGGCTTTCCGAAGACCGTGTGCACGTCGGTGAACAACGTCATCTGCCACGGCATCCCCAGCGAGGGCAAGGTCCTGAAGGACGGCGACATCGTCAACATCGACGTCACCGTGATCAAGGACGGCTGGCATGGCGACACCAGCCGCATGTACTGCGCGGGCACGCCGTCGGTGATGGCGCGGCGCCTGATCGAGGCCACCTACGAGGCGATGTGGCGCGGCATCCGCGCGGTGAAGCCGGGCGCCACGCTCGGCGACGTCGGCCATGCCATCCAGCAGTACGCCGAGAGCGAGCGCTTCAGCGTGGTGCGCGAGTACTGCGGCCACGGCATCGGCAAGGTCTACCACGACGAACCGCAGGTGCTGCACTACGGCCGGCCGGGCGATGGCCTGGTGCTGAAGCCGGGCATGACCTTCACCATCGAACCGATGATCAACGAGGGCACGCGCTACACCCGCGTGCTGCCGGACGGCTGGACCGTGGTGACCAAGGACCGCAAGCTCTCCGCGCAATGGGAGCACATGGTCGCCGTCACCGAGGATGGGGTGGAGGTCCTGACCCTGTCGCCGGGCGGCCTCGGCGAACCGTGAGCCTGCTGCCGGCCGGTGCCGATGCCGGCATGCCCGCTGCCGGCGTCGACGACGCCGGTTGGGCCGCCGCGGTCCGGCAACTGCTGGCGCAGACCGATGCGCGGCTGAGCAAGCGCTTCGACCAGGGCGATGACATCGATCGCCTGCTGGCGCTGCGCGCGCGCGCGCTGGACCAGTTGATCCGCCACGCCTGGAGCCGCTGCGTGCCGCGCGAGGCCGGGCTGGCCCTGTTCGCGGTCGGCGGCTATGGCCGTGGCGAACTGTTCCCACGCTCGGACATCGACCTGCTGGTGTTCGGCGACCTCGATCCCGCGTACGAACCGGCGCTGGCACGGCTGTTCCCGCTGCTGTGGGACGCCGGCGTGCCGGTGAGCCATGCGGTGCGCTCGGCCGCGCAGTGCACCGCGGCCTGCGCCGACCAGACCGTGCTGACCGCGCTGATCGAGGCGCGCCCGCTGCAGGCCGACGCCGCCGCCAAGGCGGCGCTGGCGGCGGCCATCGCCCCGCAACGGGTGTGGCCGCCGCGCGAATTCTTCATGGCCAAGCGCGAGGAACTGCAGGCCCGCCACCAGCGCTTCGGCGATACCGCCGACAACCTGGAGCCGGACATCAAGGACGGCCCCGGCGGCCTGCGCGACCTGCATACGCTGGGCTGGATGGCGCTGCGCGCGTTCGGCGTGCGCGACCTGGAGCCGTTGATCGGGCTGGGCCATGTCGGCGGCGACGAAGCCGCCGCGCTGCGCCGCGAGCGCCGCGAACTGGCGCGCTTGCGCTACGGGCTGCACCTGGTCGCCAACCGCCCGGAAGAGCGCCTGCGCTTCGATTACCAGAAGACCCTGGCGCAGCGCCTGGGCTTCTCCGACGACGTCGAGAGCCTGGGCGTCGAAAAGATGATGCAGCGCTTCTACCGCAGCGCGGCGATCGTGCGCCGGCTCAGCGACCGGCTGCTGCAGCGCTTCGAGGAACAGTTCGACGGCGAAGCGCAGCCGCAGCCGCTGGACGGCGGCTTCTCGCTGCGCCGCGGCTACCTGGCCGCCGACGACGAGCATTGGCCGCAGGCCGACCCGGTGCAGGTGTTCGCGCTGTTCGCCACCTGGGCCGCGCACGGCGAGATCCGCGGCCTGCATTCGCTGACCGCGCGCGCGCTGGCCGAGGCGCTGCCGCATCTGCCGGCCTACGCCAGCGCCAGCCCGACCGCGCGCGAGCGCTTCCTGGCGCTGTTGCGCGGCCCGCGCGCGGTGCAGACGCTGACCCGGATGGCGCGGCTGGGCGTGCTCGGGCAATGGATCCCGGCGTTCGCGCAGGTGTCCGGGCGCATGCAGTTCGACCTGTTCCACGTGTACACGGTCGACCAGCACACGCTGATGGTGTTGAAGAACATGGCGGTGTTCGCCAACGCGCGCGCCGACGAGCGCTTCTCCATCGCCCACGAAGTCTGGCCGCGGCTGCGCAAGCCGGAACTGCTGCTGCTGGCCGGCCTGTTCCACGACATCGCCAAGGGCCGCGGCGGCGACCATTCGGAGCTGGGCGCGGTGGATGCGCGCGCGTTCTGCGCCGCGCACGCGCTCAGCGCCGCCGACACCGAGCTGGTCGCCTGGCTGGTCGAGCAGCATCTGCGCATGTCGGTGACCGCGCAGAAGCAGGACATCGCCGATCCGGAGGTGATCCATCGCTTCGCCAGCCTGGTCGGCGACCGCGAGCGCCTGGATTATCTGTACCTGCTGACCTGCGCCGACATCGCCGGCACCAGCCCCAAGCTGTGGAACGCGTGGAAGGACCGGCTGCTGGCCGACCTGTACTTCGCCGCACGCCGCGCCCTGCGCGAAGGCCTGGAGCATCCGCTGCCGGTGGCCGAGCGCCTGCAGGAGGCGCGCGAGGCCACGCGCGCGCTGATGCACATCCAGGGCCACGACGACGCCATCATCGACCGCCAGTTCGCCGGCATGCCGGACGAGAGCTTCCTGCGCTTCCGTCCCGAGCAACTGGCCTGGCAGGCGACCTCGCTGATGGAGGTGGAACTCGGCGGCACCCTGGTCAAGGTGCGCCCGGTCACCCCCGACGACGCGGCGCTGGAAGTGTTCGTGTACTCGCCGGATCGCGACGGCCTGTTCGCCGCGATCGTGATGACCCTGGACCGGCTCGGCTACGGCATCCATCGCGCGCGCGTGCTCGACGCGCCGCACGGGGCGATCTTCGACACCTTCGAGGTGATGCCGGCCGACGCCTTCGCCAGCGGCGACATCGCGCAGCTGCAGGCCGGACTGCGCGAGGCGCTGGCCGGCGACCTGGCGCGGCTGCGCCCGGCGCGGCGCGTGGTGCCGCGCCAGCTGCGGCATTTCCGCTTCGCCCCGCGCATCGAATTCCGCGAAAGCCTCGATGGCCGCCTGACCCGGCTCAGCCTGGTCGCGCCGGACCGCCCCGGGCTGCTGTCGGACGTGGCCCAGGTGCTGCGCCGGCAGCACCTGCGCGTGCACGACGCGCGCATCGCCACCTTCGGCGAGCGCGCCGAGGATCTGTTCCACATCACCGACGAGCACAACCTGCCGTTGCCCGACGCCGCCCGCCAGGCGTTGCAGGCCGCGCTGCAGGCCTGCCTGGACCCCGATACCCCGCCTGGAGACCCCCGCTGATGGCCACCAAGAAGCCTGCCGCCAAGAAGTCCGCTGCCAAGACGGCGGCCCCCAAGAAGACGGCCAAGCCGGTTGCCGCAAAGCCTGCGGCGCCGACCGCGGCGAGCAAGCCCGCCAAGCCCGCGCCGAAGCCGCTGCGCGCCAAGCCGGTGGCCGTGCCCAGCGCCGACGAGCTGAAGTTCACCATCGACAGCGCCTTCGAGCGCCGCGCCACGCTGACGCTCGACGAGATCGAGGGGTCGACCCGGCCGGTGGTCAACCGCGTCATCGATGGCCTGGAGAGCGGCGAGTTCCGCGTCGCCGAGCCGGACGGGCACGGCGGCTGGAAGGTCAACGAGTGGCTGAAGAAGGCGGTGCTGCTGTACTTCCGGGTCAACGAGATGGCCGTGGTGGAAGCGCAGCCGGCGCCGTTCTGGGACAAGGTGGAAGCCCGCTTCGCCGGCTATCACGAAGCCGAGTTCCGCAAGGCCGGCGTGCGCGTGGTGCCGGGCGCGGTGGCGCGCCGCGGCAGCTACTTCGGCAAGGACGTGGTGCTGATGCCGAGCTTCACCAACATCGGCGCGCACGTGGGCGAGGGCACGATGGTCGACACCTGGGCCACGGTCGGTTCCTGCGCGCAGATCGGCAAGCACTGCCACCTGTCCGGCGGCGCCGGCATCGGCGGCGTGCTCGAGCCGCTGCAGGCCAGCCCCACCATCATCGAGGACCACTGCTTCATCGGCGCGCGCTCGGAAGTGGTGGAGGGCGTGGTGGTCGGCCACCACAGCGTGATCGGCATGGGCGTGTTCCTGGGCCAGAGCACGCGCATCTACAACCGCGCCACCGGCGAGATCTCCTACGGCTACGTGCCGCCGTACAGCGTGGTGGTGTCCGGGCAGTTGCCGTCCAAGGACGGCTCGCACTCGCTGTACTGTGCGGTGATCGTCAAACAGGTCGACGCCAAGACCCGCAGCAAGACCAGCGTCAACGACTTGCTGCGCGGCCTGGCCGACTGAAGATCGTGAGACCGGGTCCACCCCGGTCTCGCTCTGGTTTGCTGCTTCCTGTCGACTTCGTGGTCAGGCGGAAGCCTTTGTGTTGCGCGGTTACTGTGCGTGCTGGTGTCTGGTGCGTAGGGCGTGACATTCGCGGAGACGCGCTGCACCGCGACACCGCATCGCGTTGACGTTGAAGCCGCTTTACATGTCTTGAGCTTTAGGCAACAGCAAAGGCTTTCGCCCTGTTGGGCGAGTTACTTTTCTTTGCTCGCGCAAAGAAAAGGTAACCAAAAGAAAGCGCGCCCTGCCTTGCGCCCTCCGCGCTACGCGCTCCGGGTCCGCGGAAGGGAACCCGGTAGATCAAAAGCAAACGCAACGGCGGTAAAGCACGCGGTGGCTTCCGTCGTCATCGGCATGCTGACATGCCGAACCTCCTGCGAATCCAACGCCAGTGCCCTATCTGCGGGTAGGCCGGGCACATCATGTGGTCGTCGCACGGTGCTACGCGGTTGCCTAGCAGGGTCCGCGATCTCGCGGCCAGGGAAGGGCGCACACCCGGCGTACATCGGCGCCTGGATATGCTGCCGCACGCAGGTCTGGGCGCTGTTGCGGCGGCGCGTATCGGACCCGATGTCCGGTGCAGACCGTCGCCGGGTGCTGCCACTGCCACGACAGGAGAGACCGATGCGTACGATCATGTGGGCTTGCTGGATGACCGCGGCGTTCGCGCTGTCCGGGTGCGGCCGTGAGAGCGCACCGACGCCGACGGCACCCAAGCAGGGCGACACGCCTGCGGCGACAGCCGCTGCGCCCAATCCGGCGCCGGCCGCGACACCTGCGCCTGCGCCTGCGCAAGCGCCTACGACGACGGCGGGGACTGCCGGCGCGGCGGGCGCGCCGCTGGCCTGCGCCGACGAGATCGGCGCCGACGCCGCGGCGGCGCGTGCGGCCACCTGTCGCTCGGTGTCGCCGGCCACGCACCCGCCCTGCAATGCCGCCAACAGCTGCGCCATGATCGACGACGAGATCGCGCGCAGCTGCGCGCTGCTCGGCCGCGACGGGCCGGCCACCGCCGGGTGCGGCCCGGCTGCCGACAGCCCGCAGGCCGCGGCCGACGTGGTGCGGCGCTACTACGCGGCGATCAACGCGCGCGACTACGCCACGGCCTGGCAGCAGTGGGGCGAGGACGGGCGCCCGGGGCAGTCCTACGAGGCCTTCGAGGCCGGCTTCGCGCAGACGCGTGCGGTGAAGGCGACGATCGGCACGCTGGGCGCCAGCGATGGCGCCGCCGGTTCGGTGTACCAGCCGGTGCCGGTCAGCGTGGAGGCGACGCTGGCCGACGGCACGCGGCAACGCTTCCGCGGCGACTACGTCCTGCGCCGGGTCAACGGCGTGGACGGCGCTTCTGCGGCACAGCTGCGCTGGCGGATCGACTCGGCCAAGCTCCAGGAAGTGCCGGCGCTGTGAGGCCTGGGGCTTCTTCTTGGGCCTGGGAGGCCGATGGCGCACGCGGCGCGTAAGATCACGCGCGCTGCTGGCTGTCGATGACGGCATGCCCGGTTCGTCTGCTGATGGCATCGCCCGCCGAAAGGCCGTGCGCGGCGTTTTGGGTGCGATCCGTCCTGGGCCGACCGACCCTCACCCCAATCCCTCTCCCGGTGGGAGAGGGGCTTCATTCGCTTGAAGGGATGTTTCGATGACGACGTTGTACGGATTGAAGAACTGCGACACCTGCAAGAAGGCGACCAAGTGGCTGGACCGCTTTGGCGTGGCCTACAGCTTCGTCGATTACCGCGAGCACAAGCCGACCCCGGACACCCTGCTGGACTGGGCCGGCCAGACCGGTGGATTCGATGCGCTGGTCAACAAGTCCTCCACCACCTGGCGGCAACTGCCCGACAACAAGAAGACACCCGGCTCCGATGCCGAGTGGAAGCTGCTGCTGCGCGAGTATCCGCAACTGATCCGGCGGCCGGTGGTGGTGACCGACGACGGCAAGCTCAGCCAGGGCTTTTCCGACAACGGCTTCAAGCAGCGATTCGGGATCGCGTGAACATTCGCCCGTACCGGGCCGACGACTGGGCGCGCCTGTGCGCCATCCACGATGCCGCGCGCCTGGAGGAACTGCAGGCGGCGGGGCTGCCGGAGGCGTTCCTGCCGCTGCCGATCGCGGCCGAGCGCGAAGGCCTGTTCGACTACCGCGTGCTGGTCGCAGAAGCGCAGGGCCAGGTGCTCGGCTTCGTCGCCGACGATGGCGAGGAACTGGCCTGGCTGTACGTGGATCCGGCCGCGCGCCGGCGCGGCGTCGGTCAGGCGCTGGTGGCCGCAGTGCAGGGTGCCAGCTCGGCCGGCCTGACGCTGGAACTGCTGGAAGGCAACGCCGCGGCGCTGGCGTTCTACCGCGCCTGCGGTTTCGTCGAGACCGGCACGCACGGCGGGCGCATGCCTGGCAACGAAGCTTTCGCGGTGCGCGTGCAATGCATGCGCTGGCCGGGCATCGCGCCGTAGCGACGGCCGACGCCGCGACCGCGCACCCGCCCGGCGATCCCGGCCGATGCTTCGAATCCGCCAGTCCCGCTCGTACACTGCGTTTCCGGTGTCGCCCGCTCGCGACGCTGCCGCCGCCGATCCGCAGCGTCTCCCTCGTGTTTTCCAATGGTGTCCTGCATGTCCGATGTCCTTGAACTCGCCTGTGACCTGATCGCCCGCCCGTCGGTCACCCCCGACGATGCCGGGTGCCAGGAACTGATCGCGCAGCGGCTGCAGCGCGCCGGTTTCGCCATCGAGCGGCTGCGCTGCGGCCAGGTCGACAACCTGTGGGCGACGCACCGTGGCGGCGACGGTCCGGTGCTGGCGCTGCTCGGCCATACCGACGTGGTGCCGCCGGGGCCGCGCGAGGCCTGGAGCAGCGATCCGTTCGCGCCGCAGGTGCGCGATGGCGTGCTGTACGGGCGCGGCGCCGCCGACATGAAGGGCAGCGTGGCCGCCTTCGTGCTCGCCGCCGAACGGTTCGTGGCCGCGCATCCGCAGCACTCGGGCACGCTGGCGCTGCTGCTGACCAGCGACGAGGAAGGCGATGCGATCGACGGCGTGCGCCACGTGGCGCGCGTGTTCGCCGAGCGCGGCGAACGCATCGACTGGTGCATCACCGGCGAGCCCTCGTCCACCGAACGGCTCGGCGACCTGCTGCGGGTCGGCCGTCGCGGCAGCCTTTCCGGTGCGCTGCGCGTGCGCGGCGTGCAGGGGCACGTGGCCTATCCGCACAAGGCGCGCAACCCGATCCATCTGGCCGCGCCGGCGCTGGCCGACCTGGTCGCGCGGCATTGGGACGACGGCTACGAGAGCTTCCCGCCGACCAGCCTGCAGATCTCCAACGTGCATGCCGGCACCGGCGCCAACAACGTCATCCCCGGCGAACTGCAGGTCGCCTTCAACCTGCGCTACACCCCGCACTGGGATGCGCCGCGGCTGGAAACGGAAATCGCCGCGCTGTTCGATCGCCATGGCCTGGACTACGACCTGCGCTGGCACCGCAGCGGTGAGCCGTTCTACACCCCGGAAGGCACGCTGCGCCGGGTGGCGCGCGAGGTGCTGGGCGAGGTCGCCGGCGCGCCGCCGGAGGAGAGCACCGGCGGCGGTACCTCCGATGCGCGCTTCATCGCGCCGCTGGGTGCGCAATGCATCGAGGTCGGCCCGGTCAACGCCAGCATCCACCAGGTCGACGAGCACGTGCGCGTGGCCGACCTGGAGGCGCTGCCGGATCTATACCTGCGCCTGATCGAACGGTTGCTGCGGTAACAGTTGCGCCGGCCCGCACGCCGGGTTACGGTCGCCCCATGACCTCGCTGTCCGCCCTCCGCTCGATCAACGCCAACGGCCGCAATAATGCGCTGGCGAATAATCGTGCGCGGCCGATGCGGGTCTGCGACTAGGCGCTACCAGAAACACCACGCCCAGCCACCAGAAAACCCGCATCGGCCGATGCGGGTTTTTTTGTGCCTGCTGGTGTGGGGCCCTCCACGACAGCCCGGCCATCGATGGCCGGGATCGCACCACCACCCCACGATCAGGAGCTTTCCCATGTGTTCGATCTTCGGCATCTTCGGCCTGCAACCGTGCGACGACCTGCAGGCGCTGCGGCGGCAGGCGCTGGACTGCTCGCAGCGGCAGCGCCACCGCGGCCCGGACTGGAGCGGCGTGTATGTCGACGACGGCGCGATCCTCGTCCATGAGCGCCTGGCCATCGTCGACCCGGCCGGCGGCTCGCAGCCGCTGCTCTCCGACGATGGGCAACTGGCGCTGGCGGTCAACGGCGAGATCTACAACCATCGTGAGCTGAAGAAAGAACTCGCCCAGCCCTACGCCTTCCAGACGGGCTCGGACTGCGAGGTGATCAACGCGCTGTACCGCGAAACCACGCCGGACGTGCTGCTGAACCGCCTCAACGGCATTTTCGCCTTCGCGCTGTGGGACAAGGCCGCCGGGCGCGTGCTGATCGCCCGCGATCCGATGGGCGTGTGCCCGCTGTACTGGGGCCATGACGCGCAGGGCCGGCTGCGCGTGGCCTCGGAGATGAAGTCGCTGGCCGACAGTTGCGCCGACGTCGCCCAGTTCCCGCCGGGCCACTATTACGACAGCGCCAGCGGCGAACTCGTGCAGTACTACCGCAAGCCGTGGCGCGACTACGCCGCGGTGCAGGGCGTGGAGGTTGGCAAGCAGGAACTGCGCGAGGCCTTCGAGCGCGCCGTGCACCGCCAGCTGATGACCGACGTACCGTACGGCGTGCTGCTCTCCGGCGGCCTGGATTCCTCGCTGGTCGCGGCGGTGGCGGCGCGCTTCGCACGCAAGCGCATCGAGGAGAACGACGAGGCCGAGGCCTGGTGGCCGCGCCTGCACTCGTTCGCGATCGGCCTGAAGGGCTCGCCGGATCTGGCCGCCGCGGCGATCGCCGGCGAGGCGCTGGGCACCGTGCACCACGGCTTCGAGTACACCTTCGAGGAAGGCCTGGACGCGTTGCCGGAAGTGATCCGGCACATCGAGACCTACGACGTCACCACCATCCGCGCTTCCACGCCGATGTTCCTGCTGGCGCGGCGGATCAAGGCGATGGGAGTGAAGATGGTGCTGTCCGGCGAGGGCAGCGACGAGATCTTCGGCGGCTACCTGTACTTCCACAAGGCGCCGAACGCCCGCGAATTCCACGAGGAACTGATCCGCAAGCTCGACGCGCTGTACAACTACGATTGCCTGCGCGCCAACAAGTCGATGATGGCGTGGGGCGTGGAGCCGCGCGTGCCGTTCCTGGACGTGGAGTTCCTGGACGTGGCCATGCGCATGGACGCCCAGTACAAGATGGCCGGCACCCGCGCCGACGGCAGCAAGCGCATCGAGAAGGCGGTGCTGCGCGAAGCCTTCGAGGGCTATCTGCCCGAGTCGATCCTGTGGCGGCAGAAGGAGCAGTTCAGCGACGGCGTCGGCTATGGCTGGATCGACGGGCTGAAGGCGCATGCCGAGGCCCAGGTCAGCGACCGCGAACTGGCCGCGGCCGACAAGCGCTTCCCGGTGAACCCGCCGCAGACCAAGGAAGCCTATTACTACCGCAGCCTGTTCGAGCGGGTGTTCCCGACGCCTGCCGCGGCCGAGACCGTGCCCGGCGGCAAGTCGATCGCCTGTTCCTCGCCGGCGGCAATCGCCTGGGATGCCAGCTTCGCGACGATGGCCGATCCCTCCGGTCGGGCGGTGGCCGGGGTGCACGCGCAGGCGCTGGGGTGACCGGCGCCAGCCTGCTGGCGATCGCCGGGGTGCTGACGCTGGGGGCGATCAGCCCCGGCGCCAGCTTCCTGCTGGTGGCGCGGCTGGCCGCGGGGCGCTCGCGTGCGGCCGGGTTCGCCGCGGCACTGGGCATGGGCGTGGGCTGCGCGCTGTTCGCGTTGGCGGCCTTGTTCGGCCTGCAGGCGTTGCTGGAGCGGGTGCCGGCGCTGCATCGCGCGTTGTCGGTCGCCGGTGCCGCCTACCTGCTGTGGCTGGCCTGGCGGGCGTGGCGGACGCCGGCGTCGGTGGCCGCCATCGCGCCGGAACAGCAGGTGCCGGCCGTGCGCTCGGCCTTCGTCATGGGCCTGGCGACCCAGCTCGGCAACCCGCAGACCGCGCTGGTGTTCGCCGGCCTGTTCGCCGCGCTGCTGCCGGCGCAGCGCGTGCCCGCCGAGTACGTGGCGCTGCCATTGCTGGCCTTCGCCATCGATGCGGCCTGGTTCGCGCTGGTGGCCGGGTTGCTGTCCGCGTCGGCGCCGCGGCGCTGGTGGCTGCGCGCGCGGCGGCCGCTGGACCGGCTCAGCGCGGTGCTGATGAGTGGCCTGGGCCTGCGCCTGCTGTGGCGGGCGGTGTAGCCGCAAGCGCAGGCGCGTCGTGCTGCTCCGGTAGCGTGCGTGTTCGACGCCGGCGATGCGTGCCGTGCGCCTTCCGCTATGCCGGATCCGCGGTCGGCGCCGCGCTGTCGAGGGCGCCGTGCACGGCCGCCATGGGGGCGGGCCCTGTGGCGCTGTCCAGGCAGATCCGGCTCTTGCCGTCGCGCTTGGCGGCATACAGCGCACGGTCGGCACGCTTGAGCAGATCCGAGACGTCGCCGTCGGGATGCATGCGCGCGACCCCGGCGCTGAACGTGAAGGCCACGCCCTTGGCGCGGGTCTGTCGCACGCGTTCCAGCAGCCGCTGCAGCAGGGCATCGGTCTGCGCGTCGCTCATGCCGTCGAGCACGATGCCGAATTCCTCGCCGCCGAGTCGGCCGACCCGGCAGCCGTGCTCAAGCCCGGTCAGTTCGGCGGCCAGCGCCAGCAACACCGCATCGCCGACATCGTGGCCATGGCGGTCGTTGACCTGCTTGAAATCGTCGATGTCCAGCATCGCGAACTGCAGCGTGCCGCGGCGACCGCGCTCGGCCGCCAGCGCATGCAGTTGCGCCATCAGGGCGCGCCGGTTGGCCAGCCCGGTCAGCGCATCGGTCTCGGAGATGCGCCGGTAGTCTTCCTTCAGGCGGTAGGTGATCAGCATGCTGCGCGCGAAGGTGCGGTTCATGGCCAGGCCGATCAGCGACACCGCGACGACCAGCAGCCCCAGCAGCATCGGGTCGCTGGCGGCCGCCGGTGGCAGTGCCCGACCGGTCAGCATGATCGTCCAGGTGTATGCCAGCGCCAGCAGGTAGTCGCGCGTGAACGGGAACAGCAGATTGATGCCCAGGCACAGAGTGACCGTGGTCGGCAGCCACCAGAATTCGCCATGTGCGCCCATGTGCCGCAGTTCGATCTGGTACGCCCACGACAGCAGCAGCACGTACAGCGCGCCGCTCATGCGCCAGTGCCAGAAGCGGCGGACCAGCAGGGTGCAGGCGGCGGCGCCGAGCAGCGCGGCCAGCAGGATCAAATTGACCAGGCCCCAGGGGCGCTGCAGATACGGATTGAACAGCAGCGTCGCGACCCAGATCGACAGGGTCAGCGCTTGGATGGCCGTGGTCGACCGGCTCAGCAGGTGGCGGATGTGCTCCGGGTACGTCATGTGCTGCCCAACGGCGCGTCCCGGCCGGTTCGTGATGTGCGGACGCCGACGCGCACGCAATGGATCGATGGCAGCGTATCGGCATGCCGGCGTGGCGGCTTGAGTGACCGCAGCGCCTGCGGTTCAGCCTGTTGGTGCCGCACGCAGCGGCGGTGGAGCGGGGTGGGCGTCTGCGCTGTCTGCGTCGGGCTGATGCGCGTACGCCACGAGCGAGTGCGCTGCGGGGCGGCGGCATGCGCCGCCCCGAGGGGCCGTTGGTGCTGCGTGCTACAGCGACGTGGCGGCCGGCAGCGCGGGATCGCGCGCGAACGCCGCGGACGTGCCGGCCGACACCGGCATGGCGCCGTCCAGGCGAAGGCTGCCGTTGCCCGCCTGCCGGGCAGCGGACAGTGCGCGGTCGGCGCGGGCGAGCAGGTCGGACAGTTCGCCGCCGGCGGGCAACGCGGCCATGCCGACGCTGCAGGTGAAGCTGGCGCCGTCCACGCGCAGGCCGCGGATGCGCTGCTGCAGGCGCTGCACCAGTGCGCTCGCCTTGTCCTGCGACACGCCCTCGAACAGCAGGCCGAACTCCTCGCCGCCGAGGCGGCCGACGCGGCAACGCGGGTCCAGCCGTACCAGTTCCGTCGCCAGCGCCTGCAGTACCGCATCGCCGACGTGGTGGCCGTGCTCGGTGCCGATCCGCTCGAAGTCGTCGATGTCCAGCATGGCCAACCGCACGGCGTGCTGGGTGCCGACCGCTGCCTGTAGGTCGGCCATCAGCGCGCGCCGGTTGGGGATGCCGGTCAGTGCGTCGGTCGCGGCCAGGCGCCGATAGCCTTCCTTCAGCGCGTGGTTGCTGCGCATGGAGGTGACGAAGATGCGGTTCAGCGCGAACCCGACCATGGTCACCGCCGCCACCAGGATCTCCAGCAGCGGCAGGTCGGTGGACGCCGGTACCAGGCTGTCGTGCCAGCCGAGCATGATCGCCCAGGTGCAGGCCAGCGCCAGCAGATAGTCGCGCGCGTGGCAGAACAGCACGCTGTAGCCCAGGCTCAGGGTCACCGCCACCGGCAGCATCCAGGTCGTGCTGGCGCCGCCCATGTGATGCAACTGCAGCCGGAACGCGGCATCGAATGCGATCACCGACAGGAAGGCGCCCAGCCGCCATTGCCAGGACCGCCTGGCCATGCGCATGACCAGGCCGCTGCCGAGCATGGCGACGAACGCCAGCGCATAGCGCGCGTCCAGTGGGTGGCTCAGGTAAGGGTTGCACAGCAGCAGCGCCAGCCACACGCACAGGGTCAGGCCCTGGATCGCCAGGATCGGCGTGTCGAGGGTGCGGCGGACATGAAGGTGGTAGTTCATCTGCTCTCCCAGAGCGCCGCGGCACTCCAGCGTCTGCGGCACGGCCGGTCGGTGGTCCAGCGCGGTCCGTCGGTCGCTGGGGCGTCGTCACCGGTTAGCGGCCGCTGCAGGCAGAGCTTTAATGGATGTGTCGCGGCGTGCGTGTCGCCCGCCTAGGTGGTGGTCCGGCACCCGACTGGACGCGCCGGGCCTGCCGGTCACCCCGGTTCTGCCGCCATGCGCGGGCGGGCGCGCCCCGGCCGACCTGTTCAAGGCCGGCCGGGTGGCGTACGCAGGCGCCGCGCCCGCGCGCGCTTACTCGAAGCGCACGCAGTGGCCGTAGCGTTCGGGCTGGATGTCGATGCCCGAGGCATCGGCCTGGTTGCTCTTGCGCCACAGGTTGGGGCGGAACTCCGGGCCGGTGCAGTTGGCCGCGCTGTCCACGCCGATGGTGTAGGTGTAGGGATTGCCGCGGAAGGTGTTGTTCTCGAACGTGTTGTCCTGGCTCATGCTGTTGTCCCAGCACAGGATCTGCGGCGTGCGCTGGCGGATCGAGCAGGTCAGGTAGAGCCCGGCGCCCTTGTTGTCGATGAACTGGTTGCCCGCGAACAGGTTGCGCCGCGCGTCGGCCAGGTACACGCCCTGGCTGCCGTTGCGCTCCAGGCGGTTGTCGCGGATCTCGCTGTCTTCCAGGTGCTCGGTGGTGATGCCGGCGGCGACGTTGTCGTGGATCACGTTGTCGATCAGCTTGACCTTGGCGGTGCGGTTGAACGACACCCCATCCCAGGTCGCGCCGGAGACGTCGTTGTGCGCGATCAGCAGGTCGCGGCTGTCGAACTCGCTCAGCAGGCAGGCGCTGCGGCACTTGCTCACCCGCAGGTGGGTCAGCTGGATGTTCTGGCCGTTGCGCACCACCACCAGGCTGTTGCTGAGGTACGGGCGCTCGGGCATGAACTCCTTGTCGATGGTGCCGCCGACGATCTGCAACTGCTCCACGCGCACGTCGCGGATCGTCCGCATGGGGCGCTCGTTCTGGTAGTCGCCGATCACGATGGTCGGTTGCTGCACGTGGTCGCGCATGCGCAGCACGGTGCTGTTGCCCTGGCCGCGCAGGCGCAGGCCGTCGCGCTGGATCGAGATCAGCTTGCTGACCGGGAACTCGCCGGCGCTCAGACACACGGTGGCGGGTTTGCCGTCGTTGGGGACGCGGTCGATCGCGGCCTGCAGATCGTCGCCGGGTTGGGCGCGCACGCTGCAGTCGGAGGCGGCCGCGGGCGCGTCGGCAGCCGGCGTGGCACAGGCGGAAAACGACACGGCCGCGGCAAGCGGCAGCAACAGGGCAAGCAGGGGAGGGCGCTTCATCGGTAGGCAGACTCGGCAGTGGGGGAAGGGGGAAGGCAGGCCGGCGTCTGCGGTCGGACGCCGGCGCGGAGCCGATCGCGGGTCATTGTGGTGCGGACGGGCTTAATGTCAGCGTGTGCCGGGTCGGGCCGGGCAGGAACTTTGTGGCGCGGCCCTGCACCCAGTCGGCGTGGCCGGCGCCCCAGAACGGCGACAGCGGGTGGCCGCTCTGGCCGCCGGGCATGTGCACGATGCCGTCGGCCTCATGGCCCGGTGCCACCACCATGCGCTCGGAGGCGCCGAACGCCGGGCGCTGCACCCGCGGCATGTCGTCGTCGCCGGGCAGTGGCGTGTCCGGCATGCACAGCCAGCCGCGCAGCGGCGCCGGCAGGCCCTGCGCCAGCGGATGGCAGATCGCTGCACGGTTCTCCTGGCCCCAGCGGCGCGTGTCCAGCGGGCCTTCGGCCTGCAGGTGCGTGCGCACCTCGGCGGCGGCGTCTTCCAGCAGCGCCTGCCAGCTGCCGTAGCGGCGCGGCAACAGGTGCAGCGGCTGTTGCTGCAGCAGCGGCCAGGCCACGCCTTCCAGTTGCGGCAGCGGCGGTGGCGCGGGTGCGGCATCTGCGTTCGATCCGGTACGGGCCGGCGCGATCAGGCCATCGCGGATCCGGGTCAGCACCGCCAGGCGCCACGCGCGGACCAGGGTATAGCTCACCGATCCGGTGCTGGCGCGGCCCTCCCAGTGCGCGGCCGCCTGCGACACGGCGTGCAGCGCCGGCGTGGCCGCGCCCGCGTCGCGTTGCTGCAGCAGCGCCCACCAGCGCTGCAGGAACAGTGCGCGGTCGTCGAGCTGGATCGCCAGCAACTGCTGTTCGTTGAGATGCGGGTGCAGGCGCAGGTCGTCGCGGATCTGCTGCGCGCGCGCGCCCAGCGCGTAGCCGCCGTCGCCGAGCGGTGCCAGTTCGGCGCCGCCGACCACGCGGGCATTGGCGGTCCACAATTGTCCGTCGGCGGGATCGATGCGCTGCGGCGACTGGCTGGTGGACAGCGGCCATGGCGCGCAGCGGGCATCCGCCGGCACCGTCGCACGCACGTCGTGCATCACCGCATCGGCTGCGCAGTGCGGGCCGCGCAGCGGCAGCGGGCCGAGCACGCGCCAGCCGATGTGGCCGTCGCGGTCGGCCAGCACCAGGTTCTGCGCCGGCGTGGCGATGTGCTGCGCACGGGCGAAGGCATTGGGCAGGGTATCGGCGCGGGCGAAGTCGGCCAGCCCCAGATTCAGTGCGCCCGGCAACTGCGCGGCCCAGCGCAACGCCAGCGCGCTGCCATCGGGTTCGTGTTGCAGGATCGGGCCATAGGCGGTGTCTTCGACCTGCAGTTCGGTGTCGGGGGCGCCAGAGACCTTGATCCGTTCGCGGTGCACGGTGACCGGCGTGCAGCCGGGCTGCGCCACCGCGGCGCATGGGGTGAGCCGGTACCAGTCGGCGGTATCGGCATAGCTGTTGGTGAACCCCCAGGCGACGTGACCGTTGCTGCCGACGATCACCGCCGGCAGGCCGGGCAGCGAGAATCCGGACACGTCCACGCGGCCGCCCGGCGCCTGCGCATCGGCGTAGCGCAGGCGCACGCGGAACCACAGGCTGGGCGCGCGCAGGCCCAGATGCATGTCGTTGGCGACGATGGCGCGGCCGTCGGCGGTGCGGCTGCCGGCGATCGCCCAGTTGTTGCTGCCGGGCGCGCTGGTGGCGACCGCGTCGGTCGCGGCGGGGGCGGGCGCGCCTGCCAGGCGGCGCAGATCGACCTGATCGGCGGAGGGCAGCTCTGCGTCGCCGCGCACGCTGCCGTCCAGTGTCGCGTCCCAACTGCTGCCCTCGTGGCGCAGCAGGGCGTACAGCGGCGCCGGCAAGCGCTGCTGCAGGCGGTACAGGGCCAGCTTGCGTTCGAGCTGCTTGCCCTGCAGGTCGAAGTACATCGCCTGGCCGGCCAGCGCCGAATCCACCGGCTGCCAGTCGCGCGGTGCGGCGAACAGCATCAGGTAAGGCCACGGCCGTACCCGCAACGCGTGCAGGCCCTGGTTGACGCCGGCGCTGTAGGCCTGCAAGGCCGCCGCGTGCTGGCCGGCGAATGCGGCCAGCTGCGCGCTGCTGCGCGCGCGCAGGCGATGCGCCCGCCGTGCCTTGTCCACGTCCAGCGCGTGCGGACCGACCAGCTCGGACAGTTCGCCGGCGGCGGCGCGGCGCAGCAGGTCCATTTCGAAGAAGCGTTCCTGCGCGTGCACGTAGCCGAGCGCGCGCATCGCATCGGCCTCGTCGGCGGCATCGATGGTGACCACGCCCAGCGCGTCGCGCTGGATGCTTGCCGGCGCGCGCAGGCCTTGCAGCGGGGCCTTGCCGTCGAGCGTGGCCAGGCTGCCGCGCAGCAGCAGCCAGATGCCCAGCGCCACGGCCGCCGTCAGCAGCAGCGTCCCCAGCAGCAGGCGTTTCCATCGACCGCGCATCGTCTCTCTCCGGTGGGCAAGTCTCCGATTCTAGACACGACTGCGTGTCGTTCCCGCGTAGGCGCGGCGCGCTGTGCGCGGGGTCACGCATCGCGGATGTGCGAGTCGGGATGTGAATGATTCCGATTGGAACGCGGCGCGGCCGCATCGGGCACTATGGCGCCCTCAGTCGACCCCACGGAGCCCGCCCCATGAAGGGACACCCCGACGTTGTGCAATGCCTCAAGGAGCTGCTGCGCGGCGAACTGGCCGCGCGCGACCAGTATTTCATCCACTCGCGGCGTTACGAGGACCAGGGCCTGCTGGCGCTGTACGAACGCATCAACCACGAGATGGAAGAGGAAACCGAGCACGCCGATGCGCTGCTGCGGCGCATCCTGTTCCTGGAGGGTGACCCGGACATGCGCCCGCATGCCTTCGAACCGGGGCGCACGGTCGAGGAGATGCTGGAGAAGGATCTGAAGGTCGAGTACGAAGTGCGCGCCAATCTGGCCGCGGGCATGAAGCTGTGCGAGCAGCACGGCGACTACGTCAGCCGCGACGTGCTGCTGGCGCAGCTGCGCGACACCGAGGAAGACCATGCCTGGTGGCTGGAGCAGCAGCTCGGCCTGATCAAGCGCATCGGCATGGCGCTGTACCAGACGTCGAAGATCGACGGGCACGTGTCCGGCAAGGACGCCTGATCCCTCCATGCGCTTCCCGCTTGCGGGAGGCGCCGATGCACTGAGCGGGGCCCATCCCCGCCATCGCGGCCGTGCCATCGCCGGCCGCTTCTGACCCGCCGATCGTGCCGGTCGCCACCGCTCTCGCTGGTCCGCACCGGCGCTGCCGACCCTCGTGGGCGACAGTGCGCATCGCGGTGTCGCAGCGGTTGCTGCTGCAGCAAGGCGGCAGCGACTGCTGACACGCCTTCTGCCCTCATCGTTTCCTGACGCCGCCGATCGGGTTTGACCGCGCGCGGCTGCGTGGCTGGATGCCGTGGCTGGCGCATTCGCTCGGTTCGCAGTGCGACGCCATGGCGATCGGGCGATCCGATCTGTCGTCGCCGTCCTCGCCGATGACTGTTGCAACGCCGCAAAAATCGACCGTCGCACGCATGCTGCTGCACACGCGAACCCTTGAAATCCAGGCGTTTGCGCGCCTCGCCACGTCCGCGGTGAAGGTCGTGCGGACAACGCTTGCAAAACGGTAGTGATCGCTATACGGTAGTTTTCACTACTTAATTGCGCGATGGCGAGGGGGCGTTCGATGCAGGCGAGTCCGGGAATGAAGCGGTACGGCGCGGTCGGTGTGGTGGTCGCGGGATGGCTGCTGGCGAGCGCGACGGCGTGTGCGGCGCCGGCCGCGGCGCAGGGGCTGTGGCTGACCGCGGCCAAGGACGCGGTGGTGGAGTTCGCGCCGTGCGCGGATGCGGCCACGGCCTTGTGCGGGCGCATCGTCTGGGACAAGGACGCCGGCACCGCCACCGATACCTGCGGCGTGCAGATCGCGCGTCTGGGGCGCGAGGACGGCGATATCTGGCGCGACGGCTGGGCCTTCGATCCGCGCAGCGGCAAGCGCTACAAGGCCACGCTGCGCGCCAGCGGCAAGGCGCTGGACCTGCGCGCCTTCGTCGGCGTGGAAGTGCTCGGCGAGACCGAACGCTTCACCCGCGTGCAGGCGCTGCCCAGCACGCCGGTCTGCGCGAAGTGATCCACCCGCCGCGCGCGCAACGCGCCGGCGCCATCGATGTGCGGGGCCGGCGACGGCCGCCGCGCGTCCCACCTTCCTCAGCGAACAGGGGAGATTGAGATGACCGCAGTCCGCTTCATGGCGACCCTCGCGGGTGCACTGGCCCTGCACGGCGCGTGCTGTGCCCGGGCCCAGGCCCAGCAGGCCGACACCGATGGCATGGTCAATTACGAGTTCCAAAACCAGATCAAGCTGATGAGCGAGCAGCGCACGCGCGGTGTGTCCGACTCGCTGATGCGCCCATCGCTCAAGTGGACCACCCAGTTCGTGCACGCCAGCGGGTTCGTCGCGCTGCTGGAGGTAGCCAAGGTCAGCAAGAAGCAGTTCCTCGATGGCGATGGGCTGGGCATCACCGCCGCGGCCGGCTACCGTTTCGGCAATCCCGATGCCTGGCATGCCGGCGTCGGCCTGGCTACCGAGCGCTTCCCCGGCGCCAGCTTCCTGGCCCCGCACCAGATCGATCTGCAGACCGGCACCCCGGCGGATGTGCGCCGTACCGATTACGACAGCAATTTCGGCGTGCTCGAACTCGGCTACGGCGCGGTCGAGGGCCGCGTGCTGTACGTGTTCTCCAAGACCTACCGCGGCGCCGATACCGGCGGGGTGTGCGCGCAGATCCTGCAGTTCGCCGCCGACCCGACGGTGGCGCTGCGCTGCTTCGCCCGTGGCGAGCACGATTCGCGCGGTACCCTGCTGGGCGATCTCAACTACCAGACCCCGCTGCTGCCGTCGGTGCTGCCGTCGACCACGCTGCGCCTGCACGCCGGCTACCAGAAGCTGCGCAATTTCAGCGAGGGCAGCTTCGCCGACTACCAGATCGGCGTCACCCACAAGCGCTGGGGCCTGGACTGGAACCTGGACTGGGTCAGCACCCGGGTCAACGCGCACGAGCTGTACTGGGTGCAGGACGGCGCGCGCGTCCGCAAGACCGACGGCGACACCCTGGTGGCCTCGATCGGCTACACGTTCTGACCCATGCGCAGCGAACTGCTCGATGCCGACCGGGGCGGCGACCAGCCGCTGGTGCTGGCGGTGGACCTGGGAACCTCCGGCTGCAAGTGCGCGCTGGTCACCCTGGACGGCCAGGTGATCGCCTGGGCGTTCGAACCGGTGCCGCTGCACGTGCACGGGGTCTGCGCCGAGCAGGATCCGCGCGACTGGTGGAACGCCTTGCTGGTCACCGCGGCGGCGGTGCTGCAAGGCGGCGAGTCGTTGCGCCGGCGGGTGACCGCGGTGTGCTGCTCGACCCAGGGCGAGTGCACGGTGTGCGTGGACCGCGACGGCCGCGCGCTGGGCAACGCCATGCTGTGGCTGGACATGCGCGGGCAGGCCGCGATCGCGCGGCGTCTGCGCGGTCGTTGGCTCAACGTGCGCGGCTATGCGCCGCTGAAGCTGCTGCGCTGGTTGCGCCTGAGCGGCGGCGCGCCGGCCGGTAGCGGCAAGGACTGCGCCGGCCACATCGCCTACCTGCGCGACCACGAACCGCTGCGCTACCAGCGCACGCACAAGTTCCTCAACGCGCTGGACTATCTCAACCTGCGCCTGACCGGGCGCTTCTGCGCCACCGCCGACTCGGTGCTCACCACCTGGGTCACCGACAACCGCGACCCGATGCGCATCCGCTACGACGACGGCTTGCTGCGGCTGCTCGGCATCGAACGCGACAAGCTGCCGGAACTGGTGGCCTCCACCGAGGTGCTGGGGCCGCTGCTGCCGCAGGTGGCGGCGCAGCTGGGGCTGTCGCCGCAGACCCGGGTGATCGCCGGCGCCATCGACAACTCGGCGGTGGCGGTGGCTGCGGCGGTCGAGGACTACGCCGCGCATCTGTACCTGGGCACGTCGTCGTGGCTGGGCGCGCACGTGCCGCGGATGAAGACCGATGTGTTCAGCAACATCGCCGCGGTGCCGTGCGCGGTCAGCGGGCGCTACCTGGCCACCGCGCTGCAGTCCACCGCCGGCGCCAACCTGTCGTTCCTGCGCGACCGCATCCTGTTCCATCCCGACGAACTGCTGCGCGACGAGGAACGCCCGGACGTGTACGAGGTGCTCAACGTCATCGCCGCGCGCGTGCCGCCTGGGGCCAACGGCCTGGTGTACATGCCGTGGCTGTTCGGCGAGCGCACCCCGGTGGAGGACCACAGCCTGCGCGCCGGGCTGGTCAACCTGTCGCTGATGCATACCCGCGAGGACATCATCCGTGCCTTCATGGAAGGCGTGGCGCTGAACACGCGTTGGATGATGGAGCCGTTCGCGCGCCTGCTCGGCCGCGATCCCGGCGTGATCGCCGCGGTCGGCGGCGGCGCGCAGTCGGACCTGTGGTGCCAGATCATCGCCGACGTCAGCGGCCAGCCGATCCGGCAACTGCACAACCCGATCCAGGCCAATGCGATCGGCGCCACCTTCATCGCCGGCGTCGGCCTGGGCCGGCTGCGCTTCGCCGACCTGCCGGCGCTGCAACGCGCGCGCCGGGTGTACGAGCCGTCGCCGCTCACCCGCGCGCTGTACGACGATCGCTATGCGATGTTCCGCGAATTGCAGCGCACGCTCGCGCCGATCTACCGGCGCATGAATCCCGTTCCCGAATGCGTGCCGGAGGTTCCCCAGCATGTTTGCCCATGAACAACGCACGCGTGTGGTCGCGCTGTGCGTGGAGCTGTCGCGGCGCGGCTACCTGGCCGGCACCGGCGGCAACGTCGCGCTGCGCCTGGATGCCGAACGCTTCGCGGTGACACCGTCGGCCATCGATTACCTGGCGATGCGCGCCGAGGACATCTGCGTGGTGCGCCTGGCCGACCTGCGGCAACTGGACGGCGCCGCCACGCCGTCGGTGGAGACCGGCCTGCATGCGCAGGTGCTGCGCCGCCGGCCCGACGTGGCCTGCAGCATCCACACCCACCAGCCGGTGGCCAGCGCCTGCGCGCTGCTGGGGGCGGCGCTGCCGGTGGAGGATCCGGCGTTGCAGGCAACGATCGGTGCCCGCGTGCCGATGGTCGGTTATTTCCCGTCCGGCACCGGGCTGCTGGCCTGGCTGCTGGCGCGGCAACTGCGCCCGTCGAGCAACGCCTACCTGATGCGCAACCACGGCGTGCTGTGCTGCGGCCGCAGCCTGGAGCAGGCGGTGGCGGCGGTCGATGCGCTGGAGCAGGTGGCGCGCGATCACCTGGCGCGCCGCATCGAACGCCGCTTCCTGCACGACGCCGGCCTGGCCGCGCCGTTGCGCGCCGTCCTCACCGCACTGGAGGCCTGACCCCATGCACGCGTTTTCCGCTTCCGTTCCCCCGAGCCCGGCACCGACCATGAGCCAGACCCCCGCCATTTCACAGTGGCCCGATGTGGACCAGCTGTACGCACGCTTCCATGCCCTGGTGAACCAGCCGATGCGGCCGATCGGCGCCGCCGGCATGTCCAAGGTGATGCGCTATTTCGACGAGCGCTGCCAGGGCTCCAAGCGCCTGGGCGAGGCGGCCAAGCAGGTGATCCCCGGTGGCGTGCAGCACAACCTGGCGTTCAACCATCCGTTCCCGCTGGCCATGCACAGCGCCGATGGCGCGTACCTGACCGATGTGGACGGCAACCGCTACATCGACTTCCTGCAGGCCGGCGGCCCGACCCTGCTCGGGTCCAATCCGCCGGAACTGCGCGAGCACGTGCAGGCGGTACTGGACCAGTGCGGCCCGGTGACCGGCTTGCTGCACGAGTACGAGGTCAAGCTGGCCGAACTGGTCTGCGCCAGCATGCCGGCAGTGGAGATGCTGCGCCTGCTCGGCTCCGGCACCGAGGCGGTGATGGGCGCGGTGCGCCTGGCGCGGACCCACACCCGCAAGAAATGGATCATCAAGATCGGCGGCGCCTACCACGGCTGGAGCGACCAGCTGGTGTACGGCATGCGCCTGCCGGGCACCGGGCGCATGGAGGCGATCGGCATTCCGCGCGGCGCCACCGCCTACACCCAGGAATGCCATCCCAACGATCTGGAGGCATTGCGGCGCAAGCTGCAGTTCAATCGCCTGCGCGGCGGCACCGCGGCGGTGCTGCTGGAACCGCTGGGGCCGGAAAGCGGCACGCGGCCGGTGCACCACGACTACAACCGGCAGGTGCGCAAGTTATGCGACGAGTTCGGCGCGCTGCTGATCTTCGACGAAGTGGTCACCGGCTTCCGGCTCGGCCCGGGCGGTGCGCAGGGCTACTTCGGGGTCCTGCCGGACATCACCGTGCTCGGCAAGTGCCTGGCCGGCGGCTATCCGATGGCCGGCGCGATCGGCGGCCGCCGCGAGGTGATGATGAGCCTGGTCGGCGGCATCGGCACCACGGCGCGGCGTGCCTTCGTCGGCGGCACGCTGTCGGCCAATCCGCTGTCCTGCGTGGCCGGCTACCACGCCTTGCTGGAAGCGCAGCGCAGCGATGCCGCCGGCCAGGCCGGCCGCGCCGGCGATCGCCTGCGGCAGGGCCTGGAGGCGATCATCCGCCGTCTCGGC
This sequence comes from Xanthomonas protegens, assembly GCF_038442435.1. NCBI lineage: Bacteria > Pseudomonadati > Pseudomonadota > Gammaproteobacteria > Lysobacterales > Lysobacteraceae > Xanthomonas > Xanthomonas protegens. Next base: position 578,839 of record NZ_JAQJCQ010000001.1, on the reverse strand, counting down.
CTGCCATACGTGGTCTACAACATGGGCTCGATCGTGCACCTGCAGACCTCTGGCGTGCTGCTGCTGGACACCGGCAACCTGTACAAGCTGTGGCGCGTGCGCAACGAAGCCAAGGAGCGCAAGCACATGATGGAGGAGATGGGCGCGGCGTATTCGGCGCACGGGCTGATCACCCTGGCCGGCAGCCGCATCTACACCAGCCGCGCCGATACCGATGCGGTGGTCGACGAGGCGCTGAACCGCTTCGACGACGTGTTCAAGCTGGTGTAGCGCATGCCCACCGTCCCGCAGATCGAAGCACTCTGGCTGCACACCCGCGAGCGGCTCGTGGCCAAGCGCCTGCTCGGCGACGACGCGGCAGCCCTGGCGCTGCGCTGTCCGGGCAGCACGGCGATGTGCTGTGGCGCGCTCGAGGCGGAGCGGCCGCAGTGGCTGGACTGGCGCGACCCGGCGCTGCCGGCATGGGCGCAGGTGCACGCGCAGGTGTACCTGCAGCGTCCCGATGTCGGTGCCAGCGCCTGGTCGGCCGGCGCGTTCGGCCACCTTCTGGCCAATGTCGGCGGCGTGCTGCCGCAGGTGTTCGACGAACAGGCCCGGCACATCGGGCCGATGCCGCCGCCGTTTCCTGCGCTCGACGCGTTGGCGACGGCCGCGCCGGGCGTCGGCAGCGTCCTGCTGTTCGGCGGACGCCCGCTGTGTCTTGGCATCACCGCGCAGCGGCTGGCATTGAACGTGGAGTTGTTCGAGAAATGCGCCAAGGCCTATGTGCTTGCCGCGGCCACCGGCGGGCAGGTGCGGGAACTGCCCTGGTGGGTGCGGCGCATCGCCAACGGGCGGCTGCGCAAGGACCAGATGCGGGCCGCCGCGGCCTTCGCCGCGGGCGAATTGCCGGCCGAAAGCAAAGGCTATTGAGGGTCCATCGCAATGACCGCCACGCCATCAACGTCTTCCGTCGCATCAACCGCCGTCCAGGCGACACGTCCGCTCGCCGCGGCCTTGTCGATCGGCGCCATCGCGCTGCTGATCCTCGGCGTGCAGCCGATCGTGCTCGGCGCACTGGTCGAGCAGCACCTGATCACGCTGCCAGGCGTGGGCGTGGTGGCGATGGGCGAGATCATCGCGCTGGGGATCGGCGTGGCGCTGGGCGATGCGCTGCTGCCGGTGTCCTGGCAGCGTGCCACGGCGGTCGTGGCGGCGTTGCTGGCCGCGGCGCTGAACCTGGCAACCGTGCAGGCGCAGGGCGATGCGGCTTTCGTCGCGCTGCGCGCCGTCGCTGGCCTGGCCGAGGGCCTGCTGGTCTGGGTGGCCACCGTCAGCATCGTGCGCGCCGCCACGCCGGACCGGATCACCGCAGTGTTCATGGTGCTGCAGGCGCTGGCGCAGATCGCGCTGGCGGCGGCGCTGGCGCTGTGGGTGTTGCCGGCGGCCGGCTGGAAGGGCGGTTTCGTCGCCATGGCCGCGACCTGCCTGCTGGTGCTGCCGCTGGCGGTGGCACTGTCGGTGCCGGCAAGCCTGGCTCCCGCCGCCGATGCGCAGTGCGCGGTGACCGCCACCGCCAGGCTGCGCTGGTCGCCGGCGACGCTGGCGCCATTGCTGGTGGCGTTCCTGCAGATGTCGGCGATCGGCGCGCTGTGGGCGTACCTGGAGCCGCTGGCGTTGCGCGCGGGGCTGGACGCGCATGCGGCGCAACTGCAGACCTCGTGGGTGCTGGGCATGCAGATCGTCGGTGGCCTGGCGGCGATCTACTGGGTGCGCCGGCTTTCGGTGACGGCGACCCTGACCCTGGGCAGCGTGGCGCTGTGCCTGGTGGCCGCGGCGATGTACCGGGTTCCGGGCAATGCGGCGCTGGGCTTTGCCGCGGTGTGCGTGGCGTTCGGCTTCGCCTGGATGTTCCTGATGCCGTTCCATGTCGGCCTGGCGCTGCGCGCCGATGCGCAGGGGCGGGTGGCGGTGCTGGTGCCGGCCGCGCAGTTGATCGGGTCGGCCTGCGGGCCGTTGTTGGCCTCGCTGCTGCTGCACGCCGACGATCCCGCGCCGGTGCCGCTGGTCGGTCTGGGCTTTGCGCTGGCTGCGGCGCTGCTGGCGCTGTGGATCAGCCGGCGGCAGCGCCGTCCGGCTGTCGTGGAGGCGGGCTCGCATGCGGGCTGATGGTGGTGGCCGTGCGAGCGCGCTGGTCGTTGCGGTGACGCGCTTCCGTCGGCCGCGCATGGCGCAGGGCAGGGGACTGCCAAGCATCGGGCGTTGGCCGGCGTCCGCCAAGCAGGAGCGCGGCGATGGCGCCTGAGCCCGTGCCAGACACCCCACCGGAGACGGTCGCGGCGCTGTTCGCCGCGCAGCAGGCCACTGCGCTGGCCTGGCGCGGCTCCTCGGCGAACACGCGGCGCGCACATCTGCGTGCACTGCGCGATGCCTTGCTGGCGCGACGGCAGGCGCTGATCGCCGCCTTCGCTACCGATTTCGCCAAGCCCGCACTGGAAGTGGAATTGACCGAGCTGCTGCCGGTGGTCGACGAGATCGCCACCGCCATCGCGCAGCTGCCGCGCTGGATGCGTCCGCGCAAGGTCGCGCCGACCCTGCTGGCCCTGGGCACGCGCGCGCGCATCGCGTTCCAGCCCAAGGGGCGCTGCCTGATCATCGGGCCCTGGAACTACCCGGTGGCCACCGTGCTGGGGCCGTTGGTGTCGGCACTGGCCGCCGGCAACACGGCGATGATCAAGCCCTCCGAATTCACCCCGCAGGTCAACGCGGTGCTGCAGGCGGTGCTGGAGGAGGCGTTCGCGCCGGAAGAGGTGGCCCTGGTGCAGGGCGGCGCGGCGACCGCGCAGGCCTTGCTGGCGTGTCCGTTCGACCATGTGTTCTTCACCGGTTCGGCGTCGGTCGGCCGGCAGGTGATGGCCGCGGCGGCGCGGCAGTTGACGCCGGTGACGCTGGAACTGGGCGGCAAGTCGCCGGTGATCGTCGACCGCAGCGCCGACCTGCGTCTTGCCGCCGAGGTGATCGTCTGGGCCAAGCTGGTCAACGCCGGGCAGACCTGCATCGCGCCGGATACCTTGTTCGTGCATCGCGATGTCAGCGCGCGCCTGCTTGAGCACTGCCGCGCCCTGCTGGCGCAGCGCTACGGTGCCGACGCGCAGACGGTCGCCGCCAGTCCGCACCTGGCGCGCATGATCCACCCGGCGCATGCCGCGCGGGTGGCCGCCCTGATCGACGAGGCGCGCGCCGGCGGCGCGCAGTTGCTGGCCGGTGGCGAGCACGACGCGGAGAGCTGCTACGTGGCGCCGACGCTGCTGGCGCAGGTGCCGGCGCAGGCGCGGATCGCGCAGGAAGAGATCTTCGGTCCGGTACTGCCGGTGGTCGAGTTCGCGCGCCTCGACGAGGTGCTCGACCGGCTCGACGCCGCGCCCAAGCCGCTGGCGCTGTACCTGTGGAGCCGCGACCGTGCCGGCATCGCCCAGGTGCTGGCGCGCACCAGTTCCGGCAGCGCGGTGGTCAACCACTGCCTGCAGCAGTTCGTGCACAGCGGTTTGCCGTTCGGAGGGGTGGGCGCCTCGGGATTCGGCAGCGCGCACGGCGTGCACGGCTTCCGCACCTTCTCGCACGAACGCGCGCTGCTGCGGGGCGGCCGCCTGCCGATCGTCAAGGCGTTCTTTCCTCCGTACACCACGTTGCAGCGGCGCTTGGCGGCCGGCCTCAGCGGATGGCTGGCACGGCGCTGAGCGACGCTGCCGGTGTGCCAGCGGCGGGCGCGGTAAGATGCGATGTCGGCGCGTGCCGCGACGTCGCGGCGCAGCCCGCGCACCCATTGCCGCGGCGATGCGTGCCGTCAGGCTGGCGTCGTGCCGCCACCGCGGCGCCTGCTGCTTCACCACCATCGAGATCCCATGCCCGCCGACACGCCGCGTCCCTCCGCACCGCACCGCCCGCGCCTGACCGGGAACAAGGTGCCGGCCCAGCATCGCGCCACCGAGACCTACGAACAGATCCTCTCGGTCACCGCGCAACTGCTCGGCGACGTCGGCGTGGAGCGGCTGTCTACCAACCTGGTGTGCGCACGTGCCGGGCTGACGCCGCCGGCGCTGTATCGCTATTTCCCCAACAAGTACGCGCTGCTGTCGGAACTGGGCCGGCGGCTGATGGAGCGGCAGAACCAGCTCGTCCCCAAGTGGATCACGCTGCAGGCGATGAGCGGCACGCGCGAGGAATTGCAGCGCGCCCTCGCCGGGCTGGTGCTGGATACCTACCGCGTCACCAAGGCGACCGAGGGCGGGGTGTGGGTGCTGCGCGCGCTGCGCGCGGTGCCGGCATTGCAGCAGGTGCGCCTGGAGTCGCATGCGCAGGTGACCAAGGGCCAGGTGCGCTTCCTCAGCGAGGCCTTCCCCGACGCCGACCCGCGCCAGTTGCGGCTGGTCAGCCGCATTGTGGTCGACCTGATCTATGCGACCGTGGAGTTGCTGTTCGACACCCGCCTGAGCGCGCGCGCTGTGGCCGATACGGTGGCGGCGATGATCGCCAGCCATATCGAGCAGTTGCGCGATGCGGCTTAGCGAGAATATCCCCGCACTCGGGAACGGGCGCGCAGACCATTGTGCTTCTTATCGCCGGAGCGGCCGGCGCAAGCCGCGACACGCTGAGGTGTCGCGGCTGAAGCCGCTCCTACGATAGAAGCGGATCCACTTCGGTATCCCCGTAGATTCCGATCCCGCGGATGTCTCACCAGGAAGCGACGACGCTGCCCTTCTTGACCACTTCCACCTTGTCGCTCGTACTGTTGTAGCGCAGATAAACGCTGCCGTACTTCTCAAGAATGATGCGCTGATTGGCATTCATCCTCAGGCTGTTGTCGCCCAGATCGATGCCCATGTTGTAGGTGGACTGGTCGAAGTTGATGCCGACATTGCCTAGCGCGCCGCTGTCGAAGTGAATGCCGTTCTGCCAGCCGTGCGTGCCTGGCTGGATCTGGATCGCATGCGTGCCGGCAACGCTCGAGCCAGGCGTGTTCAACAGATTGAGGCCGATCGTCGACCCGCCGTTGGTGTAGGAGGTCAATTCGCCGTTGAACAGGATGCTGGTGCCGTGCGTTGCGACGTTTTGCCCCGCGATGCCGTCGTAGCCATGGAACAGTTCGCTGTGGAAACCCGCCAGCCATGGCGAACCGGTGCTGCGCTGGAACGCGCGGACCGTGGCGCCCACGCTCTGCGAACTGTCCTGGGTCGCGTTGGGATGTTTGGTCGCGTTGAGCTGGATGTACAGCGGCCAACTGAAGGAGTTCTGCTGGTCGGACTCGGAGATCAGCGACAGGATCTCATTGGTGTAGCCCGGGCCGACATTGGACGCATCGCGCCGGCCCCAGCGCACCGAGGTGTCCAGCGCAGGCGCGGACACCGGCGTGCTGGAGAACTCCATGAACTGGCTCAGTTGTTCGCCGACGCTGGTGATGGCGCCGGCGCTGGCGACCACCAGGGCGGCGACGCCGAACAGCAGCACCCGGTTGACCGTCACGGCACGGCGCAGGCGTTGGTCCTTCGCCTGGAGTTGTTGCTCCAGCCGCTCCACCCTGGCAATCAAGGAAGCGTCATTGCCGGCATTGCTCACGTTCTCGTTCATCGTTGCGGTCCTTCGTTGAGATGACTGACAAGCCGGGGCTGGACGGATGTCCAGCGAGGCACGCTTACTCCACCGCCAGATCGTCCACCTTCTGCCACCCGCGCGGCAGCAACCCGCCGCGGCTGGCGCGGGCGCCGAGGTAGGCGCCCAGGTCCTTGAACGACAGCGACATGGTGCGCTGGCCGCTCTTCACCAGCAGCGTGTTGCCCGGCGCCACCGCGGCGATCGCCACCACCCGTTCGGTGCTGAGCTTGGCCTTGGGGATGTCGATGATCTTGTTGCCCTTGCCCTTGTCCAGCTCGGGCAGGTCGGCGACCGGGAAGGCCAGCAGGTGGCCGGCGCTGGTGACCGCGACGATGCGGTCGCTGCCGGCGCCGCTCACCGGTGCCGGCGGCAGCACCTTGGCGTTCGGGGTCAGGTTGAGCATGGCCTTGCCGGCCTTGTTGCGGCTGGTCAGGTTCTCGAAGCGGGTGACGAAGCCATAGCCGTGCGAGGACGCCAGCACCAGGCGGCTGTCGTTCTCGCCGCTGGCGATGGCCTGGAACGAGGCGCCGGCCGCGGGCGCGAAGCGTCCGGTCAGCGGTTCGCCGTTGCCGCGTGCCGAGGGCAGGGTATGCACCAGGGTCGAGTAGGCGCGGCCTTCCGAATCCAGGAACGCCACCTGCTGCGTGCTGCGCCCGCGTACCGCCGCCAGCAGGCCGTCGCCGTCGCGGTAGGACAGCGCCGCCGGATCCACGTCGTGGCCCTTGGCCGCGCGGATCCAGCCCTTCTCCGACATCACCACGGTCATCGGCTCGCTCGGCACCAGCTCGGTCTCGTCGATGGCCTGGGCCGCGCCACGCTGCACCAGCGGCGAACGCCGCGCATCGCCGAACTTCTTGGCGTCGGCCATCAGCTCGTCCTTGATCAGCTTCTTCAGCTTGGTCTTGCTGGCCAGCACCGCCTGCAGTTGCTCGCGTTCCTTGGCCAGCGCGTCCTGCTCGCCACGGATCTTCATCTCTTCCAGCCGCGCCAGCTGGCGCAGGCGCGTTTCCAGGATGTAGTCGGCCTGTTCCTCGCTGAGTCCGAAGCGCGCGATCAGCGCCGGCTTCGGCTCGTCCTCGGTGCGGATGATGCGGATCACCTCATCCAGGTTGAGGAACGCGGTCAGCAGGCCTTCCAACAGGTGCAGGCGGCGCTCGACCTTCTCCAGCCGGTGGTTGAGGCGGCGCACCACGGTGTCGCTGCGGAAGCGCAGCCACTCCTCCAGCAGGGTCTTGAGGTTCTTGACCTGCGGGCGGCCGTCCAGGCCGATCACGTTGAGATTGACCCGGTAGCTGCGCTCCAGGTCGGTGGTGGCGAACAGGTGGCCCATCAGCTGCTCGGCGTCGACCCGGTTGGAGCGCGGCACCAGCACCACCCGCACCGGGTTGGCGTGGTCGGACTCGTCGCGGATGTCTTCCAGCCACGGCAGCTTCTTGGCGCGCATCTGCTGCGCGATCTGCTCGATCACCTTGGACGGCGACACCTGGTACGGCAGCGCCGTGACCACGATGTTGGCGTTTTCCTTCTGGTAGGTGGCGCGGGCGCGCACGCTGCCATGGCCGGTCTCGTAGATCGCGCGCAGGTCGGCGGCCGGGGTGATGATCTCGGCGGTGGTCGGGTAGTCCGGGCCGCGCACGTGCTCGCACAGGTCGCCGACGCTGGCATCGGGGTCGTCGAGCAGGCGGATCAGCGCGCTGACGATCTCGTTGAGGTTGTGCGGCGGCACGTCGGTGGCCATGCCCACGGCGATGCCCGTGGTGCCATTGAGCAGCAGGTGCGGCAGCCGCGCCGGCATCCAGGTCGGCTCGTCCAGGGTGCCGTCGAAGTTCGGCGACCAGTCCACCGTGCCCTGGCCGAGTTCGCCCAGTAGCACTTCGGCGATCGGGGTCAGCTTGGACTCGGTGTAGCGCATGGCCGCGAACGACTTCGGGTCGTCGGTGGAGCCGAAGTTGCCCTGGCCCTCGATCAGCGGGTAGCGGTAGGAGAACGGCTGCGCCATCAGCACCAGCGCTTCGTAGCAGGCGCTGTCGCCATGCGGGTGGTACTTGCCGATCACGTCGCCGACGGTGCGCGCGGATTTCTTCGGCTTGGCCGTCGCGTTCAGGCCCAGCTCGCTCATCGCATAGATGATGCGCCGCTGCACCGGCTTGAGCCCGTCGCCGAGGAAGGGCAGGGCGCGGTCCAGCACCACGTACATGGAGTAGTCGAGATAGGCGCGTTCGGCGTATTCGCGCAGCGGCAGCTGTTCGAAACCATGGAAGGCGGGGCGGGCGAGATCGGTCATGCGCGGGAAATACCTATAGGGGAACGCGGCGCCAGGCGCCGCAGGTCAGCCGGTCGATTATCCGGATGCGGCCGGCGATGCCAAGCCGCGCGTGCCGCCGGCGCTGGCCAGGTAACGGGCCGGAGGATGGCCGAAGCGGCCGCGAAAGGCGGTGACGAAGGCGCTGGGGCTGCTGTAGCCCAGCCGGAAGGCGGTGTCGGCGACGCTGGCGCCGTCGCTGAGCCGGCGCAACGCCTCGGCCAGCCGCGCCTGCTGGCGCCAGCCGGCGAAGCCGAAGCCGGTCTCGTCGCGGAAGTGGCGGCTCAGGCTGCGCGCCGACAGCCCGGCCCAGTGCGCCCACTGCGCCAGCGAGCGGTCGTCGGCGGGGGTTTCCAGCAACTGGGTGGCGATGCGCAGCAGCCGGCGGTCGCGCGGCATCGGCAGGTGCAGATGCTCGACCGGGGCATTGCGCACCTCGTCCAGCAGCACCGCGCACAGGCGCTGCTGCTCGGCCGCGAGCGCCGGCGGCACCCCCCATTGGCTCATCCGCCGCAGCACTTCCCGGAACAGGCCGTTCATGCCGATCACGCAGGTCCGCGGCGGCAGATCGGCGCAGACGTCGGGGCGGATCAGCACCAGGTAGCTGCGCACCCGCCCGGACACCTGCACCGTGTGCAGTTCCTGCGGCGGCATCCAGCCGGCGCAGCCCGGCGGCAGCGACCACTGGCCGTGCGCGGTGCGGGTGCCCAGCACACCGTCCTCCACGTAGATCAATTGCCCGCGCACGTGGCGGTGCCAGTCCACCTCGCGCCGCAGCGACACCGGCGAATGCGCGATGAAGGCCAGCGCGGGCGGGCCATCGGCGCGCTCGAACCACTCCATGGCGCGCGGGTCCAGTGCGCTGTCGGAGCCGGCACTGGCCGGAGCGTCGGCCGGGTGGGTTGGCGCGATTTCGATATCCATTGTCCGGATTGTAATACCGAGCCATGGCCGCGCGCCGCTACAGTGCGCTCGCCGTCAGCGTTCCTTCGCTGCAACGCAGCATCTACTTTCCTTGGGGATATTTTCTTGACATATATTTCTAAATGAAAATAATAGGCGCCCATGAACTGCGCTCCCTCCTTCCCTGGCCAACCCTCGTTCGGCCTGCTGCTGCGCCAGGTGCGTGACGGCCTGATGCGCCGCCTCGACCAGGCCATGGCCGGGCTGGAGCCGGACCTGGGCTTCAGCCACTACATCGGCATGAAGGCCCTGGCCCACATGGCGCCGTGCACCGCCAACGAACTGGCCCAGGCCATCGACCAGAACCCCAGCGCGGTGACGCGCCTGCTGGACAAGCTGGAAGACCTGGGCTGGGTGCGCCGCGAGGCGCACGCGCAGGACCGCCGCGCGCTGCGCCTGGTGCTGACCGACGAAGGCCAGGCGCTGTGGCAGCAGCTCAAGCAGCGCGGCGACGACGCCATCGCCGATGCCTTGCGCGATCTGTCCGCCGACGAGCGCGAGCACTTGTTTTCGCTGTTGGTCCGCGTCCGCGATTCCCTCAATTCGCCCTGAACCCGCCCACATGACTCTGTCTTCTTCTCCCTCCCGCCTGCGCCCGTTCGCGGTCGCGGCCCTCACCCTGGCACTGGCGGCCTGCGCCAGCAGCCGTGGCCTGGAACCGCAGGGGCGCCGGCTCGATGCCGACCGCCAGCTGCACATCGGCAAGACCCTGGCCGCGGACGCGCTGGCGCCGGCGCCGTGGCCGCAGCAGGACTGGTGGAAGGCGCTGGGCGATCCGCAGCTCGACGCGCTGATCGCCGAGGCCCTGCAGGGCACGCCCAGCCTGGACGCCGCCGATGCGCGGCTGCGCCTGGCGCAGGCGCAGGCCGGCGCGGCCGATGCCGACCGCGGCGCCAAGCTGTCGCTGTCGGCCGGCTACACCGGCCTGCAACTGCCCAAGGGCCTGGCCGGCGACGAGATCGGCGGCAAGTACATCCACAACGAACAGGCGCTGCTGAACTTCAGCTACGGCTTCGACCTGTGGGGCGGCAAGCGCGCCTCGTGGGAGGCGGCAGTGGACCAGGCGCATGCGGCCGAGGTCGACGCGCAGGCCGCGCGCCTGGACCTGTCGGCCGGCGTCGCCCGCGCCTACGCGCAACTGGGCTACGCCTGGCATCTGTACGACCTGGCCGGCGCCGAACTGGCGCGCTCGGAGAACAGCCTCAAGCTGGTGCGGCAGCGCCGCGATGCCGGCATCGACAACAACCTGCAGCTGCGCCAGGCCGAGGCGCGCGTGCCGGCGGCGCGCCAGCAGCAGGCGGCGGCGCAGCAGCAGATCGACGAAGCGCGCACTGCGCTGGCGGCCTTGCTCGGCCGCGGCCCGGACCGCGGGCTGCAGATCGAGCGGCCGCGCCTGCTCGACCCGCAGGCCGCGCGGGTGCCGTCGGTGCTGCCCAGCGACCTGCTCGGCCGCCGGCCCGACGTTGTCGCCGCGCGCTGGCGGGTGGAAGCCGCCTCGCAGGGCATCCATGCGGCCAAGGCGCAGTTCTATCCCAGCATCAACCTGAGCCTGCTGGGCGGCGTCGCCGCGACCAACCCGGGCGACCTGTTCAAGAGTTCGTCGGTGCTGGGCCTGCTCAGCCCGGGCGTGAGCCTGCCGCTGTTCGACAGCGGGCGGCTGCGCAGCCAACTGGCCGAGCGCGATGCGCAGTACGACCTGGCGGTGGCCAACTACAACCAGACCCTGGTGGCGGCGCTGCGCGAGGTGGCCGATCAGGTCAACGCCGCGCGTTCGCTGGCCGAGCAGGCGCAGCAGCAGGCGCAGGCGCTGGAGACGGCGCAGGCCGCCTTCGACCTGTCCCAGCAGCGCTACCGCGCCGGCATCGGCAACTACCTGGACGTGCTTAGCGCGCAACAGCAGTTGCTCGACGCGCAGCAGCGCCTGGCGTCGCTGCAATCCAATCAGATCCTGGTCTCGGTGCGCCTGAATCAGGCGCTGGGCGGTGGCTACGACGCCACCTCCGCCGCCGATGCGCCGAGCTCTTCTTCTTCCGCACCTTCGCATTCCTGAGATCGCTGCAATGAATCAGACAACGACCCCCGCTTCCTCCGCTCCCGCCCCCAGCCGGCGCGGCAAGCTGCTGCGCGGCCTGGCCGTGGTAGTGGTGCTGGTGCTGATCGCGCTGGCGATCTGGTACTTCCTGGTCGGCCGCTGGCACGAGGACACCGACGACGCCTACGTGCAGGGCAACCTGGTGCAGATCACCCCGATGGTGGCCGGCACCGTGGTGCGCATCGACGCCGACGACGGCATGCGCGTGGAGCGCGGCCAGCCGCTGGTCAAGCTCGACCCGGCCGACACCGAGGTCGCGCTGCAGCAGGCCGAGGCCAATCTGGCGCGCACCGTGCGCCAGGTGCGCGGTCTGTACCGCTCGGTCGAGGGCGCCCAGGCCGAACTGTCCGCGCAGCAGGTGACCCTGCAGCGCGCCCGCGCCGACGTCGCCCGCCGTGCCAGCCTGGTCGCCACCGGGGCGATCTCCGCCGAAGAACTGGCGCATGCCCGCGATCAGCTGGCCGCCGCCGAGGCCGCGGTCAGCGGCTCGCGCGAGACCCTGGCGCGCAACCGCGCGTTGATCGACGAGAACGGCGTGGCCGACCAGCCCGACGTGCAGGGCGCCGCCGCGCAGGTGCGCCAGGCCTTCCTCAACAACGCCCGCAGCGCCATCGTCGCGCCGGTGGCCGGTTATGTGGCGCGGCGCTCGGTGCAGGTCGGCCAGCGCGTGCAGCCCGGCACCGCGCTGATGGCGGTGGTGCCGCTGAACCAGGTGTGGGTGGACGCCAACTTCAAGGAAACCCAGCTCAAGCACATGCGCCTGGGCCAGCCGGTGGAACTGGAGTCGGATGTGTACGGCAGCGCGGTGACCTACCACGGCACCGTGCAGAGCCTGGGCATCGGCACCGGCAGTGCGTTCTCGCTGCTGCCGGCGCAGAACGCCAGCGGCAACTGGATCAAGATCGTGCAGCGCGTGCCGGTGCGCATCGCCATCGACGCCAAGCAGCTGGAGCAGCATCCGCTGCGCATCGGCCTGTCGATGAAGGCCAACGTCAACCTGCATGACCAGAACGGCTCGGTGCTGCCGACCAAGCCGGCCAGCGGCGTGCTGCTGGATACCGATGTGTATGCGCAGCAGCTGCAGCAGGCCGATGCGGCCGTGAAGCAGATCATCCACGCCAACCTGCCCGACGCCGCCAAGGCGAACTGAGCCCGGTCATGTCCAACCAAGCTGCCGCTCCCGCCGCGCCCGGGGTTCCGGGCGCACCGGCCGCCGGGTTCCGCCCGGCCAGTGTGGCGTTGTGCACGGTGGGCCTGGCGATGGCCTCGTTCATGCAGGTGCTCGACACCACCATCGCCAACGTCTCGCTGCCCACCATCGCCGGCAACCTCGGCGCCAGTTCGCAGCAGGCGACCTGGGTCATCACCTCGTTCGCGGTCAGCAACGCCATCGCGCTGCCGCTGACCGGCTTCCTCAGCCGCCGTTTCGGCGAGACCAAGCTGTTCGTGTGGGCCACGCTGGCCTTCACCGCGGCCTCGCTGCTGTGCGGCCTGGCCCAGAGCATGGGCATGCTGGTGGTGTCGCGCGCGCTGCAGGGCTTCGTCTGCGGCCCGATGTACCCGATCACCCAGAGCCTGCTGGTGTCGATCTACCCGCGCGAGAAACGCGGGCAGGCGTTGGCCTTGCTGGCGATGATCACCGTGGTCGCGCCCATCGCCGGGCCGATCCTCGGCGGCTGGATCACCGACAACTACAGCTGGGAATGGATCTTCCTGATCAACGTGCCGCTGGGCATCATCGCCGCGACCGTGGTCGGCTCGCAGCTGCGCGACCGTCCCGAACCGATCGAGCGCCCGCGCATGGACTACGTCGGCCTGATCACCCTGATCATCGGCGTCGGCTGCCTGCAGGTGGTGCTGGATCTGGGCAACGACGAGGACTGGTTCAGTTCGACCAAGATCGTCGTGCTGGCCGCGATCTCGGCGGTGGCGCTGGCGGTGTTCCTGATCTGGGAGCTGACCGACAAGGATCCGATCGTCGACCTGCGGCTGTTCCGCCACCGCAACTTCCGCGCCGGCACCATGGCGCTGATCGTCGCCTACGCCGCGTTCTTCAGCGTGTCGCTGCTGATCCCGCAGTGGCTGCAGCGCGACATGGGCTACACCGCGATCTGGGCCGGCCTGGCCACCGCGCCGATCGGCATCCTGCCGGTGATCATGACCCCGTTCGTCGGCAAGTACGCCTCGCGCTTCGACCTGCGGATGCTGGCCAGCATCGCCTTCATCTTCATGGCCACCACCAGCTTCATGCGCTCGGACTTCAACCTGCAGGTGGATTTCCCGCATGTGGCCGGCGTGCAGTTGCTGATGGGCGTGGGCGTGGCGCTATTCTTCATGCCGGTGCTGCAGATCCTGCTGTCGGACCTGGACGGACGCGAGATCGCCGCCGGCTCCGGCCTGGCCACGTTCCTGCGCACGCTGGGCGGCAGCTTCGCCGCGTCGCTGACCACCTACCTGTGGGCCAAGCGCACGCAGCTGCACCATGCGCATCTGACCGAGCACATCTCCACCTACACGCCGGGCATGCAGGAACAGGTGCAGATGATGGGCAACGGCAGCCTGCAGAACGGCGCGGCGTTGCTCAACAACACCATCAACCACCAGGCCTCGCAGATGGGCTTCAACGACATCTTCTACCTGCTGGGCTGGACCTTCCTCGGGATCATCTTCTTCCTGTGGCTGGCCAAGCCGCCGTTCGGCGGCGGTGGTGGCGCGGCGGCGGCTGGCGGCCACTGAGCCTCGACGGCGGCACGTCGGCACGGACGGCACCACGCCCGGTGCCGTCCGTGCCGCTGCAATGGTGGTGCGATAGCGGCGCATGCACCCCATTGCCTGATGGCGTGCCGTCCGGCGCGCCGCACCCGGGCGTGCCAAGTGGCATGCGCGTCCGGCGTCGCGCTCCAGCGCCGGGACACTTGCCGCTGCCGCGGCCTGCGCACCAGAATGCGGCTCTTCGCAGGCTTCGGCAGCCCCGCACATGCAGCGCTTTCTCCGCGCCTTCGGCGCCCGCTTCGCCGCATCGCTTCCGCGCGCGGCCGTCCTCGTACTGCTGTGCCTTGGCGCGCACCCGGGCCATGCGCAGGCCGCACCGCCGCCGGCGCCCTCGCCAGTGCCGGTGACCCCGGCCGATCGCCTGCACGAAACCTGGTGGGCCGAGCGCCACCAACAGGTGTTGGCGCAGGGACGTGCGCACCCCGATGCGCCGCTGCTGCTGATCGGCGATTCGATCACCCAGAACTACGAGAAGGCGCAGGCACCGGACGAAGACTTCCAGTCGACCTGGCAGACCTTCTACGGCAGCCGCGGCGCGCTCAACCTCGGCTTCAGCGGCGACGCCACCGAACACGTGCTGTGGCGCCTGCAGCACGGCGAGATCGACGGCCTGCGGCCCAAGGTCGCGGTCCTGCTGATCGGCACCAACAACACCGGCCACGAAGGGCAAGGCGCGGCGGACACGGTGCGCGGCATCGATGCGGTGGTGGCCACGCTGGAGCAGCGCCTGCCGCGCACGCGCATCCTGTTGCTCGGCGTGCTGCCCAGCGGACTGTCGGCGCAGAAGAGTGCGCGCGATGCCGAGGTCAACCGCGCGCTGGCAGTGCGCTACGGCGACAACCCGCGCGTGGCCTACCTGGACATCGGCACGGTGTTCCAGCGCGCCGACGGCACGCTGGACCCGAGCCTGTTCTACGATCCGCGGCAGCGTCCCGGCAGTGGCGCGCTGCACCCGGACACGCGCGGGCAGCGGCGCATGGCCGAGGCCATCGAGCCGACCCTGGCGCGGCTGCTCGACGAGGCGCCGCGGCTGCCGCTGGACGCGATGACCGACGTCGACACCGCACGCATCGCGGTGCCCTGGCTGGAGCAGGATTCCTACGACTGGTACGGACGCCACCATGCCGCACTGGACGCCGCGCGGCAGTTGCAGCCGCAGGTGGTGATGCTTGGCGACTCGATCACCCATTTCTGGGCGGGCGCGCCCCAGGCGATCCGGGTGAATGGCGCGCAGGCCTGGCAGCGCACCTTCGGCGACGCGCGGGTGCTGAACCTGGGCTTCGGCTGGGACCGCACCCAGAACGTGCTGTGGCGGCTGCGCCAGGGCGAGGTGGACGGTCTGGCGCCGCGCTGGGTGGTGATCAACCTCGGCACCAACAATCTCGCCGGCACCGAGCATGCGCGCACCAACACGCCGCGGGAGACCGCCGACGGGGTGGCGGCGGTGGTCGCCGAGGTCCGGCGGCGCCTGCCGCGCAGCCGGATCGTGCTGATGGGCATCTTCCCGCGCGGCTTCGCCGCCGATGCGCCGCAGCGTGCGCCGATCCTGGAGACCAACCGCCTGCTGGCCGCGCGCTTCGCCCACGACCCGCAGGTGCACTGGCTCGACATCGGCGCGCGCTTCCTGCAGCCGGACGGCACGCTGCCGGCGGCGCTGATGCCCGATGGCACCCATCCCAGCGAAGCGGGCTACGCGATCTGGGGCGAGGCGCTGCGCAAGCTCGGCGTCGGCGGCTGAAAGGGCGTCTCGAACAACGCGCGTTGCCGTGGCTCAGCGGGACACGTGGTCGTCCTCGTAGGAGCGGCTTCAGCCGCGACGGGGCGTTATCGGTAGCGCCTCGTCGCGGCTGAAGCCGCTCCTACGAATGGCATTCGTCGTTGCTCGAAGTACCGGAAGCAACAGAGCAGCCGATGCGACCTCAGCCGTTATCGGGCTTGAGCAGTTCCAGCACGGCTTCGCGGCGCCGCACCGAGGCGTTGCGATAGCGCGCGAGCAAGGCGCGCTCCTGCGCGTCCTGCGCCAGCAACGGATAGTCGGCGGGCAGGTCCTGCACGCGCTTGCCGGGACCGACGCCGCACACCAGTTCGTCGAGCGAGCGGTTCAGCACGCTGCGCAGCGTCGGCAGCAGGCGGAAGCTCGGCGTTTCGCGGTCGTTCTCCCAGGCCGACACCGAGGACTTGGTGACGTCCAGCGCGAAGCCCAACTGCTCCTGGGTGAGCCCGGCGGCTTTTCTGGCTTCGCGCAAACGCTCGCCGAAGCTATTCATCGCGGTGGGCCTTGGGGGACGGCGGGCCTACCAAGATATGGAGCATCCGCCGGCTTGTCGTACAGTCACGCTTGACTCCAATTGTTCGGAGATTCAATACTCGTGCGGTGCGGAATGCACGGACGCGCGAGGATGCGCATGCAGGACATGGATGTTGTGGACACGAGGGTGTCGGCGCCGCGGTGCGCCGCCGTCATGCGTTGGCCGATCGCGGCACGCGGCGCCTGCCGGCACGTGGGGGAGGGCGCATGGCCACCTACGAAGTGAGACTCCGGCGCGTCGCGCAACTGGAGCCGTCCTTGCAGGTGCTGGTGCATGCCGCCAATGCCTACCTGGCCGCGCGTGCGGCCGAACGCCACAACCCGGGCTACCGTGCCTACAAGGTGGCGGTGTGGGTGAAGGGCGTGCGCGTGGACATCGGTCCGTTGCGTCCGCCGCAGCGCTGAGCGCCGCGGCCTGCGCGCAGCCAACAAAAAACCCGCCGAAGCGGGTTTTGAGATCGTGCTCGACCTGTCGGTCGTGGTGCCCAGGAGAGGACTCGAACCTCCACGGTTTTACCCGCTAGTACCTGAAACTAGTGCGTCTACCAATTCCGCCACCTGGGCAACTCAGAACGAGAATTGTGCGCGTGGCAGCGGGCACTGTCAAGCGTTTTACGACGGCGGCAGTGCAGCGCCGTCGCGGACGCGTCGGTGGCGACCTCAGTAGCCGACGTTGAAGCGCAAGCCCTGGTTGATCGCGCAGCGGTAGCCGAGGGTGCTGCCGGTCTGCTGGTAGCTGGGCAGGGCGAACACGAACATGGTGAAGTCCACGGTGTTGTCGGGATGCACCTGGTAGCGCAGGAACTGCTGGATCGGCTTGCCGTCGCGGCCGACGGTGACGTGTTCGTCGGCGAAGGACAGGGTGCCGTCGGCGGTGACGCGGTAGGCGCCGATGCGCAGGCCGCCACGGGTCTGGCTCGGGGTGGCGCCGCCGGAGGTCGGCGTGCACTGGCTCAGGTCGATCGCCACGGCGACCGAGGCGCCGCTGTCCAGGGCGCGCTGGATCTCGGTGAGCGAGCCGAGCGAGGCGTCGTCGGCAGTGGCGGCGGAAGCGCTGCCGGCGCTGGCGAACAGGGCGGCGGCGAGCAGGGAAGCGGACAGGCTGTGCATGGGGGAAGGCTCCGGAGCGTGGGGGAGGGCGACGGATTGCCGGATGCAAACTAGCGAGGCGCCGAATCGGGTCAACCGACAAAATCGCGAACTTCCGCTGCCGTCACGGCGCATCTTCGAAGCAGGTCCGCTTGTGACAGCGCTGTGTCGGAATCGGCATCGCGCATGCTGTTTTCCGCCGAATCCGCGCGCCGTCGAAGCGTGCGCGGGTGCACAGCCGCGCGGCGCTTGGGATGTGCGCGGCACCGCTGCGTGCCGCGGTCGGATCGCGTCATCGATGCCGGCAATCGAGACCGGCGCAAAAATAGGCGTTGACAAGGTCGCGGCGGCACCGCAGAATTCGCGGCCTTCAGCGCCCAGGTGGCGGAATTGGTAGACGCACTAGTTTCAGGTACTAGCGGGTAAAACCGTGGAGGTTCGAGTCCTCTCCTGGGCACCACAGGCAACATCGCGAGAGCGCTGAACTCTCGCACCGACCGGCCCGCTGACGCGGGCTTCGTCGTTTCTGGGGCGCACGTTCGCCGCGGCGCGCCGCCCGGTTCGGGTGACGGCCACCTGCATGGGAGTACCATGCGCGGATGACAACTCGCAAAAGCAAGTCCGGCAAGCCCGGCAAATCCGCGTCTGGCGACGCGCCCACCTCTGATACGCCGAAGAAATCGCGTCTGCCCGCCTGGATGCCCAGCTTCCTGCGCCGTGGCCCCAAGCCGCCGCTGCAACCGCTGCACCCACCGTCGCCACCGCCGGCGGCCGCGCCCGACACCGCCGCGCCGATCCAGGATCCGTATGCCGCACGCGAGGCCGAGCGCTACGCGCAGCCGATCGCCAGCCGCGAGGCGATCCTGCAACTGCTCGAACGCTGCGACGGCCCGCAGACCCTGGACGAACTGGCCGAGCAGCTCGGCCTGACCGAGCCGACCCGCAAGGAAGCGCTGAGCAAGCGCCTGGGTGCGATGCTGCGCGAAGCCCAGGTGGTGCAGAACCGCCGCGGCGGCTACGCGCCGCTGCAGCAGACCAACCTGATCCCCGGCGTGGTGATCGCCAATCCCGACGGCTTCGGCTTCCTGCGCCCGGACGAGGGCGGCGACGACCTGTTCCTGCCGCCGTACGAAATGCGCAAGGTGCTGCATGGCGACCGCGCGCTGGCCAACGTCACCGGCATCGACCGCCGCGGCCGCCGCGAGGGCAGCATCGCGCGCGTGCTCGAGCGCGGCCTGACCCGCCTGATCGGCCGCTTCAGCCTGGAAGCCGGCATCGCTTTCGTGGTGCCGGACGACAAGCGCATCCAGCGCAACGTGCAGATCCCCGCCGATGCCGTCGGCGAGGCCCGCGACGGGCAACTGGTGGTGTGCGAACTCACCTCCGCGCCGGACGCGCGGCGCCCGCCGATCGGCAAGATCATCGCCGTGCTGGGCGACAAGCTGACCCCGTCGCTGCTGGTGGAGGCGGCGATCCACGGCCACGAATTGCCCTACGAATTCCCGCAGGAGGTGCTGGACGAAGCCGCGGCGGTACCGCTGACGGTGGAGCCGGCGGCGATCAAGGGCCGCGTGGACCTGCGGCAGACGCCGCTGGTGACCATCGACGGTGCCGACGCTAAGGACTTCGACGACGCGGTGTTCTGCGAGTCCAACGCCGACGGGTTCCGCCTGGTGGTGGCGATCGCCGACGTGTCGCACTACGTGCGTCCGGGCACGCCGCTGGATACCGAAGCGGTCAAGCGCGCGACGTCGGTGTACTTCCCCGGTTTCGTGGTGCCGATGCTGCCGGAGACGCTGTCCAACGGCATCTGCTCGCTCAACCCCAAGGTCGACCGCATGTGCTTCGTCTGCGACATGCAGATCGACCGCCAGGGCGAGGTGGCCGGTGCGCGCTTCTACGAGGCGGTGATGAATTCGCACGCGCGGCTCACCTACGAGCAGGTGTGGCAGGCGGTGGGCGAAAAAGACGAGCAAGTGCGCAAGGACGTGGCGGCGGTGCTGCCGCAGCTGGAGCGGCTGCATCAGCTGTACCAGATCCTGGCCAAGGCGCGTGCGCGCCGCGGCGCGATCGAGTTCGAGACCGCGGAAGTGCGCTTCGTGCTCGACAACACCGGCGAGGTGACCCAGGCTGGCATGCTGGTGCGCAACGACGCGCACAAGCTGATCGAGGAATGCATGATCGCCGCCAACGTGGCCGCGGCGCGCTACCTGCTGGAGACGCATATTCCCGCGCCGTTCCGCGTGCACGAGCGCCCGCCGGAATCCAAGTACGCCGACCTGCTGGAGTTCCTCAAGGAGTTCAAGCTGAGCCTGCCGGCATGGAGCAAGGTGGTGCCGGGCGACTACACCAAGCTGCTGAAGAAGGTGCGCGAGCGCCCGGACGCGGCGCTGCTGGAATCGGTGCTGCTGCGCAGCCAGAGCATGGCGGTGTACTCGCCCGACAACGCCGGCCACTTCGGCCTGGCGCTGGAGGCGTACGCGCACTTCACCTCGCCGATCCGCCGCTATCCGGACCTGCTGGTGCACCGCGCGATCAAGTACGCACTGACCCGCGGTGCGCCGGACAAGTACCTTTACGCGCCGCGCGCGATGGCGGCGCTGGCGCTGCAGTGCTCCGAGCGCGAGCGCCGTGCCGACGAGGCCGAGCGCGAGGTCGACGAGCGCTACCGCGCCGCGTGGATGGAGAAGCACGTCGGCGGGCAGTTCGACGGCGTGGTCAGCGGCGTCACCAGCTTCGGCCTGTTCGTCGAGCTGGACCAGTCCAAGGTCAACGGCCTGATCCACGTGACCCAGTTGCCGCAGGACTATTACCAGTTCGACGCGACCCGCAAGACCCTGACCGGCGAGCGCCGCGGGCGCGAGTTCCGCCTGGGCGACCGCGTGCGCATCCTGGTGCTGAAGGCGAGCATGGAAGAGCGCAAGATCGACTTCCGCCTGGTCGAGGAAGGCTCGTCGGCACACGACGAGTTGCCGCCGCCGCCACCGCGTGGGCAGCCGGCCAAGCGCAAGAAAAAGAAGTACTGACGGCGCAGCGTCGCGGCGAACCGCCTGGCGGCCGCCGCGATCGCGCTTCCCGTACGTCGTGCGGGAGCCCTGCGCGATGCGGTTCGCAGCGGAGAGCGGATATGGAGCAGGAGCAGGAGTACAGCGGCGGTTGCCAGTGCGGGGCGGTGCGGTTCCGCGTGCGCGGACGGCTGCACGACGCCTCGATCTGCCATTGCCGGATGTGCCAGAAGGCGTTCGGCGCCTACTACGCGCCGCTGGTCTCCACACGCGGCGCGGACCTGACCTGGACCCGCGGCACGCCCAGGCGCTTCGCCTCGTCCAACCTGGTGCAGCGCGGCTTCTGCGCCGACTGCGGCACGCCGCTGACCTACGAAGCGCCGGACGGCATCGCGGTGGCCGCCGGCGCTTTCGACCATCCGGAGGCAGTGCCGCCGACCATCCAGTACGGCATCGAAGCGAAGCTGCGGTTCGTGGACGCGCTGCATCGGCTGTCGGCGGTCCGCACCGAGGGCGATCTGGCCGCCGCGCCGTTCCTGGCCGATGTGGTCTCGCGCCAGCATCCGGACCACGACACCGAGCACTGGCCGGTCTGAGCTGCGATGGGCAGTGCCGACGGCGAGCGGAGCGTGTCGGTGCCGGTAACCTCGGGTAATCGGCGCGCCACGCAGCAGGCCGGGGTTCCCCAGGTCACCGCGTCGGGACTGAAGTCCCTCCCACAAGGCCCCGTCGCGCCCAGACTGGATGGCGCTGCATCGGTGGTCTTGCCGCCGCGACACGCACGCCCCGGGCATCGCAGGAAAGCACGACGTCACGGCCAAGCCGCTTCTGCCAATCCCGACTCCCCATTCCCCAATCCCAGCCCCCCAGGCATGACGCCAGCGGCCACAACCCCTACCATGCCCGCTTTCCTTACGCGTAGTCCCGCCTCATGAGCAAGCAGAACCAGTGGATCGTCGGCGTCAACGCCGTGGCGTCGTCGATCGAGAACGACGCGGACAATGTGCGCGAGGTGCTGGTGGAAGCGGGCAGCAAGAATCCGCGCCTGCAGGAGATCGAGGAGAACGCGCGGCGCAAGGGCATCGACGTGCGGCGGGTGAACACGCAGGCGCTGGACGGCGTCGGCGGCTCCGTGCGTCACCAGGGCGTGGCCGCGCGTTATGCCGCGGCACGGACCTGGGCCGAGAGCGAGCTGGAAGGCCTGGTCAGCGCCGCCGAGGGCCGCGCCCTGCTGCTGGTGCTGGACGGCGTGCAGGACCCGCACAACCTCGGCGCCTGCCTGCGCAGCGCCGCCGCGGCCGGGGTGACCGCGGTGGTGATTCCCAAGGACAAATCGGCGCCGGTCAACGCCACAGTGCGCAAGACCTCGGCCGGCGCCGCCGATCGCCTGCCGATCGTGGCGGTGACCAACCTGGCGCGCTGCCTGCGCGAGCTGCAGAAGCAGGGCGTGTGGATCTACGGCCTGGCCGGCGAGGCCGAGACCTCGCTGTACGCGCAGGACCTGCGTGGCAACGTGGCGCTGGTGCTGGGCGGCGAGTCCGACGGCCTGCGCCGGCTGACCCGGGAGCATTGCGACGGCCTGGTGCGGATCCCGATGCCGGGCGAGATCGAGAGCCTCAACGTCTCGGTCGCCGCCGGCGTGACCCTGTTCGAGGCGGTGCGGCAGCGCCTGGGCTGAGCGCGGTGCCGCCCCCATTCGGCGACGTCGGCACTGCTCCGTCATCGCCGGGAGCAACGTAAGCCCCTCTCCCCCCGGGAGAGGGGTTGGGGTGAGGGTACGGGGCGAAGCCTTCGCGCATCAAAACGACACCAGGCTTCGCCCGCACCCTTGTCGCCGCTGCGATCGATGTCTTCCCAGGCTGCGCCCGTACCCTCATCCGCCCCTTCGGGGCACCTTCTCCCGATGGGAGAAGGGGAGCGCGTTGCGCCTGGAGCCCCTCTCCCCCCGGGAGAGGGGTTGGGGTGAGGGTACGGGGCGAAGCCTTCGCGCATCAGGACGACACCAGACTTCGCCCGCACGCTTGTCGCCGCCGCGATCGATGTCTCCCCAGGCTGCGCCCGTACGCTCATCCGCCCTTCGGGGCACCTTCTCCCGATGGGAGAAGGGAGCGTGCCGCGGCTGTAGCCCCTCTCCCCCCGGGAGAGGGGTTGGGGTGAGGGTACGGGGCGGAGCCTTCGCGCATCAAAACGACACCAGGCTTCGCCCGCCCCCTTGTCCGCCGCCGCGATCGATGTCTTCCCAGGCTTCGCCCGTACCCTCATCCGCCCCTTCGGGGCACCTTCTCCCGGTGGGAGAAGGGAGCGTGCCGCGATGGAATTCTGGTGGTGCCGTTCTCTGCAAAGGCCGCTCCGGCTTAACCGCCGCGCAATCTTCACGCGTCCTTTTCCCGCAGCCTGCTACCGCCTACACCCGCAGCGACGCTTTTTTGCCTACCATGGGCGCTCGTCCCGTGTTCCGCTCCGGTAATGAGTCTGTGTCGCCCCCGTCCCCTTGACGCTGGCCCCCCGCGCCAGGGTCCTGTCGCGCCCCGCCTGCGTCGGATCGGGTCGGGACAGTGAACGTCGCCAGGGGGAGGGGGGAGACGGCGCTCGCACGCGACCGCGGGCGCGCCTGGCCGGTCGCCTGGCCGGTGCTGCTGTTCTTGCTGCTGGCATTGGGCGTGGCGTGGCGCGCCGTTGCCGCCGATGGTGGAGCAGACGGGGTGCCGCCGCTACGCGACTACGCGATCGATTCCTGGACCTCGCGCAACGGCCTGCCGCACAACTCCCTGCGCGATCTGGCGCAGACCCCGGACGGCCGCCTGTGGTTCGCCACCTGGGAAGGGCTGGTGCGCTACAACGGCCAGGACTTCACCGTCATCGACCGCAGCACCCGGCCGGGCCTGCCCGACAACGGCGTGGGCTCGCTGTACGTGGACCGCGCCGGCGCGCTGTGGCTCAGCGATTCGCGCGGCAATCTCGGCCGCCACGATGCGGCCGGCAACTGGCGCTTCTGGCGGCAGCCGCCGGGCTGGCCGCATGCGCTGATCCACGCCATGACCCAGGACCGCGACGGCCGCATGTGGCTGCTGTTCGAAGGCAACGGCCTGGGCTGCCTGTGGCCGGACGGTCGCTTCGATTACCAGCCGGCGCCGCGCGACCTGCCGTTGGCGGCGAGCTTCCCGCACCTGGCCGCCGACGATCAGGGGCGCATCTGGATCGGCAGTCTCGATGGCCTGCTGTACCGCGACCCGCAGGGTGTGCTGCGGCGCGCGCCGGCCGCGTTCGGCCTGCCGCCGGGGCTGGCCTGGCCGTATCGGGCACCGGACGGCTCGCTGTGGGTGGTGGCCGGCGAGAACCTGTATCGATTGCAGGGCGAGCAGGCGGTGCTCGTGCAGCATCTGCCGGGCTATGGCCATTTCACCTCGATGCTGCGCGACCGCGATGGCGCGATCTGGCTGGGCACCGAGAACCAGGGACTGCTGCGGATCAGTGTGCACGGCATCGAGCGCATGCTGCCGGGCGACGTGCTGCCCAACGGGCGCATCGTCAGCCTGCTGCAGGACGCCGAGGGCAGCATCTGGATCGGCGCCAATGGCGGCCTGTTCCGGCTGCGCGAGACGCTGTTCGCCGGCTACACCCGCCGCGACGGACTCAGTGGCGACTACGTGCGCGCGCTGCTGGAGACGCCCGATGGCGCGCTGTGGATCGGCAGCGCCGCCGGGCTGGACCGGATGGCGCCGGATGGCCGCATCGCCCCGGTTGCGCTGCGCGACGCGCCATCGGTCCTGAGTCTGGCGCGCGGCAGCGACGGCGACCTGTGGATGGGTACCTACGCCGACGGCGTGTTCCGCCTGCGCGACGGCCGCGTCGTGCGCCACTACGGAACCAACGAGGGCTTGCCCAGCGGGCAGGTGCGTGCGCTCAGTGTCGATGCGGCCGGCACGGTCTGGATCGGCACGCGCAGCGGGGTGATGCGCATCGACGGCGACCGGCTGTCGGTGCCGGACGTGCCCGGCTTGCCGCACGGCCTGATCACCGCCCTGGCCAGCGTCGACGGCGCGCTGTGGATCGGCTCGGTCGAAGGCGCGGCGGTACTGCGTGACGGCCGGGTGCGGAAGCTGGCGCTGGAACCGCTGGGCGGTGCGCGCACCGTGTTCGGATTCCAGGCGCTGGGCCGCGATGTGTGGATTTCCACCGACCGCGGCCTGCACCGCGACCGCGACGGCCAGCTGGCGCGGGTGGGGCTGGAGCAGGGCATGCCGGTGGACACGGTGTTCCAACTGGTCCGAGACCGCCTCGGCAACGTCTGGATCAGCAGCAATCGCGGCGTGCTGCGGACCACCGCGGCGGCGCTGGACGCGGTCGCCGACGGCCGCCAGGCGCGGTTGCAGGTGAGCCGTTACGACGAGATCGACGGCATGTCCAACGCCCAGGGCAATGGCAGCTCCGGGCCGTCGATGATCCTGCGCCACGACGGTACGGTGTGGCTGGTCACCGCCGGCGGCGTCAGCATGGTCGATCCGCGGCGCCTGGCGCGCTTCCGCGATCGTTTGCCGCCGCCGGCGGCGATCGAGAGCGTGCTGCTGGATGGCCAGCCCTTCCCGTGGCAGAACACGTCGCAACTGCCCGGCGCCAAGCGCATCACCGTGTCCTACGTCGGCCTCAGCTATCTGCTGCCCGAGCGCATCCGCTACCGCACCCGGCTCGACGGCCTGGACACCGGTTGGATCGACCGCGGCAACCAGCGCAGCGTGGAGTTCATCGGGCTGCCGCCGGGCGACTACACCCTGCACGTGGCCGCGGCGCATCCGGACGGCGCCTGGAGCACGCGCGAAGCCGTGTGGCGTTTCAGCGTGGCGCCGCTGTGGTGGCAGCGACACAGCGTCCATGCGGCGGCCGTGGTGGCGCTGCTGCTGGCGCTGGTGCTGCTGTACCGCTACCTGATCGCGCGCTACAAGCGTCGCGCCCTGCGCCTGGAGCGGTTGGTGGCGCGGCGCACCAGCGCGCTGCGGCTGCAGACCGAGCGCCTGCTGCAGGCCGATGCCGAGAAGAGCCAGCTGCTGGCGGAACTGCAGCGGCAGGCCACCGCGTTCGAGCGCCTGGCGCACGAGGATGCGCTGACCGCGTTGCCCAACCGGCGTCACTTCGACGAGGTGCTGGTGCACAGCATGCAGCGCGCGCAACGCAGTGGCGCGCCGCTGTGCCTGTTGGTGATGGACATCGACCGCTTCAAGCAGATCAACGACGGCTACTCGCATGCCACCGGCGATGCGGTGCTGCGCGAGGTCGGGCAACTGCTGCTGAGCGCCTGCCGCGCCTCCGACCTGCCGGCGCGTCTGGGCGGCGAAGAGTTCGCGGTGCTGCTCGGCGACACGCCGCTGGCCGACGCCGAGCGCCTGGCCACGCGCCTGCGCGACCTATTCCATGCACGCCTGCAGTGGGCGCCCGAGGCGCCGGCGCTGCGCGTTACCTTCAGCGCCGGCCTGGTCGCGCTGCGCCCGGACGACACGCCGAGCCAGTGGCTGGAGCGCGCTGATGGCGCGCTGTACCGGGCCAAGGGCATGGGGCGCGATCGGGTGTGCGTGGGCTGAGTGCATGCGTTCGGGCATGCGGCTCGGTGTTGTCGTTCTGCCTTGTCGCGTGATCGCAGACGCGCGCGGTTCAGCGTGTGGCGTGCTGGTCCAGCCTCTCCAGCGCCATCTCCGCCGCCTCACGGGTGTCTGGGTGTTCCGACTGCAACGATAGGGCCAGCCCCGCGCGCAAGGTCGGATCGGCAAAGGCGGCGGCCGACTGCGTGACCCAGTAGCGGCTGCCGTCAGGTAGCGCGGGATCGTCGAGCGCCTCCCGGATCGCGGCAATGGCGTCGCTGCGGTCGCAGGCATGGAACACGTCCTCGACCAGCGGATAGATACCCCAGCCATCGCCGTGGCCGAAGGAGCGCAGGAACAGCGGCAGCACGTCGCGGCCCGGATCGGCCAGGAACAGCCGTCTCGCCGCGTCATAGGCATCGATCAGCGCCTGGGTGAGCTGGTCGTCGTCGGGCAGCGGCTGGTGCGCGCGCAGGAACACCATCGCGTCGGTCTTGTTCACTAGAGCGCGTTTATCTTCATGGCGCGCCATGATGCGCGTTGTCGTGCGGTGGCGCAGCGCCTGCTTCGGTCGCCGCGGCATCAATCGCGGCGTCAGCGCGGTTGCGGCGCAATTGCTGCAGCAGGATCAAGGCGACCGCCAGCGCGAACAGGTTCAGCCCAAGGAAGCTCGCGCCCTCCGGGCGGAGCAGGGTGAACAAGAAGTGGCTGCCGAGCATGAAGTTTGCGCCGGTCTTGAGCGGGGCGAACTGGACGCCGGCGGTGAGATGAAATCCGCAGGCGAACATGTAGCTGACCCAAGGACTGTTGAAGGCCGGCACCTGCGCCAGCCAGAACGCCCGGTTGACGCGGATCGCGTTGGGCCGGCCTTCCAGCAACTGGATGCCGCAGTAGATACCCCAGCTGTAGAGCGCGGCGAACGCGGCGCAGATGATCCAGTCGGCCGGCTGCCGCAGATTCGGCACCTGGCTGACGATGGCAAGAAAGCCGATGCCCGCGCCGCCGATGTCGAGAATGCCGATGCTGCGGCGCTTCCATGCTTGCATGACGCGGTCATCCTGGTGGGGGCGCCTTGGCCGGCGCGGCGGCGAGCGTAGCACGCGTGCCGGCGTGTCTCGGGATGGCGGTCGTGCTTGTGCGAATGCACGCCTCGAAGTGGCGGCCG
Organism: Xanthomonas protegens; assembly: GCF_038442435.1. Taxonomy (NCBI): domain Bacteria; kingdom Pseudomonadati; phylum Pseudomonadota; class Gammaproteobacteria; order Lysobacterales; family Lysobacteraceae; genus Xanthomonas; species Xanthomonas protegens. The sequence continues at coordinate 551,945 of NZ_JAQJCQ010000001.1, read as the reverse complement.
AGGACCAGGATCAGCGCGCAGCCAGGTGGCGCGCTACCTTCGCGGTCAGCAGCTGCACCAGCGCCGGATCCATGTAGCCGTAGTCGTCGGGGATGTCGAGGCAGACGATGCGTGCGCGGCCGAGATGGCGCTTGAACCGGCGCGACAGCTTGGTGCGATGCGCCGGTTCCATGACGAAGACGATGTCCGCCCACTCCAGCAGTTCCGGGGTGATTGGGGTATCCGCGTCGTGGTCGACGCCGGCCGAGGCGGTGTCCACGCCGGGCCAGGTGGCGAACACCTGTTCCGCGGTGGGGCTGCGCAGCCGGTTGCGGCTGCAGACGAACAGCAGGTGGCGGGTCATGCGAGCCGCTGCCGGCGTGTGCGCGGCGCTATCACGGGTGGTTCGGCCGCCATGGCGCCGGGCCAACGCGCCGGCGGCGCGCACGTGTCGTGCAATCCATGCCGCGGCTATAGCGCCGCGCCGACCGGCGGGGCCGGCCAGGCGTTGGCGATCTTGCAGAACAGGCGCGCGGTCTGCTCGGTGTCGTAGACCGCGCTGTGCGCGTCGGCGGCGTTCCAGTCGAAGCCGGCGGCCTGCACCGCGCGCGCCAGCACGGTCTGGCCGTAGGCGATGCCGGCCAGGGTGACGGTGTCGAACACGCTGAAGGGATGGAACGGATTGCGCTTGTGGCCGCAGCGGGCGACCGTGGCGTTGAGGAAGTTGAGATCGAAATGGGCGTTGTGGCCGACCAGGATGGCGCGCTGGCACCCGTACTTCTTCACCGCCGCGCGCACCGGCGCGAACACGTGGTCCAGCGCCTCGCGTTCGGGCTTGGCGAAGCGGAACGGATGGTCCAGGACGATGCCGGTGACTTCCAGCGATTTCGGATCGATCAACGTGCCGGGCGCCGGCACCACGTGCGCGCTGGCGGTGACGCCGGGATACAGCTGGCCGAAATCGTCCATTTCGATCGGCACCACCGCGATCTCCAGCAGTGCATGCTTGTTCCAGTCGAAACCGCCGGTTTCCACGTCCACCACCACGGGCAGGTAGCCGCGGAAACGCCGCGACATCGGGGTGATGACCAGGGGTTGCGAGGGACTGTCGACCGAATCGTTCATCCGCCAAGGTTAGCAGAGCGCGGCCGCCGGCCACCGCGGCGTCACTCCGGCAAGCGCGTGCCGAGCACGCTGCCCTGCGCGCGCAGCCGTTCCAGCAGGGCCGCGCCCTCGTCCAGCAGGGCGGCGGGCGCAAGGCCGTGCGCGGCGGCCAGCTCCAGCAGCAGTGCGCGTCCGCTGCGCGTGCCGGACTGCAGCGCCGCCAGCACGTCATAGGCCAGCGGCGCCAGTTCGGCGAAGCGCACCTGGCCGTCGGCCTCGCGCCGCGCCAGCAGGCAGGTCGGCTGCGCCGGCGCCGTGTCCGGTTGCCAGGCCGGGCCGATGCGCTGCACCGGCCAGCGGTAGCGCAGCAGGCGCAGCCAGGGCGACAGCAGCGGGATGCCGTCGAGCAGGTCGCCATGCGGCGCATGCGGCGGCAGCGCCGCATCGTCGATCTGCACCTGCAGTTCCACGGTCTCGTAGTGCGCCAGTTCCGCCATCCAGGGGCGCTGCGGATCGGGCGCGCGCTGCGCCAGGAACGCCACCAGCTCGTCGCCCAGGCGCGGGAACAGCGGTGTGTGGGCGCGGTGTTCGGCGCAGAACGCGCGCAGCAGCGCCGTCCAGTTGGTGTCGCCGAGGGTGGCGCGCAGCACCGGAAACTGGCCGCCCAGCAGCTGCGCCAGGTTGTCGAAGAACAGGGCGCGGTACACCGCCAGGCGCTGCGGCGGGATGTCAGCGGGCGGCGGGTGTCGCTGCGGATCGCGCAGATGCAGGGTCAGCGCGAACTGCTGCGCGCGCAGCGTCTCGCTCATGCGTCGGGCGACTGCGCACGCGCCTGCGCGGCGCGGATGCACTGCACTTCGTCCAGCAGCTCGCCCAGCGGCGGGAACTGGCCGTCGCGCTCGAGCACGGTGGGACGCACGCCGTGCAGGCGGTAGGCGGCGGCGAGCAGGGTCCACACCGGGTCGGCCACCGGCGCGGCGTGGGTGTCGATCTTCAGCCCGCTGGCCGGGTCGTCGCGGTGTCCGGCGACGTGATACGAGACGATGCGCGCGCTGGGCAGGGCGGCGAGGAAGGCCAGCGCGTCGTCGCCGTGGTTGCAGGCATTGACGTGCACGTTGTTGACGTCCAGCAGCAGGTCGCAGTCAGCCTCGGCCAGCACCGCGGTCACGAAGGCGGCCTCGCTCATCGCCTGGCCCGGTGCGGCGTAGTAGGAGACGTTCTCCACCGCGATGCGCCGGCCCAGAACGTCCTGCACCTGGGCGATGCGCGCGCCGACGTGGCGCACCGCCTCGTCGGTGAACGGCAGCGGCAGCAGTTCGTAGAGGTGGCCGTCGTCGGCGCTGTAGCTGAGGTGCTCGCTGTACAGCGCGACCCGGTGCCGGTCGAGAAACTCCCGGGTCTGCTGCAGCAGGGTGGTATCCAGCGCCGCCACGCCGCCCAGCGACAGCGACAGGCCGTGGCAGCTGAGCGGATGCCGCGCGCTCAGCGTCTGCAGCAGTTCCCCGGGGCGGCCACCGACGCCGATCCAGTTGTCCGGTGCGCATTCGAGGAAATCGAACGCGTCCGCCGGTGCCTGCAGCAGGTCCTGGAGCAGGCCGCGGCGCAGCCCAAGGCCGGCGCTGGCCGCGGCCAGCGGCCGGGCGTCGTACCGGGGTGGTTCAGAGGCTGCCACCGCATTTGCCCTCGCCGCACTTGCCTTCGGCCATGGCCTTGTCGTCGTGCTTGGCCTGGGGCGTGGCGGCGCGAGCGGCCGCCTCGGGCTTGGCCGGCGTCGCCGCCGGGGCGTGCGCGCCGCAACTGCCGTCGCCGGCCTTGGCGCCGCAGCCGCCTTCGCTGGCCTTGGCCGGATCGGCGGCCTGCCTGGCCTGCGCCGGCGGCGCGGGCGTCGGCGTTGCCGACGCGCTCGCCTCGGTGCTTTGCGGCGGGGTGACGGCAGCCTGCGCGCCCAGCGCATAGCCCTGGGCGAGGTCGGTCATCGCCAGCGCGGAGGCGGACAGGCCGATCCCGCCAAGCAGGACCGCACCGGCGAGGGCAGAGGACGGACGGGACGACGTGGACATGCGCAGGCTCCTGGCGATGGACGGGGGCCGGTCGGGGAGGCCGGCAGTGCGCCAAGCCTACCCGCTGCCGCACCGCGCTGCATGCGGCGCTGCGTGACAACAAAAAAGGCTCCGTTGCGCACGGAGCCCGGGGACGCCAGGGCGGCGGAACGGCGCATGGCCGGTCCGCACGCCGGGGGTCAGATGCCGCTGGTGGAGCTGGTCTCGTCGCGCTTGTCGCGCGGCGGCAGCGGCTCGTCGCCGTGCACCAGGAACCACACGTTCTCGGCGATGTTGGTGGCGTGGTCGCCGATCCGCTCCAGGTTCTTGGCCATGAACAGCAGGTGCGTACACGGGGTGATGTTGCGCGGGTCTTCCATCATGTAGGTCAGCAGCTCGCGGAACAGCGCGGTGTACTGCGCATCGAGCTGCGCGTCGCCCTGGCGCACCAGCAGTGCGGCGTCGGCGTCGTTGTTCTGGTAGGCGGCCAGCGCCGCGCGCACCTGTTCGGCGGCGAGCTTGCCGAGCTGGCGCAGGCCCAGGGTCTGCGGCATCGGCGGGGACATGTTCAGCGCGATCGAGCGCTTGGCGACGTTGGCGGCGTAGTCGCCGATGCGTTCGACGTCGGCGGGAATGCGCAGGCCGGCCAGGATCTCGCGCAGGTCGCGCGCCATCGGCCCGCGCAGCGCCAGGCGCATGACGTCGTGGCTGATGGAGTGCTCGAGCGCGTCGATCGCTTCGTCGTTGACGACGATGCGCAGCGCGGCGTTGTCGTCGCGGCGTTCGACCACGTCCAGCGCCGCTTCCAACTGCGCCACCGCGGTTTCGCCCATGCGCACGATCTCGGCGGCGAGGCGATGCTGTTCTTCGTCGTAGCTCTTCACGATGTGCTCGTTGGGCTGAGTGTTCATGTCGTAGGTCCAATAGGTGCGTTGGTGTCGCCGCGGCCATGCCTGGCGGTGCGGTGCTGGCGTCGCCGGGCGCCCGCCCGAGGGGCGGCGGGCGCGGCCGCTGCGACGAGGCAGCGGCGGCCGCAGCGGCTCAGCCGAAACGGCCGGTGATGTAGTCTTCGGTCTGCTGCTTGTTCGGCTGCGAGAAGATGATTTCGGTGCGGTCGTGCTCGATCAGGTCGCCCAGGTACATGAAGGCGGTGTAGTCGGACACGCGCGCGGCCTGCTGCATGTTGTGGGTGACGATGACGATGGTGTAGTCGTTCTTCAGCTCTTCCACCAGTTGCTCGATGCGGCTGGTCGAGATCGGGTCCAGCGCCGAGGTCGGTTCGTCGAGCAGCAGCACGTCCGGACGCAGCGCCACCGCGCGGGCGATGCACAGGCGCTGCTGCTGGCCGCCGGACAGGCCCAGCGCGCTCTGCCCGAGCTTGTCCTTGACCTCGTCCCACAGCGCGCCCTGGCGCAGCGCGTGCTCGACGCGGTCGGCCATGTCGGCCTTGGACAGCTTTTCGTGGTGGCGGATGCCGTAGGCGACGTTCTCGAAGATGGTCATCGGGAACGGCACCGGCTTCTGGAACACCATGCCGACCTTGCTGCGCAGGCGGTTCATCGGGTACTTCGGCGAGAGGATGTTCTCGCCGTCCAGCAGCACCTCGCCGCGCGCTTCCAGCTTCGGGTACAGCGCGTAGATGCGGTTGAAGATGCGCAGCAGGGTGGACTTGCCGCAGCCGGAGGGGCCGATCAGCGCGGTGACGCGCTTCTCCGGCACCTCCAGGTTGATGCCCTTCAGCGCGTGGTACTTGTCGTAGTAGAAGTCCAGGCCGCGCGCGGCGATCTTGACCGGCGACGGCGCCAGCGCGGTGTGCCCGTTGGGCATGGCGATGCGGTGCATCGGGGCGGCGTTGTGGTGATCGTTCATGGCCGGGTCCATAGGGGAATCAATCGTTGGAGATCTTGTTGCGCACCAGCAGGGCGCGCGCGCCGAGGCTGACCAGCAGGACGAAGACGGTGAGCACCAGCGCGCCGGACCAGGCCAGTTGCTGCCAGGTCGGGTAGGGGCTGCCGGCGAAGTTGTTCATCACCACCGGCACGCTGGCCATCGGCTTGAGGATGTTGTTGTTCCAGTACAGGTTGCCGAAGGAGGTGAACAGCAGCGGCGCGGTCTCGCCGCTGATGCGCGCCAGCGCCAGCATCACGCCGGTGACGATGCCGGCCGAGGCGCTGCGGTACAGCACCTGGATGGTCACCTTCCATTGCGGGATGCCCAGCGACAGCGCGGCCTCGCGCATCTGCGCCGGCACCAGCCGCAGCATCTCGTCGGTGGTGCGGACCACCACCGGCAGCACGATGAAGGCCAGCGACAGCGCGCCGGCCAGCGCCGAGAAATTGCCGCCGGTCTGCATCACGTACAGGGTGTAGACGAACAGGCCGAGCACGATCGACGGCGCCGACAGCAGGATGTCGTTGACGAAGCGCACCACCTGGCCGGTCTTGCGCGCGTTGCCGTACTCGGCCAGCCAGGTGCCGGCGGCCACGCCCAGCGGCGTGCCGATCAGCAGTGCCAGGCCGCACATCACCGCGCTGCCGAAGAACGCGTTGGCCAGGCCGCCGTCCTCGCCGGGCGGCGGGGTCATGCGGGTGAACAGATCCAGGTTGATGCCGGAGATGCCCTTGGCCAGCAGGGTCCACAGGATCCAGGCCAGGAACACCAGCCCGAACAGCGCGGTCAGGCAGGACAGGGTGAGCGCCACGAAGTTGACCACGCGGCGGCGGTTGTACAGGCGGTGTGCGACGTCGGCGGCCATCTCAGTTGCCCTCCTTGCGCGACAGTTGCGCCAGCATCAGGCGGGCGATCGCCAGCACGACGAAGGTCACCAGGAACAGGACGAAGCCCAGCAGCAGCAGTGCCGAGCGGTAATCGCCGGTGGATTCGCCGAAGTCGTTGGCGATCAGCGCGGCGATGGTGGTGCCCGGCTCCAGCAGCGAGGGCGACAGGCGCACCGTGTTGCCGACCACGAAGGCCACCGCCATGGTCTCGCCGAGCGCGCGGCCCAGGCCCAGGAAGATGCCGCCGATCACCGCCGAGCGGGTGTAGGGCAGCACGATGTCCCAGCTCACCTCCCAGCGCGTGGAGCCGAGCGCATAGGCCGACTCCTTGAGCCGGGTCGGCACGGTCAGGAACACTTCGCGCATCACCGAAGAGATGAAGGGAATCACCATGATCGCCAGCACGAAGCCGGCGGTGAGCAGGCCGATGCCGATCGGTGGTCCCTGGAAGATCGGGCCGATCACCGGCAACGTGCCGAGGTGGTCGTTGAGCCAGGGCGTGACGTACTCGGACATGATCGGGATCAGCACGAACAGGCCCCACATGCCGTAGATGATCGACGGGATGCCGGCCAGCAGTTCGATCGCGGTCCCGACCGGGCCGCGCAGCCAGCGTGGCGCCACTTCGGTCAGGAAGAAGGCGATGCCGAAACTCACCGGCACCGCGATCAGCATGGCGATCAAGGCGGTCACCAGGGTGCCGTAGATCGGCGCCAGTGCGCCGTACTTGTTCTCGACCGGGTTCCACTCGCTGGAGTAGAAGAAGCTCAGGCCCTGCAGCTGCAGGGCATGACGGCCGCCCCACAGCATCGACAGCGCAGCGCTGCCCAGGGCGACGAGTACCAGCACGACGGTGGCGGTGAGGATCCAGCGGAACAATCGGTCGGCGCGGGCGTCACGCAGGTCGCGTCCGCGTGGCGCCGACATCGCTTCGGGAAGGACAGTGCTGTTCATGGGCTCGGTCGTCGCCGGAGCACGCGCCTGCGCGCTCCGATCGTGGCCGCGGCGGGGATGACCGCGCGCGGTGGGTGGTTGCATCGCTCCCGCACAGGCGGGAACCCGAAAGTCCGGATCACAAGTTGCCGAGACGGCGACCGGCGGCGCCTGGACTGCACCGCCGGTCGCCGGTTGCCGCCGCGGTGCGCGCAATGCGCACCGCAGTGGCGCTTACTTGAATTCCTTGCTCCAGTAGGATTCGATCTGCTGCACCAGTTCCGGCGGCAGCGGCACGTAGTGCAGGGCGTCGGCCTGCGGCTGGCCCTTCTCGAAGGCCCACTTGAAGAAGTCCAGGGTCGCCTTGCTGCGCGCCGGGTCCTTGGCCTGCTTGTGCATCAGCATGAAGTTGGTGGCGGTGATCGGCCACGCCTGCGCGCCCGCGGCGTTGGTGATGACCAGGTTGAAGTCCTTGGCGTTGGCCCAGTCGGCCGACGCGGCGGCCGCGGCGAAGCTCTCGGCATTGGGCTGCACCCAGTTGCCGGCGGCGTTCTGCATCGACGCGTACGGCATCTTGTTCTGCAGCGCGTAGGCCAGTTCGACGTAGCCGATCGAGCCCTTGATCTGCTGCACGTACGAGGCCACGCCTTCGTTGCCCTTGCCGCCGACGCCGCCCGGCCACTGCACCGAGGTGCCTTCGCCGACCTTGCCCTTCCACTCCGGGCTGACCTTGGACAGGTAGTTGGTGAAGTTGAAGCTGGTGCCCGAGCCGTCGGAGCGGTGCACCAGGTTGATCTTGGTGTCGGGCAGGGTCACGCCCGGGTTCAGCGCGGTCAGCGCCGGGTCGTTCCACTTGCTGATCTTGCCCAGGAAGATGTCCGCCAGCACCGGGCCGGTCAGCCGCAGCTTGCCCGCGTCCATGCCGTCGAGGTTGACCACCGGCACCACCCCCCCAATCGCCGAGGGGAACTGGCCGAGGCCGGCCGCGGCCAGTTCGGCGCTGTCCAGCGGCTTGTCGGAAGAGCCGAAATCGACCGTGCCGGCCTTGATCTGGGCGATGCCGCCGCCGGAACCGATCGACTGGTAGTTGATCTTGTTGCCGGTGGCCGCGTTGTAGTCGGCCGACCACTTGGAGATCAGCGGGTAGATGAAGGAGGCACCGGCGCCGGAAATCTCCGCCGCGGTCTTGGCGCCGGCGGCCGGCGCGGCAGCGGGCGTCCCGCCTGCCGCATCGGCGGCGCCCTGCTTGTCGCCGTTGCCGGGCTGGCAGGCGGTGACGGCGAAGGCCAGGGCGAGGGACAGGACGGCAATGCGCGCCGGCTGCAGTTTCATGGGGGTCACTCCGTAGCGAAGAGCGCCGGGACATCCGGCGGATGCTCGCTATGAAATGATATTTTTGTTACAGCGAGATGACTTGCGGACTGGTTGGCGGACGCCATCACGGGATGCGGCGCTGGCGCCGCCTTCCGTGACCGTGGCGGGGCAGGGCGGCGTGCCCCCGCTGGGCCTCCGCACGGCTCCGCCAGCGGGGACAAAAAAAGACGCGGACCCTGCGGTCCGCGCCTTCGGGACATCGCCGTGCCGGCGCGCGAGCGCCGGATGGGCGAGACGCCGGCTTACTTCATGTTCTGCGCCCAGTAGGCTTCGATCTGCTTGACCAGCGGCTCCGGAAGCGGCACGTAGTCCAGCGCCTTGGCCTGCGGCTGGCCCTGCTCGAACGACCACTTGAAGAAGTCCAGCGCGGCCTTCGACGACGCCGGCTTCTTGGCCTTCTTGTACATGATGGCCCAGGTGGTGGCGGTGATCGGCCACGCGTCCTGGCCCGGCGCGTTGGTCATGATCAGGTTGAAGTCCTTGGCCGACTTCCAGTCCGCGGTGGCGGCGGCGGCGGAGAAGGTCTTGTCGTCCGGCATCACGAAATGGCCGGCGGCGTTCTTCATGCCGGCGTAGCTGAGCTTGTTCTGCAGCGCGTAGGCGTACTCGACGTAGCCGATGCCGCCGCGGATCTGCTTGACGTAGGCGGCCACGCCTTCGTTGCCCTTGCCGCCGATGCCGGCCGGCCACTGCACGGCGGTGCCTTCACCGACCTTGCTCTTCCACTCCGGGCTGACCTTGGACAGGTAGTTGGTGAAGTTGAAGCTGGTGCCCGAACCGTCGGAGCGGTGCACGATGGTGATCTTCAGGTCGGGCAGGGCCAGGCCCGGGTTCAGCGCGGCGATCGCCGGGTCGTTCCACTTGGTGATCTTGCCGAGGAAGATGTTGGCCAGCACGGTGCCGTCGAGCTTCATCGCGCCCGGGGCCACGCCCGCCACGTTGAACACCGGCACGATGCCGCCGATCACGACCGGGAACTGGCCCAGGCCGAACTTTTCCAGCTCCGCGCCGCTCAGCGGCTTGTCGGAGGCGCCGAAATCGACCGTGGCCGCCTGGATCTGCGCGATGCCGCCGCCGGAACCGATCGACTGGTAGTTGACGCGGTTGCCGCTTTTCTCAGCATAGGCAGCCGACCACTTCGACAGCACCGGGTAGACGAAGCTGGAGCCTGCGCCAGTGACGTCGGTGGCTTGCGCCGCGAGCGAAAACGTAGCGACCGCGGCGGCTGCCAGCAGTCGGAGCTTGAGGGAACGCATCGGGAAAACTCCTGAAATAGGTGGAATGCCGGCACCCCGGCCGGCATCGGCTGCATTCCAAGACTTTTTCATGAACGTCTGAAGAAAATCAGATGTCAGTCCGGTGACAGCCTTCCCGGACGGGGTTGCCTTCGTTTCGAAACGAAGCTGACTCAAAACCGTCATGTCTTTGACGGAATCTTTACAAATGGTCGGGCCATCGCACTGGGGCCGCACCGCACCCATACCACCCTGCCACCACCCATCGGAGAGATTCTAATGCGTTCCCATCTTCTCGCCACGGCGATCCTCGCCAGCCTCGGCCTCGCGTCGGCGCCGCAGGCGTTCGCGGCGAAGGCCAAGGCCAGCAGCAACCCGCCCGCCGTCAGCGCTGCCCAGCTGCAGCAGCTGCAGGCCCAGATCGAAGCGCTGCAGACCCAGGTCCAGCAGCTGCAGGCGCAGTCGAAAGCCCTGCAGGCGCAGTCCGACGCGCAGTCGGAAGTGAATGTCGTGCAGGCCCAGGCGACCGAAACGGCGCAGGCCAGCGCCGCCAAGGTCGACAAGCTCGCCAAGCTGGTCAACGACAACAAGATCGGCGGTCGCATGTTCTTCGACCTGACCAACATCGACCGCACCAGCGGCGGCGCCAAGACCGCCGCCAGCGGCACCGGTCTGGACGTCAAGCGCTTCTACCTGACCGTCGACCACAGCTTCAACGAGATCTGGTCGGCCAACCTGACCACCGACTTCCAGTACAGCTCGGCGCTGTCCAACACCCAGCTGTTCGTCAAGAAGGCCTACGTGCAGGGCAAGTTCGACGACGCCTTCGCGCTGCGCATCGGTGCCGCCGACATGCCGTGGGTGCCGTTCGTCGAGAAGTTCTACGGCTACCGCTACGTCGAGAACACCCTGACCGACCGCCTGAAGTACGCCAACTCCTCCGACTGGGGCCTGCACGCCTTCGGCGACCTGGGCTCGCAGGTCAACTACGCGATGTCGGTGGTCAACGGCGCCGGCTACAAGAACCCGACCCGCGGCAAGGGCATGGACGTGGAAGGCCGCGTCGCCTACATGCCGATGCAGAACCTGGCCATCGCCGTCGGCGCCTACTCGGGCAAGTTGGGCAAGGAAACCGACATCCTCGACGCGCAGCACGACTACACCCGCGCCGATGCGATGGTCGCCTACGCCGATTCCAACTTCCGTCTGGGCGGCGAGTACTTCCAGGCCAAGAACCTCAACAATGTGCTGACCGCGGCGACCGACAAGTCCAGCGGCTGGTCGGTGTGGGGCAGCGTGGCGCTGACCGACGGCGGCATCAACGCCTTCGCTCGCTACGACAAGACCGACCTGAGCAAGACCCTCGACCCGACCCTGGCCGACAAGTACTGGAACGTCGGCGTCGAGTTCCCGGTGCTGAAGAACCTGAAGCTGGCCACCGTGTACAAGTACACGCACCAGGACAACGCCAGCAAGAAGACCGACGTGGAAACCAAGGAATTCGGCGTCTGGGGCGACCTGTCGTTCTGATTCGCGGAGATTCCCGCAGGTTGTACGAAAGGCGGCGCATTGCGCCGCCTTTCTTTTTTGCGGCGTGATCGCCGAGGCGCGCGATGGGGCGCGGGCCGGGGTGCCTTTCACGCTTCGCGTCGACGGCCGTGGACGATGCTGTGAATTGTGCGGCGCAGCACTTGTCATCACCGAAGTGCCTTCCTACTGTCGAGGCATGCTCGCTCGCCTGTCCATGCTGTTGTTGACTGCGTTGCTGGCGCTGTCCGCGATCCGTGCAGGATCGGCCGCGGCGGCGGCACCGGTGGCGCTGTGTGCGAGCGCCTGTGCCAGCGATGTCGACGCCGACCGCGATGGGGTGCCGCCCGAGCTGGACGCGCCAGCCGCCGATCTCGATCCACACGATGCACCGCTCGCGGTCGCGCCCGCGTTGTTTCCGCCGGCTCTCCTGATCCGGCCTGTCTTGGCTGCGCGCGCGGCAGCGCCTCGCCGCAGCTATCGCCGTCCCGCACTGCGTCCTCCATCCCGGGCCTGACGCCTGCATCGCCGCAGTGGCGATGCCGATCCTCCTCTGTTGTTTGCGTCTGCGTCGTGCCCAGTGCGGTACGGCCGCTCTCCCCCTGTGCCTGGAGATCCCCCATGCAACGTTTGCTCGACGGCTTCCGCCACTTCCGCAACGAGGTCTATCCCCGCCAACGCGGGCTGTTCCGGCAGCTCGCCGCCGGCCAGACCCCGCACACGCTGTTCATCACCTGTGCCGATTCGCGGGTGATGCCGGAACTGATGTTCGCCGCACAGCCCGGCGAGCTGTTCGTCTACCGCAACATCGGCAACGTGGTGCCGCCGTACTCGCAGCACGTCAGTGGCGTGGTCGCGGCGATCGAGTACGCCGTGGCGGTGCTTCAGGTCGAACACATCGTGATCTGCGGCCATACCGATTGCGGCGCGATGAAGGCGGTGCTCAATCCCGCCTCCCTGCAGGATGTGCCGACCGTGGCGGCCTGGCTCAAGCACACCGACAGCGCGCGCCAGGTCGCCGCGCAACACGGCCATGCCGCCCATGCCGAGGATGCGCTGCACTGCCTGACCGAGGAAAACGTGGTGGCGCAGTTGGATCACCTGCGCACGCAACCGGTGGTGGCGGCGCGGCTGGCGCGCGGCGCGCTGCGCATCCATGGCTGGATCTACGACATCGGCCATGGCGAGATCCGCGCCTTCGACGCGGAGCAGGGGCGCTTCCTGCCGTTGCTGCCGGAAGCCGGTCGGCGCCCGCCCGATGCCACGCCGCCGCCGCGCCTGGCGCCGGTCCTGCGCAACGTCGCCGTCTGAGGAGCCGCCATGCACACCATGACAGAGCACGCTCCGGCCGGCGCTTCCGCGCTGGCCCGTTACCTGCGCGGCGGCGCCTTCGGCCGCGACCTGCTGGCTTCGGTGGTGGTCTTCCTGGTCGCCTTGCCGCTGTGCATGGGCATCGCGATCGCATCGGGCATGCCGCCGGCCGCCGGCCTGATCACCGGCATCGTCGGCGGCCTGGTGGTCGGCCTGATCGCCGGCTCGCCGCTGCAGGTCAGCGGCCCGGCCGCGGGCTTGGCGGTGCTGGTGTTCGAACTGGTCCGCGCGCACGGCGTGGCGGCGCTGGGGCCGGTGATCCTGCTGGCCGGTGCGATCCAACTGCTGGCCGGGTTGTGTCGCGCCGGCGTGTGGTTCCGCATGACCTCGCCGGCGGTGGTCGCTGGCATGCTCTCGGGCATCGGCATCCTGATCGTCGCCTCGCAGTCGCACGTGCTGCTGGATGCGGCACCGAAGGCGCGCGGCCTGGAGAACTTCGCCGCGTTGCCGGCGGTGCTGTGGCGCGCGCTGGACGCCGGCGTGGGGCGTGCCGCCTTGCTGGTCGGCCTGGGCACCATCGCGATCATGCTGGCGTGGGAGCGCTTGCGTCCGCAGCGCCTGCGCTTCGTCCCGGGCGCGTTGCTGGCGGTGGTGGCGATGACCGCACTGGTGCAGGTGCAGGGGCTGGATGTGCGCAAGGTCGACGTGCCGGCCAACCTGCTCTCGGCGATCCGGGTGCCGAGCCTGGACGACATGCTCGGCGTGTTCGATGCCACGCTGCTGCTGTCGGCGCTGACCTTCGCCTTCATCGCCAGCGCCGAGACCCTGCTGTCGGCGGCGGCCGTGGACCGCATGCACCAGGGGCCGCGGACCCGGTACGACCGCGAACTGGCGGCGCAGGGCGTGGGCAACATGCTGTGCGGTCTGCTTGGCGCGTTGCCGATGACCGGCGTGATCGTGCGCAGTGCGGCCAACGTGCAGGCCGGCGCGGCCACCCGCGTCTCCACCATGCTGCACGCGGGCTGGCTGCTGGTGTTCGCGCTGCTGCTGCCGTGGCTGCTGCGGATGACGCCAGTGGCGTGCCTGGCCGGCATCCTGGTCTACACCGGGCTGAAGATGGTCAAGCTGGGGCAGGTGCGCGAACTGGCCGCGTACGGCCGCGGCACCGCCGCGATCTACCTGGCGACGACCTTCGCCATCGTCGCCACCGACCTGCTGACCGGTGTGCTGATCGGTTTCGCGTTGTCGCTGCTGCGGCTGGCGCTGCAGCAGTCGCGGCTGACGGTCGACGTGCATGCGCACGAGGACGCCGGCGCAGAGAGCGCTGGTGCCGGTGCGGGCAAGCTGCGCCTGTCGCTGGAGGGCTCGGCCACCTTCCTGCGCGTGCCGACGATGGCGCGGACCCTGGAGCGGCTGCCGCCCAACACCGAGCTGCACCTGGACGTGGCGCGGCTGCGCCACGTCGACCATGCGTGCCTGGAACTGTTGCGCGACTGGAGCCGCAACGCCGCGTCCCGCGGTTGCGCGCTGGTGGTGGACTGGAAGGAACTGGACCGGCGTGTGGAAGGGCAACGCGCGGCATAGTCGGTGGGTGTGGCCGGCAGTCGCCCGTTGGTCATGCGAACACCGGCAGGAGCGGATTCGACCGCGACGAACGTAGGTGGGCAGTGTTGGCTGCGCGGAGCGTCGCGGCTGAAGCCGCTCCTACCGGGGAGCCGGGCGTTTCGGGCGGAGCCGTGGGAGCGGTTTCGACCGAAGCGAGCGCGGATGCGCGGTGTCGGCTAGGGAAACTGTCGCGGCTGAAGCCGCTCCTACAATGCAGCCGGAGCGATCTGTGATGGCGTCGTATGAGCGGTTTCGCCCGTGGCGAGCGCTGCCGGTGGCGGAGATTTTCGCGGCTGAAGCCGCTCCTACAGTGGCTCGGTGGCATCTCGTGGAGAACTGTAGGAGCGGTTTCAACCGCGACGGGCGCAGCGGCGGACCACATGCGCCGCGCAAGTTGCCGAAGCCGACATCCCGGCGGTGTACCGGCCGGCATTGCGACAGGCCACTCAACCCGGCGTCTTGTCCTTGTATCTGCACAGGTCGCGGATCGCACACTGCGGGCAGTCGGGCTTGCGTGCCTTGCACACGTAGCGGCCGTGCAGGATCAGCCAGTGGTGCGCGTCGTGCAGGAACTGCGCCGGCACGCGCTTGAGCAGCGAATCTTCGACCGCGCGCACGTCCTTGCCCGGGGCAAGCCCAGTGCGGTTGGCGACGCGGAAGATGTGCGTGTCCACCGCCATGGTCGGTTCGCCGAAGGCGGTGTTGAGCACCACGTTGGCGGTCTTGCGGCCGACCCCGGGCAGCGCTTCCAGCGCGGCGCGCGAGCGCGGCACCTCGCCGCCGTGCTGCTCGACCAGGATGCGGCAGGTGGCGATGACGTTCTTGGCCTTGGCGTTGAACAGGCCGATGGTGGAGATGTAGCGCTTCAGGCCGTCCTCGCCCAGCGCCAGGATCGCCGCCGGCGTGTTCGCCACCGGATACAGGCGCCGCGTGGCCTTGTTGACGCCGACGTCGGTGGCCTGCGCCGAGAGGATCACCGCGATCAGCAGTTCGAACGGGCTGTCGTATTCCAGCTCGGTGGTCGGGCTGGGGTTGAGTTCGGACAGGCGCGAGAACAGCTCGTGGATCTCGTCCTTGCTCAGCAGGCGTCCGCGCCGCGCAGGCGGGCTTGCGCCCGTGCTCGCGGTCGCGCTCATTGGCCGCCTCGCTGCGCGGCCTTGGCCTTGGCGCGGGCCAGGATCGCCGCGGCGGCTGCGGGCAGGGCCGGTGCGCTAGGCGCGGCCGTTGTCGAGGTCGCGCTCGAGGTGGTCGGTATCGCTGCCGCACGTCGCGCCTGGCGCGCATTGGCGCGTCGCTCCAGGCGCGCGCTGCGCGCCCGGTAGCGCGCACGCGCGTCCCACGCATCGCGCAGGCGCTGCTGCGCGGCCAGCACCTGCGCGCGCAACTGCGGATGCGCCGGGTCCAGGCGATCGTCGTCCGGATCGGTGCCGCGGTAGTCCATCAGGCCGCCGTCGATCGCGGCATCCAGATCGTCGTCCAGGATCCAGCGCAGCAACTGCAGCGGCGTGGCGGGAGCGGGGGCGTGCGACATCGTGTGCGGGCTCAGCGGTTGCGGAACTGCGGCGGGCGCCGCTCCAGGAAGGCGCGGGTGCCTTCGCGCATGTCCTCGCTGGAGAACAGCAGGCCGAACTGCGCGGTCTCGTACTCAAGCCCCTGTTCGATCGCGCTTTCGCCACCGATCTGGATCGCGTCGAGGATGCCGCGCAGCGCCAGCGGTGCGGCGTCGGCCAGTTGCTGCGCCAATTTCAGCGTGGTCGCCTGCAGTTCGCCTGCGGCCACCACGCGGTTGACCAGGCCCAGCTGCATTGCGCGCGCCGCGTCGATCGGCGCGCCGAGCAGGCACAGTTCCAGCGCCGCGGCGCGGCCGACCAGCCGCAGCAGGCGCTGGGTACCGCCGAAGCCGGGAATCAGCCCAAGATTGATCTCCGGCTGGCCCAGGCGCGCGCCTTCGGCGGCCACGCGCAGGTGGCAGGCCATCGCCAGTTCCAGCCCGCCGCCGAGGGCGAAGCCGTTGACCATCGCCAGCACCGGCTTGGGCATGCGCTCGATCCGGCGCATCAGGCGCTGGCCCAGTTGCGAGAAATCGCGGCCCTGCACCGGTGTCAGTTCGTTCATTTCGGCGATGTCGGCGCCGGCCACGAAAGCTTTCTCGCCGGCGCCGGTCAGTACCACCACGCGGATCTGCGGGTCGTCCGCGGCCGCGGCGAAGGCCGCATCCAGCGCCTGCAAAACCTGGCGATTCAAGGCGTTGAGCTTGTCGGCTCGATTCACGGTGAGGATGCGGATCGCACCCTGGGTATCGGCGAGGACCGGCGTGCCGGACATGTGCATTCCTGGTTGTTAAAAAAAAGTAATGGGAACTCTGGGCGGGCCGTACCAGTCAGAGCAGCGTCGTCGGTAGCGGTTACGCGCCGCGGCGGCTATCCTAACGCGTCATCTCAGGCGGCACGGGCCGCCCTGTGCCACCACCCTGGAGAATTGTTTGATGAAGTTGCGTTCTATTGCGGTCGCTGTCGCGGCCCTCGCCCTGAGCGGCAATGCGTTCGCCCAGGACACCTCGTCCGAGAAGGGCAAGCTGAGCTATTACTTCGGCTACGACTACGGCAACAACCTTGCCGAACTCACCGGCCGCGGCGAGCAGCTCGATATCAATGCGGTGGTGAAGGGCTTGCAGGACGCCTACGCCAAGAAGCAGCCGGCGGTCAGCGCCGACCAGCTGAAGCCGGCGGTGGAAGCGTTCCAGAAGCGCGAGCAGGCCCGCGCCCAGCAGGCCAAGGCCGACTACGAGAAGGCCGCTGCCGAGAACAAGACCAAGAGCGACCAGTTCATGGCCCAGAACAAGGCCAAGGCTGGAGTGCAGACCCTGCCGAGCGGCGTGCAGTACCGCGTGATCGAGGCCGGCAAGGGTGCCAAGCCGACCCAGGCCAGCACCGTGCAGCTGGAAGTGGCCGGTCCGTACCCGTTCGGCCAGCGTCCGGCGCAGGCGCGTCCGGCGCAGCAGATCCCGGCGATCAAGGTCAGCGAAGTCGAGATGCAGGCCATGCGCGACACGCTGCTGCAGATGCCGGCCGGCTCCAAGTGGGAAGTGACCCTGCCGCCGGACAAGGCCTACGGTGCCGACCCGCGTACGCCGTTCCCGCCGAACGTGGCGGTGCAGTTCGAGATCAAGCTGGTCAGCGTCAAGTAAGCACGCCGTTCCAGTGCACGACGATTGCGCCGGCAGCGATGCCGGCGCAATTTTTTTTGGCAGGCAACGACGGCGCCGACGAATCGCGCTAGGCTGGCAAGGTGTCGAATCCGATGGATCCCGTTCCGCATGCCCTGCTCACGCCCTGCATCGGTCTCTGCCGTCTCGATGCGCAGGGCTATTGCGCCGGCTGCCTGCGCAGCGGCGACGAGATCGCACGCTGGCGCGGCATGAGCGACGCCGAACGCCGCCGCTACATGGACGAAGTCCTGCCGGGCCGCGGCTGGTCGCCGTCGCCGGGGCAGCGCCTGGCCGAACGCGCGCATCTGCTGCGCGCACTGCACCCGCTGCAGCAGCCGCCGGCGGGGCCGGGCTGGAACCACCACGAATTGCAGGATCTGCTGCCGGACGGCGCGCCGGTGGAAGCGGCGGTGCTGGCCGGCCTGGTGCCGCGTGCCGATGGCACCCATGTACTGTTGACCCGGCGCACTGACAGCCTGCGTCACCACGGCGGCCAGGTCAGCTTTCCCGGCGGCCGCATCGAGGCCAGCGATGCCGATGCGGTGGCCGCGGCGCTGCGCGAGAGCGAGGAGGAGATCGCGCTGGCGGCGTCGCAGGCGGAGCCGTTGGGCTACCTGGATCCGTTCGTCACCATCAGCGGCTTCCGGGTGATGCCGGTGGTCGCGGCGATCGATCCGCGCTTCGTGCCGCAGCCGCATCCGGGCGAGGTGGCCGAGGTGTTCGAGGTGCCGCTGGCCTACCTGATGGCGCCGGACAACCTGCGCAGCATCGAAACCGATTACCGCGGACGCCCGCGCGTCGTGCTGGAGTACGGCTGGCCCGGCCAGCGGATCTGGGGCGCGACCGCGGCGATCCTGCTCAACCTGCGCCGCCGACTGGAGCAAGCCGCATGACCGCAACGTCCCCCGAATGGCACACCCTGGTCGAGGCGCCGACGCTGGCCGCGGCGCTCGGCGATCCCTTGCTGCGCCTGGTCGATGCGCGGTTCGTGCCGGCGGCGCTGCTCGATCCTGCGGCGGCGGCGGCCGCGCGCGAGGCCTATGCGCAATCGCACCTGCCCGGCGCGGTGTACGCCGATCTGAACGCGGATCTGTCCGATCTCGGCCGTCCCGGCCTGGGCCGGCACCCGCTGCCGGACGACGCGGCCTTTGCGCGCACGCTCGGCCAATGGGGCATCGGCCCACAGCACCAGGTGGTGGTGTACGACGCCGGCGACGGCAGCATGGCCGCGGCGCGGTTGTGGTGGATGCTGGGCCTGCTCGGCCATCGCCGGGTCGCCGTGCTCGACGGCGGCCTGGCCGAATGGCGCCGGCTCGGCCTGCCGGAAACCGACGCGGCCTCCGTGCCGTCGCCGCTGCCGCCGTATCCGCAGGTCTTCGATGCGGCGCGCATCGTCTCCGCCGAGGAGGTCGCCGCACGCCTGCACGAGGCGCCGGGCTGGTTGCTGGATGCGCGCCCCGGCGAGCGCTTCCGTGGCGAGGTGGAGCCGATCGACCCGCTGCCCGGGCACGTGCCCGGCGCGCTCAACCGGCCGCTGGCGCAGAACCTGCGCGACGGCCGCCTGCGTCCGGCGCAGGAGCTGCGCGCGGAACTGCAGCCGCTGCTGCAGGGGCGCGATCCGCGCGAGGTGGTGCTGATGTGCGGCTCCGGCGTCACCGCCTGCCATCTGCTGCTGGCGCTGGAGCATGCCGGCCTGCACGGCGCGCGCGTTTATGCCGGCTCCTGGAGCGGCTGGATCGCCGATCCGGCGCGGCCGCGCGCCATCGGCTAGGGCCGGCGCCGGTCCACACGGAACGCATGCACGATGGCACGCGACAGGGGCGGCACCATGCGCTGGCGTGAGGCCTGCGGGCTGGCGATGCTGCTGGGCCTGGCCGCCTGCGGCGACCGCCGCGCGGCGGCCGAT
The DNA here is from genome assembly GCF_038442435.1 of Xanthomonas protegens. Lineage (NCBI taxonomy): Bacteria > Pseudomonadati > Pseudomonadota > Gammaproteobacteria > Lysobacterales > Lysobacteraceae > Xanthomonas > Xanthomonas protegens. The sequence continues at coordinate 532,947 of NZ_JAQJCQ010000001.1, read as the reverse complement.
GGCGCCGACGCCTCGCCGCGCGCGCAATCGGCCACGCACTATCGCGAGGCGGTGCAGCGTGGCCGCGCGCAGCGCCTGGCGACGTTGCGGGCGCCGTCCGGCTGGTTGAGCTATACCGGCTCTGGCCGCCTGCACAGCGGCCTGCACCGGGTCGGCAGCGCACCCGACAACGACGTGCAGTTGCCGGCCGGTCCGGCGCATCTGGGCGTGCTGCAGGTGGATACGCAGGAGGGCGTGCAGTTCCAGCCCGCAGCGGACGCGCCGGTGCAGGTGAACGGCCAGCCGTTCGCCGGCGGCCGCCTGGAGACCGACGCGGCGCACGGCACCGAGACCCGGGTGATGCTGGGGACGCAGGAGTTCTACGTGGTGCGCACCGGCAACCTGTTCGGCTGGCGCTTCCGCGATCCGCAGGCGCCGGCGCGCGCGCGCTTCCGCGGCATCGACTACTTCCCGATCGATCCGCAGTGGCGGGTGGTGGCCGACTGGCATCCGGTGCCGGCGCCGCAGGCGATGGTGCTGCTCACCTCGATCGGCACGCCGCAGCCGCTGGCCCTGGTCGGCAGCGCCGACTTCGTGCTGCAGGGGCGGCACTACCGCCTGCAGGTACTGCGCGACGGCGCCGGCCAGCGTCTGTTCCTGCCGTTCTCCGACCGCACCAGCGGCCGCGAGAGCTATGGCGGCGCCCGCTATCTGTTCGTGCCGGCGCCGCAGGGTGGCCGCATCGTGCTGGATTTCAACCTGGCGCAGAACCCGCCGTGCGCGTTCACCCCGCACGTGGTGTGTCCGCTGGCGCCGGTCGGCAATCGCCTGGACGTGGCGGTGACCGCGGGCGAGAAGAACTACGTCGGCGTGCACTGAGCGCGCTCAGGAATTTCCGTAGGAGCGTGCGAATGCGACGCTGGCTGCTACTCCATCGCGGCCCGAATCGACCGTTTCAATTAACCGCCTCCAAGGTGGTCAAGGCGACGGCGCATACGGCGCCAGCGCCACCGCCTCCAGCACCTGCGGCCACGGGAAGCGCGGTCCCGGATCGCGCTTGCGCTGCACCTGCCGCGTCGGATCGTCGCTGGCCGGTTCCAGGCTGCGGTCCAGCGCGTCGTGTCCGGCGATGTGGCGCAGCTGCGGCAGTTCCGCGCGCAACTGCTGCAGCAGCCGGATCAGCGCCTGCACTTGCGTCGGCGGGTAGTCCTCGCGCATCGCCTGGTGGCGCGAATCCAGCCACAGCGGATAGCGTCCGCGGTTGACCAGTTCGATGCCAAGCGATTGCCGGTTGTAGCCGCGCACGTGGTGCGCGATCCGCTGCAGCGGCACGTAGCGATGCACGCTGCCGTCGCGGTCGATGTAGAAATGGCCGCTGTTGCCGGTGCCCGACGGATACAGCACGCGTTCGCCGTAGAGGCGCGCACTGGCCAGGTCCGGCAGCTCAGTGCAGTGGATCACCGCCAGCGTGATGCTGTCCGGCGCGCGCTCCTCCAGCAGTCCGACGTAGGGCAGGGGCGCATCGTGGATCGGCAACGGCGAGGTGGGCGGCATGCGCGGATGCTAGCATTCGCCGATGACCCTGAATTCCGAAAGCCCGCTGGCGACCCTGCTGGCCACACTGCCGCGCGCCGGACGCGTGGAATGGATCGGCCTGCGCCCGGCCCGCGACGTGCCGATGCACGAAGTCGACGCCGCTGCGGCGCAGACCGATGGCGGCCTGCACGGCGACCGCTACGCCGGCCGCAACGGCAAGCGCGGCGTCACCCTGATCCAGGCCGAACACCTGCCGGCGATCGCCGCGCTGGCCGGGCATGCGGCGGTGGCGCCGGCGACCCTGCGGCGCAACGTGGTGGTCTCGGGCATTCCGCTGATCGCGCTGAAGGGGCGCCGCTTCCGCATTGGCGACGTCGAGCTGGAAGGCATCGCGCCGTGCGATCCGTGCTCGCGCATGGAGCAGGCGCTGGGGCCGGGCGGCTACAACGCCATGCGCGGCCACGGCGGCCTGTGCGCGCGCATCGTGCAGGGCGGCACGCTGCGGCTGGGCGATGCGGTGGTGGCGCTGTGAGCCGCGGCCACTGCATCCTCTCGCACGGCTTCGAGAGTGGGCCGGACGCGATCAAGGTGACCGCATTGGCCGAGGTGGCGGAACGCCTGGGCTGGAGCCATTCGCGCCCGGACTACACCGACCTGGATGCGCGCCGCGACATCAGCCCGCTGGGCGACGTGCCGACGCGCCTGCAGCGCCTGCTGGAACTGGCGCAGGCGGCGGCGCAGCGCGGGCCGGTCGTGCTGGCCGGTTCCAGCCTCGGCGCCTACATCGCCGCGCAGGTGTCGCTGCACGTGCCGGTGCGCGGCCTGTTCCTGATGGTACCGCCGACGCGGATGGGGCACATGCCGGCGCTGGACGCGGCACCGGTGCCGACCTCGGTGGTGCATGCCTGGCGCGACGAACTGATTCCCGCCGCCGAGGTGATCGCCTGGGCGCAGGCGCGTGCCGCGCGGCTGCTGCTGGTCGACGACACGCACCGCCTGGGCGAGCACGTGGCGACCTCGGCGCAGGCCTTCGCCGAGCTGCTGGAGCGCCTGTGAGCGCATCCGATGAGCTGCTGTTGCGCGCCGAGCGGCCGGCCGACGCGGCGGCGATCGAGGCGCTGACCCTGGTCGCCTTCTTCCGCGTCGCGCACAGCCGCCACGACGAGCAGGACATCATCGAACGGCTGCGCGCGGACGGCGCGCTGACCCTGTCGCTGGTGATCGAGCACGAGGGCTACATCGTCGGCCATGTCGCAGTGTCGCCAGTGAGCCTGTCCGACGACAGCCGCGGCTGGTACGGGCTGGGACCGCTGTCGGTGGGGCCGGGCCACCAGCGCCAGGGCCTGGGCACGCGCCTGATGCGCGAGGCGCTGGCGCAGTTGCAGGCGCTGGGCGCGGCCGGCTGCGTGGTGCTGGGCGACCCGGCCTACTACGCGCGTTTCGGCTTCCGCCCGGAACCCGGGTTGACCCTGCCGGGTGTGCCGGTCGAGGCCTTCCAGGCGTTGGCCTTCGGCGAGCGCCTGCCGCCGATGGCCGAGGTGGCCTACCACCCGGCGTTCCTGTCCGCGGCCTGAGCCAGCGCGGCGCACCTTGGCCCGTCACGGCCGGGGTGCGTTAGCATCGTCCCGCGTCCACCCCGATCGAGGATTCACGCCGATGCGCCATTGATGCCGCCGTCTTCGCGACGGCCTTCGTCCTTCCTGCCGAGCGATCGGCGGGCACGACCGGCATCCATGGAGGTTCCCATGACGCATCCGCTGCTTGCGCTGGACAGCGCGACCCATGTCCTGCCCGATGGCAGGATCCTGTTCTCCGATCTGCACTTCGCGCTCGATGCGCGCCGCACCGGCCTGGTCGGCCGCAACGGCGTCGGCAAGAGCGTGTTCGCACGCCTGCTCGCCGGCGAACTGACGCCCAGCGCCGGACGCTGCGTGCGCCATGGCCGCCTGCATTACGTGCCGCAGCAGATCGCGCCGGCACCGCACGCCACCGTCGCCGACCTGGCGGGGGTGGGCGCGGCGTTGCGGGCGCTGGCGCGGATCGAGGCCGGCAGTGCCGACGTGGCCGATTTCGACGCGCTCGGCGAACGCTGGGACATCGTCCAGCGCCTGCAGGCGCAGCTGCACGCGCACGACCTCGGTGCGCTGGAGCCGCAACGCCTGGCGGCCACGCTCAGCGGCGGCGAAGCGATGCGGGTGGCGCTGGTCGGCGCCTGGCTGGCCGATGCCGATGCGCTGATCCTGGACGAGCCGACCCTGCACCTTGACGCGGCGCAGCGGCAGCGCCTGCGCGAGGCGCTGCAGCGCTGGCCGGGCGGCCTGCTGGTGATCAGCCACGATGCGCTGCTGCTGCAGGACATGCAGCGCACGCTGGAACTGTCGCCAAGCGGGCTGCGCGACTACGGCGGCGACTACGCGTTCTACCTGCAGTGCCGGGCGCGCGAGCGCGAGGCTGCGCAGGCCGAACTGGCGCAGCACAAGCTGCAGCACGCGCGCGACAGCGCCGCCTGGCAGGCGCAGCACGATCGACAGCAGCGGCGCAGTGCGCGCGGGCGGCAGCAGGCCGGCGCGGCCAACCAGGCGCCGATCCTGCTCGGCCGGCAGAAGCAGCGCAGCCAGGACAGCGCCGGCAAGCGGGTGCGCGATCATCAGGCCACGCAGGCGCGCAGCCTGGCGCGGATCGCCGAGGCCGCGCGCCAGGCGCAGCCCGACGCGCCGGTGGCGCTGTTCGCGCCGCCGCCGGCCGATGCGGCCACCCGGCGCCTGGTCGAACTGCAGGCGCTGCGGCTGCCGTTCGCGCCGGCGACGCGGCAGCCGCTGGATCTGGTGGTGCAGGGCGGCGCACGGATCGGCGTGGTCGGGGCCAACGGCAGCGGCAAGTCGACCCTGCTGCGTGCGCTGGCCGGGCAGGTGGCGGCGCTGTCCGGCAGTTGCCGGGTGCGCGCCGCCAGCGCCTACCTGGATCAGTCGCTGGTGTCGCTGGACCCGGCTGCCACCGCGCTGGCGCAGGTGCAGGCCGCCGCGCCCGGCATGGCGCTCGCCGAGCTGCGCACGCGATTGGCCTTGCTCGGCCTGGACGCGCAGCGCATCGGCGTGCCCTGCGGCCAGCTCAGCGGCGGCGAACGGCTGAAGACCGCGCTGGCCTGCGCCTTCTATCGCACGCCGCCGGCCGAACTGCTGTTGCTGGACGAGCCGGACAACCACCTGGACCGCGAGGCCCGCGACGCGCTGCGCGCGGTGCTGCTGCAGTATCCCGGCGCGCTGCTGGTGGTCTCGCACGATGCGGATTTCCTGGACATGCTGCGCCTGCAGCAGCGCTTGCAGGCCGATGCCGAGGCGTGGCGGCTGACGCCGTGGTGAGCGGCGTACGCTGCCGTCGACGGGGGCGGCCGCCGGGCATGCCCAGCGCCGGATTCGTGGCCTCGCATTGCGCGGCGCGTCGCGCACCAAGGCGGCAGGAGGGCGTGTCTGCAGCGCCAGCTTCATCTGCCACGGCGCGGGCTGGTCGCGAAGCTAACGCCGACGGGCGACGTCACTGTACCCGTCACACGAGGCCAGTGACGGCCGCGGCGCACCCTGCGTCAGGACACCGCGCAGCGGGCAGGGGCGCACGGACCCTGTGGTATTCTGCGCGCCGTTCCGGTGCGGTGCGTTCGCGTGCTCATCCCCGATCCGCGGCCGCGGCCGCGGCAACGCCGGATCCGGCGCCGGCGATGCGCCACGCGCGCGGCGTCCGCCGTGCCTCCCTCCCGTCCGTCCTGGTCCGCCTTCCGTGAAATTCTTCGTCTCCTGCGCCAAGGGCCTGGAATACCTGCTTGTCGATGAACTGCTCGCGCTCGGCGCGGCGCAGGCCACCGCCACCGTCGCCGGGGTCAATGCCGAAGGCAGCCTGCAGGACGCGCAGCGCGCGGTGCTGTGGTCGCGCCTGGCCAGCCGGGTGCTGTGGCCGCTGCAGTCCTTCGACTGCCCCGACGAGGCGGCGCTGTACGCCGGCGTGGCCACGCTGCCGTGGCGCAGCCATCTGGCGCCGCAGCACACCCTGGCGGTGGACGCGCATGTGTCCGGCACCGGCATCACTCATGCGCGCTTCGCCGCCCAGCGGGTCAAGGATGCGGTGGTGGACACGCTGCGCGGCGAGGGCCTGGAGCGACCGTCGGTGGACGTGGAGCACCCGGACCTGCGCCTGAACCTGTCGCTGCGCAAGGGGCGCGCGACGCTGTCGGTGGACCTGGGCGGCGGCTCGCTGCACCGGCGCGGCTGGCGCCAGGCGCAGAACGAGGCGCCGCTGAAGGAGAACCTGGCCGCGGCGGTGCTGCTGCGCGGGCAGTGGCCGGCGCTGTATGCGCAGGGCGGTGGCCTGCTGGATCCGATGTGCGGCAGCGGCACGCTGCTGATCGAAGGCGCGCTGATGGCCGCCGATGTCGCGCCGGGCCTGCTGCGCGGCGAACTGGCGGCGCAGCAGCGCGGCGACACCGATGCCGATGCCGCGCCGAGTCGCTGGCTGGGGTTCGATGTGGCGGCCTGGCGGACGCTGCTGGCCGAGGCGCGGCAGCGCGCCCAGGCCGGCCGCGCCGCATTGCGGCCGGTGCTGTACGGCAGCGACATCGACCCGCATGCGCTGCGCGCGGCGCGCCAGAACGCGCTGGCAGCCGGCGTGGTCGAGGCGATCGCCTTCGCCGCGCACGACGTCGCGGCGCTGCCTGTTCCGGCGCAGGCGTTGGGCACGGTGGTGTGCAATCCCCCCTACGACGAGCGCCTGGCCGCCGACGCGGCGCTGTACCGGCGCCTGGGCGATGCGCTCAAGCGCGCGGTACCGCAGTGGCGCGCCAGCCTGCTGTGCGGCAGCGACGAACTGGCCTACGCCACCGGCCTGCGCGCGGCCAAGAAGTACCAGATGTTCAACGGTGCGCTGGAGTGCCCGTTGATCGTCTGCGACCCGATCGCGGTCGCGCCGCGTGCGGGTGCCAGCGAGGAGCCGCGCGCGCTCAGCGACGGCGCACAGATGGTCGCCAACCGCCTGCGCAAGAACCTGCGCAAGTTCAAGACCTGGCGCACGCGCGAGCGGATCGGCTGCTACCGCGCCTACGATGCCGACCTGCCCGAGTACGCGGCGGCGATCGACGTGTACCAGGAAGACGGCGGCCAGGCACGCACCTTCCTGCACGTGCAGGAGTACGCGGCGCCGGACAGCATTCCCGATGTGGACGTGCGCCGCCGCCGCAACGAACTGCTGGCGGCGGCGCGCGAGGTGTTCGCGGTGCCGGCCGAGCAGGTGGCGTTGAAGACCCGCGAACGCGGCAAGGGCGGCAGCAAGTACGGCCGTTTCGAGCAGCGTGGCGAGTTCCTGGTGGTGCGCGAGCACGATGCGCTGCTGCGGGTGAACCTGTTCGACTACCTGGATACCGGGCTGTTCCTCGACCACCGCCCGCTGCGCGGGGTGATGGCGCAGCAGGCGCGCGGCAAGCGTTTCCTCAACCTGTTCTGCTACACCGGCGTGGCCAGCGTGCAGGCGGCGGTGGCCGGCGCCGATTCCACCACCAGCGTGGACCTGTCCGGCACCTATCTGCAGTGGTGCGCCGACAACCTGGCCTTCAACGGCAAGGGCGGCGCCCAGCACCGGCTGGTGCAGGCCGACGCGCTGAGCTGGCTGGAGGCGGAGAAGAACCGCTACGACGTGATCTTCTGCGACCCGCCGACCTTTTCCAACTCCGCGCGCGCCGAGGATTTCGATATCCAGCGCGAGCACGTGCGGCTGTTGCGCGCGGCGGTGGCGCGGCTGATGCCCGAGGGCGTGCTGTACTTCTCCAACAACTTCCGCCGCTTCAAGCTGGACGAGAGCGCGCTGGCCGAATTCGCGGTGTGCGAGGAGATCAGCGCGCAGACCATCGACGTCGATTTCGAGCGCAACCCGCGCATCCACCGCGCCTGGCGTCTGCAGCGGCGCTGAGAAGCGGTGCATCGTGTGTCTTTCGTAGGAGCGGCTTCAGCCGCGATGGGCGTGACCGGTCACGCCCGTCGCGGAGCGTAGTGCGCTGTTCCTTCTCCATCCGGGAGAAGGTGCGCCGAAGGGGCGGGTGAGGGTGCGGGCGAAGCCGCGTGTCCTCGATCTCTGCGAGTCGCTTCGCGCCGTCCCCTCACCTCACCCCAACCCCTCTCCCGGGGGGAGAGGGGCTTGTATCAGCCGCCGTGCTGCCCGAGCGCGGCCTGCGCCTTGCCGCGTGGCGGCGGGTCATCCTCGGTCTCGCGCTCGTTCCAGTACGCCTGGATCTGCAGGATCTGCGGCAGGATCGCCTCGAACAGCTGCACCAGGCGCGGCTCGAACTGGCTGCCGGCCTTGTCGCGGAACAGCGCCATCGCCTGTTCCAGCGGCCAGGCGTCCTTGTACGGGCGCGGTGAAGTGAGCGCGTCGAACACGTCGGCCAGCGCCACGATCCGTGCCGATTCGGGGATCTGCGTGCCGGAGACGCCGGCCGGGTAACCGCCGCCGTCCCAGTGCTCGTGGTGGTACAGGGAGACCTCGGCGGCGAGCCGGAACAGCGGCGCGCTGCTGCGGCTGAGGATGTCGTAGCCGATCCTCGGGTGCCGCTTCATGACCTGCCACTCGGCGGCGTCCAGCGGCCCGGGCTTCTTCAGCACCGCATCGGGGATGCCGATCTTGCCGGTGTCGTGCATCGGCGCGGCCTGCTCCAGCAGGTCGGCGTCCTCGCGCGACCAGCCGGCGGCCAGCGCGAGCGCGCGGGCGTAGGCGGCCATGCGCCAGATATGCGTGCCGGTGTCCGAGTCGCTGTAGTGGCCGGCCATGCCCAGCATCTCGATCGCGTCGCGGTGGCTGTCGGCCAGGCTGGTGGCGCTGACCAGCGACAGGTGGGTACGCACCCGCGCGCGCAGGATGCTCGGCGAGTAGGGCTTGGTGATGTAGTCGACGCCGCCGGCGTCGAACCCGATGCTCTCGTCGGTGTCCTTGTCCTTGCCGGTGACGAAGATGATCGGGATCGCCGCGCTGCGCGCGTCTTCCTTCAGGGTGCGGGCGAGGGTGTAGCCGTCGATGTCGGGCAGGTCGACGTCCAGCAGGATCAGCGCCGGGCGGTGCTTGGCCACCCCACGCAGGGCTTCGGCGCCGTTCTTGGCGAACACCAGCGCATAGTCCTCGCGCAGGAGCTGGCGGATCAGCGCCAGGTTGCTGGGTTCGTCATCGACACAGAGGATGCAAGGCTGGGTCATGGTGGGTTCCCGTCGGACACGCGCCGCCGCGCGGGCGGCGCTCTCTCAATCGCGTGCATCGGCCAGCCATCGCCTGACTTGAGCCTCGGCTTCGCGGAAGGAAAAATTCTCCAGCAACTGTTGCAGTTCGGCGGCCTGCGCCGCCGGCAGGACAGGCGCCAGTTGCCGCAGCGTACGGTCGATGCGGTCCGGATCGTCGCTGTCCAGCACCTGCAGCACCTGATACCAGGAGGCCTGCAGCGTCGCCGGATCGACCGCGGCGATGTTCGCTGCCGCAGGTGGCGTCGCAACCTGGGTGGCGTCGGCGAAGCGCAGCACTTCGGCAGCGGTGTCGGCCATCGCCGCGGCCAGCGCGGCGATCTCGGCGTCGGCCTGCGTCGGCGCCGTGCTCAAGCGTTCTTCGAGGGCGGCGCTGGCGATGCTCAACGCCGGCAAGGCCAGCGATCCGGCTGAGCCGCGCAACTTGTGCACCAGCGAGACGGCCTCGGCGGGCCGTTGCGCTTCCAGCAGGGTGCGGACGCTGGCCGCCGGGTCCGGATGCTCCTGCAACAGCTTCAGCAGATAGCGCCGATACGGATCGCGCTCGCCCCAGAGCCGCTGCGCCTGGACGGTATCGAGCAACGCAGGATCGCTGACCGGCCACTCGTCCGCCGGCAGCGCCGACGGTGGCGCCGCCAGCGGCAGCAGGGGCAGCGCGGTCAGGTCCGGCGGCAGGAACCGGCGGATGATCGCGATCAGGTCCTCGACCTGGAACGGTTTGGCGATGAAGCCGTTCATGCCGCTGGACAGCGCCATCTCCTGCTGCTGGCGATAGGCGCCGGCGGTGAGGGCGATCACCGGCACGGCGGCCAGGTCCGGATCGGCACGCAGTTGCCGGGTGGCTTCGTAGCCGTCCATGGTCGGCATCTGCACGTCCATCAGCACGACGTGGAAGCGGCCGGGATCGCGGCGTAGCCGCTGCAGCGCCTGCGCGCCGTCCTGCGCCAGGTCGACCAGCGCGCCTTCGCCTTCGAGGATGCGCTGCGCGACCTCGCGGTTGATGTCGCTGTCGTCGACCACCAGCAAGCGGGCCCCGGCCAGGCGTGCGACGCCGTCGCCGTGCGCTGGCGCGGGCAGCTCGCCGTTGCGGCGCGCCAGCAGCATGGCGATGGTGCGCTGCAGGGCCGAGGCGGTGACCGGCTTGGTCATCACCGCATCCACGTCGGCGACGCCAGGCTGCTGCTCCTGGATCATGCGCCGCTCGTAGGCGGTGACCATGACGATGATGGGCTGCCGGTCCGGCGCCGATTGCGCGCGGATGCGCTGGGCCACGCTCAACCCGTCCAGGTCGGGCATGCGCCAGTCCAGCAGGATCACGTCGAATTCGGCCCGTTCCGGCGCGGCCGCGGCCAACGCGGCGGTGCCGCTGGACACCGCTTCCACCTGCCAGCCGAAGCCGTTGGCGATGTCGGTCAGGCTGCGTCTCACCAGGTCGTGGTCGTCGGCGATCAACACCCGCCGCGCCTGCGCCGGTTCGGCGTCGGCGGCCGGTGCCGGCGCCACCGCGAACGGAATGACGAAGTAGAAATCGCTGCCCTGGCCGGGAGCGCTCTGCACTTCCAGTTGCCCGCCCATCAGCTCCACCAGGCGCCGGCTGATGGTCAGGCCCAGGCCGCTGCCGCCGTAGCGGCGGCTGGTGGAGGTGTCGGCCTGCAGGAACGGCGAGAAGATCAGGCTCTGCTTCTCGCGCGGGATGCCGATGCCGGTGTCGCGCACCGAGAACAGCAGCTTGAGCTTGCCGGGTTCGGCGCCGGGGAAGGCACGCACCGACAGCGCCACCTCGCCCTGTTCGGTGAACTTGATGGCGTTGCCCACCAGGTTGATCAACACCTGGTTCAGGCGCAGCGCGTCGCCGCGCAGCCAGCGGCAGCCCGGCGGCAGCGGCTCGACGATCATCTCCACCGGCTTGGCGCTGGTCGCCGAGGTCATCAGCGCGGCGATGTTCTCCAGCAACTCGTTGAGATCGAACGGCGCCGATTCCAGGTCGATGCGCCCGGACTCGATCTTGGAGAAGTCGAGGATGTCGTTGATGATCTCCAGCAGGTTGCGTGCGGACAGCTCGATCTTCTGGATCATGTCCTGCGCCGCCTGCGACAGCGCGCTGTGCCGCAGCAGGTACAGCATGCCCAGGATCGCGTTCATCGGCGTGCGGATCTCGTGGCTCATGTTGGCCAGGAAATCGCTCTTGGACTGGTTGGCGCTTTCGGCCGCGTCGATCGCCAGGCGCAGCTCGCGCTCGCGCCGCTTCTGCTCGGTCAGATCGACCGCGATGCCGAGGTAGCCGATCACCCGGTCGTCGTCGTCGCGCAGCGTGCTCAGGGTGAGCAAGACCGGGAAGGCGTGGCCATCCTTGCTCAGGTAGGTCCACTCGCGGGTGTCGCTGCGTCCCAGCGTGGACAGCGCGGCCACCGACTCGAACGAGGGCTGCACCGGCATGCCCGATTGCGCGGCCATGCGCTCGGCGCGTGCACTCAGCTGTTCCGGGTCCAGGAACAGGCCCGTGGCCTTGCGCCCGATCAACTCGTGCGCGGCGTAGCCGAGCAGCAGTTCTGCGGCCGGATTGAACAGGGTGATGACGCCGTCCGGATCGGTGGCGACGATCGCGTAGCCGGCATTGGCCAGGATCGCGCGCTGCAGCGCCGAATAGGTCACCAGTTCGCTGGTGCGCTCGGCCACCTGCTGCTCCAGCGTGGCGTTGAGCTCCAGCACCCGCGCCTGCGCGCGCACCTGTTCGGTGACGTCGTGCAGCAGGTGCGAATGGCCGATGGTGCCGCCGCGGGTGCCGGCGATCGGCGAGACGCTGGCCAGGACGCTGACGGTGTGACCATCGCGGTGGCGCAGTTCGCGGACGCCGTCGCCGCTGTCGATGGGATCGCGGACGTGCGCGCCCAGCAACCGCTGCAGCGGCTGGCCGATGGCCTGCTCGGGGGTGTAGCCGAAGATGCGCGTGGCCGCGGGATTCCAGTGGGTCACGCGGCCGCTCAGGTCTTCGGCGACGATCGCTTCGCTGGTGCCGGCGACCAGGGCGGCCAGTTGGCTCTGCTCGCTGAGGATCAGGTCGCGGCGGCGCAGGCTGGTCAGGAACACGTACAGCAGGGTGGCCAGCAACAGCGCGATGCCGGCGGCCAGGGCGCCGGCGAACAGCGGCGAGGTCTGGTCGAGCGAGCGCATGAAGCCCGGCGTGGCGTGTGCGCCGATGCGCCACTGGCGTCCATAGACCGCCAGGGTGCGTTCGGCGGTGGGGCCTCCGGCCAGGATCGGTGTGGCGCTGTCGCGATAGAACGGCTGCGCCGGGGTCTGGCTGTCGGCCAGGCTCAGATGCAGTTCGTTGCGGTGGTCGTCGGAGGAGGCCAGTACCTCGGCGATGCTCAATGGGGCGTATGCCCAGCCGCTGGTGGCCTGCCAGCGCTGTTCCGGGGTCTGCAGCGGCAGGCCTTCGCGATACACCGGCAACAACAGCAGAAAGCCGCTCTTGCCCAGCCCCGGCCGCTGCACCAGGCGGATCGGCGCGGTGATGGTGGGCTTGCCCGAGTGCGCGGCGGCGATCGCCGCGTCGCGTCGCGCCGGTTCGGAGGCGATGTCGAAGCCCTGTGCCGGCGTGTTGGACTGCGTCGGCTGGATGTAGACGATGACGAAGCGATCGCCGTCGTGCGGCCCCAGCTCACTGATCTGCAGCGACGGTGCGCCGTCGGCGCGGGCCTGCTGCAGGAACGCCGCCTCCTCGGCGCGCGGCACCCGCTGGATGTAGCCGAAGCCGCGCACCCCGGGGAACTCGCGCAGATAGTCGCGCGAGGCGCTATAGCGGGCGAAGCGCTCGCGCGAGATGCGGTCGCCGCCGGCCGCGATCACCGCACCGCGCGCGCCGCGCAGGCCGTGCTCGTACATGTCCAGGCGCTGCCGCAGATCGTTGGCGACGTGCGAGGCCAGTTGCTGGAAGCGCGCCTGCGCCTGCGCGCGGTTGCGCTGCTGCACGCCATGCGCGATCAGCAGCGCGGCGAGCAGCCCGACGGCCAGCACGGCCAGGGCGGCGAGCCGCGCAAGCCGCGCAGGGCCGGCGATGGGTGTCCGGCGTTTCTTCGACATGCTCCCCCTTCCTCTGGCGAACGCGCGTTCGGCACGCGCATCGGCTTCCCCCGACCGGTTGCGGGATGGCGTTCACAGCGGCGACGCAGGCCCCGCAGGTCGTCCCCCAACGCTAGCGCGGGCGTGGCTGTCGCGCCAGCCCTTCGGTGCAAAGAGTCGAGGCGTGTCTACACCTTGCTGTGTGGGTGGCACCGGGTGCCGCGGGTCAGCGGTCCGTCGTGGGGTGCGTGCGTCGCATCGTGCGTCGGCAGCGGGGCCGGCCGCGCCAGCGGCGCAGTGCATCCTTGCCATGCACGCTCAGCCAAGCAGCGTGACGGCAGCGTGCAGTGCCAGCCCGATCAATCCGCCGACCAGAGTGCCGTTGAAACGGATGTACTGCAGGTCGCGGCCCACGCTCAGCTCCAGTTGCTCGACCAGGTGGCGTTCGTCCCAGCCCTTCACGGTCTGCGCGATGTGCTCGGTGACGCCGCTGCGCAGGCGCTGGGTCAGCCGCTCGGCGCCGCCGAGCAGGTGCTGGTTGAGCGCCTCGCGCAGGGCGGGATCCTGCGCCAGCGACTGGCCGAGCGCGCCGAGGGCGCACTGCAGGTGCTGCACCAGCGCACCGTCCTGGCGCGACAGGTCCTCGCGCAGCGCGCCGTGGATCTGATCCCACAGGCCCTGCACGTACTCCTGCACGCCGGGGTGGTCGATCAGCCGCTGCTTCAGCGCCTGCACTTTCTCGGCGGTGGCGGGATCGGCGCGCAGCCGTTGCACGTAACCGCCGAGCCAGCGCTCGTAATCCTGGCGCAGCGGATGCTGCGGCTGCGACAGCACGTCCTGCAGTTCTTCCAGCAGCGCGTGCGCCAGGCGCTCGGCAAGGGTGTCGGCGATGCCTTCCACCGGCTTCACCCATTCCACGGTGCCGACCAGCTTGGGCCATTCGCGCCGCGCGTACTTGACGATCATTGCCGACACCCGCTGCTTGACCGCGGCATCGTCCAGGTGCCGGCCGAGCCGGGTCAGCGCTTCGTCGAGCAGTGCGTGGTGGCGGCTGTCGGCGGTGAGCAGGCCGAGCAGTTCGCCGGCGGTGGCGGCGGCGTCCCAGTCGCGCAGCCGCGCCACCACGAAACCATGGATGCGGCGCCGCACCGCGGCTTCGTCCAGCAAGTCCAGCGCCTGCAACGCCCAGCCGCGGGCCAGATCGGCCAGCCGTGCGGACTGCGCCGGCTCGGCCAGCCACTGGCCCAGCCGCGCCGCGGGATCGAACGCGCTGAGCTTGGCCAGCAGCGCGCCCGGTTCCAGGAACTGATCGCGCACGAACACCGCCAGGCTGTCGGCGATGCGCGCCTTGCCGTGCGGGATGATCGCGGTGTGCGGAATCGGCAGGCCCAGCGGATGCCGGAACAGCGCCACCACCGCGAACCAGTCGGCCAGCGCGCCGACCGTGGCCGCTTCGCAGAACGCGCCGACCCAGGCCCACACCCCGTGCAGGCCCATGGCATGGCTGAGCAGGAAGCCGCACAGCATCGCCAGCAGCAACAGCGCCGCCAGCAGCTTCATGCGCCGCAACTGCGCGCGGCGCGGATCGGGGGGCAGGGCAGGGCCGGAAGACACGCTCATGCGGCCGAGTCTACGCAGTGCGCGGTGAGCGCGGTTGCATGCGCGGCGGCCAGGTCATCCGGCCGGGGCATGGATGACGTGTATGCGTGGATCAGCCCGGCAACTGCGCGCGCAGCGCCGCCACTTCCTCGCGCAGCGCCTGGTTCTCGGCCTCGAGTTCGGCCACGCGCTGGCGCAACGCAAGCGTGGCGTCGCCCTCGGCGTCCGCTGCGGACGCCGCGTCCTCGGCGGCGGCCGGTGGGGCCGGTTTGGGCTTGCGCTTGGACTCGCGGGCGCGCTTGGCGGCCTGCTTCAGTTCGTCCTTGCCGGCCATCGCCGCGGCGCGCTGTTCCTCCTCAGGCAGGCTGGCCACCGCCGCGGCGGCATTGATCGAGATCGCACCGGACTTGACCGCTTCCACCACCTCGGCCGCGGCCTGCTTCTGGATCTTCTCGATCTGCACCACCTGGCTGTTGCTGAGCCGCGCCACGCGCGCCAGCTCGGCGCGGCTCAGCGGTGCCGGCGCGTCCGCCCAGGGCGGCGTATCGGCGTCGTTGACGGCATCGGCGGAATCGGCGGCGGCACGGTCGGTGTCGGCGACGTCGGCAGCGGGGGTGTCCGCGGCGGCTGCGCTGGCGCGCCGCTCGGCGAGGATCTCGCGCTTGCGCAGCGCCAGCACACCACGCTGGAAGTCGGAGACGCTGCGCCGGCCCAGATGCTGGTCGATCATCCACAGGTGCACGTCCTGCAGCGACTGGAAGCGGGTGTTCTGTACGGTCTGGAACGGCAGGCCGTGCTTCTGGCAGATGCCGTAGCGGTTGTGCCCGTCGACCAGGATGTCGCCCCACAGCACCAGCGCGTCGCGGCAGCCCTCGGCCAGCAGGCTGCGTTCCAGGGCAGCGTATTCGTCGGCGGTCAGCGGATCGATGTAGGCCTTGAGGTCTTCTTTGACAACGATGTTCATCAACGGGCGGTGCGGCGTGGCGACGGGGGCGGCATTGTAGAGGGCCGGGATTGGAGATTGGCGGATTCGGGATTCGCAAATGCGCAAATCTGCGTGCTGTTGCCAATCCCCAATCCCGAATGCCCAATCCCGGCTCGCGCAGCGAGCCTTACCCGACAACCACCTCACTGATCTGCATCACCGGCGTCAGGTCGGTGTAGTTCTTGATGTCGCCGAGGATCTCCTCCGCATGCGGGCCGAAGCCGGCCTGGAAGGACTCCACCGAGTCGCAGAAGATGTGGCACATGCCGACGTAGATCGGGTCGCTGCCGGGGGTGCCGCCGGACAGGCCCTTGTCCACGGTGTAGCGCAGGCAGGTCGCGCCCATGCGCGCCTGCACCAGCGGCATGTGCGTGTCGCGGTAGTAGGCATGGTCGAAACGGGCGCCTGGCGTGTACGGGTACATCACGCTGACCTTGATCATGGAGCGGCTCCTGTGGCGGCGGCGGACCCGGCCGGGCGCCGGGGTGGCGCAAGGCTACACCCGGCCCTCGGCCGGCGCGTGTTGCGCTGCGGTGGGCGCAGGGCCGGGAATGGGGAATCGGGATTGGGGAATCGCAACAGCAAGAGCAACAGCAACAGCAAGTGATGCGGTTGCCGGGTTGTCCGATGCGGGCGCCGCGGCGCTTTTGCGATTCCCTATTCCCGATTCCCCATTCCTAGCCCTCTACCGCATCGTCGGCATCGTGAACTCGGCGCCGCCCGCGGCCTCCGGCCAGCGCGCGGTGACGGTCTTGAGCCGGGTGTAGAAGCGCACCCCGTCCGGGCCGTGCACATGCAGCGGCCCGAACAGCGAGCGCTTCCAGCCGCCGAAGCTGTGGAAGGCCATCGGCACCGGGATCGGCACGTTGATGCCGACCATGCCGGCCTGCACCTGCCGCGCGAACGCGCGCGCGGCGCCGCCGTCGCGGGTGAACACCGCCGCGCCGTTGCCGTAGTCGTGGTCGGCGATCAGGCGCAACGCGGCGGCGGCGTCGGCCACCCGCACCACGCACAGCACCGGGCCGAAGATCTCTTCGCGGTAGATGCGCATGTCGCTGCGCACGTGGTCGAACAGGCTGCCGCCGAGGAAGAAGCCCTGCGGGTGGTCGGGCGCACCCGCCGGGCGGCCGTCGACCACCAGGCGCGCGCCCTCGGCCACGCCGCTGTGGATGTAGCCGAGCACGCGCTCCCGGTGCGCGGCGCTGACCAGCGGGCCCATGTCCGGCTCGTCGCGGCCGGCGTCGGCCTGGCCCGCGCCCAGGCGCAGCGCGGCCACACGCGGCGCCAGCTTGGCCACCAGCGCATCGGCCAGCGCGTCGCCCACGCACACCGCCACCGAGATCGCCATGCAGCGTTCGCCCGCCGAGCCGTAGCCGGCACCGAGCAGGGCGTCGGCGACATCGTCCAGGTCGGCGTCGGGCAGCACCACCAGGTGATTCTTGGCCCCGCCCAGCGCCTGCACGCGCTTGCCCAGCGCACTGCCGCGCGCGTACAGGTCGGCGGCCACCGCGGTGGAGCCGACGAAGCTGAGGGCCTGCACCTGCGGGTGCGCCAGCAGCGCGTCCACCGCCGGCTTGGCGCCGTGCACCACGTTGCACACGCCGGCCGGCAATCCGGCCTCGTGCAGCCATTCGGCCAGGAGCAGCGACGCCGAGGGCGCGTGTTCGGAGGGCTTGAGCACGAAGCTGTTGCCGCAGGCCAATGCCACCGGCAGCATCCACAGCGGCACCATCGCCGGGAAGTTGAACGGGGTGACGCCGGCCACCACGCCCAGCGGCGCGTATTCGCTCCAGGCGTCCACGCCGCGGCCGACGTCGTGCGAATGCTCGCCCTTGAGCAGGTGCGGGATGCCGCAGGCGAACTCCACCACCTCCATGCCGCGGACCACTTCGCCGCGCGCGTCGGTCACGGTCTTGCCGTGCTCGGCGCTGATGCAGCGTGCCAGTGCATCAGCATTGCGTTCCAGCAGCTCGCGGAAGCGGAACAGCACCCGCGCGCGCTGCAGCGGCGGCGTCGCCGCCCAGCCGGGGAAGGCCGCACTGGCGGCGTGCACCGCCATCTCCACCGCATGCGCGGCGCCCAGCGGCACGTGGCGCTGGACGACGCCGGTCGCCGGGTCGAAGACCTCGGCGTGGTCGTCGCCGCGGAAGGCGACGGGCTGGCCGTCGATGTAGTGGGACAGGGTGTCGCGCATCGTGCTCGATCCTCGGATGGACAGGGTCAGCCCAGCGCGTCCAGCGGCCGCACGAACTCCTGGCCCAGCGCCTGCGCCACCGCGCGGTGGGTGAGCTTGCCGGCGTGCACGTTGAGGCCGTTGCGCAGGTCCTGGTCGTCGCGCAGCGCCTGCAGTCCGTGTTCGGCCAGCAGCAGCACGAACGGCAGGGTGGCGTTGGTCAGGGCGAAGGTGGAGGTGCGGGCCACGCCGCCGGGCATGTTGGCCACGCAGTAATGCACGATACCGTCGACCTCGTAGGTCGGCTGCTGGTGCGTGGTCGGGCGGCTGGTCTCGAAGCAGCCGCCCTGGTCGATCGCCACGTCCACCAGCACCGAGCCGGGCCGCAGCAGCGCCAGTTGGTCGCGCGACACCAGCTTGGGCGCGGCCGCGCCGGGGATCAGCACCGCGCCGATCACCAGGTCGGTGTGCGGCAGGCACTGCTCGATCGCATCGCGGGTGGAGTACAGCGTGGTCAGTTGCTGGCCGTAGAGCTCGTCCAGGTACTTGAGCCGCTCCAGCGAGCGGTCCAGCACGGTCACCCGCGCGTGCAACCCCATCGCCATGCGCGCGGCGTTGATGCCGACCACGCCGCCGCCGATCACCAGCACCTGCGCCGGCTTGACCCCGGGCACGCCGCCGAGCAACACGCCGGAGCCGCCCTGCGCCTTCTCCAGCGCATGCGCGCCGGCCTGGATCGCCATGCGCCCGGCGACCTCGCTCATCGGCGCCAGCAGCGGCAGGCCGCCGTGGCCATCGGTGACGGTCTCGTAGGCGATGGCGGTGCAGCCGGAGCGCTGCAGCGCCGCCGCCTGCTGCGGATCCGGCGCCAGGTGCAGATAGGTGAACAGCAATTGCCCGGGGCGCAGCATCGCGCATTCCTCCGGCTGCGGTTCCTTGACCTTGACGATCATCTCGGCCTGCGCGAACACGCTGGCCGCATCCTCGGCGATGCGTGCGCCGGCGCGCTCGTACTCGGCATCGGTCAGACCGATGGACTGGCCGCCGCCGCGCTGCACCAGCACCTGGTGGCCGTGCACCACCAGTTCGCGGACCCCGGACGGGGTCAGCCCGATCCGGTACTCGTGGTTCTTGATCTCTTTCGGAACGCCGACCAGCATGTGCGGTTCTCCAGGCAGACGCGGCGCGTGGGGAGCGCGGGCGGTGGGTTGGGTGAGGGAAGGATCAGGGTGTGCTGCGGATCATGTCCGCCAGCATCGCGAAGATGCGCTCGATGTGCGTGGCTTCCACGATCAGCGGCGGCGACAGCGCGATGGTGTCGCCGGTGACGCGGATCAGCAGGTCGCCTTCGTGGAAGCAGCGCTCGAAGATCTCGTAGGCGCGCGCGCCGGGCACACCCTTGCGCGGCGCCAGTTCGATCGCGCCGATCAGGCCGAAGTTGCGGATGTCGATGACGTGCGGCAGATCGCGCAGCCGGTGGATGGCCTCCTCCCACACCGGGCCCAGTTCGATCGCCTTGTCGAACAACTGTTCCTCGGCATAGGTGTCCAGCGTCGCCAGCGCGGCGGCGCAGGCCAGCGGATGGCCGGAATAGGTGTAGCCGTGGAACAGGTCGATGGCGTTGGCCGGGCCGTGCGCGAACGCCTCGTGGATGGCGTGGGACACGAACACCGCGCCCATCGGCACGCAGCCGTTGGTCAGGCCCTTGGCGGTGGTGATCATGTCCGGGGTCACGCCGAAGCGCTGCGCGGCGAAGGCGTGGCCGACGCGGCCGTAGCCGGTGATGACCTCGTCGAAGATCAGCAGGATGCCGTGCTTGTCGCACAGTTCGCGGATGCGCTGCAGATAGCCGTGCGGCGGCAGCACCACCCCGGCCGAACCGGAGATGGGTTCGATGATCACTGCGGCGATGGTGGAGGCATCGTGCAGGGTGACCAGCCGCTCCAGGTCCTCGGCCAGTTCCGCGCCATGCGTCGGCAGGCCGCGCGAGAATGCGTTGCGTTCCAGGTCGAGCGTGTGCCGAAGATGGTCCACGCCCGGTAGCAGCGGGCCGAATGCCTTGCGGTTGTTCGGCAGGCCGCCCACCGAGATACCGCCGAAGCCGACCCCGTGGTAGCCCTTCTCGCGGCCGATGAAGCGGGTACGCTGGCCCTCTCCGCGGGCGCGGTGATAGGCCAGCGCGATCTTCAG
Organism: Xanthomonas protegens; assembly: GCF_038442435.1. Taxonomy (NCBI): domain Bacteria; kingdom Pseudomonadati; phylum Pseudomonadota; class Gammaproteobacteria; order Lysobacterales; family Lysobacteraceae; genus Xanthomonas; species Xanthomonas protegens. The sequence goes on along the minus strand of NZ_JAQJCQ010000001.1, from coordinate 513,164 downwards.
CGCGGTGTCCACCGACTCGGAGCCGGAGTTGGTGTAGAACACGTGGTCCAGGCCCGGCGGCGCCAGTTCCACCAGCCGCTCGGCCAGCACGAACGGCAACGGCGAGCCCATCTGGAAGGTCGGCGCGAAATCCAGCGTGGCGATCTGCCGCGCCACCGCCTCGACGATGCGTGGCCGCGCGTGGCCGGCGTTGCAGCACCACAGCCCGGCGGTGCCGTCGAGGATCTGGCGCCCGTCCACGCTGCGGTAGTGCATGCCCTCGGCCGAGGCCAGCAGCCGCGGCCGCGCCTTGAACTGGCGGTTGGCGGTGAACGGCATCCAGAACGCCTCCAGCGTGTCCGGCGCGCGGGTGGCCTGCGCAGCGTAGTGGTCGGACAGCGCCTGGGACGAGAGGGGCGGCTGAGGGCGCATCGCAGGCTCCACGCGAGGGATGTTGAAAAAACTTTACACCATGCCGCTGCGCCGGGTGTGACCCGGCGTGTCGCAGTTCGCGCGAATCGGGCGGGCTTTTCCTGGTTGCGCCGCAACACGGGCGCGCGGCGCGAAATTGACCGTCCGGGGCGGGTGTGTAAAGTATCCGGCAACACCGCCACCGGCGTTCCCATTCGCGATGGATATCGGCGCCCGCCTGCATCGGGTTCGCACCGCCCACGGCCTGAGCCAGCGCGAGCTGGCCAAGCGCGTGGGCGTGACCAACAGCACCATCTCGCTGATCGAGCAGAACAAGGTCAGCCCGTCGGTCAGTTCGCTGAAGAAGGTGCTGGACGGCATCCCGATCTCGCTGGCCGAATTCTTCACCCAGGACCTGGACGCCGGCGGGGCCGATGCGCCGTTCTATCGCGCCGACGAACTGCCCGACGTCGGCAGCGACGGCATCCATTATTACCTCGTCGGCCGGCATCGCCCGCAGCGGCAGATGTGCATCCTGCGCGAGGTGATGCCGCCCGGCAGCGACACCGGCAGCGCGATGCTGGTGCACGATGGCGAAGAGGGCGGGGTGGTGGTGGCCGGCGAGGTGGAGATCACCGTCGGCAGCCAGGTGCGGGTGCTGCGCGCCGGCGAGGGCTACTATTTCGAAAGCCGGGTGCCGCACCGGTTCCGCAACGTCGGCCGCGAGACCGCGGTGCTGGTCAGCGCCAATACGCCGGCCACGTTCTGAGCCGCATGCGCAGCGCGCCACCGTTGGCCGTCGCGTCCCTCCGATCCTTCCTCCGCAGCAGGAGTTCCCGATGACCGCACCCCGCACCCGCGACGCCTGGCAGGCGCTGGCCGACACGCTGCGTCCGCGGACCCAGGCCTTCATCGACGGCCGCTACGTCGATGCGGCCAGTGGCAAGACCTTCGACTGCATCAGCCCGATCGACGGCCGCCTGCTGGGTCGCGTGGCCGAGGGCGAGGCCGCGGACATCGACCGCGCGGTCGCCGCGGCGCGGCGCAGCTTCGAGGCCGGGCACTGGTCGCAGGCCAAGCCGGCGCAGCGCAAGAAGCGCTTGTTGGCGCTGGCGCACCTGGTCGAACGCCATGCCGACGAACTGGCCTTGCTGGAGTCGCTGGACATGGGCAAGCCCGTGCGCGATGCGCGGCGGGTCGACCTGGCGGCGACGGTGCGCTGCCTGTCCTGGACCGCCGAGGCGGTGGACAAGCTGTACGGCGAAGTGGCGCCGACCGGACAGGACGAACTGGGCCTGATCACCCGCGAGCCGCTGGGCGTGGTCGGCGCGATCGTGCCGTGGAATTTCCCGCTGCTGATGGCGGCGTGGAAGATCGCCCCGGCGCTGGCCGCGGGCAACTCGGTGGTGCTCAAGCCTTCGGAGAAATCGCCGCTGAGCGCGTTGCGCCTGGCCGAACTCGTCGCCGAGGCGGGCATTCCCGACGGCGTGTTCAACGTGGTGCCGGGCTTCGGCAAGGGCGCCGGCGAGCCGCTGGCGCTGCACATGGACGTGGACGGGCTGGTGTTCACCGGCTCCACCGCGGTCGGCCGGCGCCTGCTGCAGTGCGCGGGGCTGTCGAACATGAAACGCGCGTACATGGAATGCGGCGGCAAGAGCCCGAACCTGGTGTTCGCCGATGCGCCGGACCTGGAACAGGCGGCGCAGGCGGCGGCGATGGCGATCTTCTACAACCAGGGCGAGGTCTGCACCGCGGCCTCGCGGCTGCTGGTGGAGCGTTCGATCAAGGACAGCTTCGTCGAACGCGTGGTCGCCGCCGGCCGCGCGCTGCAGCCGCGGCATCCGTTCGACGACGATGCGGCGATGGGCGCGCTGGTCGACGAGACCCAGACCCACCGCGTGCTCGACTACATCGCCCGCGGCAACGCCGAGGGCGCGCGCCTGCTGCTCGGCGGCAAGCGCGTGGAGGTGGTGCCCGGCGGCTGCTACGTGGAGCCGACCATCTTCGACGAGGTCGGCCACGAACACACCATCGCCCGCGAGGAGATCTTCGGCCCGGTGCTGTCGGTGATCGCCTTCGACGACGAGGCGCACGCCCTGCGCATGGCCAACGACAGCGACTACGGCCTGGCGGCGGGCGTGTGGACCCGCGACATCGGCCGCGCGCACCGCGTGGCGCGCAAGCTGCGCGCCGGCAGCGTGTGGGTGAACTACTGGGACGGCGGCGACATGACCGCCCCGTTCGGCGGCTACAAGCAATCGGGCAACGGCCGCGACAAGTCGCTGCACGCCTTCGACAAGTACACGGAGATGAAGGCGACGTGGATCAATCTGGGTGAGTAGCCGGGATTGGGGATTTGGGAGTGGGGATTGGTGAAAAGCGGGGTTGCGGCTGCGGATGTCGTAGGAGCGGCTTCAGCCGCGACAGGCCTTCCCGGGAAGGCCATCGCGGCTGAAGCCGCTCCTACGACGGCAACGGCGGCGTTTCAGATCGCGGTGCAGCCACTCATCCCCAATCCCGACTCCCCAATCCCGGCTCCCGCTCCACCCGGCACGCGAAACAGCCCTGCCGCGCATGATGCAGATGCAGGTAGCGCACCTGCGGATCGGCGAAGGCGCAGGCGATCGCGGTGGCGATGCGTTCGCCCGGCTGCACGTCGGCGGCGATCAGCATGTCGTGGGCGTCGTAGCCGCGCAGCGAGATCAAGCGGCGGACGATGGCATCGGGCACTTCGCCCGGCGCCGGTGTGGCGGTGGCGACGTGGCGGCGCACGTAGATCGGGCCGGCGGCGCGGTACGGGGTCTGCGCGGGTTGGTGCAGGTAGTGCAGCAACAGCAGTTCCTCGCCGGGCCGCGCGTCCTCCAGGCTGATCCGGCAGGGATAGCCGAGCGCGCTGTCGGCGCGGAGGCGCCGCGCGTGACGTGCCTGCAGCTGTGCGTCGTCGAGGTCGAACAGCAGGGCGAACGGCGCGGCCGGCAGGCCGACGCAACGGAAGCTGGACATGGGCGCTCCAGGAACGGATGGAGCGCGCAGCGTGCCGGTCGGCGTGCCGCCGTGCCGGCCGCATTCGGACACGGCACTGGTCACGCCTGGCATCCGGCATGGAGGCGGTGGCGCCTGGCGTCGCGGTGGCGGCGTTCGCAGCGCGCGGCGGCGGGTGAGGGGCGCGACGTACGTGCGAGGGTCGCCCTACGCGTCGGCCCGGATGGCGACGCTACGCGCACGAGCACGCAGGCCTTGCGTGCGTGGCGGTCCGCGTCGGCGCCAGGCGGATCGATGGCAGCGCTGCGGCAACCGGCGGCGGGCGGCCGTTCTAGGTCGATTGACCTAGTCGCATTGCCGGCATTAGGATGGTTGTCCTAATGGGCTTGGCCTGATCGGGGGGATGAGGATGGACACGCGTGCACGCATCGTTGCCGAGGCCGACCGCCTGTTCTACACGCAGGGCTATGCGGCCACCTCGTTCGCCGATGTCGCCGATGCGGTCGGCATCTCCCGCGGCAACTTCTACCACCACTTCAAGAGCAAGGACGCGATCCTGGATGCGGTGATCGCGCTGCGTCTGGAACGGACCCGGACGATGCTGCAGGGCTGGGAAGACGCAGCGGCAGCACCCGCCGACGGCATTCGCCAATTCATCCAGATCGTGGTGCGCAACCAGGCGTCGATCATGCGCCATGGCTGCCCGGTCGGAAGCTTGTGCGGCGAGCTGTCCAAGCTCGAGCACCCTGCGCAGGCGCAGGCCACGCAGCTGTTCGGCCTGTTCCGCCAGTGGCTGCGCCGGCAGTTCGAACGCCTCGGGCGCAGCGCCGAGGCCGATGCGCTGGCCATGCACGTGCTGGCCTTCAGCCAGGGCGTGGCGGTGCTGGCGCAGGCGTTCGGCGATGCGGATTTCGTCCAGCGCGAGGTCGCGCGCATGCAAGCCTGGCTCGACGCGGTTGCCGCCGCGCCGGCAGCCACGTGATCGGCGTCGTTTTCCTCTTTCTCACTCGCAGGAGCGTGCTCATGTTCATCGTGTTGTTGCGTTTTGCCGCCGATCGCAGTCAGGCCGGGCCGTTGCTGCAGGCGCATGTGCAGTGGTTGCAGCAGGGCTTTGACGATGGCGTGTTCGCGCTGGCCGGGAGCCTGCCGCCGCAGGCCGGCGGCGCGATCCTGGCGCATGGCCTGAGCCGCGCCGACCTCGAGCGCCGGCTGCAGGCGGATCCGTTCGTCGCGGCCGGCGTGGTGCGCAGTGAAATCGTCGAGGTGGCGCCGGCCAAGGCCGCACCCGGCCTCGAATTCCTGCTGGCATGAGCCGGCGTCGCGGCATCGACAGGACCTGCGCATGAACGCCACCATTCCCGGCCCCGACGGTCGCCCGCGTTGCCGCTGGTGCGCGGCGGCGCCGGAGTTCTTCCACTACCACGACAGCGAGTGGGGGTTTCCGGTCGACGACGACCGCCGCCTGTTCGAGAAGCTGTGCCTGGAGGGATTCCAGTCCGGGTTGAGTTGGCGCACCATCCTGGCCAAGCGCGAGAACTTCCGCGCGGCCTTCCTCGACTTCGATTACCAGCGCCTTGCCTTATTCGACGACGGCGACGTGGCGCGGCTGCTGCAGGATCCCGGGATCGTCCGCCACCGCGGCAAGATCGAGGCGGCCATCCACAATGCGCGCATGGCCCAGGCGCTGGTGCGGCAGGAAGGGTCGCTGGCGGCGTTCGTCTGGCGCTACGAGGCGCCGGCGGCGGACACCGCGCAAACGCGTGCGACCTCGCCCGAATCGGTGGCGTTGTCGAAGGCGCTGAAGGCGCGCGGCTGGAAGTTCGTCGGGCCGACCACGGTGTATGCCTTCATGCAGGCCATGGGCCTGGTCAACGATCACGCCGAGGACTGCGTGGTGCGTGCGCAGGTGGAACGGGCGCGGGCGCGTTTCCGCCGCCCGTGAGCGGCGGATGCGCGGGCCGCCCGATCGTGCCGGGCGGGCCGCGATCGCGGCGCGTCCGCGCCTCAGCGCGGCAGGTAATCGGCGAAGGCGACCGCGTGCCGTGGATCGGCCGATTGCACCTGGTCGGCGTCCTTGACCAGGGCCTCGGCGTCGGGCGAAGGATTTGGGTTCATCTCCCAGCGCTGCTGGATGCGCTTGTGGAACAGCCACTGCTTGCGCTGCGCGTCGTAGCGGAAGGTGATGAAGTCGGTCCAGTGCTGGCCGCAGGAGACCCCGTTCTGCACGGTGAAGTAGCGACCCTTGGCCGCGAACGGTTCGTCGCCATCGGTGAACGGATCGCACTGGCCGCCCTCGTCGCGCTTGAGGATCACCCGGTCGTTGCGCGCCGCCAGCCGGTAGTGGCCGTCGCCCTGCTGCACGAAGATCAGCAGCGGTCGCGCCGGGGCCGGATCGCGCTGCGCCTCGCCGCGCTGCTGCAGCGCGACCAGATAATCGGCGCGGCCGTCGCCATCGAGATCGGCCTGCAACTGCGCCAGCGGCTGATAGCCGGCCGGCACCTGGCGCAGCACATCGGCGGGAAGGTCGGCTGCATGGGCGAGATGGCTGCCGAGCAGCAGGGCGGCGGCGACGCCGAGGCGGGACGGGGTGGGCATGGGCGTTTCGCAGGCGAAGGGGGCGCAAGCCTAACCGACCGGGTCGCGGGAGCGGCATCACGCATCCACCGGCGTCCTGTGCGCTGGTGGATCGTGGGGCGCGCGTCCGGCCGTCCCACGCCAGAGCAGCGCCAGCGCACGGAGGCGTGTGCTGGGGGGCGCGGCGGCGGCGCGCGTTTTGTAATACCCTCGGCTCGTCCGGTCGTCCGTTCCGGCGCCGTTCAGCGAATGGGACGGTGAGGCTGCCGCAGGCGCTCCACCGCCACCAGGGGGCCAGGTCTCGGAGGAAAGAACTGCATGAATGAAACGCATCGCATCGTTGGCTCCGTGCCGGCCGATCACGCTGGCGTGCTCTCGAAGGAACGCATCGTCGCCCAGCCCGGGTTCAACCGCTGGCTGGTGCCGCCGGCGGCGCTGGCCATCCATCTGTGCATCGGCATGGCCTACGGCTTCAGCGTGTTCTGGTTGCCGCTGTCCAAGGCGCTGGGCGTCACCGCGGCGGTGGCCTGTCCGCCCGACATGGGTTTCCTGGCGCGCATCGTCTCGGCCAGTTGCGACTGGAAGATCAGCGAACTGCAGTGGATGTACACGCTGTTCTTCGTGTTGCTGGGCTGCTCGGCGGCGCTGTGGGGCGGCTGGCTGGAACGCGCCGGCCCGCGCAAGGCCGGCGTGGTCGCGGCGCTGTGCTGGTGCGGCGGCTTGGTGATCTCGGCGCTGGGCATCCACCTGCACCAGATCTGGCTGCTGTGGCTGGGCTCGGGCGTGATCGGCGGCATCGGCCTGGGACTGGGCTACATCTCGCCGGTGTCGACGCTGATCAAGTGGTTCCCGGACCGCCGCGGCATGGCCACCGGCATGGCGATCATGGGCTTCGGCGGCGGCGCGATGATCGGCAGCCCGCTGGCCGACGCGCTGATGCGGCATTTCGCCGGCCCCGACTCGGTGGGCGTGAAGGAAACCTTCCTGGTCATGGCCGGGCTGTATTTCGTGTTCATGATGGCTGGCGCGTTCGGTTACCGGGTGCCCCCGAGCGGCTGGACCCCGGCCGGCTGGACCGCGCCGACGGCCAGCGCCAACGCCATGATCACCGCCCATCACGTGCACGTGCGCAAGGTCTGGGGCATCCCGCAGTTCTGGCTGCTGTGGGGCGTGCTGTGCCTGAACGTGTCGGCCGGCATCGGCGTGATCGGCATGGCCTCGCCGATGCTGCAGGAGGTGTTCGGCGGCCGCCTGATCGGCGTCGATGCCGGCTTCGCCAGCCTCGACACCGCGCAACTGGCGGCCATCGCCGCCATCGCCGCCGGCTTCACCGGCCTGCTGAGCCTGTTCAACATCGGCGGGCGCTTCTTCTGGGCCAGCATGTCCGACAAGCTCGGCCGCAAGCACACCTACTCGCTGTTCTTCGTGCTCGGCATCGCCCTGTACGCGGCCGCGCCGTGGGCCGGCAAGTTCGGCGGCAGTGCGCTGTTCGTCGGCATCTTCTGCGTGATCGTGTCGATGTACGGCGGCGGCTTCGCCACCATCCCGGCCTACCTGGCCGACCTGTTCGGCACGCAGATGGTCGGCGCCATCCACGGCCGCCTGCTGACCGCCTGGGCCACCGCCGGCATCCTCGGCCCGGTGGTGGTGGGTTACATGCGCGAGTACCAGTTGGGCATGGGCGTGCCGCCGTCACAGGTGTACAACACCACCATGTACATCCTTGCCGGGATGCTGGTGCTGGGCCTGATCTGCAACCTGCTGGTACGGCCGGTCGCGGCCAGGCATTTCATGACGCCGGAGGAACTGGCGGCGGAGAAGCGGCTGGCGCACGAGCGGGTCGGCGGCAGCGGCCAGGCGGCGCTGGACGCGGCACAGCTGGCGCAGGTCGGCCGCGGCGGCAACCCGTTGTGGCTGATACTGGCCTGGCTGGCGGTCGGGGCGCCGATGCTGTGGGGCATCTGGGTCACCCTGCAGAAGGCGTTCGTGCTGTTCCACTGAGTCCGGAGGGTCGCGATGTATTCGGGTGCGTCATCCAGGCCAGGTGCGGTCGCGCGCGGCGTGCGTCGCCACCGCGACGGGCGCACGACCCTCGCCCAGGACCTGGTGGCCGCCGAGGTGCCGGTGGCGTTCGCCTACAACGGCACGCCCTTCGTGGTGATGATGGCCACGCCGGAAGACCTGGAGGATTTCGCGCTCGGCTTCTCGCTCAGCGAGGGCATCGTCGAGGCGCCGGCGCAGTTGCGCATCGAAGCGGTCGAAACGTATCTGGAAGGTGTGTCCCTGCGCCTGCGGATTCCGCCGACGCAGGCGGCGGCATTACAGGCGCGGCGCCGCAACCTGGACGGGCGCAGCGGCTGCGGCGTGTGCGGCAGCGAGTCGCTGGAGGCGGTGTTGCGCGCGCCGCGGCCGGTGTCGGCCGGTACCCCGATCGCGCCCGAGGCGCTGGCCCAGGCCCTGCGCGCGCTGCGCGCGCAGCAGACCCTCAACGCGCTGACCGGCGCCACCCATGCCGCGGCCTGGGCCGACGCGCGCGGCGAGCTGCAGCTGATCCGCGAGGACGTCGGCCGCCACAACGCGCTGGACAAGCTGATCGGCGCGCTGGCCGGCGCCGGCCTCGATCCGGCCGCCGGCTTCGTGGTGGTCACCAGCCGTGCCAGCTACGAAATGGCGATGAAGGCCACGCAGGCCGGCATCCCGTTGCTGGCCGCCATTTCCGCGCCGACCGCGCTGGCCATCGCGCTCGCCGACAGCGCCGGCCTCACCCTGATCGGTTTCGCCCGCGATCACGATTACGTCGTCTACAGCCATCCGCAGCGCCTGGGGCAGCACGTCCCACCGCAGACCGAACCCGCCGGAGAGCCCGCATGAGCAAGAAGACCATCCAGCCGTACACGCAACCGGCCGGCGGTTGGGGCGCCTTGCGCGCCGTGGCCAAGCACCTGATGGAGCAGGACGTGGCGGTGCAGGGCGCCAAGACCCTGCTGCACGCCAACCAGCCCGATGGCTTCGACTGCCCCGGTTGCGCCTGGCCCGACCGCGACCACACCTCCACCTTCGAGTTCTGCGAGAACGGCGCCAAGGCGGTGGCGGCCGAATCCACCGCGCGCCGCGCCACCCCCGAGCTGTTCGCCCAGCACAGCGTCGCGCAACTGGCCCGCTACAGCGACTACTGGCTGGAAGGGCAGGGCCGGCTGACCCAGCCGCTGCGCTACGACGCCGACACCGACCACTACGTGCCGATCGACTGGGACGACGCGTTCGCGCTGATCGCCCAGCACCTCAACGGCCTGGCCTCGCCGAACGAGGCGATCTTCTACACCTCCGGCCGCACCAGTAACGAAGCCGCGTTCCTGTACCAGTTGTTCGTGCGCGAGTTCGGCACCAACAACTTCCCGGACTGCTCCAACATGTGCCACGAGCCGTCCGGCACCGCGCTCAAGGCGCAGATCGGGGTCGGCAAGGGCACGGTGTCGCTGCAGGATTTCGAGCTGGCCGATGCGATCTTCATCTTCGGCCAGAACCCCGGCACCAACCATCCGCGCATGCTCGGCGAACTGCGCCAGGCGGCCAAGCGCGGTGCGGCGATCGTCTCGTTCAATCCGCTGCGCGAACGCGGCCTGGAGAAGTTCGCCGATCCGCAGGACAAGCTGCAGATGCTGCACAACGGTTCCACGCGCATCTCCTCGGACTATTTCCAGCTCAAGATCGGCGGCGACCTGGCGGCGGTGAAGGGCATCATCAAGCATGTGCTGGAGCGCGACGCCGAGGCGGCCAGCAGTGGCCAGCCGCGGCTGCTGGACCTGGAGTTCATCGCCGGCCATACCGTCGGCTTCGAGGCTTTCGCCGCCGAGGTCGCGGCCGAGCCGTGGGACACCATCGTCGAGGAATCGGGGCTGAGCGAGGCCGAACTGCGCAAGGCCGGCGAGATCTACCTCAAGGCCGAGCGGCTGATCGCCTGCTGGGGCATGGGCATCACCCAGCACAAGCATTCGGTGGCGACCATCCAGATGATCGCCAACCTGCTGCTGCTGCGCGGCCATCTCGGCCGTCCCGGCGCCGGCGCCTGTCCGGTGCGCGGCCACAGCAACGTGCAGGGCGACCGCACCATGATGATCTACGAGAAGCCGCCGGAGGCGTTCCTGGACCGGCTGCAGGCGGTGTTCGGCTTCGCGCCGCCGCGCGCGCCCGGTTACGACACGGTCGGTGCGATCGAGGCAATGGCCGATGGCCGCGCCAAGGTGTTCTTCGCCATGGGCGGCAATTTCGCCACCGCCACCCCCGATACCGACGCGACCCATCGCGCGCTGCGCCGCTGCGATCTCACCGTGCACGTCACCACCAAGCTCAACCGCAGCCACCTGGTGCACGGTCGCGACGCGCTGATCCTGCCGTGCCTGGGCCGCACCGAGATCGACATCCAGGAGGGCGGGCCGCAGCACGTGAGCGTCGAGGATTCGATGAGCATGGTGCACCTGTCCGGCGGCATCAATCCGCCGGCCTCGCCGCAGTTGCTGTCCGAGCCGGCGATCGTGGCGCGGCTGGCCGAGGCCACGCTGGGTGCGCGCAGCGCGATACGCTGGCGCTGGCTGGTGGCTGACTACGACCGCATCCGCGACCTGATCGGGCAGATGTTCGACGACTTCGCCGACTTCAACGCGCGGGTGCGGGTGCCGGGCGGCTTCCGCCTGTCCAACGGCGCGCGCGACCGCGAATGGGACACGCCGGAGGGCCGCGCGGTGTTCAAGGTGCATGCGGTGCCCACCGACAACCCGATCCACCGCGCGCGCCGTCAGCACCCGGGGCAATTGGTGTTCACCTTGGCGACCACGCGCTCGCACGACCAGTACAACACCACCATCTACGGCCTGGACGACCGCTACCGCGGCGTGTTCGGCGAGCGCCGGGTGCTGTTCATCAACGCCGCCGACATCGCCGACCTGGGCATGCGCGCCGGCGACTGGGTGGACCTGCACAGCCTCTGCGAGGATGGCGTGCCGCGTCAGGCCAAGCGCTTCATGCTGGTCGAATACAACATCCCGCGCGGTTGCCTGGCGGCCTACTACCCGGAGACCAATGCGCTGGTGCCCTTGTCCAGCTTCGCCGACGAGGCGCGCACGCCGACCTCCAAGTCGATTCCGGTGGTGGTCACCGCGCATCTGGCCGACGCCGCCGCGGCGTCCCCGCGCGACATCGGTGTGGCGCTTGTCCGCTGATCCGCTGCTGACCGCGCGTCTGTTGCAATTGCTGGCCGAGGCGCCGGACGGCATGGCGCTGGCGCGCGTGTGCAAGCGCCTGGACGTGCGCATGAGCGTGCTGTTGCGCACGCTGGCCTGGCTCGGCGATGCCGAACTGGCCGGGCAGGCGGGGCCGGGTTGGGTGCGGGTGGAGCGGCGCGGCGAACGCGAGATCGCGGTGCTTGCCGACGCAGGCCGAGCCGCTGCGCAGGCGGCGGGTACTGCCTCGTCCTGAGTCCGGCGGTGGCCGTCGGGCCTGGCCTGTGATGCGCACCACGGGATGCACCGAGCCTGCCAGCACATGGCGCATTTTTTCGCCGTGTCCGCGCCGCACGCGGTCAAGTTTGCTTCCACCATGCCGATGAGGCGATCACGCATCGCGGGTGTCGTGTCGTGTTCGCCAGGGCAGGACACCGGCACTGCGACAACGCGTGCAGGGCCCGATCCACCGACACGGCGCTCCGGGGAGGGGCCTGAGGATGTCCAGGTTGTTGTTCAAGCGCAGTCCGTTCTATTGGTCGTTGGCGACGCTGCTGATCGGCGCGGCGCTCACCACCGTGGTGGCGTTGCAACTGCAACGGGCCAACGCGCGGCACACGCAAGCGCAACTGGACGCGAAAGCCCACGTCGCCTTCGATCGCATCGAAGAGCTGCTGTCCAACTACGACCACGGCTTGCGCGGCATGCGCGGCATGATCGTCACCGCCGGCGACGAATTGCACGGCGATCAAGTGCTGCGCTACAGCCAGAGCCGCGATCTGCGCCGCGAGTTTCCGGGCGCGCGCGGCTTCGGCTTCATCCGCCGTGTCGCGGCGGCCGAGCAGGAACGCTTCGTCGCCACCGAACGCGCGCTGGGGCGCAAGGACTTCGACATCCGGCAGTTGGCGCCGCACGGTGGCGACCGCTTCGTCATCCAGTACATCGAGCCGGTGGACAGCAACGCCGCGGCGCTGGGCCTGGACATCGCCTCGGAGTCGTCGCGCCGTGGCGCGGCCTTGGCGGCGGCGCTGAGCGGCGAGTCGCGTTTGACCGGGCCGATCACGCTGGTGCAGGCCGGCGCGCAGCATGCGCAGTCGTTCCTGTTGTTGCTGCCGGTCTACCGCAGCGCCACCACGCCGCCAGCGGCGGCGCAACGCCTACGCGAGCTGCGGGGCTGGACCTATGCGCCGCTGCTGATGCCGCAGGTGATGCAGGCGCTGGATCTGGATCCGCAGCGGATCGAATTGACGCTGAGCGACGAGAACGCGGATGCTGGCGCGACGCCGTTCTATCGCAATGTGCCGCAGGCCACGCTCGCGCAGGCGCCGCGTGCCGAATTGCGGCGCGACGTGATGGGGCGGCACTGGCGGATGGACATGGTCGCCAGCCCGGCCTTCGTCGCCGCCAGCGCGCGCTGGTCGGTGCACGCCGCGGTGTTGGGTGGCGCGCTGCTCAGCGTGCTGGCGTCCGCACTGGCGTTCGCGCTGTGCAGCAATCACCTGCGGCGCCGGCAGATCGCCCGCGACCAGGCGAACCTGGTCGCGGTGGTGCAGAGCTCGGCCGACGGCATCATCGGCAAGACCCTGGAGGGCGTGGTCACCAGCTGGAACCGCGCTGCGGAACAACTGTTCGGTTTCAGCGAGGCCGAGGCGGTGGGCCGGCGCCTGGGCGAGCTGATCGTGCCGCCGGAACTGATGCACGAGGAGGAGTCGGTACTGCGGCGGATCGGGCGCGGCGAGGACGTGCCGTATTTCGAGACCGTGCGCCGGCATGCCGACGGACGCCTGATCGACGTGCTGGTCAGCGTCTCGCCGATCTACAGCGCCGAAGGCCGGCCGATCGGCGCGTCCAAGACGGTGCGCGACATCTCCGAGCAGAAGGCGGTACGTGCGCAGATCCTGGCCCTGAACGCCACCCTGGAAAGCCAGGTGGCGGCGCGGACCGCCGAGTTGAGCCGCAGCACCGCGATGCTCGAAGGCGTGCTGAGCGCCGCGTCGGAAGTGGCGATCATCGCCACCGACCGCGACGGCACCATCACCCTGTTCAACACCGGCGCCGAGCGTCTGCTCGGCTATCGCCGCGAGGACGTGGTCGGCACGCTGACTCCCGCTGCGTTCCATCGGGCCGAGGAGGTAGCCGCCCGCGGCGCGATGCTGGCCGCCGAACTCGGGCATCCGGTGGAAGGCTTCCGCGTGTTCGTGGAAAAGGCCGAGCGCGATGGCGCCGATACCTGCGAGTGGACGTATGTGCGCCGCGACGGCGCGACCCGCCAGGTGAGCCTGGTGGTCACGGCGATCCGCACCGCACAGGGCGAACTCTCCGGCTACCTGGGCATCGCCCTGGACATCAGCGAACGGCAGGCCGCCGAGCGCTCGCTGGCGCGCAGCATGGCCCTGACCCAGGCGATCCTGGACACGGCGGTCAATCCCATCATTACCTTCGATGCGCGCGGCAAGGTGCGCTCGGTCAATCGCGCCGGCGAGCGCGTGTTCGGGTACGGCGCCGAGGAGATCGTCGGTGAGGACGTGAGCCGGCTGATGCCCGAGGCAGCTTCCAGCCTGCATGCGGCGATGGCGGCCGACGTGCCGCCGACGGGTGCGTGGCCGGAACGCGTCGACAATGCCCGCGAACTGCAGGCAGTGCGCAAGAACGGCGACGCGTTCGCGATCGAGATCAGTCTCGGTACGATGTGGATGGACGGCGAGTGCCTGGTGGTCGGCGTCATCGCCGACATCACCGAGCGGCATCGCCAGCGCCAGGCGCTGACCCGCGCGCACGACCAGCTGGCGATGGCGGCCGACACCGCCGAACTCGGCATCTGGACCTGGACCCCGGGCGATGACGCGCTGGAATGCAACGAGCGCATGTACGACCTGTACGAGTGGCCTGTGGCCCTGCGCGAACGCGGCTTGCGCTATGCCGACTGGCGGGTGAAGGTGCATCCCGACGACATCGCGATGACCGAGGCCAGCCTGCACTCGGCGGTGGCGCACGGGACGGTCTACGACCCGGTGTTCCGGGTGCAGTGCAGCGACGGCGGCCTGCGGCATATCCAGGCCGGCGCACACACCGAACGCGATGCGCAGGGCCGGGTCACCCGCGTCATCGGCATCAACCGCGACATCAGCGCGCAACTGCAGGCCGAGCAGGACCTGCGCCAGGCCAAGGCGCGCGCGGACGAGGCCAGCCAGGCCAAATCCTCGTTCCTGGCCAACATGAGCCACGAGATCCGCACGCCGATGAATGCGGTGCTGGGCATGCTGCAACTGCTGCAGCGTACCGCGCTGGATGCGCGCCAGGACGATTACGTGGGCAAGGCGCAGAAGGCCGGCAAGTCGCTGCTGAGCCTGCTCAACGACATCCTCGACTACTCCAAGATCGAGGCCGGCAAGCTGCAGCTGGACCTGCATCCGTTCCGCATCGAGGAGTTGCTGCGCGACCTGGCGGTGGTGCTGGCCGGCAATCACCAGCGGCCGGAAGTGGAGATCGTGTACCAGCTCGACCGTGGTATCCCCGACCGGGTGATCGGCGATGCGCTGCGCCTGCAGCAGGTGCTGATCAACCTGGCCGGCAACGCGCTCAAGTTCACCGAGCACGGGCATGTGCGCTTGCGCGTGGAACTGCTGCAGCGGCAGGCGCAGGCGGTGACCCTACGGATGATCGTGGAGGACACCGGCATCGGCATCAGCGCCGAACAGCAACAGCGCATCTTCCACAGCTTCACCCAGGCCGAGGCCTCGATCAGCCGCCGCTTCGGCGGCAGCGGCCTGGGCCTGGTGATCAGCCGGCGCCTGATCGGCATGATGGGCGGCGAGCTGCAGGTGCACAGCGTGCTCGGCGAGGGCAGCCGGTTCTGGTTCGATCTGCCGCTGATGCTGGATGCCAACGGCGAGGCGGCGGCTGGATGCGGCGGCGTGCATCCGCGGCATGTGCTGGTGGTCGACGACAGTGCGCTGGTGCGCGAGGTACTGACCGACGCGCTGGGCGCCTGCGGCTGGCAGGTGGAGGGCGTCGCCAGTGGCGAGGACGCGGTGGCGCGTGCGGTCGCGGCCGAGCGCGAGGGCGCACGCTTCGACGCCGTGTTGATGGATTGGCGCCTGCCCGGCATCGATGGCGTCACCGCGGCGGCGCAACTGCGCGCGGTGTGCGCCGCGCCGCCGTTGGTGCTGATGCTGACCGCCTACCAGAGCGAACTGCTGGGCCAGACCCAGCGCCACGTGTCGCCGCCGTTCGCCGATCACCTGGTCAAGCCGGTGACGCCGTGCCAGGTGATCGAAGCCCTGGAGCGGGCCTGGAGCGGGGGTGCCAGGATCGCTGCGCCAATGCCGGCGTCGCAGCGCGTGGCACGCCTGCCCGGGTTGCGCGTGCTGGTGGTCGAGGACAATGCGCTGAACCGGCAGGTGGCCGAGGAATTGCTGTGCGCGGAGGGCGCGCAGGTGGCGCTGGCCGAGGACGGCTTGTCCGGCGTGCAGTGCGTGCGCGACAGCGGCCAGGTCTTCGACGTGGTGGTGATGGACATGCAGATGCCGCGCGTGGATGGCCTGGAGGCGACCCGGCGCATCCGTGCCGACGCGCGTTTCGCGCGATTGCCGATCCTGGCGATGACCGCCAATGCGGCGCAGGACGACGTCGACGCCTGCCTGGCGGCGGGCATGGACGCGCATATCGGCAAGCCGATCGATCTGGAACAGATGGTGGAGGCGCTGCTGCGCCTGAGTGGCCGCACCGCGGCGGCATCGGTGGCCCCGCAGCCGGCGCCGTCCGCGCCGGCGGCGCCGGCTGCGCTCGATGCGATCCTGGCCCGGTTCGGCAACAACGCCGGCCTGTTCGTGCGCATGCTGGACGCCTTCGCCGAGGAGCACCGCACGCTGCTGCAGCGGGTCGAGGCGGCCTTGCGGCAGGGCGATGCCGGTGCCAGTGCCGATGCCGCACACGCTTTGAAAGGCAGCGCCGCGACGCTGGGCGCCGCCACCCTGGCGCAGGCCGCTGCAGTGCTGGAGCAGGACGCCCGCGGCGGACGCCTGCCCGACGTCGCGGCGACGCTGGCGGCGCTGCGCGCGGCGGCCGCGCAGGATCTGGAGGCGCTGCGCACCGCGGCCGCGCCGCTGCGCGCGCCCGCACCACCTGCCGGCACGGACGCCATGGCCGAAGACGCCCTGCTGCCGTGGTTGCGCGCGCTGGAGCCGCTGCTGCGCCAGTCCGACCTGGCCGCCTTGACCCTGCTGGAGCAGGCCCCGCCGGCCATCGCTGGCGCCCAGGCTGGCGACGCGCTGCGCCTGCGCGAGCAGGTGCAGACGCTGCGCTTCGACGATGCCCTGGTCACGTTGAACAACTTGTTGGGGACCGCTTCCCGATGAGCGATTTCGCTGCCTATCGTCGCCTCGCCCCGCAGGGACGGCGCCCGCGCGTGCTGATCGTGGACGACCAGCCGATCAACATCCACGCGCTGCACGAACTGCTGCGCGACGCCTGCGAAGTCAGCATGGCGCTGGATGGCACGCGTGCACTGGCCTTGTGCCAGCAGCAGCCGCCGGACCTGGTGCTGCTGGACGTGATGATGCCGGAGCTGGACGGCCTGCAGGTCTGCCGCCGGCTCAAGGCCGACCCGGCGACGGCGGACATCCCGGTGGTGTTCGTCACCGGGCAGGATGCGCCGGAGGACGAGGTGGCCGCGCTGGAAGCCGGCGGCGCCGATTTCATCAGCAAGCCGGTGCAGCCGGTGGTGGTGCGGGCGCGGGTGCAGAATCATCTGATCATGAAGCTGCAGAGCGACCTGCTGCGCGAAGTCGCGTTGCTGGATGGGCTGACCGGGGTCGCCAACCGCCGCCGTTTCGACGACGCCCTGGCCACGCACTGGCAGGCCTGCCTGCGCGAAGGCAAGCCCTGCGGGGCGCTGATGATCGACGTGGACTACTTCAAGCGCTACAACGATCACTATGGCCATCAGCTCGGCGACGGCTGCCTGCGCGCCGTCGCCCAGGCGCTGGCCGGCTGCGTGCTGCGCCCGCACGATCTGCTCGCCCGCTATGGCGGCGAGGAGTTCGTGGCGTTGCTGCCGGGCAGCGATGCCGACGGCGTGCGCGAAGTGGCGCAGCGCATGCTGCAGCGGGTCGCCGACCTGCAACTGGCGCACGACGCCTCGCCGCTGGGGCCATGCGTGAGCATTAGCCTGGGCGGCGCGGTGGCGGTCCCCCAGGCCGACGCCAGCGCCGCACAACTGCTGGCGCAGGCCGACGCGCAGTTGTATCTGGCCAAGCAGGGCGGGCGCGCGCGGGCCTGCGTGGGGTGAGGCGCCGCGCCGGCGATCGTTGCCGGCGCAACCAAGCGCGTCGCCTCGGCGCCGATCTGCCAGAATCGGCCGATTGCCTGTCGATGTCGCCTCCATGACCGTTGCCGCGTCTCCCGTTCCGCCCGTCAACTCGCCGCGTCGCGTGCTGCTGGCCAGCCTGGTCGGCACCACCATCGAGTTCTTCGACTTCTACATCTACGCCACCGCCGCGGTGCTGGTGTTCCCCAAGCTGTTCTTCCCCGAAGGCGATGCCGATGCGGCGCAGCTGCAGTCGCTGGCGACCTTCGCCGTGGCCTTCGTCGCGCGGCCGTTGGGATCGGCGCTGTTCGGCCATTTCGGCGACCGCATCGGCCGCAAGGCCACCCTGGTCGCGGCGCTGCTGACCATGGGCCTGTCCACCGTGCTGATCGGCCTGCTGCCCGGCTACGACCGGATCGGCCTGTGGGCGCCGGCGCTGCTGGTGCTGTGCCGCTTCGGCCAAGGCCTGGGCCTGGGCGGGGAGTGGGGCGGGGCGGTGCTGCTGGCCACCGAGAACGCGCCGCCGGGCAAGCGCGCCTGGTACGGCATGTTCCCGCAGTTGGGCGCGCCGCTGGGCTTTCTGCTGTGTTCGGGCATCTTCCTGCTGCTGGGCGCGTTGCTGGACGAGGCGCAGTTCCTGCGCTGGGGCTGGCGCACTCCGTTCGTCGCCAGCGCCCTGCTGGTGATCACCGGGCTGTGGGTGCGCCTGCGCATCCACGAGACCCCGGACTTCCAGCGCGCCCTGGACCGCAACGAACGCGTGCGCCTGCCGATGCAGACGGTGCTCTCGCAGCACATCGGCGCGACGCTGCTGGGCACGTTCGCGGTGCTGGCGACCTTCGTGCTGTTCTACCTGATGACGGTGTTCGCGCTGGGCTACGGCACGACCACGCTGCACTACAGCCGCGAGCAGTTCCTGCTGCTGCAGATGGTCGGCATCCTGTTCTTCGCCGCCGGCATCCCGTTGTCGGCCTGGTACGGCGACCGTCGCGGCACGCGCCCGGCGATGCTGGTGGCCAGCGTGGCCATCGTCGCGTTCGGGCTGCTGTTCGCGCCGCTGTTCCAGGCCGGGCAGCCCTGGCAGGTGCTGGGCTTCCTGGCGCTGGGGTTCTTCTTCATGGGCCTGACCTACGGCCCCTGCGGCACGCTGCTGGCCGAACTGTTCCCGGTGCCGGTGCGCTACACCGGCGCCTCGCTGGCGTTCAACCTGGCCGGCATCGTCGGTGCGGCGCCGGCGCCGTATGTCGCGGTGTGGCTGGCCAAGCAGTACGGCCTGCCGTGGGTGGGCTACTACCTCAGCGCGGCGGCGCTGCTGACCTTGCTGGCCCTGCTGGCGATCAGGCGGCCGCGTCGCTGAGCGCCGGCTCCGCCGGCGGTGCGTGTTCGACCCGGTTGCGGCCGCCGGCCTTGGCCAGGTACAGGTACTTGTCGGCCTCGGTCAGCAGCGGATGCAGGGTCTGCCGCTGCGGACCGCTGCTGCTGACGCCGATGCTGATGGTGAGGCGCAGGGTCTGCGTGCCCAGCGGAATCGCGAGGTCGGCGATGCGCGCGCGCAGGGTTTCGAAGTAATCGGCGGCCGCGGCGGGGTCCAGGCCCGGCACCAGCATGCAGAATTCCTCGCCGCCGAAGCGCGCCACCATGTCCTGCGGGCGCGCGTGCGCGGCCAGGGTCGCCGCCACCGCGCGCAGCGCTTCGTCGCCGGCCTCGTGGCCGAAGGTGTCGTTGATGTGCTTGAAATGGTCGATGTCGAGCATCGCCACGCCGACCGGCTCCTGCCGCGCCAGCCACTTCGCCAGGACGCGCTGGCTCTGTTCGAGGAAGTGCCGGCGGTTGGGCAGGCTGGTGAGGAAGTCGCGTGTCGCCAGGTCCTGCAGGGTGCCGATCAGCTCCAGCTGATCCACGTTCTGCGAGACCCGGCAGAAGAATTCCTCGCGCGAGAAGGGCTTGCGCAGGAAGTCGTTGGCGCCGTTCTTGAGGAAGCGCGGCACCAGCGACGGGTCGTTGTTGCCGGACAGGCCGATCACCGCCAGCATGTCGCGCGCGCGCAATGCGCGCAGCCGGCGGGTGAATTCCACGCCTTCCATGCCCGGCATTTCCTGGTCCACCACCGCCAGGCGGATGGACGGATTGGCCTCGATCGCGCGCAGCCCGGCGGCGCCGTCGGCGGCCTCGACCACGCGGTAGCCGTACATCGACAGCAGGGAGGCGGCATAGGCGCGCGCCGACGGCGAGTCGTCCACCACCAGCGCGGTGATGGAGCGGTTGCGCGCCAGCCGCTGCACCAGCCAGGCCAGGTAGTCGATGCTGTCCGGCGCGTTCTTCAGGACGAAGTCGATGATCTGCTGGGTCAGGATGCGCTTGCGCAGGCCCTCGTCGTAGACCCCGCTGACCACCACCGTGGGCAGCCCGCGCGCGACGAAGAAGTCCACCACGGTGTCGCGGTCGCCGTCGGCCAGCACCAGCCCGGTCAGCGCCAGGAACCAGGGACCGCCGTCATCCAGGGCGGCGGCGGCCTCGGCCAGGGTGGAGACCACCACGACCGGCAGTTCGACCCGTTGCTCGATCGCCGCGCGCAGCAGGTCGGTGAAGGTGCGCGAGTTTTCCACCAGCAGGATGCGCTGCTGTGCGGGGCTGCCGTCGGGGGCGATCGGGGCGATCGACAACGGGTGCGACATGCATGCCTCGCGGGCGGCAATCCAGGGGTGGAACCCGGTTAGCGGCCGAGTGCGCACAAACTTGAGGGCGGCGCGGGTGCGTCGCCGGCTACCAGAGCGCGTCGCGCAGCTTGTACCAGGACATCGCCGCCACCAGCAGCGGCGTGCGCAGCAGGCGCCCGCCGGGAAAGGGCGCGTGCGGGATCCGCGCGAACACGTCCAGCCGCTGTGCCTGCCCGGCGATCGCCGCAGCGATGACCGCCCCGGCCAGGCCGGTGGCGGCCACCCCATGGCCGGAGAAGCCCTGCGCGAAATACACGTTCGGGGTCAACCGGCCCCAATGCGGGGCGCGGTTGCGGGTGATGTCGACGTAGCCGCCCCACACCGCGTCCATCTCGACCTGGCGCAGCTGCGGGAACACCCGGCGCATGCGCCGGGTCATCACCCCGCGCAGGCCGGGCGGCGGCAGCGACGAATAGCTGGCGCGACCGCCGAACAGCAGCCGGTGGTCGCGGCTGAGGCGGAAGTAGTCCAACGCCCAGTTGACGTCGGCCACCGCCATGTCGTTGCCGATCAGCTCACGCGCCAGCGCCTCGCCCAGCGGCGCGCTGGCGCCGATGTAGGTGCCGACCGGCATGATCCGCGATTCCAGCTCCGGAGCGATGCCGCGCAGCCAGGCATTGCCGGCGAGGATGGCGAACTCACCCTCGACCTCGCCGTGCGCGCTGCGCAGGATCGGCCGCGCGCCGCGCACCAGTTGCGTGACCGGCGTCTGCTCGTAAATGCGCACGCCAGCAGCCAGCGCCGCCCGCGCCAGGCCACGCGCGTAGTCCAGCGGATGCAGGTGCCCGCTGGCCGCGTCGTACATCGCGCCCAGGTAGCGTGGGCTGCGCAACTGCGACTGCAGCTGCGCGCGGTCCCACCATTGCAGCGGATAGTCGTAGCGCTGCGCCATCTCGATGATGCCGGCGCGCAACGCGCGTTCCTGGCGCGGCTTGATCGCCACGTGCGCATGGCCGTCGCGCCAGTCGCAGGCGATGCCATGGCGGGCGATGCGGGTGCGCAGCAACTGCATGCCGTCCCGGGAGAAATCGAACAGCAGCCGCGCATCGTCCTGGCCGAGCAGGGCTTCCAGGGTGTGCTGCTCGCAGCCGTAGCCGACGATGGCCTGGCCGCCGTTGCGCCCGGACGCACCCCAGCCGACCCGCTGCGCCTCCAGCACCGCCACCCGATATCCGGCCTCGGCCAGGGCCAGCGCCGCACTCAGCCCGGTATAGCCGGCGCCGAGGATGCACACATCCGCCTGCACGCGTCCGCGCAGCGGTTCCTGCGCGGGGAACGGTGCGGCGCTGTCGGTGTACCAGTTGCGGGCGGAAGCAGGCATGGGATTCGGGATTGGGGATTGAGATCAGCGATCGTGTGATGGACCTTTGGCGGGCGTAAATCTGCTTGTAACGAATCCCCAATCCCGAATGCCCAATCCCCGCTCCTCACACCGTCCGCAAATACCAGCGATAGTCCACATCGCTGACCTGCGCCTGGAAATCCAGCAGCTCGCGGCGCTTCTGCTGGCCGTAGATATGCCGGAAGCGCGTGCTGAACGCGGTGGCGGCGAAGTCGCTGTCCAGGAAGCGGGCGATCGCGCTGCGCCAGTCCGGCTCGCGTGCGGCCTGTTGCGCGTAGGCGTTGCCCTGGGTCGGCGGGCCGGGGTCGAGGCTCTGCGCCAGGCCGTGTTCGATGCCGGCCAGCACCGCCGCGACAACCAGGTAGGGATTGGCGTCGGCGCCGGCGATGCGGTGTTCGATGCGGGTGTTGGCCGGGTCGCTGTGCGGCACGCGCATCGCCACGGTGCGGTTGTTGAAGCCCCAGCTGTCGTTGAGCGGGACGAAGGCATTGGCAACGAAGCGCCGATAGCTGTTGGCGTGCGGCGCGAACAGCAGCAGGCAGTCCTCGGCGCTGTGCTGCAATCCGCCGATGGCATGGCGCAGCGGCGCGGCCGGCGCCTGCGGGGTGCAGGCGAACACGTTGTGGCCGGCGCCATCGAGCAGGCTCACGTGCACGTGCAGACCGCTGCCGGACTGCGCGGCGAACGGCTTGGCCATGAAGCTGGCGAGCAGGCCCTGCTGCTGCGCGATCGCCTTGATCGCGCGCTTGAGCAGCACCGCATCGTCGCAGGCGGCCAGCGCATCGGCGCGGTGCTTGAGGTTGATCTCGAACTGGCCGGGCGCATATTCGGCGACTGCGGTGTCGGCCGGGATGCCCTGCGCGCGGCAGGCCTGCGCGACCGCGTCGGTGAAGCCGCGCTGGTCGTCCAGTTCCTGCATGTAATAGACCTGGGTGCTGTCGTTGCGCAGTCCGCTGTGGGCGTGCAGCGGCGGCTGCGGGCGGCCGTGCGTGTCGGCGTGCGGGTCGAACAGGTAGAACTCCAGCTCCGCCGCGATCACCGGGGTCAGCCCGCGTGCCTGCAGGCGCGCCAGCACCTGCGCCAGTACCTGGCGCGGGGCGAAGTCGAGCGCGCCGCCGGCGCCGTCCTGCATCGCCAGCAGCAGTTGCGCCGACGGCACCGGCGCCCACGGCACCGGCCGCAGACTGCCCGGCACCGGGAAGCACAGCCGATCCTCGTCGCCGATGTCGTAGCCCAGCCCGGTTTCCTCGACGGTATTGCCGGTGATGTCGGTGGCGATCAGCGACATCGGCAGGCACACCCCGTCGCGGTAGACCTTGTCCAACGCGTCGCGGGCGATGCGCTTGCCGCGCAGCAGGCCGTTGCAGTCCGGCAGCAGCAGGTCGATCTGCTCGCAGCCGGCGATACGCTGCAGGGTCTGGGCATCGTCCGGGGGCAGCAGCGGGGCGTCGTGCATGCGGGTCATCGCGGCGGACGGCGGGAGTGCTTGGAGCTTAGCAGAGCGCCATGGCGTCAAGAATACTCAACAGCGGCAGGAGGTGACGTGCCGACGCTCGCTCGCGCGGCACGCTGGCCGTGTTGCGCTTTTGCGGCATGGCGGAGGAGATTTTACGGCATGGTGCAAGCCGGTTGGCGCGTCTGCAAGCGTGTTGTGCGCCGTGTCCCACTGCGTGTCGTGTTGTAAAAATAAAACGCTCGCGGTAACTTGCGAGGACGCCACACGAGTTCTTCGCATGGCCGTATCGCCCTTGGTCGGCGTGCCGACCGACCGCAAGCTCATCGGCCATCATCCGTTCCTGGCCGCGGGCGAAAAGTATCTGCGTGCCGCCGTCGATGGCGCCGGGGTGACCCCGGTGCTGCTGCCGTCGCTGCAGCCGCCGGTCGACGCCCGCGCCTGGCTGACGAGGCTCGACGGCCTGCTGCTGACCGGCGCGGTCAGCAACATCGAGCCACATCATTACAGCGACGAGCCGAGCTGGCTCGGCAACCTGCATGACCCGGCGCGCGACGCCAACACGCTGGACCTGATTCCGCAGGCGATCTCGCTGGGCCTGCCGATCCTGGCGATCTGCCGCGGCTTCCAGGAAGTCAACGTCGCCCTCGGCGGCACCCTGCACCAGAAGGTGCATGCGCAGCCGGGGCTGTCCGATCACCGCGAGGATCCGCAGGCGACGCTGGAGGCGCAGTACGCGCCGGCGCACGAGGTGGCGCTGAGCGAAGGCGGCTGGCTGGAGGAGATCGCCGGCCGCGGGCGGGTGCGGGTCAACTCGCTGCACGGACAGGGCGTGGCCCGCCTCGGCGGCGACCTGATCGTCGAGGCGCTGGCGCCGGACGGGCTGATCGAGGCCTTCCGCGGCATCGGCCCCGGTTTCCTGCTCGGTGTGCAATGGCATCCGGAGTGGCGGGTTCTCGACGACCCGTTCTATCTCGGCATCTTCCAATCCTTCGGCGACGCCTGTCGCCACTATGCGGCCAGCCGCAGGCACTGATCCCATGGCCAGTCGACCCCGATCGCGCAAGCACACCCCGGAACAGCAGGAAAGCTCGCTGCGGCGCTGGCTCAAGGAACGCCACATCACCGAGGTAGAGTGCCTGGTGCCGGACATCACCGGCAACGCGCGCGGCAAGATCATTCCCGCCGCCAAGTTCTCGCACGACTACGGCACGCGCCTGCCCGAGGGCATCTTCGCCACCACGGTTACCGGCGACTATCCGGACGACTACTACGACCTGACGTCGCCGTCGGATTCGGACATGCAACTGCGCCCGGACCCGGACACGGTGCGCATGGTGCCGTGGGCCGCCGACCCGACCGCGCAGGTGATCCACGATTGCTATACCAAGGAAGGCCAACCCCACGAACTGGCGCCGCGCAACGTGCTGCGCCGGGTGCTGGAGGCGTATGCGGCGATCGGCTGCAAACCGGTGGTGGCGCCGGAGCTGGAGTTCTTCCTGGTGCAGAAGAACACTGACCCGGACTTTCCGTTGCTGCCGCCGGCCGGCCGCTCGGGCCGGCCGGAGACGGCACGGCAGTCGTACTCGATCGACGCGGTCAACGAGTTCGATCCGATCCTGGACCTGATGTATGACTATTGCGACGCGATGGAACTGGACGTGGACACGCTGATCCACGAATCCGGCGCGGCTCAGCTGGAGGTCAACTTCACCCACGACGACGCGCTGTCGCGCGCCGACCAGGTGTTCCTGTTCAAGCGCACCATGCGCGAGGCGGCGCTGCGCCATGGCGTCTACGCCACCTTCTTGGCCAAGCCGATGGAGAACGAGCCGGGCAGTGCGATGCACATCCACCAGAGCCTGGTGGACAAGCACGGCAAGAACGTCTTCAGCGGCCGCCGCGCCGGCGAGTACAGCCGCACCTTCGCCCATTACCTGGCGGGCCTGCAGAAGTACGTGCCGATGGCGATGGCGTTCTTCGCGCCCAACGTCAATTCCTACCGCCGGCTGATGTTCGGCGAGGTGTCGCCGAGCAACGTGCTATGGGGCTTCGACAACCGCACCTGCGGCCTGCGCGTGCCGATCGACACGATCGAGAACATGCGTGTGGAGAGCCGCTTCGCCGGTTCCGACGCCAACCCGTACCTGGCGATGGCGGCGACGCTGGCCTGCGGCCTGCTCGGGATCCGCGAGAAGCTCGAGCCGACCGAGCCGACCACGGGCAGCGGCAAGGAGATGGGCTATCAGTTGCCGCGTTCGCTGGGCGAGGCGCTGGACGAGCTGGAGCGGTGTGGGCCATTGCAGGAATTGCTGGGGCCGCGCTTCGTGCGGGCGTACATTTCGGTCAAGCGCAAGGAGTACGAGACGTTCTTCCGGGTGATCAGTTCGTGGGAGCGGGAGTTCTTGTTGTTGAACGTGTGAGTTCCTGGCGGCCTTCGTAGCTTGCGTGACTCGTCGTTTGCGACGGAGTTGCCTACGCGCTCTGCAGCAGATTCGATCCTGCCTTTGCCTTTGCCTTTGCCTTTGCTGTTGCTGTTGCTGTTGCCGTTGCTGTTGCTGTTGCTTCGGTTGTTGCTTTTGACTTGCCGGGTTCCCTTCCGAAGCGGCGGCCATCGCGGGGAAAAACCCGAAGGGCGGCGTACATGGATGTACGCCGTCCGCAGCAGGGGCAGGATGCCCCTTCCGCGGATCCCCGTGATGGACGCGGACCCGGAGCGCGCAGCGCGGAGGGCGCGAAGGCAGGGCGCGCTTTCTTTTGGTTACCTTTTCTTTGCGCGAGCAAAGAAAAGTAACTCGCCCGCAAGGGCGAAAGCTCTTGCTGTTGCTTGATGTTTGCGTGTCAGGCGAGAAGGTCTGTAGGAGCGGCTTTAGCCGCGACAGCCACAATGGACTTTCGCTGTCGCGGCTGAAGCCGCTCCTACAATCCAGCGGCGGCCGCCGTAGGAGCAGGTGCAAGAGCAAAGCTTTCGCCTGGCGGCGAGTCACTTTGATCAGCCTTCGGCTGCTGAGAAGCGCTTCTTTGCTTGTGCAAAGAAAAGTAACCAAAAGAAAGCACACCCTGCCTCGCGCCCTCCGCGCTAACGCGCTCCGGGTCCGCGTCCAACCCGGGGATTCGCGGAAGGGGCATCCTGCCCCTGCCGCGAACGGCGCACGTCCATGTGCGCCGCCCCTTCGGGGTTTTTCCCCGGGCCGGCCGCCGCTTCGGAAGGGAACCCGGTAAATCAAAAGCAACGGCAAAGGCAAAGGCAACAACAAAGGCAACAACAGCAACAGCAAGAGCAGCAGCAACAGCAAGAGCAAAGCTTGGCCGCGGTAGCGGCCTTGGTACCGACATTGGAGTGGACATGGACCGAATCGACACGCGCGCCCTGCAGGACCTGGATGCCGCGCACCACCTGCACCCGTTCAACGACAACGCCGCCCTGGCGCAGAAAGGCACCCGCATCCTCACCCGCGGCGACGGCGCCTACGTCTGGGATGCCGACGGCAACCAGTTGCTGGATGCCTTCGCCGGCCTGTGGTGCGTCAACGTCGGCTACGGGCGCAAGGAGCTCGGCCAGGCCGCCGCGCGGCAGATGGAGCAGCTGGCGTACTACAACAGCTTCTTCCAGTGCACCACCGAACCCACCATCCGGCTGGCCGCCAAACTCGCCGAACTGGCGCCGGGCGACCTCGACCATGCCTTCTTCACCAACTCCGGCTCCGAGGCCAACGACACCATCCTGCGCCTGGTGCGGCACTTCTGGGCGGTGCAGGACCAGCCGCAGAAGAGCATCTTCATCGGCCGCCACGACGGCTACCACGGCACCACCATGGCCGGTGCCAGCCTCGGCGGGATGAAGGGCATGCACCGCCAGGGCGGCCTGCCGATCCCGGACATCCACCACATCGATCCACCGTACGGTTTCGGCGACGGTGGCGACATGGATCCGGACGAGTACGGGTTGCTGGCCGCGCGGCGGCTGGAGGACAAGATCCTGGAACTGGGGCCGGAGCGGGTGGCCGCGTTCATCGGCGAGCCGATCATGGGCGCGATCGGCGTGTACATCCCGCCGCGCAGCTACTGGCCGGAGATCGAGCGCATCTGCCGCCGCTACGACGTGCTGCTGGTCGCCGACGAGGTGATCTGCGGCTTCGGCCGCACCGGCGAATGGTTCGGGTCGCAGCACTTCGGCTTCCAGCCGGACGTGATGACCATCGCCAAGGGCATCACCTCCGGCTACATCCCGCTCGGCGCGGCCATGTTCGGCACGCGCGTGGCCACGGTGCTGAAGGAGCAGGGCGGCGAACTGGCGCATGGCTGCACCTATTCCGGGCACCCGGTGTGCGCGGCGGTGGCGCTGGAGAACCTGCGCCTGCTGCAGGACGAGGGCATCGTCGAACGCGCGCGCAGCGAGATCGCGCCGTACCTGGCGCAACGCTGGGCCGAGCTGGGCGAGCACCGGCTGGTCGGCGAGGCGCGCATCGTCGGCATGATCGGTGCGCTGGAACTGGTGCCGGACAAGCCGCGCCGGCACTACTTCCCCGAGCGCGGCAAGGTCGGCGCATTGTGCCGCGACAACGCGCTGCGTCGCGGCCTGATCCTGCGCGCCACCAACGACGCGATGCTGCTGTCGCCGCCGCTGATCCTCAGCCGTGCCCAGGTCGACGAACTGTTCGACAAGGCCTGGCTGGCGCTGGAGGATACGGCGCAGGCGCTGGGCAAATAGCCCGGCGCTGGGTAGTCTGGAACGTCCACCCCGGATCCGGCGCGCGGCGCCGATCCTCCCCCTCTTGCCCATGGACCTGCGGAGACCTGCCATGACCTTGCGACTGCTCACTCTTTCCCTGGCCACGGCGCTGCTCGCCGGCTGCGGCGGCTCCGGCAGCGATGCGGACAAGGCGGGGCAGGGCGAGGCGAAGGTCCTCAACGTCTACAACTACTCGGACTACATCGCCGAGAACACGATTCCCGACTTCGAGAAGCAGAGCGGCATCAAGGTCACCTACGACGTCTTCGACAGCGACGAGATGGTGGAGACCAAGCTGCTGGCCGGCGGCAGCGGCTACGACGTGGTGGTGCCGACGCTGAACTTCTTCGGCCGGCAGATCCAGGCCGGCGTGTTCCTGCCGCTGGACAAGAGCAAGATCCCGAACCTGGCCAATCTCGATCCGCAGATCATGCAGCGCATCGCGCAGCAGGATCCGGGCAACAAGTACGGCGTGCCGTACATGGTCGGCACCACCGGCATCGGCTACAACGTGGACAAGGTCAAGGCCGCGTTCGGCAGCACCGACATCGCCAACAGCTGGGACCTGGTGTTCAAGCCGGAGAACCTGTCCAAGCTCAAGGACTGCGGCGTGACCCTGCTGGACACGCCCTCGGACCTGATCCCGATCGCGCTGCACTACCTGGGCGAGGATCCGCACAGCACCGATCCGGCCAAGATCGAGCAGGCCGCGGCGCTGATCAAGCGCATCCGCCCGTACGTGCAGAACTTCCACTCCTCGCAGTACGTGACCTCGCTGGCCAACGGCAGTACCTGCCTGGCGGTGGGCTGGTCCGGCGACATCATCCAGGCCCGCGACCGTGCCGAGGAAGCCAAGAACGGCGTGCACGTGGCCTATTCGATTCCCAAGGAAGGCGCGCCGCAGTGGTTCGACATGCTGGCCATTCCCAAGGACGCCAAGCATCCGGAGAACGCCTACGCGTTCATCAACTACCTGCTGACGCCGAAGGTGGCCGCGGCCAATACCGACTTCATCCACTACGCCAACCCGGTGCCGCAGGCGACCCCGCTGGTGGACGCGGCGATCCGCAACGACCCGACCATCTATCCGCCGCCGGAAGTGGCCGCGAAGATGTTCACCTATTCGATCAACCCGCCCGAGGTGGACAAGCTGTACACCCGCCTGTGGACGGAGATCAAGACCGGCCGTTGAGCCGGTGGTGTTCGCGGTCTCTGGTAGCGCCTTGCCGTTGAACCAGCAGGCAGTGAGCGCCGCACTTGTCCAAACCGGCCACCGCGGACGCTAGCACCTGTTGTGGGAGGGACTTCAGTCCCGACGCGATGCTGCCTGGGACGCATCGCGTCTTCGCCCGTCGCGGCTGAAGCCGCTCCTACCCCTTTTACCGGTGCACGCAGGCACCGCGCCGGCACGCTCTCCCGGTTGAGATCGGAGCCGGCAACACCGTCTCCCGTAGGAGCGGCTTCAGCCGCGACGGGCCTTCCCGACCGCGCCCTGTCGCGCGGCTGAAGGGCGCCCCGACACATCGCTCCCCCCATCGGGATGAGAGACCGGGAACATCGCTCCCTCGACCCAAGCGGCCGGGTCGGGCGCCGCACAGCGCCCGCCATCGCGGCGACGCCGCATCGCCACCGCCACGCGATGCTCACACACTCTGTACTCACCGGTACAAATAATGCGCCGGCCGGCGTACGCTACCGTTTGGTGGCGCCGCCGTTCCGACCCGGCGACGTTCTTCCTCTCCCCAGGAATCAGCGACTTGAGCAACCACCACCCAGACTCCTCACAGGCGCCGCGGCAGGGCGCCGCGCGCGACGCCCATGCCGGCCAGGGCCAGTCCGGCTCGCCCCGGGACGACAAGGGCCATGACGGCAAGGGCCAAGCCGACGACGGCAAGTCCGATACCCCGTCGCCGCTGAAGAACCCCAAGGTCAAATGGACCCTGCTGCTGATCGGCCTGCTGGTGGTGATCGGCCTGGTGGTGTGGCTGATCTATTACCTCACCACCGGCCGCTACCTGCAGGAGACCAACAACGCCTATCTGCAGGCCGATACGGTGGCGGTGGCGCCGCGGGTCAACGGCTACGTGACCGCGGTGTACGTGCGCGACAACCAGACCGTGGCCGCCGGGCAGCCGCTGCTGGAGATCGACCCCCGCACCTATCGCGCCACCCTGGAGCAGGCGCAGGCGGCGATCGCGGTACGCCAGGCCGACATCGCCGCCGCCGAGGCCGGGCTGCAGGCGCAGCGCGCCAGCCTGCTGCAGGCGCGCACCCAGGTCACTGCCGCCGCCGCGAGCCTGCGCTTCGCCCAGGGCGAGGCCAAGCGCTTCGGGCCGCTGGCCGCGTCCGGCGCCGACACGCACGAACACTACGAAAGCATCGTCCACGACCGCGACCGCGCGCAGGCGCAGTTCGACGCGGCCAAGGCCCAGGTCGCCGCCGCCGAGAGCCAGGTGCAGGGCACCAGCGCCAAGCTCGACCAGGCCCGCGCCGGGCTGGTGCAGGCGCAGGCCGACGCCGCGCAGGCGCAGGTGGCGGTGGAAGACACCCGCCTGACCGCGCGCATCGCCGGCCGCATCGGCGACAAGACCGTGCAGGTCGGCCAGTTCGTCGCGGCCGGCACCCGGCTGATGAGCGTGGTGCCGGTGGACGCGCTGTACCTGAGCGCCAACTTCAAGGAAACCCAGGTCGGGCTGATGCGGCCGGGGCAGCCGGCGCGGATCGAGGTCGACGCGCTGTCCGGGGTGGAACTGGACGGCGTGGTCGAGAGTATCGCCCCGGGCACCGGGTCGCAGTTCGCGCTGCTGCCGCCGGAGAACGCCACCGGCAACTTCACCAAGGTGGTGCAGCGGGTGCCGGTGCGCATCCGCCTCAAGGCCGGTGCCGAGGCGCGCAAGGTGCTGGTGCCGGGCATGTCGGTGACGGTGACGGTCGATACGCGCAGCGCCAAGGACGCCAAGGAGCGCGTGGAGGAAGAGGACGCGCAGGGCCAGGATGCCGTCGCCCCGCGCGGGCGCACCCCGTGAGCGAAGCGGCCGCGGCGGCTGGTGCGCAGGCGCCGGGCAAGGCCGACACCGGGGCCTGGCTGGCGGTGGCCGCCGGCACCATCGGCTCGTTCATGGCGACGCTGGACATCTCCATCGTCAACGCCGCGCTGCCGACCATCCAGGGCGAGGTCGGCGCCAGCGGCACCGAGGGCACCTGGATCTCGACCTCCTACCTGGTCGCCGAGATCGTGATGATCCCGCTGACCGGCTGGTTCGTGCGCACCCTCGGGCTGCGCAACTTCCTGCTGATCTGCGCGCTGCTGTTCACCTTCTTCTCGGTGGTGTGCGGGCTGTCCAACAGCCTGACCATGATGATCCTCGGCCGCGTCGGCCAGGGTTTCGCCGGCGGCGCGCTGATCCCCACCGCGCTGACCATCGTCGCCACGCGCCTGCCGCCGGCGCAGCAGACCCTGGGCACGGCGCTGTTCGGCATGACCGTGATCCTGGGCCCGGTGATCGGGCCGCTGCTGGGCGGCTGGCTCACTGAGAACGTCAGCTGGCACTACGCGTTCTTCCTCAACGTGCCGGTCTGCGCCGGCCTGGTGGCGCTGCTGCTGCTCGGGCTGCCGCACGAGCGCATGTACCTGCGCGGGCTGCTGGACGCGGACTGGCTCGGCATCTTCGGCCTGACCGCGGGCCTGGGCGCGCTGACCGTGGTGCTGGAAGAAGGCCAGCGCGAGCGCTGGTTCGAATCCACCGAGATCGTGCTGCTGAGCGTGGTCTCGCTGGTCGGCTTCATCGCCCTGGTGGCCTCGCAGTTCTTCAGCCGGCAGCCGGTGATCCGCCTGTCGATCCTGCTGCAGCGCAGTTTCGGCGCGGTGTTCGTGATGGTGATGGCGGTGGGCATGATCCTGTTCGGGGTCATGTACATGATCCCGCAGTTCCTGGCGGTGATCTCCGGCTACAACACCGAGCAGTCCGGCTACGTGGTGCTGCTGTCGGGCATCCCCACGGTGCTGCTGATGCCGATGATGCCCAAGCTGCTGACCACGGTGGACGTGCGCGTGCTGGTGCTCGGCGGGTTGAGCTGCTTCGCCGCGGCCTGCTTCGTCAACATGCACCTCACCGCCGAGTCGGTGGGCATGCATTTCGTCGCCGGGCAGCTGCTGCAGGGCTGCGGGCTGGCGCTGGCGATGATGTCGCTCAACCAGGCGGCGATCTCCTCGGTGCCGCCGGACCTGGCCGGCGACGCCTCGGGCCTGTTCAATGCCGCGCGCAACATGGGCGGCTCGATCGGCCTGGCGCTGATCTCCACCTTCCAGGAGCGGCGCATGGTGTTCCATACGCAGATGCTCGGCAGCGGCACCACCGCCAATTCGCCGCTGGCGCAGGACTACCTGCACGGCATCGCCGCGCAACTGCAGTCGGTGTCCGGCGCCGGCGCGGCGATGCAGTCGCTGGCGCAACTGGCGCGGCTGGTGCAGCAGCAGGCGCTGGTGATGACCTACAACGACCTGTTCTGGATCTTCGGGGTGATCGTGGTCTGCACGATCCCGCTGGCGTTCCTGCTCAAGCCGCTGCCCAAGGGCGGCGCTCCGCTCGCGATGCATTGAGGATTCCATGGCCCTGCGTCTCTCCCGCGTTCTCGTCGCCGCCGCGCTGCCCTCGCTGCTGTCGGCCTGCATGCTCGGCCCGGACTACGTGAAGCCGCCGCCGGTGGCCGAGGCGGCGCTGGCGCAGCCGCGGCTGCACCGCGCCGATGCCACGGCCGCCGCCGCCGGCGTGGTGCCGGCACCGCCGCCGCAGCGCTGGTGGGACACCCTGCAGGATCCGCAATTGACCATGCTGGTCGAGCAGGCGCTGCAGCACAGCCCGAACCTGCGCGTGGCGCAGGCGCGCCTGCGCGCCTCGCGCGCGCTGGTCGACCAGCGCCACGCCGAGCAGTTGCCCAGCGTCGGGGCGACGGCCGCCTATCTCAACGCGCGCGCGCCGGATGCGCTGACCGACCGCCTGGGCAGCATCGCCGCCGGCACCGGCCAGCCGGTGGAGATCGATCCGCGCGCCCAGCTCTACAGCGTCGGCATCGATGCCAGCTGGGAACTGGATTTCTTCGGCCGCCGCCGCCGCGCCAGCGAAGGCGCACTGGCCGATGCCCAGGCCGACGAGGCCGACCTTGCCGACACCCAGGTGCAGATCGCCGCCGAAGTGGGGCAGGCCTACCTGGGCTACCGCAGCACGCGTGCGCGCATGGCCGTGGCCCAGCGCAACCTGGAGGCTGCCCGGCAGACCCTGCAGTTGACCCGGCAGCGCCGCGAGCGCGGCGCCGACGCCGACCTGCAGGTGGAACGCGCGCAGGCGCAACTCCAGCAACAGGAAGCGGTGCTGCCGGACCTGCAGGCGCAGGCGCAGGTGGCGCTGGACCAGTTGGCGCTGATGATCGGCCGCGAGCCCGGCGCGCTCGATGCCGAACTGGCCGCCGACCGGCCGTTGCCGACGCTGCCGGCGACGGTGCCGGTGGACGATGCCGGCGCGCTGATCCGCCGGCGCCCGGACGTGCGCCGCGCCGAGCGCCAGCTGGCCGCCTCGTCGGCGAAGATCGGCGAAGCGCTGACCGCGTACTTCCCGCAGGTCACGCTGCTGGGCAACATCGGCATGGCCGCGACCTCGCCGGGCGATCTCGGCCGCGATGCCGTCAACAGCGTGGTGGCGCCGTTCCTGCGCTGGTCGATCTTCGATTTCGGCGGCACCCGCGCCAAGGTCGAGCAGGCCCGCGCCGGCAACGCCGCGCGGCTGGCCGCCTACGAAGGCACGGTGCTGGCCGCGCTGCAGGACGCCAACGGCGCGCTGGCGCGGTTCGGCGCTGCGCGCCAGCAGGCGCTGGCCGCGGACAAGGCCGCCGCCTCGGCCGATCGTTCCGCAGCGTTGCTGCAACAACGCTATGCCGCCGGCGCCTCGTCGCTGATCGATGCGCTGGACGTGCAGCGCCAGCAGGCCT
The DNA here is from genome assembly GCF_038442435.1 of Xanthomonas protegens. Classification (NCBI taxonomy): domain Bacteria; kingdom Pseudomonadati; phylum Pseudomonadota; class Gammaproteobacteria; order Lysobacterales; family Lysobacteraceae; genus Xanthomonas; species Xanthomonas protegens. The sequence continues at coordinate 479,469 of NZ_JAQJCQ010000001.1, read as the reverse complement.
CGGCCCAGGACAGTGCGCTGCAGGCGCATACCCAGGTGCTGCTGCGCTACGTGGCCTTGCAGAAGAGCCTGGGACTGGGCTGGGCGGCGCCGGAGGCGCCGGCGTCCGCGCCAGCGCCAGCCACGGCGCAGTAAGCGCGTGCTGCTTTGACGAATCCCCAATCCCGACTCCCGAATCCCGCGCCGCCGCGCGGCGTGGCCGCCGCGGTATCGCCGACGCGGCGCCCACGGCTACACTGAGGCTCACCGCGCCGCGGTCGCCGCCGCAGCGGCGCTCCGCACGACGGCGTGCTTCACGGGGAATCACCGATGGCGTTGAGCGAAGCGAGAACCGACCATCTGCCGGCACCGCCGCCGGCCAAGGGTGCCGGCTATGTGTCCATCGCCGGCCTGCGCAAGGAGTTCGACGGGTTCGTCGCGCTGGACGACATCGACCTGGATATCGGCCAGGGCGAGATCTTCGCGCTGCTGGGCGGTTCCGGCAGCGGCAAGTCGACGCTGCTGCGCTGCCTGGGTGGATTCGAGCAGCCCAGCCGCGGCCGCATCGTGCTCGACGGCCAGCCGCTGGATGGGCTGCCGCCGTACCAGCGCCCGCTCAACATGATGTTCCAGTCCTATGCGCTGTTCCCGCACATGAGCGTGGAGCAGAACATCGCCTTCGGGCTGAAGCAGGACGGCCTGTCGCGCAGCGCCATCGCCAGCCGCGTCGGCGAGATGCTGGAGCTGGTACGGCTGGGCACGCTCGGCAAGCGCAAGCCGCACCAGCTCTCCGGCGGCCAGCAGCAGCGCGTGGCGCTGGCGCGCTCGCTGGCCAAGCGGCCGAAACTGCTGCTGCTGGACGAGCCGATGGGCGCGCTGGACAAGAAGCTGCGCTCGCAGATGCAACTGGAACTGGTCTCGATCATCGAGACCTCGGGGGTGACCTGCGTGATGGTCACCCACGACCAGGAGGAGGCGATGACCATGGCCACGCGCATCGCGCTGATGGAGCATGGCCGCATCCGCCAGGTCGGCACGCCGGGCGACATCTACGAGTCGCCGAACAGCCGTTTCGTCGCCGAGTTCATCGGCTCGGTGAACATGTTCGAGGGCCGCATCGGCGAAGACCACCCCGATCACGTGACCGTGCTCTGCCCACAGTTCCCGGTGCCGATCTACATCAGCCACGGCATCACCGGCGTGGAAGGGCAGGAGGTGGCGTTCGCGGTGCGTCCGGAAAAGGTCTGGATCACCAAGGGCGAACCCGAGCAGACCTACAACAAGGCGCCTGGCACCATCGAGGACATCGCCTATTTCGGCAGCCACTCGATCTTCCACGTGCGCCTGCCCAGCGGCATCCGCGTGCAGTCCAACTTCGCCAACCAGAAGCGCTGGGACAGCGAAGGCATGACCTGGGGCGACACGGTATGGGTGTCGTGGGACGACAACGACGGCGTGGTGCTGACCGCATGAGCGCGCCCGTCGTCCCGGTGCCGCCGCAACCGACGCCGCGGCTGCGCCTGCAGCAGCGGTTGCGCCTGGGCTCGCTGCCGGCGCTGCGCTGGCTGGTGATCGCCGCGCCGTACCTGTGGCTGCTGCTGTTCTTCGCGATCCCGTTCCTGATCGTGCTGCGCATCTCCTTCGCCGAACAGGCGATCCGCAGCCCGCCGTACAGCGAACTGCTGCAGGTCCGCGACGGCGTGCTGACGCTGAAGCTGACCCTGCAGAACTACCTGGCGCTGCTGCGCGACCACCAGTACATCGAGGCCTACTGGGGGTCGATCAAGATCGCCGGCATCTCCACCGCGCTGACCCTGCTGATCGGCTACCCGATGGCCTACGCGATCGCGCGGCTGTCGCCGTCGGCGCGCAACATCGCGATGATGCTGGTGGTGCTGCCGTCGTGGACCTCGTTCCTGATTCGCGTCTATGCCTGGATCGGCATCCTCGACAGCAACGGCGTGCTCAACCGGGCGCTGCTGGCGCTGGGCCTGATCGATGCGCCGCTGCACATCCTCTACACCCCGGTCGCCGCCTACATCGGCATCGTCTACTGCTACCTGCCGTTCATGGTGCTGCCGCTGTACGCGACCCTGGTCAAGCTCGACCAGCGCCTGCTCGAGGCCGCCTACGATCTCGGCGCGCCACCGTGGAAGGCGTTCCTGACCGTGACCCTGCCGCTGTCGCGGCCGGGCATCGTCGCCGGCTGCATGCTGGTGATGATCCCGGCGGTGGGCGAGTTCGTGATTCCGGAGATGCTCGGCGGCCCGGACACGCTGATGATCGGCCGGGTGCTGTGGGGCGAATTCTTCAACAACCGCGACTGGCCGACCGCCTCGGCGGTGGCGATCGCGATGCTGGCATTGCTGATGGTGCCGATCCTGATCTTCAACCGTTACCAGCAGCGCCAGCTCGAAGGCGGGCAGGCATGAGCGGCGCGCGCGGCGGCATGGGCACGGTGTTGCGCTGGACGGTGCTGGGCGCCGGCTTCGCCTTCCTGTACCTGCCGATCCTGCTGTTGATGGTGTATTCGTTCAACGCCTCCAAGCTGGCGACGGTGTGGGCCGGCTTCTCCACCAAGTGGTACGGCGAACTGCTGCGCGACCGGCAGATCCTGCAGGCGGCGTGGATCAGCCTGAAGGTGGCGTTCTGGACCGCCACCGCGTCGATGGTGCTCGGCACGCTGGCGGCGATGGCGATGACCCGCTTCCGCCGCTTTCCCAGCAAGAGCCTGTTCGGCGCGCTGGTGACCGCGCCGCTGGTGATGCCGGAGGTGATCATCGGCCTGTCGATCATGATGATGCTGGTATCGATGGGCGGCGTGCTCGGCATCCCGCCCAAGGGCGTGATGGCGATCTGGGCCGCGCATGTCACCTTCACCCTGTCCTTCGTCACCGTGGTGGTGTCCTCGCGCCTGCAGGAACTGGACCGCTCGCTGGAAGAAGCGGCGATGGACCTGGGCGCCAACCGGCTCAAGGTGTTCTTCCTGATCACCGTGCCGATCATCGCCCCGGCGCTGGTGTCGGGCTGGCTGCTGGCGTTCACCCTGTCGCTGGACGATGTGGTAATCGCCAACTTCGTCGCCGGCCCGGATTCGACCACGCTGCCGATGACCGTCTTCTCCTCGGTGCGCATGGGCCTGAAGCCCAAGATCAACGCACTGGCCACGCTGATGGTGCTGGCGGTGTCGATCGCCGCCGTCGTCGGCTGGTGGCTGATGGCGCGCAGCGAGAAGCGCCGCCAGCGCGATATCCAGCTTGCCCAGCAGCAAGCGGGCTAGGGCGTTGCGTTGCTCCACGTAGGAGCGGCTTCAGCCGCGACCAAGCAGTGTCGGATGAGGCCAGGTCGCGGCTGATCCCGAAAAGGGGACAAGCACCGCGCCTACCAGGCTCGCGGAACACTGTGAGCCATCGCATTCGACAGCATCGCCACGTCGCCGCAACGTCCACAGCGCTAGGCTGATCGCACATTTTTCCAGGAGTCCGCGCGATGCCTTACGACACCGTCAATCCGGCCAACGGCCAGGTCGAATACAGTCTCGAGCTGATGGATGCCGCCGCCGTCGAACAGCGCCTGGCCGCTGCGGCGCAGGCGTTCCCAGGCTGGGCGGCGACGCCGCTGGAGCAGCGCGGCGCGCTGGTGCGCAAGGTCGGTGCGCAGCTGCGCGAGCAGCGCGACGCGATCCAGCGGGTGATGACCGCGGAAATGGGCAAGCTGCGCAAGGAGGCCCTGGCCGAACTCGACAAGTGCGCCGCCGCCTGCGACTACTACGCCGAGCATGCGGCCGATTACCTGCGCGAGCAGGCGGTGGCCACCGATGCGCAGCGCAGCTACGTGCGCTACGAACCGCTGGGCTGCGTGCTGGCGGTGATGCCGTGGAACTTCCCGATCTGGCAGGTGTTCCGCTTCCTGGCGCCGGCGCTGATGGCCGGCAACGTCGCCCTGCTCAAGCACGCCAGCAACGTGCCGCGCTGCGCCGACGCGATCCGCAAGGTGCTGGCCGACGCCGGCGTGCCGGACGGGGTGTTCGACGTGCTGCACATCGACAACGACCAGGCCGCCGAGGTGCTGCGCGATGCACGCGTGGCTGCAGTCACGCTCACCGGCAGCGAGCGTGCCGGCCGCTCCATCGCCGCCAATGCCGGTGGGCAGCTGAAGAAGTGCGTGATGGAACTGGGCGGCAGCGACGCCTTCGTGGTGCTGGACGACGCCGACCTCGACGCCACCGTGGCCGCGGCGGTGAAGTCCCGCTTCGACAACGCCGGGCAGACCTGTATCGCGGCCAAGCGTTTCGTGGTGGTGGAGGCGATCGCCGACGAATTCGTGCGCCGCTTCGTCGCCGCCGCCGCCGAGCGCCGCCTCGGCGACCCGCAGGACGAGGCGACCACGCTGGCGCCGATGGCGCGCCAGGACCTGCGCGACGAACTGCACAAGCAGGTGCAGACCAGCATCGCCAAGGGCGCGAAGCCGCTGCTTGGGTGCGAACCCGAGCGCGGCAGCCACGCCGGCTATCCGGCGTCGATCCTCGACCACGTGGCGCCGGGGATGCCGGCCTACGACGAAGAACTGTTCGGCCCGGTTGCCGCAATTCTGCGCGTGGCCGACGAAGCAGAGGCGGTGCGCGTGGCCAACGACACCACCTTCGGCCTCGGCGGCAGCGTCTGGACCACCGACCCTGCCCGTGGCGAGCGCGTGGCCTGCCAACTGCAGTGCGGCGCCGCCTTCGTCAACGCCATCGTCAAGAGCGACGTGCGCCTGCCGTTCGGCGGCATCAAGCGCTCCGGCTTCGGCCGCGAACTGGCCGAACACGGCATCCATGAGTTCATGAACATCAAGTCGGTGTATGTTGGGTGAGGCGGGGATTCGGGAGTGGGGATTGGGGATTCGCAACTGCGGATCCCCTCCGCTGATGCATCCCGTGCAACCCGGGCTTTAAACCATCAGACGCAGCGCGCCGCTTCAACGAATCCCCACTCTCCAATCTCCAATCCCGGCTTCACAGCCACCTCGCCCGCTTGAACGCCACATACAGCGCCACGCACACCGCGGCGACGCCGCCGACCATCAGCGGGTAGGCCCAGGGCCATTCCAATTCCGGCATCTGCTTGAAGTTCATGCCGTACCAACTGGTGATCAGGGTCGGGGCGGCAAGCAGGGCGGCCCAGGCGCCGAGGCGCTTGACCGTCTCGCCCTGGGCCAGGGTGACCAGCGACAGGTTCACGCTCAGCGCGGTGCCCAGCATCTCGCGCAGAGTGTCGATGGCGTCGTTGGTGCGCACCGCATGGTCGAGCACGTCGCGCACGTACAGGCGCACTTCCTCGGCGATCAGCGGGCCGGGGTGGCGCTTGAGGTGCGCCAGCACGTCCTGCAGCGGTGCCACCGCCAGGCGCATCTGGTTGAGTTCGCGCTTGAGTTCGTACAGACGGATGGCGGTGTCGCGGCGGTACGACTCGGCGAAGATGTCGGCCTCCAGCCGCTCCAGGCTCTGCCGAAAGGCGTCGAGGATCGGCTGGTAGTTGTCCACCACATAGTCCAGCACCGCGTAGAGCGCGTAGGACGGGCCGAGTTTCATCAGCGAGGCCTCGCGTTCCAGCCGCTCGCGCACCGGCGCGTAGGGCAGCGAGGCGCCGTGGCGCACGGTCAGCAGGAAGCGCGCGCCGAGAAAGGCGTGGGTTTCGCCGTAGACGATGCGTTCGTCGATCACCTGCGCGGTGTGCACCGCCAGGAACAGCGAATTGCCGAAGGCCTCGACTTTCGGTCGCTGGTGCGCCTTGCGGGTGTCCTCGATCGCCAGTTCGTGCAGCTGGAATTCTTCCTTGAGCTGCTGCAGCACGGCGTCGCCGGGTTCGTACATGCCGACCCAGACGAAGCCATCGTCGTGGCCGGCCAGCACATCGCTGATCTGCTCCAGGGCGATGTCGTGGCGGCGGCCATGGCCGTCGTAGTGCACGCAGTTGATGACGCAGGCGGGATTGGCGATCGCGGAGGCCATGGCAGGATCGTGTTCGGCGGAGGCGCGCGTGGCGAGTGGCGCGACGGTATCAGGGCTGCGGGCGAGGGCGGGTGAGCGCCCAGGCCAGCGCCGCGTGCACCGGCAGCAGCAATGCGATCCATTGCAGGTTGAACTGCGGCTGCAGCATCGACAGCCAGTGGATCAGCAGTGCGGCGCCGGCCAGCGCCACCACCAGCCACAGCAGCACGTCGAACCAGCGCCCGGGGCGGCGCCCGCGCAGCACCGCAAAGCCGCCGACCAGCAGCGGCAGGCACAGCGGATCCAGCAGCAACAGGTTGCGGTTGCCCCAGGCGGCACGATGTTCGCTGAAGCCCCACAGGTACAGCAGGACCGCGCCGCCGAGCGCGCACAGCAGCCAGAACGGCAGCGCCAGCGCGGCCAGCCAGCGCGGGCGGCGGCCCAGCGTCAGCACCCCGGCCGCCGCGACCAGCCCCACCAGCAGCCACGGCCACCAGTGCCGCAGCTGTTCCGGCGGTTCCGGCGGCAGCCGCTGCGGCAGCAACTGCTGGCGCGCCTGCACCAGCGGGCGGCCTTCGCTGTTGCGCACCTCGCTCAGGCTCTCGGCCAGGCGCATCGGCACGAACGCCTCTTCCCAGCGCGACAGCGGCTTGTCCGCGTACGGGCCCAGGCCCAGGTCGAAGCCCAGCCACATCCACGGTGCCGGCGAGGCCAGGCGCACCGATTCGCTGCGGTAGGTGTTGCCGCGCGAGCGGCCGGACAGCTGCGCATGCAGCGCGCCGCCCATGGCCCGGTCCAGCGCGTCGCGGACCATCGTGGCGCAGTTGGCGGTGTAGTAGTCGTAGCGGTAGCGCGCGTTTTCCGGGCGCGCGCGCCAGGCCAGCGCCTGCTGCAGCGCACGCGCCTGCGCGGGCGCCAGGTCCAGCCACTGGATATCCACGCCGCGGCCGGCCTCGCGGTACTGCTCCATATCCTCCTGCAGCGGCAGCGCGACCAGGTAGTAGCGCATGTCGCCGGCGGCGAAGCGGCCGACGAAGCCCGGTTCGCTGGGGTCGAAGAAACCGAAGTTGTACGAGGTGGCCTGGCCCGTGCGCGGGTCGAGCACCACGATGGCGTCGTGGCCGAAGCGCTCGAAGAACACTTCGCCGGGCTGCATCGTCGCCACGCCGATGCGCGGCGCGGGGTCGCTGGCGCCGGCGGCGGTGGTCGCAGCCGCGTCGGGCGCTGCGGGCGCCGCTGCGGCCAGCGGCGGCGGTGCCGCCGGATCCGCAGGCGCGGCCTGCGCAAAGGCCAGCCCGGTCCACAGGGCCAGCAGCATTCCCAGCCAGCAGGCCGCGCGCATGCGCGGCACGCGGTGCGTGCTCAAGCGCCGTCCTGCGCGGGAGGCGGCAGGATGGTGACGTGGAAGGCCTGCACCCGGCGCGCGTCGGCCCGCGCCACGCGGAACGCGAACCGCCCAAGGGTCAGTTCCTCGCCGGTCTCGGGCAGGTGCCCGATCGCCTCGGTGACCAGCCCGCCGACGGTGTCGTAGTCGTCGTCCGGGAAGTCGGCGCCGAAGCGCTCGTTGAAATCCTCGATCGGGGTCAGCGCATCCACCACGTACTGGCCGTCGGCCTGCGCCGCGATCAGCGAGGCCTCGTCCTCGGCGTCGTCGTGCTCGTCGTCGATGTCGCCGACGATCTGCTCCAGCACGTCCTCGATGGTCACCAGCCCGGCCACGCCGCCGTACTCGTCGACCACGATCGCCATGTGGTTGCGCGAGAGCCGGAACTCCTTGAGCAGCACGTTGAGCTTCTTCGACTCGGGAATCAGCACCGCCGGACGCAGCAGTTCGCGCACCGTGCCGGGACCGTGGTCGGCGACCACGCCGCGCAGCAGGTCCTTGGCCAGCAGGATGCCGAGGATGTCGTCCTTGTTCTCGCCATGCACCGGGAAGCGCGAGTGGCCGGATTCGACCACCTGCTTCATCAGGTCGAGGAAGCGCGACTCCACCGGCAGCGACACCATCTGCGCGCGCGAGACCATCACGTCGCCGACGGTGAGTTCGGAGACCGACAGCGCGCCCTCCATCATGCGCAGCGTGTCGGCGGCGATCAGGCCATCGTGCTGCGCGTCGCGCAGCACCTCGACCAGATCGTCGCGGGTGTGCGGGTCGCCGGAGAACACCGAGGTCAGGCGTTCCAGCCAGCCGCGACGTTTTTCGTGGGATTCCGGGGAGGTACTACTCGGTCCGTCTTCTGACATGTTCTGTGGGTAGGCGCCCGGTCGAACGGGCGGTAACCGCAAGTCTAGCAGGGCGGTCGCGACAGCATCGCGACGTCGGCGGCCGGTACCGTTCGGCCCCCCGGCGCGGGTTCAGCCGCCCTTGGCCGGCGTGTGCAGCGCGTCCGGTGCCGGTGCCGCGCCCGGCTCCTCGGGCAGGTCCAGGCTGTAGCTGCAGCCGGCCAGGGTCTTGCCGGGGTGCGATTTCACCGTGGACACGCTGAGGATGATCGACTCGATCATCGGCTCGCCGGTCTTGGGATCGTGCACGTCGCGGCTGAGCACTTCGCGGCCGAACATGGCCTTCTCCGGGGTGTCCACCGCCGCTTCCAGATTCAGGCGCTTGGCCAGCGGCCGCGGGTCGGGCAGGTCCAGGATCGCCATCACGCTGGCGCCGGAGAAGGCGATGCGCTCGCTGCTGTAGCCGAACACCTGGATCGGCCGGGTCAGCGCGTACTCGGTCATGAACAGGTTGGACTGCGGCAGCGGTCGCCAGCCGTGCGCGACCGCCTTCAGCGGATCGGCCAGCAGCGGCGCCAGCGCGGTGAAGTCGGCCACGTGCTGGCGGCATTCCAGCAGGGCCGGCAGGTCGATGGCCGGATCAGTCGCAGCAGCGGCGGAAGGCGCAGCAGGTGCGGCGAGCGCCGCGGGGACGACGCAGGCGAGCGCGAGTAGGACGAGCGAGGGACGGATCAACGCACGGAACCTCGAAGCAGAACGGGGCTGCGGCGATCGCCGCGCGGCCACGTTACCGCCGGTGCCCGCGCTTGACCAGCGCGGGACGACACGGGGTCGGGACGCTGCTGTGGTCGCGCCTTTGCGAGGGTGTTGCCGCGGCGTCGCAACGGCGCTTTTGTCCACTCCAGATGGGCAGCGTGCGGCTGGTATTGGCGAAGGCAGGACGGACGAGCCCGATTACCTGGCCGAGGAATTCGGTTCGGATACGTTGGTGGAGCGCCGCGCCTGCCGCAGCCAATGCCAGGCGTTGGGCAGGGTCAGCAACCCGGCGGCCAGAAACAGCAGGGACAGCGCAAGCAGTGTGTTGTTCGCATCGACGTGCCGGCGCAGGCCGGACAGGCACAGCCAGGCCGCGAATGCCAGGGGGCACAGCAGAGCCACGCGTCCGGCGCGCACCGGGATGCGGACTGGTGCGGCGACTGTGCGGTGCCGGCGCCGGTAGAGCCAGCGCCAGGCGCTGGGCGTGGTCGCCAGCACCAACAGGGTCAACAGGCCCAATGCCGCCTGGGTGGACGTGGGCAGGCCGCCGCTGCCGCCGAACGCGGGCGCTGGCCGGATCAGGCCTAGGTAGACGTGGCAGCACAGGCCGATCGCCCAGACCAGGGCCGCGAGGCCTTGCCAGTGCTGGGCTGCGCGTGTCTGTCGGGATTGCGGGGCGGTGGTGGCATCCATGCGTGGCGATCTCCTGCGGAATGCCGCCAGCGTGCCGCGTCCGCGGCGCCGGATCAACGTTCGCCGGCGTAGGGGTCGGACACGCCGAGGTCGGCCAGGATCTCGCGCTCCAGTTGCTCCATCGCCTCGGCTTCCTTGTCGTCCTCGTGGTCCCAGCCGAGCAGGTGCAGCACGCCGTGCACGGTCAGGTGCGCGTAGTGCGCGCTGAGCGGCTTGTCCTGTTCGGCGGCTTCGCGCGCCACCACCGGTGCGCAGATCACCAGGTCGCCGAGCAGCGGCAGCTTCACGCCCTTCGGCAGCCCCTCCGGCAATTCGGCCGGGAAGCTGAGCACGTTGGTGGCGTAGTCCTTGCCGCGGTAGTGCAGGTTGAGGGCGCGGCCTTCGCGGTCGTCGACCAGGCGGATCGCCAGATCGGCCTCGCGGATGCGGCCCTTCAGTGCCGCGGCGACCCACTTGCGGAAGCTCGGCGCCGCCGGCAGCCCGGCGCGGGGCAGGGCGTAGCTGACGCCGACATCGAGGCGGACGGGACCTTTGGTCATGGCGGAACGGCCGGGTGCAGCGGTGGGGGCCACAGTATCGCGCTAACGCACGCTCAGGGCGACGCCCAGTCGCCGGCGTCGTAGGCGATCTCGATCACAGCGGCGTTGCCTGTGGTGCGATCGATGCCGGCGTCCGCGGCGGAGTTGCGGCCGTCGCACGCCTTGCCCTGCCGCGGCAGGTGCGCTAAGGCAGGTTCAAGTCACGCATGCGACCAGGAACAGCAGCGGGGGTTTTTCGTCGTCGATGCGGTAGGCCAGGCTGCCCATCGGGCCTCGCTGGCACTGCGGATTGTCGCGTCGAATTTCTACCGCTGCGGCGAAGCGCCCCGACGCGGGCAGCCACACCGCGGCCTGGCCGTGTTCGAGCAGTTGGCCTACGAGGTAGAGGCTGTCCGCCGGCACCTTTGCGTAGGCCAGCGCGTTGCAGCCGAAGCGGTCGCGCGTCGCGCCGGTGGCTTCGGCCGCATCGAGCAGCGCCTGCGCCCGGGTGCCGGCGATCCAGGCCAGGCGTTGCGCTTCGTTGCCGCGCGGCGCAGTCGGCGAAGTGCGGGCGATCGCCGCGGCGCGCTCGAGCACATCGCGCGGCAGGCCGATGACGGCGCTGTCCTGCAGGATCGACACGCACGGCGCGGTCAGCGATTGCGCCAGGGCGACGCGTTGCGGCGCCGGGTCCTGCGCTGGCGTCCGCTCGGGCGTGTGGCCGCCGGCACTGCCGGCCACGCCGAGCAGCGTTCCCAGCAGCGCCGGCCAGGTGCGGATCACGACGACGGGCCGCTGGCGCGGTCGACGACGTCGCGCTTCTCGTAGGCGTTGACGATGCGCGCCACCAGCGGATGCCGGACCACGTCGCGCGCCTCGAAGAAGGTGAAGCTGACCCCGTCCACCTCGTGCAGCACCTCGATGGCATCGCGTAGGCCGGACTTGACGTGCTTGGGCAGGTCGATCTGGGTCAGGTCGCCGGTGACCACGGCGGTGCTGCCGAAGCCGAGGCGGGTCAGGAACATCTTCATCTGTTCGATGGTGGTGTTCTGCGCTTCGTCCAGGATCACGTAGGCGTCGTTGAGGGTGCGTCCGCGCATGTACGCCAGCGGCGCGATCTCGATGACGTTCTTCTCCAGCAGCTTGACCACCTTCTCCACGCCCAGCATCTCGTACAGCGCGTCGTACAGCGGGCGCAGGTAGGGGTCGACCTTCTGGCTGAGGTCGCCGGGCAGAAAGCCGAGCTTCTCGCCGGCCTCCACCGCCGGGCGCACCAGGATCAGCCGCTGCACCCGCGATTCGTTCAGCGCTTCCACCGCGCTGGCCACGGCCAGGAAGGTCTTGCCGGTGCCGGCCGGGCCGATGCCGAAGTTGATGTCGTGGGTGGCGATCTGGTGCAGGTACTTTGCCTGGTTGGCGCCGCGGCCGCGCACCGTGCCACGCTTGACCTTGATCGCCACCTCCTGCGGTTGGTAGGCGCGCTGCGCCACCTGGTCGACATTGGACTGGTTGAGCCGCAGGTGGATTTCCTGGTCGTCGAAGACGACGTGGTCGGCCTCGGCGTACAGCGCCTGCAGCAGCCGCTCCGCCGCGGCCACCGCCTGCTCCGGCCCGGTCACCCGGTACACGTTGCCACGGTTGGAGATCTCCACGCCCAGGCGCAGTTCGATCTGCCGCAGGTGCGCATCGAACGGACCGGCCAGGTTGGCCAGGCGCTCGGTGTCGGCGGGATCCAGGGTGAAGTCGCGTTGCGCAGGGGTGGTCATGGCGGGCGCACGCCGCCAGCGGCAGCGTCGAAAACAAGGGGCGCAAAGGGTAGCGCGCAGCGCGTAGCCGGGCCAGTGAAGGGCGCGCGGCGACGGCGTCGGCGCGTGCACGCCGACGCGATCGACTGCGCCCTGCGGGCCTGTGAGTGCCGCCGCGACCCGCACGACGCGGCGATGGCAACGTTGTCCACAACGGATGTGGATCGATTGTCCAAAAGCCTGTGGACAACCGTGCGAACGCCTTGCCACGCAAGGCGCTGCCCTGTGGTGGCGAAAAAAACCGCAGCGATCCGGCCGGCGCCTCGCGCGTGGCCGCGGCGCGCGTGCGGTTCGGAAGGTCGCGGCGGGCCTTATCGCTGCGCACCGTCGCGGCGTGCGGCGCGTTCCTGCATCCACGCGTCCGCGATCGCCCGTGCGCCGGCAAGATCGTCCACCACCAGCACCAGCTGACCGTGGTGATCGCTGTACTGCACGGCGATGTCGATGCCGGCGGCGCCCAATAGGCCAGTCAGCAGGCCGAGTTGTCCCGGCGTTTGCTGGTCCAGGCGCAGCAGCACCGCGGGGCGCTCGGCGGCGACGCGGATACCGTGCGCCTGCAGCGCGTCGCGCACCGGCGCGGCAGCATCGAACAGGAAGTGCGCGACCGCATGGCCCTCCACGCGCCATGCGCCGCCGCCTTCGATGCTGATGCCGGCCGCGCCCAGTGCCTGGGCCATCGCCGCCAGTGCGCCGGGGCGATCGTCGAGATGGATCTCCACATCCTTCATCGCAGCGCCTCCGCCGGCGCCTCGCCGTGCACGACCGTCGCCTCGCAGCGCACCGCCACCGCGCAGCTGTTGGCGATGAAGCACTGCGCGTGCGCCTGTGCGTGCAGCGCGTGCGCGCGGGTCGCATCGCTGTCCGCGGCAATGGTCACCCGCGGCGCCAGCGCCACCTCGCGGAAGCGTCCGCCCCGGCCGGGATGCAGCTCCAGCCAGCCCTGCGCCTGGTCGTCGTAGGCCAACACCCGGATGCCGGCATGTGCGCACAGCGCCAGGTAGGTGAGCATGTGGCAGGCGGCGAGGGCGCCGACGAACAGGTCTTCCGGATTGTGCAGCGCCGGGTCGCCACGGAACGCGGGATCGGCGCTGCCGGGCAGTCGCGGCTTGCCGGGAACCTGCAGGGTGTAGTCGCGGCCGTAGCCGGCGTAGTCGGCGGTGCCGCCGCCGCGGTTGCCGGTCCAGTGCAGCTGCGAAGCGTAGTGGTGGAGCGTGTCGGTCATGGTGCCTGCCTCGTGTGGGAGCAGGCACGGTAGGCGCCAGCGTGGCGCCATGCTTCGTCTAGAATCGAAGCATGAGCGAAGCCACGCCGCTGTCCCGTGTCGCCTTCCTGCTGGGCGACGCCGCGCGCAGCCGCATGCTGGCGGCGTTGATGGGCGGGCAGGCGCGCACCGCCACGGAACTGGCCCTGGATGGTGGGGTGGCGCCGTCCACCGCCAGCCGGCATCTGACGCAACTGGTCGAGGCCGGCCTGCTCGCCGTGGTGCGCCAAGGCCGGCACCGCTATTTCCGCGTGGCCGATGCGCAGGTCGCCGCGGCAGTCGAGGCGATGATGGGACTGGCGCCGCCGCCGACGCGGCGGGTCGGCCCGGCGGATCCCGGCCTGCGCCGGGCGCGGGTGTGCTACGACCACCTTGCCGGCGAATTGGCGATCCGCTGGCGCCAACAGATGGAAGCGCGTGGGCATCTGCTGTGCAGCGACGGCATGGTCCTGAGCGCATCCGGTGCCGCCTGGTGCGCGGCGATCGGCATCGACGTGGCGGCGCTGCGTGCGTCGCGGCGGCCAGTGTGCCGGCCGTGCCTGGACTGGAGCGAGCGCCGCGATCATGTGGCCGGTGCGCTGGGCAGTGCCTTGCTCCGGTATCTCCTCGACACCGGCCTGGCCCGGCGCGTGCCGGATTCGCGGGTGGTGCAGATCGGTCCGCGCGGCGAGCGCTTCCTCAGCGCGCTCGACTAGCGCGCGCCCGGCGCCGCTCAGGCCGCGGCGTCGTCCTCGGCCAGGTGCAGGCGGCCGCGCAGCGAATTGCTCAGCGCCTCGGTGATCGTCACCTCGACGAACTGGCCGATCAGGCGCGGATGGCCGGGGAAGTTCACCGAGCGCATGTTCTCGGTCTTGCCGGTCAGTTCGGCCGGGTTCTTCTTCGACGGCCCTTCCACCAGCACGGTCTGCACGCTGCCGATCATGCTCTGCGAGATCTGCTGCGCATGCGCGTTGATGTGCGCCTGCAGCCGCGCCAGCCGCGCATGCTTGACCGCCTCGGGGATGTCGTCTTCCAGATCGGCGGCGGGCGTGCCCGGGCGCCGCGAATAGATGAAGGAGAAGCTCTGGTCGAAGCCCACGTCCTCGATCAGCTTCATGGTCTTGTCGAAGTCGGCATCGGTCTCGCCGGGGAAGCCGACGATGAAGTCCGAGCTGATCGAGATGTCCGGCCGCACCGCGCGCAGCTTGCGGATCTTCTGCTTGAACTCCAGCGCGGTGTAGCCGCGCTTCATCGCGCTGAGGATGCGGTCGCTGCCGGCCTGCACCGGCAGGTGCAGGTAGTTCGCCAACTGCGGCACGTCGCGGTAGGCCTCCACCAGCGAGTCGCTGAACTCCAGCGGATGCGAGGTGGTGAAGCGGATGCGGCCGATGCCTTCGATCTGCGCGATGCTGCGGATCAGCAGGCCCAGGTCGGCATGCTGCGCTTCCTCGCCGGCCTCGGCGTCGGCGTAGGGGCCGCGGTAGGCGTTGACGTTCTGGCCGAGCAGGTTGATCTCGCGCACGCCCTGCGCGGCCAGTTGCGCCACTTCCACCAGCACGTCCTCGAACGGCCGGCTGATCTCCTCGCCGCGGGTGTAGGGCACCACGCAGAACGAGCAGTACTTGGAGCAGCCTTCCATGATCGACACGAAGGCCGACGGGCCTTCGGCGCGCGGCTCCGGCAGGCGGTCGAACTTCTCGACTTCGGGGAAGCTGATGTCCACCTGCGACTTGCCCGATTCGCGCCGCGCGCGGATCAGTTCCGGCAGCCGGTGCAGGGTCTGTGGGCCGAACACCAGGTCCACGTAGGGCGCGCGCTTGACGATGGCCTCGCCTTCCTGCGACGCCACGCAGCCGCCGACGCCGATGATCACCGGCTTGCCGCCGGCCTTCAGCGCCTTCCAGCGGCCGAGCTGGCTGAACACCTTCTCCTGCGCCTTCTCGCGGATCGAGCAGGTGTTGACCAGGACCACGTCCGCTTCTTCGGGGTTGTCGGTCAGCTCCAGGCCCTCGGATGCGGCGAGCACGTCGGCCATCTTGGCCGAGTCGTACTCGTTCATCTGGCAACCGTGGGTCTTGATGTACAGCTTGCCGCGCACCGGCGCGGGTGCGGCGGCGGGGCCGGCGGAGGGCAGGGGATGCAGGACGGTCCCGGGCATGGCGCTTAATCCAGGCGGGTGGAAAGGAAGCCGGTTAGTTTACTCGTGCCGGCGCGCGGGCGCAGGTCTAAGCGTGGCCGACAAAACCACTGGGCAGCCGCCAGGCGGGCGCGGACGGTGCCCGGAGTCCTCAGTACCACACGTTCACTGCGGTTCCTCCGCGCCGTCCGTACTCACCTGGCGACCGCGCGCGACGTTGTGTCAGCCACTCTTAGCTCGCTGCGGCATCCACCGCCAGCGCGCGCTGCACCGCTGGCCGCTCGGCCATCCGCGCGGCGTAGGCGCGGGTCGGCGCCGGCGAATCGAGCAGGCCGAACTGCAGCATCCAGCCCAGCGCGCTGCCCCACAGCACGTCGGCGGCGCTGCAGCGCGCGCCGAGCAGGTAGTCGCCGCGCGCCAGTTGCGCGTCCACCACCGCCAGCACGGTGTCGCAGTCGGCATAGGGCGACATCGCCCGCGGCGGCGGTTCGCGCTTGAGCGCGCGGTCGACCAGCGCCGGTTCGAAGCAGGCGCCGTAGAACGCCAGCCAGCGCAGATAGGGGCCGCGCAGCGGGTCGCCGATCGGTGGCGCCAGCCCGGCTTCGGGATACAGGTCGGCCAGGTAGGGGTAGATCGCGCCCTGCTCGGTGACCACCGCGCCGGCGTGCACGATCGCCGGCACCTTGCCCATCGGGTTGATCGCCAGGTACGCCGGCGCCAGTTGCGCCTGCCGATCGAAGTCGATGCGTTCGATGGCGTAGTCGGCGCCCAGCTCCTCGAGCAGGATCAGCACGCCGCGCGAGCGCGATTGCGGATTGTGGAACAGGGTGATGTGGCGGTCGGCGGTCATGGGCGGCTCCTGGCGGATCGGTACGGACAGCCTAGGCCCCATTGCGGACAGATTCTGTCCGCAATAGCGTGTCCCGATGTCCTCGCCCGCCGCCCGCCTGCTGCGCCTGATCGCTCTGCTGCAGACCCGCCGGCTGTGGTCCGGCGCCGAGTTGGCCGCGCGGCTGGGCGTGGACCGGCGCAGCCTGCGCCGCGACGTGGAGCGGCTGCGTGCGCTGGGCTATGCGGTGGAGGCGGCGGCCGGGGTGGGCGGCGGTTACCGGCTGGCCGCCGGCGCGCAGATGCTGCCGCTGCTGTTCGAGGAGGACGAGGCGGTGGCGGTCGCGGTGGCGCTGCGCGCCGCCTGCGCCAGCATGGCCGGCCTGGAGGACACCGCGGTGCGGGTATTGGCCAAGCTCGAGCCGCTGCTGCCGGCGCGGGTGCGCCAGCGCGCCGAGGCCTTGCAGGGCGCGACACTGGCGCTGGGCCAGGACCCGCTGCGGCCGGACACGCGGGTGCTGATCGGCGTCGCCAGCGCCTGCCGGGACCGGCGCCTGCTCGGTTTCGCCTACCGCGACCACGGCGGCCGCGCCAGCCAACGCCTGGTCGAACCCTTGCGCCTGGTCAACGCCGGCCGCCGCTGGTACCTGCTGGCCTGGGACCGCGACCGTGCCGACTGGCGCACCTTCCGCGCCGAGCGCATCGTGCCGCCCTTGCAGCTTGGGGCGGCGGTGGCGTTGCGCCTGCCGCCGCAGGACGCGGCGGCCATGGTCGACGCGGCGATCCGCTACAGCCCGCAGGCGCTGGGCTACGCCGTCAGCGTGCGGCTGCGCGGCAGTGCCGCCGAGCTGGGGGCGCGTATTCCGCTATGGTGCGGCACCCTGCAGGACGAGGCCGACGGCCATTGCCGGCTGTCGCTGCTGGCCGATGCGGTGCCGTGGCTGGCGGCGCAGTTGCTGACCATCGGCGTGCCGTTCGCCGACCTGGAGGCCACGCCCGAGGTGCGGACGGCGTTGCGCGCGGTGCTGAACGCGTTGCTGGAACAGGTGCCGGCGCCCGTGCCTGCGGAACAGGTGCCTGGACCTGCCTCCGCCTAGGTCGCCATGCCGTCCTGGGGTGGCGCGCACTTGGCAAGCGTCGGGGAAGTTGGGACACTCGCCGCCATGAAGGGGATGCTGTGGCTCCTGGGGCTGGGACTCGCCACGTTGACGGCTGCGCCGGCCAGCGCCGGCACCCTGTACAAGTGCACCGGCAGCGACGGCGTGCCCAGCTACGGCAGCAAGCGCGTGTCCGGCGCCAACTGCAGCGTGATCGGCCGCTACACCCCCGATCGCCGCGCCGCGCGGACCGCCCCGGCGCCTGCGCCGGCCAAGGCCGGCACCGAGCGGCCGCCCAGCCGCGGCGTCATCGCCACCGCCGGCACCGTGGCGCCCGCCACCGTGATCAGCGCGCCGGTCGCCGCCCCGGCCCCGGTGACCGCCAACGCCGTGCCCAACCGGGTGGCGCCGGTGCCGCCCGGCAGCAGCGGCGCACCGCGGCGCCTGGTCAGCGGCCAGCTGTATTCGTACATGAAGGACGGCGTGCGCCACTACACCAGTGCGCGTCCGACCCAGGTCGCCAATCTCGGTGCGGTGCGCACGATCCGCTACAGCTTCATGGAAACCTGCTACGCCTGCGCCAACCCGGGGGTCAACTTCGGTGCGGTGCGCCTGAACACCACCGCCTACCAGAGCGAGATCGCCGCCGCCGCGCGCGAGTACGGCGTCGACGAAGCGGTGGTGCGCGCCATCATCCACGCCGAGTCCGCCTACAACCCGACGGCGCTCAGCCGCGCCGGCGCGCAGGGGCTGATGCAGTTGATGCCGCCGACCGCACGCCGCTTCGGTGTCAGCGATTCGTTTGATGCAGCGCAAAACATTCGCGGCGGCGTGCAGTACCTGGCGTGGCTGCTGAAGCGCTTCAACGGCAATCTCAGCCTGGCCGCGGCCGGCTACAACGCCGGCGAAGGCGCGGTAGACAAACACGGCGGGGTGCCGCCGTACAGCGAGACCCAACGCTACGTGCAACGGGTCGGCGTGCTCGCCGAGCGCTACCGCGGCGTGCTGGCGACCGCGCATTGAGCCATCGCCGCGGCCCGGCAGGAGGCGTTGCGCGTCCATTGTCGGCGCGTTAAGGGTTCCGCTACACTGCAGTGGATTCAGTGCGGCTCGACCCCCACCGAGCTGCTGGCAGCCTCACGCTACCCAATCACAGATCGGAGTGCCGGATGGCCAACGATGGGGTCAACGATTCTGTAAATGTAGGACGCCGCCGCTTTCTCACCGCCACCACGTCCGTCGTGGGCGCGGTCGGTGCGGGGTTCGTCGCGGTTCCTTTCATCAAGTCCTGGAATCCGAGCGCAAAGGCCAAGCTGGCCGGCGCGCCGGTCACCGCCGACATCAGTGCGCTGCAGGAAGGCCAACGCCTGATCCTGGAATGGCGCGGCCAGCCGATCTGGATCGTCAAGCGCTCCAAGGCGATGCTCGATGCGTTGCCGTCGCTGGACAGCCGGCTCAAGGATCCGGAGTCCACCAACAAGGACCAGCAGCCGGACTACGTGCTGAAGAATCCGGAGTACCGCTCGATCAAGCCCGACGTCTCGGTGCTGGTCGGTCTGTGCACCCATCTGGGCTGCTCGCCGGAAATGGTCGCCGAGATCCGCCCCGAACCCTACGACCCCGACTGGAAGGGCGGCTACTTCTGCCCCTGCCACAAGTCGCGCTTCGACATGTCCGGCCGCGTGTTCCAGGGCGTGCCGGCGCCGATCAACCTGCTGGTGCCGCCGCACCACTACCAGGACGACAACACGCTGGTGATCGGCGTGGACCCGAGCGCGTCCGCGAAGGGAGGGGCGTAAGTCATGGCCGACAACATCCTCACCCGCACCGCGGGCAACGTGTTCGACTGGGTCAACGAGCGCGCCCCCGGGCTGATGCCGTTCTACCGCAAGCACGTCACCGAGTACTACGCGCCGAAGAACTTCAACCTCTGGTACTACTTCGGCTCGCTGGCGATGGTGGTGCTGGTCAACCAGATCGTCACCGGCATCTTCCTGACGATGCACTACAAGACCAGCGCGGCCGAGGCGTTCAACTCGGTCGAGTACATCATGCGCGACGTCGAGTGGGGCTGGCTGATCCGCTACATGCACTCCACTGGCGCCTCGCTGTTCTTCATCGTGGTGTACCTGCACATGTTCCGCGGGCTGATGTACGGCAGCTACAAGAAGCCGCGCGAGCTGGTGTGGATCCTGGGCATGCTGATCTACCTGGTGCTGATGGCCGAAGCCTTCATGGGCTACGTGCTGCCCTGGGGGCAGATGTCGTTCTGGGGCGCCAAGGTGATCATCTCGCTGTTCGGCGCGATCCCGGTGATCGGCAACGGCCTGACCGAGTGGATCATGGGCGACTACCTGCCGTCCGATGCCACCCTCAACCGCTTCTTCGCCCTGCACGTGATCGCCCTGCCGCTGGTGCTGCTGTTGCTGGTGGTGCTGCACCTGGGCGCGCTGCACGAGGTCGGTTCCAACAATCCCGACGGCGTGGACATCAAGAAGGGGCCCAAGGGCAATCGCTGGAGCCCGATCAAGCCGGCCGACGGCATCCCGTTCCATCCGTACTACACGGTCAAGGATCTGGTCGGCGTCGGTTTCCTGCTGATGATCGGCGCCTTCATCATCTTCTTCGCGCCCGGCTTCGGCGGCCTGTTCCTGGAGCACGACAACTTCACCGAGGCCAACCGCCTGGTGACGCCGGAGCACATCAAGCCGGTCTGGTACTACACCCCGTACTACGCGATGTTGCGGGTGGTGCCGAACAAGCTCGGCGGCGTGCTGGTGATGTTCTCGGCCATCGCGATCCTGTTCCTGGTGCCGTGGCTGGATCGCGCCAAGGTCAAGTCGATCCGCTACCGCGGCTGGATCTCGCGGGTGATGCTGGGGATGCTTGCGGTGTGCTTCGTCTGGCTCGGCGTGATCGGTTCCGGCCCGGGCACCGAGATCATCGAGACCTACATCGGCCGCGTGCTGACCGTGCTGTATTTCGCCTTCTTCCTGACGATGCCGATATGGACCTCGCTGGATCGAACCAAGCCGGTGCCGGAGCGGGTGAGCAGCCATGACTAAGCGCCTGATCGCTGTGCTCGCCGGCGTCGCGTCGGCGCTGCTGCTGTCCGCCTCGGCCATGGCCGCCGAGGGTGCCGCTACCCTGCAGGCCGGCAACGACCTGGGCGACCGCGCCTCGCTGCAGCGCGGCGCCAAGCTGTTCATGAACTACTGTTCCGGCTGCCATTCGCTGAAGTACCTGCGCTACCAGCGCATGGCCGAGGATCTGGGCCTGAGCGAGGACGAGGTGATGCACAACCTCAACTTCACCGGCGCCAAGATCGGCGAACACATCGAGACGGCGATGCCGCACGATGCGGCGACCAAGTGGTTCGGCAAGGCGCCGCCGGACCTGAGCCTGATCGCCCGCGTGCGCGGCACCGACTGGGTCTACACCTACCTCAAGTCGTTCTATCTCGACCAGTCGCGGCCGTTGGGCTGGAACAACAAGCTGTTCGCCAACGCCTCCATGCCCAATCCGCTGTGGGATCTGCAGGGCCTGCAACAGCCGGTCTACGGCAAGGCCGAGCAGCCGGGCGTGGACAAGCCGGTGGAGCGGCTGCAACTGGCCACGCCGGGCAAGCAGAGCCCGGTCGAGTTCGACCAGACGGTGCGCGACATCAGCAATTTCCTCGAATACGCCGGCGAGCCGGCGGCGCTGAAGCGGCAGAGCCTGGGCGTGTGGGTGGTGCTGTTCCTGGCGCTGCTGACCTTCCTGGCCTATCTGCTGAAGAAGGAATACTGGAAGGACGTGCATTGAGCGGCGGCCGTTTCGGCCGCGTCCCGGCTGCACCGTTGCTGATCCGATCCCCTGTTCATCCTATTGGCTTTTGTGAGCGAGGGTTGCACACTCAGGGGCCGTGACGACCGTCCGCAATGTGCGGGCGGCGTCGATGCGGCCGGCGGATTCCGGCCGTCGGAGAGCCTTGAATGGCGGCGAGTTTGCGCATGCGAAATACCTTGACGTTGTTTTCCTCCACGGATGATGTCCTGTGCCACCGCGTCCGCCTGGTGCTCGCGGCCAAGGGCGTGACCTACGATTTCGTGGCGGTGGATCCGCAGAATCCGCCGGAAGACCTGATCGACCTGAATCCCTACCACTCGGTGCCGACCCTGGTCGAGCGCGAGCTGGTGCTGTACGCCGCCTCGGTGGTCAGCGAGTACCTGGACGAGCGCTATCCGCATCCGCCGCTGATGCCGGTCGACCCGCTCTCTCGCGCGCGGCTGCGCCTGGCGATGCTGCGCATCGAGCACGACTGGGTACCGCAGGTGCAGGCGATCCAGCTCGGCAACAAGGCCCAGGCCGAAGCGGGGCGCAAGCGCCTGAAGGAACTGCTGACCGCGTCGGTGCCGTTGTTCAAGGCCAGCAAGTTCTTCCTCAATCCGGAGATGAGCCTGGCCGACTGCGCGATGGCGCCGATCATCTGGCGCCTGCAGGCGCTGGATATCCCGCTGCCGAAGGACGGCAAGGCGATCGAGGATTACGGCAACCGCATCTTCCGCAATCCGGGGTTCATCCGCAGCCTGACCGATCAGGAAAAGAAACTGCGCGACCTGCCGGCATGATGCTGTCCGCCGCCCCGTCTCCATTGTCTTCCGAGCTGTACCGGCATTGCGCGCCGGCACGTAGAATGGGCGCATGAGCGACGACACTTCCCGCATGACCAGCCATCGCCCGTACCTGCTGCGGGCGCTGGTGGAATGGATCAACGACAACGGCATGACGCCGCACATCCTGGTGGATGCGGGCCTGCCCGGCGTCCAGGTGCCGCCGAGCGCGGTCAAGGATGGGCGGGTGGTGCTGAACATCGCCGAGCGTGCGGTGGTGCGGCTGCAGATCGACAACGAGGGGGTCAGCTTCACCGCCCGCTTCGGTGGCGTCAGCTACCCGGTGCAGGTGCCGATGTCCGCGGTGCTGGCGGTCTATGCACGCGAAACCGGGCAGGGCATGGCGCTTCCGGACGACATCCACGGCGCCAGCGAGCCGCCGGGCGACGACACCCCGCCACCGCCGCGGCCGGGCGGTTCCGACGACGCCGGCAAGCGACCACGCCTGCGCGTGGTTAAGTAGCCGATGCGCGGCCTCGGTGGCCGCGCTTCACCCATCCAA
Organism: Xanthomonas protegens; assembly: GCF_038442435.1. Taxonomy (NCBI): domain Bacteria; kingdom Pseudomonadati; phylum Pseudomonadota; class Gammaproteobacteria; order Lysobacterales; family Lysobacteraceae; genus Xanthomonas; species Xanthomonas protegens. Next base: position 457,069 of record NZ_JAQJCQ010000001.1, on the reverse strand, counting down.
GCGTTGGCGTTTTTGGTGTTCGTGCGCCGCGTACCGCGTTGTTCTGTCGTAGGAGCGGCTTCAGCCGCGACGGGCATTGCCGGTAACGCCCATGGCGGCTGAAGCCACTGCTACATTCGCCCGTCCATTTCAGGTGGCATGCGCATCGCCCGCGCACTCAGCTTCGCTGTCGCCCGACACGCCGCACGCCATCGGTATCGGCATCGGTGCGCGGCCGTCGCGCGCGGCTCAGTCGCGCTGCGCGCGCGCTTCCTGCAGGCTGCTCACGCTGGCGACCGACGGCCCGGTGAACGCGATCAGCTGATCGCCGAGCAGTACCAGGCGCCCGCTGTGGCGGTCGGTGCCATCGTAGGAATAGTCGAAGCGGAAACTGCGCTCGAAGCCGAGCCAGCCGTTGGGCAGGCGCCGTACGCGCAGGCCGGTGCCGTGCACGCTCTGGTCCAGCCACTGCACGTCGGCGGCCTTGCAGGCGTTGCGGCCGAGGATTTCGGCGCGTTCGGCGGCCGCACGCGAGGCGTTCCAGAACGCGAACACCGCGGCGCCGGCGATCATCAACAGGATCAGGCTGGGCATTGCGCCACTGTAGCGAGGCGCCGGTGGGCGGGCAACCTTGCTTGGGATTGGGGATTGGGGATTGGCAAGAGCTGCGCCCTTGGGCGGTGTCGCGCGCTGCTCGTAGATGTCTTGGGGTGAGGTGCCGCGGCTGACGGACGCCTCCAAGCCCCCGCCATGGTCCTGAGCGAGGCACCTGCATGCATTGATGACGCGCGGTGTGCGTCCACCGGAATCCCGGTGTGAGAAGCGCCCTGGCGTTGTGATTGGACGAAACGCCTTAGCGCTGTGGCTGTGACTGCGGTTCGGTCTTGGGTGCCTGGTTGCTGGTGGGCGCGGTGGGTTGCGGCGGCGCTGGTGCTGCGGTGGGGACGGGGGATACCGCCGCCGGCGTGTTCGGGCCGGTGGGTGGTGCGGGCGGTGCCGGCGGGGCGGCGGGCGTGCCGGGGGCCGCGCTGGCCGCGGGCGCGGCGGGCGTCGTCATCGGCGCGGCGGCGGGATCGGTCGGGGCGGTCGGCAGCAGCACCTGCGCCTGCGGTTGCAGCTTCAGCAGGGCCGACCAGTCCTGGCGATTGAAGTCGCACAGTTCCTCGTGGCCGGGCGTGCATTCGAGTGCGGCGCCTTCGTCGTTCTGGTCCTGCGCCAGCGGCGCATCCAGTTGCAGGCGCCCGCTGCGGTCCAGCTTGAGCTTGCGCATGGTCACCGCGTTGAACACGTTGCCGCCGATCAGGTACAGGGTCTGGTCGCCGCCGACATTGGCCGCGACCACGATGTCGCAATGCGATTCCCACGGCAGCGGGCGGCCGCGCGCCAGCGCCTCGCGCAGGCCGGCGGTGCCGACCGGTTGCCGACGTCCGCGCAGGAAGCACAGCAGGTCGCCGGGGGCAGGCTTTTCCTGCCGCGGGTCGGCGAAGCGATAGGGCAGGCCGTCGGCACCGGCCTGGTAGGCGGCACGGATGTAGTCGATATGCCGGATCGAGGTGTGGAAGCCGGCCACACCGGCGCGCACCATCACGTAGGACACGAAGGCCGCCGACCATGGGTTGTCGACGATGAAGGCGCGGCAGTCGTTTTCGCGGTAGCGCGACCCGTCCAGCTGCTGGCAGCTCTCCGCGCCGTCGAAGCGGCCCATCGCGCCCAGCGTTCCGCTGTCGCGCCAGTAGGCGGCCACGCGCTGCCAGGCTTCGATGCCGTCGTCGGCAAGGTCGGCGCGCTCGGCCTCGGTGACGCGCAGGCCGGCCAGGCGGCCGTCGCGATCGATGAACGGGCGCCACCACAGCCGGTGCTCGTTGCAGGCGGTGCGCACGATCGCCACCGCCGCCGGGGTCAGGCCGAAGCGTGGCGGCAGATCGCAGACTTCCGCGGCCGCGGCGCGGCCGGCGGGAAACAGGGCGGCGACACACAGCAGCGCGAACCAGGGGCGGAACATCGGCGAACTCGGTGGGGACGGGGAAGCGCGCAGCGTCGCAGAGCGGCATTGGCGAGGCCGTGAAGTGTAGGGCGTGCCGCGCGATCCAGGCAGATCGCGCCGTGCTGGCTAGCGCGTTCCGGGCGGATCAGGCGCTTCGCGATTGCCCTTGGGGTGGTGGGACTCACCCAACGGGGTGGAGACGATCAACGTCGCGACTGGGCCATGCGTGCGGACATGCACGCATGGGATGTATCCGCGTTCGCCGCGTGTGGGTTCGCCGCGCGGTCGCCTAGTTACACGCGGACTGGCCGCTACTGCGGCGGCGTGCCGAGTTTCAGCGACAGATCCACCGCCTGCACGTGCTTGGTCAAGGCGCCGATGGAGATGCAGTCGACGCCGTCCTGCGCGATCGCGCGCACCGCGTCCAGGTCGACACCGCCGGAGACTTCCAGCGGAATTGCGCGATTGAATGGCGCAGCCGCGGCGATCGCCACCGCGTCGCGGCGCTGTTCTGCGGTGAAGTCGTCGATCAGGATGCGATCGCAGCCGGCTTCCAGCGCTTCGCGCAGTTGCTCCAGGGTTTCCACCTCGACCACCAGCGGCAGCGCCGGCCACTGCGCGCGCGCGGCAGCCACCGCCGCAGGCAGCGAGCCAGCGGCGTGGATGTGGTTTTCCTTGAGCATCACCGTGTCGTACAGGCCCATGCGGTGATTGCTGCCGCCGCCGCAGCGCACCGCGTACTTCTGCGCCAGGCGCAGGCCGGGCAGGGTCTTGCGCGTATCCAGGATGCGCGCGCCGGTGCCGGCGACCGCGGCCACGTAGGCGGCGGTGGCGGTGGCGGTGGCCGACAGGGTCTGCAGGAAGTTCAGCGAGGCGCGCTCGGCGCTGACCAGGGCGCGGCTGCGCCCGTGCAGCAGGGCCAGCACGGTGCCGGCGGCCACGCGCTGGCCTTCGGCCACCTGCCAATCGATGCGGACCTGCGGATCCAGCGCCTGGTGGCAGGCGTCGAACCAGGGGCGGCCGGCGATCACGGCGTCCTGCTTGCACAGCAGGTAGGCGCTGTCGGCGCGGTCGGGCAGCAGCGCGGCGGTGACGTCGCCGCTGCCGAGGTCCTCGGCCAGCGCACGCGCCACGTCGGCGGCGATCAACTCCGCGGCGGGCGCCTGCGGCGGCGCCGTGTCGTGGCTCATTTGGCCGGGAAGTCGGCGAGCTGGGCGGTGCCGATGGCCTCTTCGGCCAGCAGCACCGGAATGCCGTCGTCGACGCGGAACACCTGCTTGCGGTCGCGGGTGATCAGGGCTTCGCGCAGCGGTTGCGCCTGCGCACTGCCATCGGCGCGCTGCACGCCGCCGGCGGCGATGGCGCGGTTCAATGCCTCCAGGCCGCGCGCCTCCAGCAGCGCCAGCGGTTGGCGGGTGTCGGGCGAGCACAGCAGGTCGAGCAGTTTGCGGTCCATCCGGTCTTCGTCTTGCGTGGAAGACGGCTAGAATACGTCTTTAAGGCAGGGGACGGCCATGACCTCCAAGCAAACCGCGCCGCTCGTCGGCATCGTGATGGGTTCCCGCTCCGACTGGGAGACCATGCAGCATGCGGCGCAGAAACTCGATGCGCTGGGTGTGCCCTATGAAGTGAAGGTGGTGTCGGCGCACCGCACCCCGGACGTGCTGTTCTCCTATGCCGAGCAGGCGGCTGGGCGCGGCCTGCGCGCGATCGTGGCCGGCGCCGGTGGCGCCGCGCACCTGCCGGGCATGCTCGCAGCCAAGACCGCAGTGCCGGTGCTGGGCGTGCCGGTGCAGTCCAAGGCGCTCAACGGCATGGACTCGCTGCTGTCGATCGTGCAGATGCCGGCCGGCATCCCGGTGGCCACCTTCGCGATCGGCAATGCCGGCGCGGCCAACGCCGCGCTGTTCGCCGCGGCGATGCTGGCCCACGACCACGCCGGGATCGGCACCGCGCTGGGCGAGTTCCGCCAGCGCCAGACCGACGACGTGATGGCCAAGGACGATCCGCGCCAATGACCACCGTCGGCATTCTGGGGGCGGGGCAGTTGGCACGGATGATGGCGGTGGCGGGCGTGCCGCTGGGCCTACGCTTCGCGCTGCTGGATCCGGCGGCCGATGCCTGCGCCGGGCAGGTGGCGCCGCTGCGGGTCGGCGACTATGCCGATCGAGCCGCGCTGGCCGCGTTCGCGGACGCGGTCGACGTGGCGACCTTCGATTTCGAGAACGTGCCGGCGGATAGCGCGGCTGCCCTGGCTGGGCAGTTGCCGGTGTTCCCGAGCCCGGATGCGCTGGCCGTGGCGCAGGATCGCCTGGCCGAGAAGACCCTGTTCCGCGAGCTCGGCATTCCCGTGCCGGCGTTCGCCGCGATCGACACCCGCGCCGATCTGGACGCAGCGCTGGCGCAGGTCGGCACGCCGTGCATCCTCAAGACCCGCCGGCTCGGCTACGACGGCAAGGGCCAGTTCCGCATCGCCTCCGCCGCCGACGCCGATGCGGCCTGGGCGGCGCTGGGCGCGCAGGCCGCCAGCGTCGGCCTGATCGCCGAGGCGTTCGTGCCGTTCCAGCGCGAGGTCAGCGTGGTGGCGGTACGCGGCCGCGACGGCGAGTTCCGCACCTGGCCGCTGACCGAGAACTGGCACGTGCATGGCGTGCTGTCGGCCAGCCTGGCGCCGGCGCAGGCCGATGCCGCGCTTGAACAAGCGGCGGTGGCGCATGCGCGTGCCCTGGCCGAGCGGTTGCAGTACGTGGGCGTGTTCGCGCTGGAACTGTTCTGCCGCGACGGCGAACTGCTGGCCAACGAGATGGCCCCGCGCGTGCACAACTCCGGCCACTGGACCATCGAAGGTGCGGAGACCTCGCAGTTCGAGAACCACCTGCGCGCGGTGCTGGGGCTGCCCTTGGGATCCACCCGCATGCGCGGCCATGCCTGCATGCTCAACTGGATCGGTGCCATGCCCGATGCCGCGCCGTTCCTGGCGCAGCCCGGCGGACACTGGCACGACTACGGCAAGCAGCCGCGCGAGGGCCGCAAGGTCGGCCACGCCACCCTGCGCGAGGACACGCCGGAGGCGCTGGCGCAGGCTCTGCAGACCGTGGGCGCACAGTTGCAGCGCGAGCCCCAGGTCGCCCCGGTGATCGCCGCCCTGCGCGGCGAGCGCTGAACCAGCTGCACCAAGCCCAGGCGCCACCTGGGCCAGACAGCAGCGGCCACTGCCGCCGCTTCTGCGAATCCCAAATCCCCACTCCCCAATCCCCGCTCACCGCAGATTGGACGCCGCGAACTCCCAATTGACCAGCTTCCAGAACGCCTGCAGATAGCGCGCGCGGTCGCCGGAATAGTCGATGTAGTAAGCGTGTTCCCAGACGTCGCAGCCGAGCAGCGGCGTGTCGTCGCCGGTCAGCGGAGTGCCGGCGTTGGCGGTGCTGACCACGGCCAGGTTGCCGTCGGGACGCTGCACCAGCCACACCCAGCCCGAACCGAACAGCGCCAGGGCCATGCGCTCGAACTCGGCCTTGAACCGGGCCACGTCGCCGAAACTCCTGGTCAGGCGCTCGCCGAGCGCGCCGCCCGGTTCGCCGCCGCCGCGCGGGCGCAGGCCGCGCCAGTAGAACTCGTGATTCCAGACCTCGGCCGCCTCCTGGAACAGCCGGCCCTGCGCGCGCCGCAGCAGGTCCGGCAGCGCCAGCTCGGCCAGGTCGCTGCCGGCGAGCCGCGCATTGAGCCGTTCCACCAAGGCGCGCTGGTGCTGGCCGTGGTGCTGTTCCACCGCGGCGGCGGACAGGTGCGGGGCCAGCGCCGCAGCGGCGTAGGGCAGGGGAGCGAGTTCGATGGGCATGGATCCTCTGGCGGTTTCGGGCGCGCGTCGCGGTACTGCCGCGCGCAGGGCTTACACTATGCGGCTACGCGAGAGTCTAGCCGACCGCCAAGGTCGTTCTTTCGCCCCAGCAGGAGAGAACCCGCATGCAGGTGATGGAGCGCATCCAGGCCGACGTCGAACGCCATCCCATCGTGTTGTTCATGAAGGGCACGCCGCAGTACCCGATGTGCGGCTTTTCCAGCCGCGCGTTGCAGGCGCTGCTGGCCGCCGGCGCCGACCGCCTGCACACCGTCAACGTGCTCGACGAGCCGGAGATCCGCGCCAATCTGCCGCGCTATTCGAACTGGCCGACGTTCCCGCAGCTGTTCATCCATGGCGAGTTGATCGGTGGCTGCGACATCACCATGGAACTGTTCGAGTCCGGCGAGTTGCAGCGCATCGTGACCGAGGCCTACCAGTCGTGAGTGCGCCTGCGTCGCCGCAGGCCGGCGCGCTGGCGCAGCGGGTGGTCCTGGTCAGCGGCGCCGCCGGCGGGCTCGGCAGCGCTGCGGCGCTGGCCTGCGCCCAGGCGGGGGCCACCGTGGTCCTGCTCGGGCACAAGCCGGCACGCTTGAACCGCGTCTACGACGCGATCGCCGCGGTCGGCGCCGCGCCGCTGCTGTACCCGCTGGACCTGCTCGGCGCCACTCCGCCGGACTACGCGACCCTGGCCGAGCGCCTGCAGGGCGAGCTCGGCCGCCTGGACGGGCTGCTGCACTGCGCCGCCGACTTCGCCGGGCTGACCCCGTTCGAGCATGCCGATCCGGCCCAGTTCGCGCGCGCGATCCACGTCAACCTGACTGCCGCGGCCTGGCTGACCCAGGCCTGCCTGCCGTTGCTGCGGCAGGCCGAGGATGCCGCGATCGTGTTCGCGGTGGACGATCCGGCGCGGGTCGGCCAGGCCTACTGGGGCGGCTACGGCGCGGCCCAGCACGGCCGCCGCGGGCTGCTGGCGAGCCTGCACGGCGAGCTGGCCGCCTCGCGCGTGCGCGTGGCCGGGCTGCAGCCGGGGCCGATGCGCACCGCCTTGCGCGCCCGTGCCTACACCCATCAAGAAGACCGCGACGCGGTCGATCCGGCGCGCTACGCCGGCGCCTGCGTCGACCTGCTGTCGCCCGCCGGCGCCGCGCACCGCGGCGCAATCTGGAATCCCCTGGCATGACCATCCTGTCGGCAGCGCTGCTGCTGTTTCTGATCCTCGACCCGCTGGGCAATATCCCGGTGTTCCTCAGCGTGCTCAAGCCGCTGCCGGCGCGGCGCCAGCGCGTCGTGCTGGCGCGCGAACTGCTGATCGCGCTGGGCGTGCTGATGGGCTTCCTGTGGGGCGGCAAGTACGCCCTGGAAGTGATGCACCTGCGCCAGGAGTCGGTGGCGATCGCCGGCGGCATCGTGCTGTTCCTGATCGGCATCCGCATGATCTTCCCGCGCCCGGAAGGGCTGATGGGCGAAATTCCCGATGGCGAGCCCTTCATCGTGCCGCTGGCCATCCCGCTGGTCGCCGGCCCCTCCGGCATGGCCGCGGTGATGCTGATGGGCAGCAACGAGCCGACCCGGCTGGGCGAGTGGAGCCTGGCGCTGATCCTGGCCTGGCTGGCGACCTCGGCCCTGCTGTTCTCCGGCACGCTGCTGTACAAGCTGCTCGGCATGCGCGTGCTGACCGCGGTCGAGCGGCTGATGGGCATGCTGCTGGTGGCGATCTCGGTGCAGATGTTCCTGGACGGGCTGACGGCCTACCTGAAGTCGCCGGTCGCCGGCTGAGGTTGCGGCGTGGGCAAGTGACGGGTGCCGTGGGGACGGCGCCGGCCCTGGGCGCACTGTAGTTCGCAGCGCACTAGGTCGCCTGAGGCGGCCTCCGTCACGCGGCACGGGTAGGGGTCTGCGGCCGACAGCCGTCCCGGGCGACCCTTCGCGCCTGTCCCGGCGTTGTCGCCGATGCCCGCCAGGACTGGGATCGACGTCTTCTGATGTCCGCTTGTGCCGCGTTGTCACGGTTTGGCAACAAATTGGCCCTATGGTGTTAAACTCATGTTAACCCTTGCGGGGAATCGGCAAGGGTGACCAGCCCCCTCATTCCGCGGCCGTGCGTCCGTACCCCGCACGGCCTGCCATGCGCATTTCGTCAAACTCCATCGAGGCTATTGCAATGATTCAACCCCGTCTGCGGATGTCCAAGCTCACTCTGGGCCTCGTTGCGGCGCTGGCCGCGGCGCCGGTGTTCGCCCAGAGCACCTCCGCCGGTGTCGGCGGTGTGGTGACCCACGGCGGCCAGCCGGTCGCCGGCGCCGAGGTGACCATCACCCACGTCGAGTCGGGCACGGTCAGCCGCGCCACCACCGATGCCGCCGGTCGCTACAACGCGCGCGGCCTGCGCGTCGGCGGTCCGTACAGCATCACCATCACCAAGTCGGGCGACGGCACCAAGACCGAAGACGGCGTGTACCTGAGCGTCAACCAGAACGCCACCATCAACGCCGACCTGACCGGCGACATGGCTGCGCCGACCACGCTGGAGACGGTCAACGCGGTCGCCATCGCCACCGGCTCGGAAGTGTTCAGCGCCACCAAGATGGGCTCGGGCACCAACGTCGGCCGCGAGCAGATCGAAGCGCTGCCGTCGATCAACGGCAACATCCAGGACTACATGCGCCTGGATCCGCGCGTGGCCTTCGTCGATCGCGCCTCGGGCACGATCAGCGCCGGCGGCCTGAATCCGCGCTACAACTCGATCAACATCGACGGCGTCTCGGCCAGCGACACCTTCGGCCTGGAAGGCAACAACATGACCACCCGGCGTCAGCCGGTGTCCATGGAGGCGATCGAAGCCATCGACGTCAACCTGTCCAACTACGACGTCAGCATCGCCAGCGCCGCCGGCGCCACCGTCAACGCGGTGACCAAGTCCGGTACCAACGAGTTCCACGGTTCGGTGTACGGCAGCTATCGCGATGGCGACTGGTTCGGCGACAACCCGGACGGCAGCAAGTTCAATGGCTTCACCAAGGAGAAGACCTACGGCGCGACCTTCGGCGGCCCGATCGTCAAGGACAAGCTGTTCTTCTTCGCCAACTACGAGAAGTTCCAGCAGGATGCGCCGGGCCTCGACCTGGGCAGCACCGCGCTGGGCAAGGCCAACGCCAAGTACGGCATGGCCGACGTGACCCGCGCCCAGCAGATCGCCAAGAACTACGGCTTCGACGCCGGCACCCTGGACAGCGACGGCAACACCGACCTGAAGGAATACGCGCTCAAGCTCGACTGGAACATCAGCGACAACCACCGCGCCAGCTTCCGCTACAGCAAGCTCGACCAGAGCAAGCTGCGCATCAACGGCGCCGGCAGCTCCAGCCAGGCCTCGCTGAGCTCGTACTGGTACCAGCACGAGAAGTCGGTCGAGAGCTACGTCGGCCAGCTGTTCAGCGACTGGTCCGAGAACTTCTCCACCGAGTTCAAGGTGTCCTACCGCGACTACTCCGCGATCCGCGTGGTGCCGACCAATGCGCCGAGCATCGCCGTGTACTTCGACGGTTCGGTCGCCAACCCGACCGGCGACGTGCTGTACCTGGGCACCGAGACCAACTCGCAGGGCAACATCCTCACCACCAAGACCTGGAACTACTACGGTGCGGGCACCCTGACCCTGGACAACCACAACCTGAAGTTTGGCGTCGACTACAGCACCAACGACATCTACAACCTCTACGGCCGCAACACCTGGGGCGTGTACACCTTCTTCGGCCTGGACAACTTCGCCAGCGGCCGCTGGAGCTCGTACCAGCTCAACCAGGAGCGTAGCCCGGGTTCGATCGCGGCCGACTACAAGAACAGCAACCTCGGCCTGTTCGTGCAGGACACCTGGTACGTCAACAACAACCTGACCCTGACCCTGGGTCTGCGTGGCGATCGCGCGAAGGTGAGCCCGGATCCGACCTACAACGCCGCGGCGCAGGCCTACTTCGGCTACGACAACAGCAAGGTCTTCAACGGCGATTTCCTGATCCAGCCGCGCGTCGGCTTCAACTACACCTTCGACACCGACCGTCCGACCCAGCTGCGCGGTGGCGTGGGCCTGTTCCAGGGCGATGCGCCGCAGGTGTGGATCGGCAACAGCTACTCCAACACCGGCTTCAACTACAACGCCTACAGCTACACCGCCTACAACCCGGCCCTGCCGTTCAGCGCCAACAAGGACACCCAGCCGGTCCCGACCACGCCGGGTTCCGCGACCCAGGGCGTGAGCTTCGTCGGCAACGACTTCAAGCTGCCGTCGCTGTACAAGGCCAACCTGGCCCTGGATCACGAACTGCCGTGGTACGGCATCGTGGCCTCGGCCGAGCTGCTGGTGACCAAGGTCAACAACGGCCTGTACTACAAGAGCCTGAACATCGGTCGCGTCAACAGCCCGGGTCAGGATCCGAGCCCGGCCTACTACGGTCCGGACGGCCGCGCGCTGTACTGGAACCCGGCGCAGACCGGTCGTCCGTGGGCCACCGGCAACAACCGCTACAACCGCAACCAGGCGTATAGCGACGTCTACCTGATCGACAACACTGACAAGGGCAAGACCCAGCAGTTCACCGTGTCGCTGTCCAAGCCGTTCAGCGAAGGCGGCGACTGGTCCTGGACCCTGGGCTACACCTACACCCACGCTACCGAAGTCGGTTCGCTGACCAGCTCCACCGCCAGCTCGGGCTGGGGCTACCAGTACGCCTTCAACGCCAACTCGGAAACCGAGAACACCTCGCGCTACGAGATCAAGGACCGGATCTCCGGCTCGCTGGACTGGAAGCACATGTTCTTCGGCGACTACGAGACCCGCGTGGGTCTGGTCTACGAAGGCCGCAGCGGCCGTCCGTACAGCTACGTGTTCAACGGCGACGCCAACGGCGACGGTCGTTCGACCAACGACCTGTTCTACGTGCCGAAGGGCCCGGGCGACGTGCTGTTCGGCACGCTGAGCAACACCGGTGCGTTCACCGCCAACCCGGCGCTGCAGCAGCAGTTCTTCGACTGGCTGGCCAAGAACCCGCAGCTGGCCAAGTACGCCGGCAGCTACGCCCCGGCCAACGGCTTCCGTTCCGGCTGGATCAACACCTTCGACGTGCGCATCACCCAGCAGCTGCCGGGCTTCTTCAAGGGCCACAAGTCCGAGGTCTGGCTGGACATCCAGAACGTGGGCAACCTGCTGAACAAGAAGTGGGGCCGGATCTACGACTACGGCTTCTACGCCGACGCCCGCGTCGCCAACCTGCAGGGCATCTACCAGGGCAAGTACGTGTACAACACCCTGTACACCGACCAGCCGACGGCCGCCAATGCCGACGCCGACGGTTTCAACACCGGCGTGTCGCAGTGGTCGCTGCAGCTGGGCTTCCGCTATCAGTTCTGATCGCGGCGCACGCTAGCTGAAGCGTTGGAAACGGCCGGGGCGACCCGGCCGTTTTCTTTTTATGGGGGCTGACGTTAAAGTCGCCGGCTGACGACACCGACAAGACATTCGATATGACGACCAGCAATACGGCGGCGCGCGCGCTGCCGGTAGTGGATGCGCGGATCTACCCGCGCGGCGGCCTGGACATCCTCTCGCGCGTGGAAGTGGCGCGCCTGCGCGACGCCTCCAGCGGCGGCCTGCACGAACTGCTGCGGCGCTGCGCGCTGGCGGTGCTGACCAGCGGCAGCGCCTCGGACGACCCGCGCGCGGCGCGCGATCTGTATCCCGACTTCGACATCCAGGTGGTGCAGCGCGACCGTGGCGTGCGCATCGACCTGCTCAATGCGCCGGCGATGGCCTTCGTCGACGGCGAGATCATCAATGGCGTGGCCGAGCTGCTGTTCGCCGTGGTCCGCGACCTGGCCTACATGGCCATCGAGCTGGGCCCCGAATCCAGCACCGACCTGCAGTCCAGCGAAGGCATCACCAATGCGGTGTTCGGCCAGTTGCGCAATGCGCGCATCCTGCAGCCGACCGATCCCAAGCTGGTGGTGTGCTGGGGCGGCCATTCGATCTCGCGCGACGAGTACCTGTACACCAAGCAGGTCGGCTACGAGCTGGGCCTGCGCGGGCTGGACATCTGCACCGGTTGCGGCCCGGGCGCGATGAAGGGGCCGATGAAGGGCGCCACCATCGCCCATGCCAAGCAACGCAAGCACGACAACCGCTACATCGGCGTGACCGAGCCGGGCATCATCGCCGCCGAGTCGCCGAACCCGATCGTCAATCACCTGGTGATCATGCCGGACATCGAGAAGCGCCTGGAGGCCTTCGTCCGCATCGGCCACGGCATCATCGTGTTCCCCGGCGGTGTCGGCACCGCCGAGGAGATCCTGTATCTGCTCGGCATCCTGCTGCGCGAGGAGAACCGCGACCTGCCGTTCCCGCTGATCCTCACCGGCCCGACCATCGCCGCGCCGTATTTCGAGCAGATCGACCGCTTCCTGCGCCTGACCCTGGGCGAAGTGGCCACCTCGCGCTACGAGATCGTGATCGGCGATCCGGTGGCGGTGGCGCGCAAGATGGCCGCCGGCATCCAGCACGTGCGCACGCACCGCAAGGAGCAGAAGGACGCGTTCTACTTCAACTGGTCGGTGGACATTCCGCTGGAGTATCAGCGTCCGTTCGAGCCGACCCACGAGGCGATGGCCGCGCTGGATCTGCACCATGGCCGTCCGCCGCATGCGCTGGCCGCGGACCTGCGCCGCGCCTTCTCCGGCATCGTCGCCGGCAACGTCAAGGAAGACGGCATGCGCCGGATCGAGCAGCATGGCCCGTTCGAGATCCACGGCGATGCGGACATGATGCAGGCCCTGGACGAATTGCTGCGCGCCTTCGTCGAACAGCGCCGCATGAAGATCTCCGGCGAGTATCGGCCTTGCTACCGGGTCATGGCCTGAGTCCGATCCGGATCGTCGCGACGAACCAGGCGCCATCGCTGGCGGTGTGCAGCGAGGCGCCTTCCAGGCTGTCCAGGCGCGTGCGCAGCGCCGACAGGCCGACGCGGTGACCGCGGCCGATATGCGGCGACAGGCCGCCTGTCGGCACCGGGTTGCGCACGCTGATCTCCAGGGCGCCATCGCGTTCGCCGATGGCGATGCCGATCTCGCCGCCCTCGGCACTGCATTCGATGCCGTGGTGCACGGCGTTCTCCAGCAGCGGTTGCAGCGACAGCCGCGGAATCCGCACCGGCGCCGGCGCCTCGGGTATATCCCAATGTACGCGCAGGCGTGGCCCGAAGCGGATCGCCTCGATGTCCAGGTAACGCCTGGCCAGGTCGATCTCGTCCTGTAGGTCGACCAGGTCCGGCGCGGCCAGCGCGGCGCGGAACAGATCCGACAGATCCATCAGCAGTTGTTCCACCTGTTGCGGTTGCCGGTGCACCAGCATCACCGCGGTGTTGAGCGTGTTGAACAGGAAGTGCGGCTGCACGCGCGCGGTCAGTGCGTCGATCTCGGCCTGCTTGGCGCGTTCGACCAGTTGCTTGATGCGCACGTGGTTGTGCAGCGCGGCCATGCCGAGCAGGCCGATCAGCAGGGCGATGCCGGACAACTGCAGCGACAGCGTCAGCCATGCGCGGTCGGAGAGCTGCCAGTAGTCGCCGAAGGCATAGAGAATCACGCCGCTGATCAGCCAGGTCAGCGCCTGCATCAGGCCCAGTGTGGCCACGGTGATGGACAGGAAGCCGCATCCGGCCAGCGCCCGGCGCAACAGCAGCAGGCTCGCCAGGGTCAGCAGCGCGACCCACTGGATGCCCAGCGACGCCAGCCCGAAGTAGACCCAGCGGCTCCCTGCCATGCCTGCGCCCGGGACCGGGGTCAGGGCCAGGATGGCCGCGATGCACTCGCCGGCCATCACGATCCAGATCAGGGTCGAGGGTTGCTTGAGGACCTGGAGCTGGTCCTTGGAGTAGGCGGAGGCGGGCATCGGGGCGGAAGGCGGTGGGGCAGGGCCGAGGTGCATCATGCCGGCTGGCGCCCTGCCGCGCACGATCCGTCCACTCCCCAATATCCGCCATCCGTCGGCAACGGCTGGCGCGGTGGCGGTCCGGCCGCTAGCGTGGCCGGCGGGAGAATCTGGGGAAGGATATGGCTGTTCCTTGCGCGCGTGACCTTGCCGAACGGATGCAGCGTGGTTTCACGCTGGTGGAATTGATGGTCACCGTGGCGGTACTGGCGATCATCATGGCGCTGGCGGTGCCCAGTTTCACCGGTCTGATCCGCAGCAACCGCTTGACCGGCGCCGCCAACGAACTGATCGCCGCGGTGCAGTTGACGCGCTCGGAGGCGGTGCGCCTGAACGGTGGCGTCAGCCTGTGCCGCAGCGACGACGGCGCGACCTGCGCCAGCGGCGGCAACTGGACCCGCTACCTGACCGTCGCCCGCGACGGCACCGTGCTGCGCAGCACCACCCTGCGCACTGGCCTGGTCGTCACCAGTACGACCCTGGATGCCATGGGCGACAAGCTGACCTTCGGGGCAGACGGCATCGCGCGCAACAGCAGCGGTACGCCAGTGACAGGAGGCATCGTCGTCTGCATGGCGGTTACCAATCCATCCAACAATGTCCGGAGCGTCAAACTGATGGGCGGCAGCCGCGCCCAGGTCACATCGACATCCGACGGCGGCAGCTGCACCACCACCGGTTGAGCCGGTTCCGGCAAGCGGAGACACCATGAAACGGTTCGAGAGCGGCAGACACATGGCGGGCGTCACCCTCATCGAGGTGATGATCTCGGTGCTGATCCTGGGGGTGGGGATGCTGGGCGTGGCGGCGATGCAGACCACGGCGCTGCGCAACAACCAGAGTGCGCTGCAGCGCAGCCAGATCGTCATGCAGACCTACACCATCCTCGATGCGATGCGGGCCAACCGCAGCGCGGCGATGCTGGGGGCCTACAACACCGGCAGCATGCTCTGCACGGCGCCGGCGGCGGGCGACCTGGTGGCGAACGACAAGGCGGTCTGGCTCAGCGGGTTGAAGGCGGCGATCGGGGGCGACCCGGCCACCACGTGCGGCTCCATCGCCTGCAACGACGGCAATTGCACGATCACCGTGCAATGGGACGACAGCCGCGGCGTGAACTCCAGTGCTGGCGGCAACACCAGCGGCAGCGCGACCCAGACCCTGAGCACGACGGCCCAACTGTGAACACACTGATCGCGCGGGCGCTGCCACGGCGCCAATCCGGCTTCAACCTGATCGAGCTGATGATCTCGATGCTGCTCGGCCTGCTGGTGGTCGGTGCGGCGATCGGCATCTTTCTCTCCAACCGCCAGACCTATGCGGCGACCGAAGGCCTCAGTCGGCTCCAGGAGTCGGCCCGGACCGGTTTCGAGATGATGGCGCAGGATATCCGCGAGGCCGGCGGCAATCCTTGCGATTCCGGATTGCCGGTCGCGAACGTGCTGAGCAATCCAACGGCGAGCTGGTGGATGAATTGGGCGCTGCCGCTGACCGGCTACGAGAACAGCAGCCCATCCGGTCTCACCGTCACGTCAGGCACCGACGCGATCCAGATCCTCTCCGCCGGCACCGGCGGTGCCACCGTGACCGCGCACAACCCCGCGAACCAGACGCTGACGCTCAACGCGGCAGCGCCGGACCTGCACAGCAACGCGATCATGCTGCTGTGCGATCGCCAGCAACTGGCGGTGTTGCAGGTCAACAGCGTTTCCGGCACCACGGCCAGTTACGCGAGCGGCGGCCTCAATACCTGCACACGGCTCGGACGCCTGCCGGGCGTGTGCGTCGCCGGCTCGAACAATTACACCTACGAGATCAACTCCATCCTGACCGAAGTGCGGGCGGTGCGGTGGTATGTCGCGGCCAGCAGCGGAGGAACGGGCGGCACCTCCTTGTATCAGCAAGTGGCCTTGCCGGGCGGCACGAGCCAGAAGAACGAAATCGCCGATGGCGTCACCGGCCTGCAGTTCAAGTATCTGTCCACCGGCGGCACCGACTATGCCGATGCCAGCGGCGTGGGCAACTGGGCCAACGTGATTGCGGTGAAGATCGACATGACCGTCAGCGCCGATACGGCGGCCGGCGCCAACAAGCAGCCGGTGACGCGGACATTCAGCACGATCGTGAGCATCAGGAACCGGAACCCGTGAACACGTCGCCATCGCTTCGCCGGCAGTCCGGCATCTCGCTCATCGTCGTCCTGCTGCTGTTGCTGGTGATGACCCTGCTGGGGCTTGCCGTCTTGCGCGGGACGCTGCTGCAGGAGCGCATGTCCTCCAACATGTACGACCGCAGCCTGGGGTTCCAGGCCGCCGAAGGCGCCTTGCGCGATGCGGAGAAGGCCATTCAGAACGCCGCCAAGTCCGGCAACACCATTGGCTTCAATTGTTCGTCGGGAACGACGGTATGCCCGGCCGTTCCCAGCAACACGTATACCGGCAATGCCTCCAGCGGCTGTGCGCTGGGCACCCAGGAGTGCTGGGTGGACGGCACGGTGACGCCGACGGGCCAGGCCGTCCCGGCCCAGTACTACATCCAGTATCTGGGCCAGCGCACCAGCGAGGATCAGCTGGGCCTGGGGTCGAGCATCAATCAGAACCAGTACGGCGGCACCGGCGGCA
This sequence comes from Xanthomonas protegens, assembly GCF_038442435.1. NCBI lineage: Bacteria > Pseudomonadati > Pseudomonadota > Gammaproteobacteria > Lysobacterales > Lysobacteraceae > Xanthomonas > Xanthomonas protegens. The sequence continues at coordinate 440,672 of NZ_JAQJCQ010000001.1, read as the reverse complement.
CCTCGCTGGAGCACTATTACCGCGTCATCGCGCGCAGCGGCAACCCGGCCGCGTCCAATGGCCGGGCCATCGTCGTGCTGCAGACTAACGTCACCGTCAAGTAGGGATCCCACTATGACCAGTCGAGCGAAGAAGACGACGTGCCGGGACTGGCTCCTTGCCGTGGTGGCCGGTCTATTCATCGGTACTGTAGGCGGGGCCGGTGCGGATGTGGATGTCTCGCAGTCGCCGTTATATGTGGGCAGCGACGTGCCGGGCAACCTGACCTTCGTGCCGTCGGTGGAGTTCCCGACGGTGATCAGCAAGGCGAATCTGTCCGATACCTATTCGGCGTCAAGCAGGTTTGTTGGCTATTTCGATTCCGAGAAGTGCTACAGATACCACTACAGCGCCACGGAGAGCGATCGTTATTTCTATCCCGTCAGCTTGCTGGGCAACAATCCGAGCAGCTATGCCTGCGCTGGGGCGGGCGTGTGGGCAGGCAACTTCCTCAACTGGGCCGCAACCCAGACCATCGATCCGTTCCGCTCGGCATTGACGGGCGGCTATCGTTCGCGCGACACGGCGAGCGAGACGCTGCTGGAAAAGGCGGTCGCCGATCGCGTGGCGACCAGCAATTTCCCGCGCCGTTCGATCAGCAACAATGCCACCCTGATTGCGGGAGGGACGGGTGCGCAGTGGCAGAACTTCAACATGCGCATCGACGGGCTGGGCAACCAGATGTTCTTTGCCAACGGCAACCTGGTCGATCCCTCTTCGAATCAGCAGATTGCCTACGATCCAAGCAAGCATGCCTTGAATGGCAGCTTTCTCAAACCGGATGGCTCCCCTTGCGACACGCTTTTCAATCTCGGCTGCGTGCGCGATACGACGCTGACGTTCCAGGTCTCGGTGCGGGTCAAGGTATGCGATGCCAGCCTCGGAACCGCCTACCTGGAAGATAACTGCGTCGCTTATCCCAGCGGCTACTACAAGCCGGAAGGCCTGATCCAGCAGTATTCCAAGCGAATCCGCTACAGCATCTTCGGCTACAAGAACGTCGACATCCAGCAGGGTGCCGGTGCCGATAGCGGCATTCTGCGCGCCAAGCAGAAGTTCGTCGGCCCGTTTACCTACAATCCCGACGAGGGGCGGCTGGCCAATGCGGCGAGCGAATGGGATCCCCAGACCGGCGTCATCTATCAGAATCCGGATACTGCGGATGCGGCTGCGACGTCGGCGTTGATCGGAACCGATCCGAACTATCAGATCGTCAACAGCGGCGTCATCAATTACCTCAACAAGTTCGGTCAGCTCAAGACCGGCAAGAACGTGAAGTCGTACGACGATGTCAGCGAGCTGTACTACGCCGCGATCCGCTACTTCAAGCACCAGGGCAATATCGCCGCCTACTCGGCGCTGAGCGGAAGCGCGCAGACCAGGTACCAGCAGGCCGACGGTTTCCCGGTCATCACCAACTGGAACGATCCGATCTCCTATCGGTGCCAGGTCAACGTGATCCTCGGGATCGGTGATACCAACACGCATTACGACAAGAATCTGCCGGGCAACAGCAGCAATCTCAGTGGCGAACCGAGCAAGCCGCAGGAAGTGACGAACGACACCTCGGTCGACGTACTTGCGCGCATGCGCCAGATCTGGCTCAAGGAAGGCTTCAACGCGACCGATGCGGCGAATCGGGCAACCGCCAGTTCGTTCAACGGCAACGGCAATTCCGCCTACATTGCCGCGCTCGCCTACGACGCGCACACCAAGGATCTGCGGCCCGACAACGCCAGCGATGGCTTGCCTGGTAAGCAGACGTTGTCCACGCATTGGGTCGACGTGGTGGAATATGGCGATTACAAGTCGCCGAACACCAACCAGTATTGGCTGACCACGAAGTACGGCGGTTTCCGGGTGCCGGAAGGCTACGATCCGGAGACCAATATCAGCGCCTTGGCGGACTCCACCTGGTGGGACGGCAGTTCCTATGTCAACGGCAATACCGGCTACAAGAAACCGGACAATTACTACCTCGCCGCCGACGCGGAAAAGATGGTGGCCAGCCTGCGGCAGGCGTTCGAGCGCATTCTGGAGGAGATGAAGGGGTCTGCAGCCTCCCTCGCCAGCAATACGACCAAGCTCGAGGCCGGAGCCCGCACATACCAGTCGGTGTTCTACAGCGGCACCTGGCGTGGCGATGTGGTGGCGTACGACGTCAACCAGACCACCGGCGCGCTGACGCAGGCGTGGAGCGCTGGCGCGCAGTTCCCGGCCTGGGATACCCGGACGATCAAGTTCGTCAACTCGAATGGGAATCTGGACAATTTCGCCTACGGCAAGCTCGCCGGAACGCCGTTGTCGTCCGCGACGCAGAACCAGATCAACTATCTGCGTGGTGATCGTTCGCAGGAGAAGGCCAACGGTGGCGTCCTGCGTACCCGTAGTGGCATCCTGGGCGACATCGTCAATTCGCAGCCGGTCTATGTGGGAGCACCCAACCCACGGCTGTACACGACGGCGACGTTCAATGGCGCCAGCACTTATGCCTCCTTCGCGGCGGCCAAGTCCACGCGCGCGCCGATGATCTATGTCGGTGCCAATGACGGCATGCTGCATGGGTTCGATGCCAGCACCGGTGCGGAGAAGTTTGCCTTCGTGCCGAGAGCAGCGATGAGCGGACTGCTCAACTACACCGATCCGAACTACGAGCACCGCTATTACGTGGATGGCGAACTCACCGTGTCGGACGTCTACTCCGGGGGCAGCTGGCGCTCGGTGCTGATCGGCACCATGGGGCGGGGCGGAAAGGGCATGTTCGCGCTGGACGTCACCGATCCCAACAACATCACTCTGCTGTGGGACAAGACCTCCACGACCACCGACCTCGTCGGGCTGGGCAACAATCTCGGCAAGCCGATCATCGGGCAGCTCGCCAACGGCCAGTGGTACGCGATGCTCGGCAATGGTCCTAACAGCAGTGGCGATTCGGCGGATCTCATCCTGGTGAACGCCATCAGTGGTGCGTCGAGCCGCATCCCGACGGGGTCGAGCGGCAACAATGGCCTGTCCGGTGTCCTGGCCTGGTCGTCCAACAACGATTTCATCGTCGATCGCCTGTATGCCGGCGACCTCAACGGGAACGTCTGGCGGTTCGACATGTCCGGCGCGACCGGGACGGTGCGAAGGCTGTTCTCCGCCAGCTATGGAGCCAAGGCGCAGCCGATCACCGCCGCGCCCACGGCGGCAAAGGACCCGGCGACGGGCTTGACCTGGGTGTTCTTCGGAACCGGCAAGTATCTGTCCAGCGGCGATCTGGGCAACAAGGACGTGCAGAGCTGGTACGGTCTGATCGACCGCGGCAGCACCATTCCTTCCAGTCGCTCCACCCTGAACAAGGTCAACATCCTGCAGGAAGGCACCGTCAACGGCTTTGCCGTGCGGGTGATCGAGGACAAGCCCAGCGCCGGGCAGGATGGCTGGTACATGGACCTGCTGTCGCCTCCCGGCACGCCGCAGGGCGAGCGCATGGTGGTGTCCAACTTCTTCCAGGGCACGGCGCTGATCGGCACCACGCGCATCCCGGATTCGGGTGACGTGTGCAGCCCTAGCGGCAAGGGCTTCGTGATGGCGATCAACCCGTTCACCGGCGGCCGGTTGTCGCAATCCTTCTTCGACCTGGACGGCAGCGGCGGATCCAGCACCGGCGATACACTCAATGGCACCCCTGTCTCCGGCATCGGCCTGGACAGCAGTCCCAACAGTCCGATCTTCATCGGCAACCAGATGCAGATCGCATTGGATAATGCGAGCACGACAACGCTCGGCACCAACAGCAGCGCGCTCAGCATGAAGCGCGTGTCCTGGCGCGAACTCCTGAGGAACAATTGATGCGATTTTCTTCCCTTCCGTCCCGCCGGCAGCGCGGCTTCACCCTGATCGAACTGATGATCGTGGTCGCGATCGTGGGCGTTCTGGCGGCGATCGCGTTCGCCAGCTATCAGTCGCACGTCATCAAGGCACGCCGCTCGGCCGCGTCTGTCTGTCTGCAGCAGGGGGTGCAGCTCATCGAGCGGTACTACACGATCAACATGTCGTATGCCAAGGTGCCGCTGCCGACGTGTCCGAGCGATGCGGTGCAGTTCTATGATCTTTCGTTCAGCGTCCCTCCGACTGCGAATGCGTTCAAGTTGACCGCGACGCCTCGTGCGGACAGCCCTCAGGCCAAGGACACCCAATGCGGCGCGCTCAGCATCGATCAGAAGGGGACGCGTACGACGTCTACCGGCGCTGGCGAGGGCACCTGCTGGTGAGACTGGGCGGATAGGGCATAGCTACAGTCCGTACAGGCGTGTGTTCACCCCCTTGCGGTCGGCATGAGGCCTCTATACAATGCGCCTCCCCGCCCGAATAGCTCAGCCGGTTAGAGCACTTGACTGTTAATCAGGGGGTCGTTGGTTCGAGTCCAACTTCGGGCGCCAAATCCGCAAAGGCCGCGAGCGATCGCGGCCTTTGCTTTTGCGCGTCAGTCCGGCGTCCGGCAGGGCATCGGTTCGGTCGCTTTTCGCGTGCGGATGCGTCCGGTGTTGTTCACCACCACCGCTGCGCGTAGCCGGCCCCGCTCGCAGATGTTGACGGTCAGGTTGCTGCCGGCGCTGCGTCCGTCGGGCAGGAAGCGGATCGAGGGCCGGCCTTGGTTGGAGCGCAGGACCAGGTCGCCGGCGCCCGGTGCGCTGCCTTCGCTGAGGATGCTGTCCGGCGCGATCGGCTGGCCTTGTCGCTCCGGGTCGCGGAACACCAGCCAGCCGTGGCTCCAGTCGCTGTCGCTGCGGCAACTGCCGTCTCCGTTGGACGGGCAGGCGCTGACCGGGACGCCGAAGCTGATGGCGCTGCTGCGTGCCAGGGCGAAGTGCGCGCTCAGCTGGTGCGTGGCGGCCGTCAAGCGCTGGTTCGCCAGCAGTTCCCGGAACGCCGGCAGGCCGATGCCGACGAGCAGGCAGATCACCGCCATCACGATCATGGCCTCGAGCAATGTGTAGCCTTTGGTTTCAGCGTTCCGCATGTCCGTCGTCTCCCGGTGCGAGGTCGCCAGTCTCGCGGCCGGGCGGCAGGGCTTGAATGAGGGGGTTGTGCGTTCCCATGTAGGAAATCTCCCCGGCGCGGGGTCGGCCGACACTGTCGGCCTCGCTCTTCACCTTGAGGCTTGTGCATGTCCGACCGTTTCCAACTCGTATCGCCGTATTCGCCGGCCGGCGACCAGCCGCAGGCGATCGAGAAGCTGGTGGCCGGCTTCGAAGCCGGCCTGGCCAAGCAGACCCTGCTCGGCGTGACCGGGTCGGGCAAGACCTACACCATCGCCAACGTGGTCCAGGCGATCCAGAAGCCGACCCTGGTGATGGCGCCGAACAAGACCCTGGCGGCGCAGCTGTACGGCGAATTCAAGGCGTTCTTCCCCAACAACGCGGTCGAGTACTTCGTCAGCTACTACGACTACTACCAGCCCGAGGCCTACGTGCCGTCTTCGGACACCTTCATCGAGAAGGACAGTTCGATCAACGAGCACATCGAGCAGATGCGTCTGGCCGCGACCAAGACCCTGCTGTCGCGGCGCGATGCGCTGGTGGTGGCCACGGTCTCGGCGATCTATGGTCTGGGCGCGCCGGAGGACTACCTGTCGCTGCGGCTGATCCTGTCGATCGGCGAGCATGTCGAGCAGCGCCAGCTGATCCGCCACCTGACCGATCTGCAGTACACCCGCAACGAGTACGAACTGCACCGCGGCAGTTTCCGCGTGCGCGGCGAGGTCATCGATGTGTTCCCGGCCGAATCCGACAGCGAGGCTTTGCGCATCGAACTGTTCGACGGAGACGTGGAGCAGCTGACCCTGTTCGATCCGCTGACCGGCGAGACCCTGCGCAAGCTGCAGCGCTACACGATCTACCCCAAGACCCACTACGCCACCACCCGCGAGCGCACGCTCAGCGCGGTGGACACGATCAAGCTGGAGCTGAAGGACCGGCTCGAACAGCTGTATGCACAGAACAAGCTGGTGGAGGCGCAGCGGCTGGCGCAGCGCACCCAGTTCGACCTGGAAATGATGGCCGAGGTCGGCTTCTGCAACGGCATCGAGAACTACTCGCGGCATCTCACCGGCAAGGCGCCGGGCGAGCCGCCGCCGACCCTGTTCGACTATCTGCCGCCGGACGCCTTGCTGGTGGTGGACGAGTCGCACGTCACCGTGCCGCAGATCGGCGCGATGTACAAAGGCGACCGCTCGCGCAAGGAAACCCTGGTGGAATTCGGCTTCCGCCTGCCGTCGGCGCTGGACAACCGGCCGCTGCGCTTCGAGGAATGGGAGGCGCGCTCGCCGCGCAGCATCTACGTGTCGGCCACGCCGGGGCCCTACGAGTTGCGCGAGTCTGCCGGCGAGATCACCGAACTGGTGGTGCGCCCGACCGGGCTGATCGATCCGGAAGTGGAGATCCGCCCGGTGGCGACCCAGGTCGACGATCTGCTGTCGGAGATCAACCTGCGCGTGGCCGATGGCGACCGCGTCCTGGTCACCACGCTGACCAAGCGCATGGCCGAGAACCTCACCGAGTACCTTGGCGAGCACGGGGTGAAGGTGCGCTACTTGCACTCGGACATCGACACGGTCGAGCGCGTGGAGATCATCCGCGACCTGCGCCTGGGCAAGTTCGACGTGCTGGTCGGCATCAACCTGCTGCGCGAGGGCCTGGACATGCCGGAGGTCTCGCTGGTCGCGATCCTCGACGCCGACAAGGAAGGCTTCCTGCGCTCCACCGGCTCGTTGATCCAGACCATCGGCCGTGCCGCGCGCAACCTGCGCGGCAAGGCGATCCTGTATGCGGACAAGATGACGCGTTCGATGCAGGCCGCGATCGACGAAACCGGGCGCCGCCGCGAGAAGCAGGTGGAGTACAACCTGGAACACGGGATCGTCCCGAAGTCGGTGGCGCGCCCGATCGTGGACATCCTGGAGGGGGCGCGCGAGGACGCGACCGAGGCCAAGTCGGGCAAGGGCAAAGGCAAGGGCAAGGCGCGCCGGGTCGCGGAAGAGCCGGCCGACTACCGGACCCTGGCGCCGGCGGAGATCGCCTCGCGGCTCAAGGCGCTGGAGCAGGAGATGTACCAGCACGCGCGGGACCTGGAGTTCGAGGACGCGGCGCGGGTGCGCGACCAGATCAAGAAGCTGCGCGATGCCACTCTGGTCGGCTAGGCGGGCCGCTGCGGCGCCCGATCGGAAGGTGGGTATTGTTCTTGTCCGCCAGGTGGGCTAAGATTCGCGCCCCTGCAGCGGTGCGCCGCGGCGGAGAAGGGCGGTTAGCTCAGCGGTAGAGCACTACCTTGACATGGTAGGGGTCACAGGTTCGAACCCTGTACCGCCCACCACGACGCGAAAAAGCGAACGTGGAAACGACAAAGCCGGCAGACGCCGGCTTTTTTGTGTCTGCGCTCCCGCCAGCGGGGGCGCTCGGATGCTGGCCGCGCGGCCGGGCTTGCTTTAGCATCCGAGCGGACGATCAGGCGAGGAGGCCAGGCGCATGGTGGAATACCATCATACGGTGCAAGTCAAAGGACGCTACCAGCTCGTGGCGTTGACCCGGGAGCCGGAGTACAGCCCGGCCAACGTGGTGGGCTATACGGTCACCACCGACGGCGGTGCGCGGGTGGATCCGCACGACATGTCCTGGGACGAGGCGCGTGTCTTCCTGGACACCCTGATCGAGCGCGATCGGGACGCGGTCAGCGCGGAGAAGAAGCCGTCGCGCAGCAAGCCGAGCACGCGGCAGCGTCGCTAGCGCGCCATGCGCGTCTGGGCGGGCGCAGACCCGCCGGCAGCGATCGCTCCGCAGGACATGCCGGAGTCCCGGGCATTGCGCAGGCGCCATCTGGGGCCTGGCGCTTGTGACGGGCCGACCTTCCTGGCCGAGCGCCGTTTCCGGTTGACGCCGTGTTGGCAGGTCCTCCTGCCGCGCACACCACCGACGCAACTCCTCTCAAAGCGCGGAACTCGCTCTAGAATGTTGGCCAGGATGGATCAGGGAGGATAGGGCTTGTCGAATCGTAAACTCGTTGCGGCGGCGCTCGTCGTCGTGCTCACGGCCGTCTGCGGCTATTTCCTGTCCGGCTACCTGGTCCTGCTGCTGCTGAAGCTGGACACGCGGATGTTCGGGCTAGGCACCTACTACCAGTACGTTCACGCCATCGGCTTGCCGGAGGTCGCTCCGTACGTCGGCAAGATCAAATGGGCCGGCTACCTCGGCTTCGGCTTGCCCGGCCTGGTGGCCCTGCTGATCCTGGTGCTGATGTTCAAGCCGCCCAAGCGCAGCCTGCATGGCGACGCGCGCTTCGCCGGCGCGGCCGACCTGTCCAAGCATGGACTGTTCAAGACCAGCGGCGACGGCATCGTGGTCGGCAAGTTCCGCGGCAAGCTGGTGCGCCTGAGCGGCCAGCAGTTCGTGATTCTGGCGGCCCCGACCCGGTCGGGCAAGGGCGTCGGCGTGGTCATTCCGAACCTGCTGGAGTACCAGGAATCGGTGGTGGTCCTTGACATCAAGCAGGAGAACTTCGATCTGACCAGCGGCTGGCGCGCCAGCCAGGGCCAGGAGGTATTCCTGTTCAATCCGTTCGCCGAGGACCGCCGCACGCATCGCTGGAATCCGCTCAGCTACGTCTCCGACGATCCGGCGTTCCGCGTCTCGGACCTGATGAGCATCGCCGCCATGCTGTATCCGGATGGCTCCGACGACCAGAAGTTCTGGGTCAGCCAGGCGCGCAATGCGTTCATGGCGTTCTCGCTGTACCTGTTCGAGAACTGGGACGACGAGCGCAACATCGGCTTCCCCGGCGGTCTCGGCACGCCGACGCTGGGTGCGATCTACCGCCTGTCTTCCGGCGACGGCACCGACCTGAAGAAGTACCTGAAGTCGCTGTCGGAGCGGCGTTTCCTGAGCGGCAACGCCAAGTCGGCGTTCTCCAACCTGCTGTCGCAGGCGGACGAGACCTTCGCCTCGATCATGGGCACGCTGAAGGAGCCGCTCAATGCCTGGATCAATCCTGTGCTGGATGCGGCCACCAGCGACAACGACTTCCTGCTGACCGACCTGCGCAAGAAGAAGATGACCATCTACATCGGCATCCAGCCCAACAAGCTGGCCGAGAGCCGCCTGATCATCAACCTGTTCTTCAGTCAGATCATCAACCTCAACACCAAGGAACTGCCCAAGAGCAATCCGGCGTTGAAGTATCAGTGCCTGCTGCTGATGGACGAGTTCACCGCGATCGGCAAGGTCGACATCATCGCCTCGGCAGTGTCATATATGGCTGGCTACAATGTCCGCCTTCTGCCGATCATCCAGAGCATGGCCCAGCTCGATGCCACCTATGGCAAGGACATCTCGCGGACCATCATCACGAATCATGCACTGCAGATTCTCTACGCTCCGCGCGAGCAGCAGGATGCCAACGACTACTCCGAGATGCTCGGCTACACCACCTTCCGCAAGAAGAACGTCACCCGCGGCAAGGATGTGACCCGAAGCGTGTCGGAGGAGAAGCGGGCGCTGATGCTGCCGCAGGAGTTGAAGGCGATGGGCAACGATCAAGAGGTGTTCTTGTACGAGGGCATTCCGCACCCGGTGAAGTGCGACAAGATCAAGTACTACAAGGATCGCTACTTCACCGCGCGGCTGCGTCCCAAAGTCGACATTCCGACGCTCTCGATCTGAAAGTGTGACGAAAAACACCTATTTTTTGGGCGTACTTATCATTTGAACGTTTTTTTGCCAAATGCTTGACGTGGGCATGCCCCTGCGGCACATTCTCGCGAGTATGGCGGTGCGTTGGTAACAGAAACAGGAACAGGGGCGTGGGCCGAACGGCGCACGTAAGGGGTGACATGGAAGGTTTGCTGTCAAATTCCGTTTTCTTCGGCGCTGATCGCGCGGCCTCGGATACGTCCCGTTGTCTGCCGCAGATCCGTGCCCGCGCCGTTTCCGGCGCCTTCCTTGCCGCGACGCGCGTGTCGTGCCGTCGCGTCGAACTTCGCCATCCAGCAGTGGGCCGCGTGCGCGCCGCCCGCTCTCTATACGTTTCCGCAATTCAGAGGCTCGCGTGAAAAGAACGCATATGTTTCGGCTGATCGCTACGTTGAGTGCCGTCGCGCTGTTGAGCGCCTGTGCAACCAGGCCGGCACCCGACTTCCGCGGCAAGTGGAAGCCGGTCAACCGTTTCTCCGAGTCGACCATGGAGATCCCGCTGTACTCGTCGTACGTGTATCAGGCGATCCCGATGGACGGCACGCTCAAGACGATGCTCGAGCGCTGGGCCAAGGATTCGAACATGCAACTGTCCTACGGCATCCAGTCCGATTACACGCTGTATGCCCCGGTCGCCAAGATCAACACCACCAGCATCCAGCAGGCGGTCGCCGAGCTGAGCGTGGTCTATGCGCAGGAAGGGCTGAGCGTGACCGCGGCGGGCAATCGCATCCTGGTGCAGCCGTCGTCGTCGCTGAGCGGCGCGCCGGCAGCCAGCGGCAGCGCGAAGTGACGTCACCGTCGGCCTGCACGCTGTGCGCCGACAGCCACATTACGAAACCTGGTGAAGTCTGATGTTCGGTAAAAAGCCGGTCGAAAGCGAAAACGTCAACAAAGCGGTAGCGAAGGCGGTCAACTACGAAATCAGCATTGCGGATCTGGCTCGCCGCAGCGAGCGCCGTGCGTGGTGGGTCGCGTTCGGGGCGATCATTTTGTGTTTGCTTCTCGGTGGCGGTTACTACTACATGCTGCCGTTGAAGCAGAAAGTGCCGTATCTGGTGATGGCGGATGCGTACACCGGCAATTCGACGGTGTCGGTGCTGCGCGACATCAGCGATATGCACAGCATCACGACAAGCGAAGCGTTGGCCAGAAGCAATGTGGCAAGGTTCATCACCGCCAGAGAGTCCTATGATTTCGAGATGATGGGACTCAACGACTGGGATACGGTGTTCTCGATGGCGCCAAAGTCCACGGCGGTGGGCGCCGAGTACTACAACTTGAATGTAGGTAATCCGAGTTCGCCATATAACACTTACGGTAAGGCTCGAGCCATTCGGGTGAAGATCTTGAGCATCAACCTGCTGGGTGGAGGCGGCAAACCCTACACTGGTGCCAATGTTCGCTTCCAGCGCAGTATTTACGACAAGAAGAACGGCCAGTCCACGTTTCTGGACAACAAGTTCGCCATTCTTGGCTTCCGCTACAACAACAATCTTGCGATGGAAGAAAATCTGCGCGTGCAGAATCCGCTCGGCTTCCAGGTAACCGACTACCGGGTCGACAACGACTATTCGGCCATGCCAGTTCCTCCGTCGGCCGCCGTGCAGGCGCCTGCAACAGGTGCGGCTCAGCAGCCGATGACGGGGCAGCAGCAGGTACCGGGGCAGCAGCAGGTACCAGGGCAGCAGCAGGTACCAGGGCAGCCGATGGCGCCGGACGCGAACGGCTCCATGCCGTTCCCGCAGCAGGCGCCGATGCCCAACCCGGCGAGCCCGCCTGTCTATCCAGGGGCGCAGCCGGCTGCGGCGTCCCCTGCACCCAACGTTGCACCTCAGCACAACGGTAATGGAGCGAACGTTCGATGAGTTTCCTGACGAAAACCGGTTCGGCGCATCTTGCGTTGCTGGCTCTGGGCCTGTTCGCGCCGATCGCGTCGGCCCAGGTGGTTCAGCAGTACGAGTACGAGCCTGACAAGATCTATCAGGTACGTACCGGCCTGGGCATCACCACGCAGATCGAACTGAGCCCGAACGAGAAGATCCTCGATTACAGCACCGGTTTCACCAGTGGCTGGGAACTCAGCCGTCGCGAGAACGTCTTCTACCTGAAGCCGAAGAACGTCGACGTCGACACCAACATGATGATCCGCACCGCCACCCACTCCTACATCCTCGAATTGAAGGTGGTAGCGACGGATTGGCAGCGGCTGGAGCAGGCCAAGCAGGCCGGCGTGCAATACAAGGTGACCTTCACCTATCCGAAGGACACCAGCTTTGCCGCAGCCAGCGACGAGGTGAAGGACGAGTCGCAGCTCGACACGCGCTTGACCAAGGATCGTCATTACTACTTCGACTACGACTATTCCACGCGTTCCAAGCAAATGTGGATCGTGCCGAGCAGCGTCTACGACGATGGCAAGTTCACCTACATCAAAATGGATCTGACGCGTTTCCCCACTGGCAACTTCCCGGCCGTGTTCGGTCGTGAGAAGGAGAGCGATGAGGATTTCCTGGTCAATACGACAGTCGAGGGCAACACCCTGATTGTCCATGGGACCTATCCCTTCCTGGTCATCCGCCACGGCAAGAATGTTGTCGGCTTGCGTAGGAACAAGCAAAAGTGAACTCGAATCTACCCCCGTCTGACGAAAACTACGGCAACGACCACGGTCAGCCGCGTTCCCCGCATGCGGACGATGCGCCGCGCGAGAATCCCTATTTCGCTCGCCAGCAGCAGACCGCTGACCCGGATCTGGACGCCAACGAGCCGGTGCTCCGCTCCAGCGATCTGAAGAAGCTCAATCGCAAGGCGCTGGTGTTCCTGGGCGGCATCGCCGCGCTATTGATCCTGGCGATCTTCTGGCTGGTGAGCGGCAGCAGCACGCCTGAGCCGGCACCGAAGCCGCGCCAGGAAGCGGTGGTGGCGCCTGCGCTGCCGCAGACGGCCCCGCCGCCGCCGGTGCAGCCGGCCGAGCCGGTACCGCTGGCCGAGCAGCCTAGCCTTCCGCCGCTGCCGCCGATGCCCACCGACAATGACCCCATGGTGCAGTCGTCGTCTCGGCAGGACCGCGGGCCGTCCCTCCTGGAGCGGCGCATGGCCGGCATGCAACAGGACGCAGGCATGGGCGGGCAGGGTATTGGCATGCCGCAGGGTCAGGAGCAGGGAGGCTTGCAGCAGCAGGACCAGGTGACGTCCGCCAAGCCGATCGCCAACCCGGACGGTTTGCTGGTGCGCGGCACCTATATCCGTTGCGTGCTGGAAACCCGGATCATCACCGATTTCCCAGGCTTCACCTCCTGCATCATCACCGAGCCGGTGTACTCCATCAACGGTCGTCGCCTGTTGCTGCCGAAGGGATCGAAGATCCTCGGCCAGTACGGTTCCGCGGAACCGAACGGCCCGCGCATGCAGGTGGTCTGGGACCGCATCACCACCCCCACCGGCATTGATGTGACCCTGGTCGGACCCGGCGTCGACAACCTCGGCAGCGCCGGCCATCCGGGCCAATACAGTGCGCATTGGGCGAGCCGCATCTCGTCCGCGCTGATGATCAGCTTGCTCAGCGACGCCTTCAAGTGGGCGGCGGCCGAGAACGGGCCGAAGACCACGACCACCGGCATCAATTCCGGCGTGGTCACCGAGCAGCCGTACGAGAGCAACACGGCGCAGTCCATCCAGCGTCTGGCCGACCAGGCACTGGATCGCCGCCGTCCCGCCACCGTGACCATCAACCAGGGCACCATCGTGAACGTCTACGTCGCCAAGGACGTCGACTTCACGGCCGTGCTGCCGCGTTGACCGAGATCGAGACAGCGACGTGACGTTCGACGACTCTCCGACCGCGCAGATCTCCACGGATTTCCTGGATTACCAGTACTCGGTATTGGGCATCCTGGATTACCTCAACTCGCCGGACGTGACGGAAATCTGCATCAACCGTCCAGGCGAGCTGTACCTGGAGACCCTGCGTGGCTGGCAGCGAATGGATATCCCATCGCTGACGTTCGAGCGCGCGCGGCAGTTCTGTACGGCGGTGGTCAACGAGAGCAATACCGGCCAGCGCATCACCGATGCCGATCCGGTGGTGTCGCTGACCTTTCCGACCGGACAGCGCGCGCAGTTCGTGATCCCGCCGGCCTGCGACGCCGGCAAGGTGTCGATCACCATCCGTCTGCCGTCCAAGCACACCAAGACCCTTGAGCAGTACAAGGAAGACGGCTTCTTCCAGGAAATCCTGGAGGTGCAGTCGGGTCTGAGCGAGCAGGATCGCGAGCTTCTCGAGCTGCGGCGGCAGCGCGATTACGCAGAGTTCTTCAAGAAGGCGGTACTGTTCAAGAAGAATGTGGTGGTTGCCGGCGCCACCGGTAGCGGCAAGACCACCTTCATGAAGTCGCTCGTGAATCACATCCCGCACGAAGAGCGGCTGGTGACGATCGAGGACGCGCGCGAGCTCTTCATCAGCCAGCCCAATTCCGTGCATTTGCTCTACTCGAAAGGCGGACAAAGCACGAGCAACGTCACCGCGAAGAGCTGCATGGAAGCATGCCTGCGCATGAAGCCCGACCGCATCATTCTTGCGGAGTTGCGTGGCGACGAGTCGTTCTACTTCATCCGCAACTGCGCCTCCGGTCATCCCGGTTCCATCACCAGCTGCCATGCTGGCAGCATCGGGCAGACCTGGGATCAGTTGGCACTGATGGTCAAGGCGTCGGCCGAAGGGTCGGGCCTGGAGTTCGCCGTCATCAAGCGGTTGTTGATGATGACCATCGACATCGTTGTCCACATCAAATCGCACGCGGGCCGGCGCTATATCACCGGTATCGATTTCGATCCGGAACGCATGCAGTCGGGTGGGGGATGAATATGTTCATTAAGGTGATAAGGCGAAACGGCGCCGATTGACTTTGAATTTTTCTTCCAACACGATTGATTTGCGACATCTGCGGCGTTCTGGGCGATTTGCCACGACGCCGATGCATAGGGAGTAACCACGGCATGTTGCCAGGCATGGAACTACTCAGCTGTCCCGAAATGGCGGTTCCGGCTGAAGTCATGCAGCACGTTGTGCGCGTCGAGTCGTCGCACAATCCGTTCGCGATCGGTGTGGTCGGCGGTCGCCTGGTGCGTCAGCCGCAGAACCTGTCCGAAGCGGTGGCCACGGCGCGGATGCTGGAAGAGAAGGGCTACAATTTTTCTCTCGGCCTGGGGCAGGTCAATCGCTACAACCTGATCAAGTACGGCCTGGATACCTACGAAAAAGCTTTCAAGACCTGTCCCAATCTGCAGGCGGCCTCGAAGATCCTGGCCGAGTGCTATAGCCGCTCTGGCGGTAACTGGGGCAAGTCGTTCAGCTGTTACTACTCCGGCAACTTCGAGACCGGGTACCGCCACGGTTACGTGCAGAAGGTCTACGCGTCGATCAACCAGGGCAGGGCGCTCGCCGCGTCCACCGCGGGTGCGATCCCGGTGATCCCGGCGGGAAGCGTGCGTCGGGTGGTCAACGACTCGGTGAGGGCCGCGGCGGTGCGCGAAGTCGATTCGATCGTGTCGCGGCGCATCGACGCGGCGGCCAATCGACTCGCCAGCGATCTTGCGACGCAAGCTCAATCATCAGTACGTTCCCAGGCTGCCATTGCGGCGCCTGTGCAGCCAATAGCGGGTGCTATGGTTGCCACCTCGGCGCAGGCGGCGGCTGCAGATTCCGATCTCTACATCATACGACCGACAGGCGCCGGCAAAGGAGTGGCGGTTCCTGCAGGTGGCGGAGCGCCCCCAGCTCCGCACGTTGCCGCACACGCGCCTCAGGCCGTGGCGGGAGCGGCCGTTCCTGGCGCAAGTACGCCGCCGCCGACGCCTGGCGACGGGGCCTTCGTATTCTAGCCAGATGCAGTAGCGCGGCCATGCAAATGGCTTTTTGATCACCCCCTGTTTTCCAGTCAAGGAGATACTCACGATGTTCAAGAACAATCAGATGAAGTCGAACGCCAAGGTCATCGGCACGGCGGCGTTGCAGGCGACAGTGTTTGTCGTGGCATTGCTCGCGTCCAACTTCGCGATGGCGCAGGAATATGCAGATGTCGACACCAAGGTCTGTGGCTTCCTCGGCAAGACCAACAACATCCTGAACATGGCATCCATCGTCGTGGTGACGATCGCGGTCGTCTTCGCCGGTTACCAGATCGCGTTCGCACACAAGCGCGTTGCCGAAGTGGCGCCGGTGCTGCTGGGTGGTGTGCTGATCGGCGCGGCCGGCCAGTTGGCCAAGATGCTGATCGGCGACACTGGCCAGAAGCAGTGCACGGCCACTGCGGCGATCGATATGATCCAGCACGTTCTGCACTATGCATAAGAACGTACTTTTCCGGGGCTGCACCCGACCGGCGATGTTTTTCGGGGTGCCGTACATCCCGTTCTTCATCGGCGCGGGTGGCGGCTTCCTGATGGGTATCTATTTCGATATGTGGCTGCTCCTGCTCATTCCGGTCATCGTCTTCGTCATGCAGCAGATGACCAAGCGGGACGAGATGATCTTCCGCATGCTCGGGTTGCGCTGGATGATGCGGATGCGCGTGCGCAACCTGCAGCGCTATTCCGGCATGTGGGTTTTCTCGCCGAATGAGTACAGGAAAGAGGTGCCGGGCGCCAAGCGCTAGCTTGGAACCGGGCACCGGATCTCGACCTCATGCACGACGCCTGTGTCGTGCATGGGGTTGTTCGGTTTTTCGTGTCGACGCGCGATGTTGGTGTGAGTGCAGTCGGCGGTTCCCGGGGCATGCGCGCCGGGCCTTTGCAAGACGAAACGGATTCTGAGTTATTCCATTATGTTCATCCCGGATACTTCGATCAGCGAATTCATCTCCATCTCCACGCATGTGGCGCCGTCCGTGCTGAAGACGACGGGGGGAGATTTCATGCTGATCTGGCACTTGGGCGGGCTGCCGTTCGTGGGCCGCGAAGAGTGGGAGATCGAACACCGGCACAACACCTTCAATCGTATGCTGCAGACTCTGCGCGCCCCGGACTTCGCCAACGTGGCGTTCTGGGTGCACGACGTGCGTCGCCGCCGCCGCATCAAGAACGCCAACAAGTTCAAGCAGGCGTTCAACCAGGAGCTGTCGGACCAGTACTACAGTGCCTTGTCCTCGCAGAAGATCATGCAGAACGAACTTTACCTGACCATGATCTATCGCCCGGTGGTGACGGGCAAGCGGCTCATGGACAAGTCGTCGAGCATTCCGCAACTGCAGTCCGAGCAGGACCAGGCGATCGCCAAGATGCTTGAGCTCGCCGGCAACGTCGAAGCCGTGCTGAAAGACTACTCGCCCTACCGGCTAAGCATGTACGAAGCCAGCAACGGCGTGGTGTTCTCCGAGGCGCTTGAGTTCTTCGGCTATCTGATCAACCGCATCGACGAGCCGGTGCCGGTGCTGCAGGCGCCGGTGCCGGCGTATCTGCCGGTCAGCAAGCACATGTTCGCCAACAAAACCGGCGATTACGTGATCAAGACCCCGGAGGGCGTCAATCATTTCGGCGCCATTCTGAACATCAAGGAATACACCGACGGAACCTATCCCGGGATCCTCAATGGCCTGAAGTATCTCGACTTCGAGTATGTGGTGACCCACTCCTTCAGTCCGATGGGCCGGCACGACGCGTTGAAGGTGCTCGATCGCACCAAGGGCATGATGGTGTCCTCTGGCGACAAGGCTGTGAGCCAGATCCACGAACTTGATCTGGCGATGGATCAGCTGTCGTCGGGCAATTTCGTCTTGGGCGAATACCACTTCACCATCGCGGTGTAT
The DNA here is from genome assembly GCF_038442435.1 of Xanthomonas protegens. Taxonomy (NCBI): domain Bacteria; kingdom Pseudomonadati; phylum Pseudomonadota; class Gammaproteobacteria; order Lysobacterales; family Lysobacteraceae; genus Xanthomonas; species Xanthomonas protegens. The sequence goes on along the minus strand of NZ_JAQJCQ010000001.1, from coordinate 423,103 downwards.
GCCGAGACGCAAGAAAAGCTCGCGCAGCAGGTGGCGACAACGCGCGCAGAGCTGTCCAACGCGGGTTTCGTTTCGACAAAGGAGGATCTGGCGGTCGCTTCTTCCTTCTACGCTCAGCTGCCCGGCAACTGGCGCTATCGCACGCGTCTGGCCAATGTCAGTTCGTTGAACTTCCTTGGCCTGTCGCCGCTGCACAACTTCGCCCAGGGCAAGCGCGACAACAACCCTTGGGGCGAGTGCGTCACCACCTTGCAGACCACCAACGGCCAGCCGTACTACTTCAATTTCCACGCCACGCATCCCGCGGAGAACTCGCTCGGCGAGAAGGCGATCGCCAACACCATGGTGATCGGCAAGTCGGGTACCGGTAAGACCGCGTTGATCAACTTCCTGCTCAGCCAGGTGCAGAAGTTCGATCCGGTCCCGACCATCTTCTTCTTCGACAAGGACCGTGGCGCCGAAATCTTCGTGCGTGCCTGCGGTGGTAACTACCTGGCGATGGAGAACGGCCAGCCTACCGGCTTCAACCCGTTCCAGTGCGAGCGCACCGAGGCGAACGTGCAGTTCCTGGCGGACCTGATCAAGGTCCTGGCCGGCAAGATCGAGTACACCTCGCGCGAGGAGGAGGACATCTTCCGCGGCGTGGAAGGCATGCTCGATACGCCCATGCATCTGCGCAGCATGACCAACTTCCGCAAGAGCCTGCCCAACATGGGCGACGACGGTCTGTACGCGCGCATGCGCAAGTGGACGGCAGGCAACTCGCACGGCTGGGTGTTCGACAATCCGGTCGATACGATCGACCTCGAGAAGGCCAGCATCATCGGCTTCGACTACACCGACGTCATCGACAATCCGGAAGTGCGGGTTCCGGTCATCAACTACCTGCTGCATCGGCTGGAAGCCCTGATCGACGGCCGGCCGCTCATCTACGTGATGGACGAGTTCTGGAAGATCCTCGATGGCAAGGGTGGCCTGAAGGAATTCGCCAAGAACAAGCAGAAGACCATCCGTAAACAGAACGGCCTGGGCATCTTCGCCACCCAGAGCCCGGAGGATGCGCTTGCCAGCGACATTTCCGCGGCGCTGGTCGAACAGACCGCGACGATGATTCTGCTGCCCAATCCCAATGCAAGCAAGGAAGACTACATGGACGGCCTCAAACTCACCGAGGCCGAGTACCAGGTCGTGGTCAGCCTGGACGAGCGCTCGCGCTGCTTCCTGGTCAAGCAGGGCCACGGGTCGTCGGTGTGCCAGCTCAATCTGCGCGGCATGGACGATGCGCTGTCGGTCATCTCGGCATCGACCGACAATATCGAAATCATGCACCAGGTGCTGGAGCGCAAGGCCAAGGAGCACGGTGTCGCGCCGGACGATCTGACGCCCGAGCAGTGGTTGAACGAGTTCTACGCACGTCGCAAGGGCTCAGGAAAATCGGGTCCGGCGAGGTCGGTGTCTTCGGATAATCGCGGGGCGGCAGCGGTCACCTGACCGCTTTGCCCAAATCACGCATGGCGGTTTTTCTACCAGATCTGTGTTGAGGTATTTATGAACAAGATGACGAAATCCTTCACCCGTATTCGCATTGTTGGCGCGGTTGCCTTGCTTGCCTTCTTGCTGCCGGCAACCGCGTTTGCGCAATGGGAAGTAGTCGACAACAAGCAAATCGACGAGAACGGGAAAAACACCGAAAAACTCCACGACAAGCTCGATGAGATCTACAAGTCCGGTTTCATCAGCAAGAGCACCGGGGAGAAGCCCAGTGGCGAAGAAGTCGACAAGCCGAAAGAGAAGCTCCAGAAGGTCGACGACAATTACGGCGTTTCAACCTGTGCCAGCACGACATCCAGCACGCCCGTTTCAAGCGAACAGCAAAAGACGTGTGAGCTCATTCAGCGCACGCGCAATTCGCAGTACAACTACATGGTGGCAATGTACGACATTACCGACAAACGCTTGAAGCGGTTGCGGGAGATCGAAAATGAACGTCAGAGCATCAAGCCCGAGCAGGTTGGCTTGCTGGAAGACAACACCAACAAGCTGATTGCGCTCAAGACGTTGATGGATATCGATCGCCAGCAGACCGAGTCGGCCATGTTCGCCTACGAGAAGCGGCTCGCGTTCCTGACCGAAGTGCAGTCGGCGGGAGCCAAGGCGGCCATGACCGGGCAGACGGCGCCATCGGCCACGGATACCGGTGGCGGTGGCTTGTTTCCGGGGTGGAGCGGTCTTGGCGATATCGCGAGCAAGGCGGTTGGCGGTGCGGTGGTGCTAGGCGCGCTGCAGGCGATCAAGTCGGACGGCAAGATTCATAGGTTGAGTATCGACGATTAACTTGAATCTCTTTCAGTTTCTAAAGGGTCGGTTTGTGGCAATGATGTTTGGCGATGCGGGCGCCCGCGCGATGGAGTGTTTATGAATTTCTTAACGGATTTGGGGAATTATTTAGTATTCACCCGCATCAACGACTTCCTGCGCGACGAAATCGACTACTTCCAATGGTCACTGCTGATGCGGATGTCCTGGTGGGTGTCCGTGACGGCGATGAGCGCACTGACGCTGTGGGTGCTTTACAAGGGCTATCGCGTGGCGACCGGCCAGTCGCGTGAGTTCGCGATGGATCTGGTGGTGACGTCGCTGCGTTCGGCGTTGATCGTCGGTGCGGCGATGAGCATGGTCTCCGCGAGCAACCCTTCAGGAGAGGGCGACACGAATAGCCTCTATTGGCGTCTCACCGATGGATTGAGCAGTGCCATCGTGAAGACGGTCACAGGCAGTTCACAGAGTCCCTACAAGGAAATCGACAAGAACCTGGCGCTCATGCAGGTGGGCATGACGGTCATCGACCAGATCAATACGGCCGGCAATTCGGAGCGCCAGAGCGAGAAGGATCGGGCGCGCATGTTCACTGGCATCGGCATGGCGGGCCCGGCGATCGTCGGTGGGTCGTTGCTCTTGTTGAACAAGTTGGCGATGGCGCTGTTCGTCGGTTTTGGGCCGTTGTTCATCCTGTGTCTGCTATTCGATGCCACGAAGTCCTTGTTTCAGAGGTGGCTCTTGTACGGGATCGGAACGGTGTTCTCTTTGTCTGTGCTGACGTTCACCGTTGCGCTTTCGACAAAGGTGACCACGGCGGTGGCATCGGGGTTCATCGCGGCCTGGGCAGCGTCGAATGGCTCAAGCGAGGGCGTGACCAGTATGTCCTTGCAGCAGGGTGGGATCGGCTTGGTACTGAGCACCTTGATCATCACTGCACCACCGATGGCGGCTTCGTTCTTCCAAGGCACCCTGGGTCAATTCAGTGCGTATTCGGCGTTCGGGCAGATCGGGCGAGATCCCGCCAGTGGCCGGCCCTATACCCCGCAAGCGCCTGTTCGTGATAACGCCGAAACTAATGTGAATACAAATACTGCTCACGTTAATGCTAGAAATGTTGGCGGTCACGCTGATGTTGTTACAAACCCTGGTTCGCGTGGTAATGCATCATGATGGCGAAGTATCAAGAAATGAGAATTCTGCGCATCTCATTCGCCCTTTTGCTATTGGGATGTGTCGGCGTCGCACATTCGCAAACGCGTTGTCCTGTCGGTGCTCAGGCTGGAAGCGCACAGTGCTTACCTGATGATGAAATGTCTGCCCCCCCACCGAGGCCAACAGGGGAGTGGATTAAAACATGGGGAGCTATTGTCAATGCCGATAGCACGCAAGAGGCTTGGGCATCGTCCAGAATGCTATCGAAAGAGCAGGCAGAAGATGACGCGCTGGATCAGTGTAGGTCCGCTGGTTACAAGGGTTGCACTGTAACCTTCACTTATCGAAATCAATGCGTTGCCATCTCATCGCCAAGTGGCGGTGCGACTCAAGGAGGAATAGCGGGTAGGGCGGATTTGGCAAAAGCGAAATCTTCGGCTGTGGGTATATGTAAGAAAAATGGTGGCTCTGGATGCTCTGTGATTTACAGTGAATGTTCAGAACCTGTTTTTAAGAAATTCTAGGTTTTTTTGGGGCTTTTTGCATCTGGCCAATTGGATAATTGTACGATGGATGTGGCGGCGCAAAAGGCCAGAGTTAAGTTGCAGCCTTGGTGGTTTTAGTGATTAAGGGGCAATGATTGATTTGTGAATAAGAAGATATTTTTATTTATCTCGTCTTTTTCTTTTTTTTCCTTTCTTTCGGCGCCTACGGCCAGGCCCGTTGTCCAGTGGGCGCCCAAGCCGGGAGTGCACAATGTCTTCCAGATGATGCGGGTGAGGCGCCTCCACGCCCTACTGGTGAATGGATCAAAACTTGGGGTGCACTGGTCAGCTCAAATACGGCACAAGGAGCGTGGACATCCAAAGGGAAATTCTCCAAGGATGATGCCGTTAGTGATGCTTTAGGTAGATGTCAAGCTACCGGCGCTCCCGATTGTCATATTGATTCGACTTATTTTAATCAATGCGTGGCGGTTGTCGGTTCGCCCGATAAGATAGGACTATCAATTTCCAAGGCGAAGAACGAGTCTATAGCAAAAAGTGCTGCATCTGCTGATTGCCAGCAGAGAGGAGGGCGGCAGTGCGAAGTGAAATTTTCCGACTGCACTGAGCCATTCTTCAGGAAATTTTAATGCCTAGTTGTGATGGCAAGAAAGCTTTTGGCTGTGCGTTAGACGCTTCCAGCTTAGTAGGGTAACCAACAGATGGCGACTAGGTGGTGCGGGCGATCTGGATCGCGACCGGGTGGGCGGGGGCATGAGAAAAATTGTCGATTTTGAAATTGATGTTTCCAGGCCTCTTAGGGTCGAAATGTGTAGTGTTTCGATGCGTAGCCTTGTTGCTTTTTTTGTTGGAGCTTTTCTTCCAGCAACTCTGTTTGCCCAAACACGTTGTCCGGTTGGGGGGCTTGCTGGAAGCGCTCAGTGTCTCCCTGATGAAGAAAGCTCCTCATCTGCTCGTCCTACGGGGGAATGGATTAAAACATGGGGTGGCATTGCTAGTGCCCCAAATGGGGAGGGTGGGGTAAGTTCAGGGCAGTTGTCCAAGGTGGATGCTGAGAATGTCGCTCTGCAGAACTGTAGAGCGACTGGTGCCGATCACTGCAAGGTTAACTTCGTCTACTACAATCAATGCGCTGCTCTCGCATACCCAGTGGGTAGTGCGGGTGGCTTTTTTCGTACAGGGAAGACTGTTGATGATGCAGTGAAGTTGGCAGTTGTTGATTGTGAAAAAGAGATAGTTGGGCGTCATTGCAAGATTAAGGTAAATGAGTGTACGGATCCTGTTTTTAGAAGGTATTAGGGCTTTATTTTTGCGTGATATTTGTGCGTGCCATTCAGGTATTTATTGTGTGCGCTCGAGATGGTTGATAAGTTTAAAGATAATCCAGCTTCGACAGAGTTGATGGGTTGCGCCGTCGTCGAAGACGACGAGTATCGGAATGAAGTTTTGAGAGGAGCAAGTCCATGAAAAAGTTGCTGCTGGTGATGCTCTGTTCCACGGCTTGGAGTGCGATGGCTCAATCGCCCCAGGAGCATCTTCGCTATCGGAACGACGATCCGTTCGTGTTCTGTACCGAGGGCCAGAAGGACCCCGGCAAGTGTTGGGTGCCGCTGCCTCCCTATACCACGGGAGCCTACATGACGATGCCCTACTGTCAGCCTATCGATCCGTACGGAAAGCCTTGGACGCCGCAAGACTACGATTCGCTCGGGCAGTATCAGCGCGTCTGTCCGCTGGCGTTGAAGTCCGGTGGCTGGACGGGGAAGAAGCCTGCAAATATGTCGCCAACGGAACACTGAGCGAGGGCATGCATGCTGAGGTGTTTTTCCTCGGCTGAACCGAATTGCCGTCGGCGATCAGGGATGTCGAGACGATCCAGGCGCCAAAACTGACGATTCAAGCCGATGGCGGCGCAGTGCTGAATACGTATGCAAGCACCGCTGAGATTCCTGCATCAACGCTACTCTAACGCAGCGTTTCGCGTGCCCGTCGCACGCGCAATCTCTGCCCGAAGGGGGGCGTTGCATGTCTCAGGCTCCATGGTGGCGCGGTGCCGTCATCTATCAGATCTATCCGCGTAGTTTTCTCGACGCCAACGGCGACGGTATCGGCGACTTGCCCGGCATCGTGCGCAAGCTGGACTACATCGCGGCGTTGGGCGTGGATGCGATCTGGATCTCGCCGTTCTTCAAGTCGCCGATGGCCGATTTCGGCTACGACATCGCCGACTATCGTGAGGTCGATCCCCTGTTCGGCACCATGGCCGACTTCGATGCGCTGCTGGCCAAGGCGCATGCGCTGGGCCTGAAGGTGATGATCGACCAGGTGCTCAGCCACACCTCGGTGGAGCACGACTGGTTCAAGGAAAGCCGGCAGAGCCGCGACAATCCGAAGGCGGATTGGTACGTGTGGGCCGATGCGCGCGAAGACGGGGCGCCGCCGAACAACTGGCTGTCGATCTTCGGTGGCGTGGCGTGGCAGTGGGAGCCGCGCCGCGGGCAGTACTATCTGCACAATTTCCTGGCCTCGCAGCCGGATCTAAATTTCCACAATCCGCAGGTGCAGCAGGCGACGCTGGACAATGTGGAGTTCTGGCTGGCGCGCGGCGTCGACGGCTTCCGGCTGGACGCGATCAATTTCTGCTTCCACGATCCGCAACTGCGCGACAACCCGCCCAAGCCGCCGGAAAAACGCGTCGGCCGCGGCTTCAGCCCGGACAATCCGTACGCCTTCCAGTACCACTACTACAACAACACGCAGGCGGAGAATCTGCCGTTCCTGCAGAAGTTGCGCAGTCTGCTCGACCGCTATCCGGGCACGGTGAGCCTGGGCGAGATCTCGTCGGAGGATTCGCTGGCGACCACGGCCGAATACACCCGCGCCGGGCACCTGCACATGGGCTACAGCTTCGAACTGCTGACCGACGATTTCAGCGCCGCCTACATCCGCGAGACGGTCTCGCGTCTGGAAGCGGCGATGACCGAAGGCTGGCCGTGCTGGGCGATTTCCAATCATGACGTGCAACGCGCGGTCACGCGTTGGGGGCAGGGCGCCGAGACGCCGGCCTTCGCGCGGCTGCTGATCGCGATGCTGTGTTCGCTGCGCGGCTCGGTCTGCGTCTACCAGGGCGAAGAGCTGGGCCTGGGTGAGTCAGAGGTGCCGTTCGAGGCGCTGCAGGATCCCTATGGCATCGCGTTCTGGCCGAACTTCAAGGGCCGCGATGGGTGCCGGACGCCGCTGCCATGGGATGCCAGCGATCAAGCCGGTTTCAGCACCGGGACGCCTTGGTTGCCGATCGCGGCGGCGCATCGCGCACAATCGGTGGCGGCACAGGAGGCCGACCCGCAGTCGGTCCTGCATGCGATTCGCCAGTTCCTGGCCTGGCGCAAGCGCCATCCGGCCCTGCGTGAGGGCGACATCGTGTTCCACGAGACGGCTGAGCCCGTGCTGATGTTCCAGCGTCGCCACGCCACGCAGCGCTTGCTGCTGGCGTTCAATCTGTCCGCCGACGCCGTCGACGTGGCGTTGCCTGAGGGCAGCTGGCAGGCGCTGCAGGTGCCGGGCGTGGTCGCGGGCGCGGCCGGAGAGCGCTTGCGTTTGCCCGGCTATGCGATGGTGTGCCTGCAAGGCGCGTGAACGCGGCCAAGTGATTGCTGCGACGGCAGCGTCGCATCCTGCTGTGTGACTACGGCGCTGCCAGGATGGCATTTGGGAGAGACAGTCCAGCGTGCATCGCGTCGGATGAGCCTCATGCCTGCCGAGGGCCTTGGCGCTTGTTGGACGACACTGATGTCTCCGGAATTTCAGTGTCCGTGGTGGCATGTTGCGGTGGCCTTGCCGTCTTCGCGGTTTGGCGTGCCCGGCAATCAGGGCACGCGTCGTCGCCGACAATCACGCCGTCCTGGAACCAGGGCCAGCTCGGAGACTTGCCTTGCTGGCACACACAACAGACTGCTGCGTCGCTGCCGGCGTGGGCCAGGCGACGCGGCCACGAATCCGCCGTCATCGCTGCGTCCATCGCGGCAATGTCACCATGTCTGCACGCCGGCCTTTGTGATCTGAAGACGCCGCTTTTCCAGCGATGCCACCAGGTCTCGATCTCGCGGCCTCCTGGCTGAGACCTGTCGTCAACGATGGTGGTGTTGACCTCGATCAGCTACCGCAGCATCGCGTCGGCGCGGATGCATGGTCCGTGGCGCGGTCGGGCCGGTCAGTTCGGAGTTCAGCGTTGAATGTCCAGGCATGGCGCTTTCTGCCACGTAGAGGGCTTGGGCCATGCGCTCCTGAAGTACAGATCCTTTTCAGCGACGCGGCCATTTCGCGCGCCCGCGGCTTTTTTGTCGGGAACTTCACAGGCGCGGCGAGATCTCCATCAGTTCCCGCACGATCGCCTTCTGTGGATCTTCTTGCAGGCGAAGAGGTTGGTGTGCGCCCTCACATCCCCTCGTCTTGATCCGATCGGCAAACCAGATCGCCGCCGCTGCTCGCTCCTGATCTCATCGTTTTCTCTCCGGCCACCCCGACATTTGACATACCCGTACGCGGCAACCTCCCCAACGAAAACACCCGCCGGGTGCGCCGGCGGGCGTCGTCTGCGTGCTCTACGCTGTGCTCAGAACTTGTAGTTCACGCCCAGCATGTAGGTGCGGCCCCATTCGACGTACTCCAGCGGGCGATCCTTGGTGCCGGCGTAGGTGCGGTAGGGCGAGTTGGTCAGGTTGCTCGCCTGCAGCAGCAGGCTCAGCCCGGCCAGGGTGCTGCCGTCGGCAAAGGTGTAGCTGACCTGCGCGTCGGTGACGTTCTCGCCGACCACATAGCGCAGCGTGCGGTTGCCGTTGAAGTTGCCAATCTCGCCGATGAAGTCCGAACGCCGCCGCTGGCTGACGCGTGCTTCGAAGCCGTTGCGCTCGTAGTAGGCGGTGAAGTTGTACACGCGCTTGGACAGGCCGGGCAGGTCGATCGGCGCCGAGCCCACGCTGGACGCGCTTTCTGGATCGACGATCTTGATGTCGCTGTCGTTGAACGTGGCACTGGCCTGGATGCCGAAGCCGCGCAGGCTGTCGGTGAACATGTCCAGCGGCAGCGAGGCGGTTAGTTCGAGCCCGCGCAAGGTGCCGCCCTTGCCGTTCTGCGGCGAGGAGAAGGTACCGGTGGTCTGCACTGGCACGGTCATGTTGGGCGGGCGCACGTAGCTGGCGAGCAGGGCGGAGAAGTCGTAATCGTCGCGCGACTGCGTGTAGATGTAGCTCTTCAGGTCCTTGTAGAACACCGCAGCAGCCACGTAGGCCTTCTCGCCGAAGTACTTTTCGTACGACAGGTCCAGCGCGTTGGCGCGCCACGGGTCGAGCAGGGGATTGCCGCCGCTGCCGCCGGGCTTGCCGGTCGAGGTGTCAACGCCGAAGTCCAGGCCGGCGCGCATCTGGTCCACGCGCGGCCGCGCCACCTGCTTCGCCGCGGCAAAGCGCAGGGTCTGCTGGTGCGGGAACAGGAAGGCCAGGTTGAGGCTCGGCAGCCAGTCGTTGTAGGTCTTGCCCGCGTCGATCGGCAGCACGTTCTGGCCGGCCGGACGGGACTGGTCGAAGTAGCTGGACTGCGAGCTCTGGTCGGCGTGCTGCAACTGCACGCCGATGTTGCCGCGCACGCCGACCTCGCCGATGTCGGTGTTGATGTTGGCGCGCAGCCAGGCCGTGGTGATCTTCTCCTGCACCGTCCAGGACTTCGGAATCAGGTAGTCCAGGTTGGTGACCGGGTTGAAGGTCATGTAGCGCGAGACCGCCGCCGGCACGTTCCAGGCCGGGATGGTGCCGATGCCGGCGAAGCCGAGGTTGACCGGGTCGTACTGCAGGTCGCTGGCGATGCTGGTGTCGCCCTGCGCGCCGAGCAGGATATTGCCCTCGGCCTGGGTCTTCTGCTTGCGGCGGTCGGCGTAGTTCACGCCCACGTCGATGTCCGAGAACCAGGTCAGCGCCTGCGGTGCCGGCAGGGTCGCCGCCAGGCGGCCGCCTTTCAGGCGATCCTCGACCTCCGGCACCTTGCCGTAGCCGGAGCCGTAGATGGTGTTGGTCAGGAACAGGTTGTTCGGGTCGGAGTAGTCGCGGCCGGGGGTGATCTGCGAGAAGCCATTCGGCTTGACCACGAGACCGACCGTGTCCAGCTGCGGCATCGGCACCAACTGCAGGTTGTTCTCCAGGTTCAGCTCCTTGCGGGTGGCCTTGGAGTAGTTCAGGTCGGCCATCAGGCGCACGCTGCCGAGGTTGAACTCGTTGTTCCAGCCGAATGCGTCGATCTTGTCCTTGCGCTTGTTGTACATGCCGCGCACCAGCGGATACACGCCGCTGGCGGTGCCGCCGGTGAAGCTGCCGTTGGCGTCGACTTGCGGATTGGTGATCAGCAGGCCGGGCGTGTAGCCGCCGTTGTAGTTGCTGAGATTGACCTCGAACTGATTGGCGGTGTCGATCTGCTCGGCTTCGGTATGGAATGCGTCGAAGGTGCTGGTCCAACTGCTGGACGGACGGAACTGCACGGTCGCCATCACGCCGTCGCGCTTGTTGTTGCCGGTGCGGCGCAGCGCCTTGATGCCGTCGGAGAAGTAGGTGCCCGGGGCCACGCCGGGGCGGCTGCCGCTGTCGGTGTTCTGCGTGGTCCACGGCTCGTACAGGCCGACCTGGTTTTCCTGGATCGGCATGTCGCTGTGGGCGTAGCCGATCGAGAATCCCAGGGTGTTGTCCAGGAACTGGTCGATGTAGCTGGCGCTGAAGCGATTGCCGAAAGCGTCGACGTCGGCGGCCTTGCCGAGCGAGCTCTTCTGCAGGCGGCCGCTGACGGCGATCACCCGGTCCGGGAAGCTCAGCGGGCGCACGGTCTGCATGTCGATGGTGCCGGACAGTCCCTGGCCGACCAGGCCGGCGTCGGGCGTCTTGTACACGGTCACGCCGTTGACCAGTTCCGAGGGGTACTGGTCGAACTCGACGCTGCGGTTGTCGCCGGTGCTGACCACTTCGCGGCCGTTGAGCAGGGTGGTGGCGAAGTCGGGCGACAGGCCGCGCACGCTGATCACCTGGGCGCGGCCGGCGACGCGCTGCGCGGCCAGGCCGGGCAGGCGGCCGAGCGATTCGGCGATGCTCACGTCCGGCAGCTTGCCGATGTCCTCGGCCGAGATCGCTTCGACGATGGACGTCGCGTCCTGCTTGATCGCGATGGCGTTCTCGATGCCGCGGCGGATGCCGGTCACCTGGACCTTGTCCAGTTCGGTGACCGGATCCTTGGACGTGGTGGCGGTGGTATCGGACTGTGCAGCAGCCAGCATCGGCGTCATCGCGACGGCTAGCGCCAGCGTCAGCGCGTTGCGCTTGTGGTTCAACATTTTCCCCTCCCAGGCAATGTTGTCTTGCGAATGTCTGAACCGGCGAGGCGGCCGGATGTGCGTGTCGCGTAGCCGCAGGGCGGTGTCGCGATTGCGCTGTATGGTAGACACGCGGCTTCGTCGCGAACGTCCGCTGCATACGTATTCACTGGCCTGCATCGCATTGGAAGCGCTTTCAGGATCGCAATGTCGTGCGCGCGCCGCTACGCCGGTGCCGCGGCGAGCATGCGCGTGCTTCATGCAACTGACGTCGCCTGGCATGAACACGCGGGTGCTGCACTGAATTAATGCCAGGGAGTACGCCGGCATGCGTACTTCGGGCGAGCTTGCAGTGGCACGGCTTGGTCTGGCCGACGCTGCGCGCAGCACCGCTGACCTGCCGCGCACGATGGCGCGGTGCCGCAGGGGCGAGAATCGTGGTCCGGCATGGCGAGTGCATCCCACCGCCGCTGTGCCGGCGGTGCTGCGTGCTGCATGGTGGGGCGTCAGCGCGAGGCAGCAGTGCCTGCGGAGGCCGGCGCCGGGTCCAGTGGGACGAAACGGATCGCCTGGCCGCCGCCGGGTGCCAACTTCACCTGCAATTGATCGCGGCTGGTGATCACGCGCTGCTCGCGCACGAAGTCGAACGGATTGTGCTGGTAGTCGGCGGCGTCGCCGTCGCGGTAGATCTCGGCACGGTAGCGCACGCCGGGCTCAAGGAAGCCCAGCGCGATCGGCAGCACGCGGCCGTGCTCGTCGGTGATGCTGCCGAGGAACCAGTCGCGGCTGTGGCGGTCCTTGCGCACGATGGTCACGTAGTCGCCAATTTCGCCGTCGAGCACGCGGCTGTCGTCCCAGTCCACCGCCACGTCCTCGATGAAGCGGAAGGCGTCGCGGTGCTGCAGGTAGTGCTCGGGCAGGTCGGCCGCCATCTGGATCGGGCTGTACAGGGTCACGTACAGCGCCAGTTGCCGCGCCAGCGTACTCGGAATCGCGCGTCCGCCGCGGCCCGTCAGGCTGAGGATGCCGGGGGTGTAGTCCATCGGCCCGGCCAGCATCCGCGTGAACACCAAGTTCACTTCGTGCTCCGGCGGGTTCGGCGGTTCGCCCCAGGCGTTGTACTCCATGCCGCGTGCGCCTTCGCGCGAGAGCCAGCTCGGGTAGGTGCGGCGCAGGCCGGTGTCCTTGATCGGCTCGTGGGCGTTGACCGACAGGTGGCGCCTGGCGGCTTCCTGCACCACCTTGAGATGGTGGCGGGCCATGAACTGGCCGTCGTGCCATTCGCGCCACAGCGGGCCGCCGGCGGGATTGCGCCGGTCCACCTGGCCGTCGTCGCAGACGTAGCCGGTCTTGAAGGTGTCCACGCCCAAGCGCGCATACAGATCCAGCGCCGCATCGAGCTGATCTTCGTAGTGCTCCACCGCACAGCCGGTCTCGTGGTGGCCGATCAGGTGCACGCCCTTCTTCGCCGCGTAGGCGCTGAGCGCATCGATGTCGAAGTCCGCGGTGGCGCGGGTGAAGTCGAAGTCGTCGCCGTTGCCGACCCAGTTGCCGTCCCAGCCGGGATTCCAGCCTTCCACCAGAACGCCGCGAAAACCGTGCGCCGCGGCGAAGTCGATGTAGCGGCGGGTATTGGCGGTGGTGGCGGCGTGTCTGGGGCCGCGCGCCCAGGTTTCCTGGTTCAGGTGCATCGACCACCACACGCCGATGTACTTGGCCGGATGCACCCAGCTCACGTCGCCCAGCGCGTTGGGTTCGTTGAGGTTGAGGATCAGGTTGGAATCGACCAGACCGCCGGCGGTGTCGCTGATCTGCAGCGTCCGCCACGGCGTGTCGAAGGGCAGGGCGCGGCGGACCTTCCAGCCTTCCGCCGACGGCGACAGTTGCGCATGCAGGCGCTGGCTTTCGCCGCGGCGCAGCCACATGCCGGCGTAGTCGACCAGGGCGGCCTCGTGGATGGCCAGGTGCAGGCCGTCCTGGCTGCGCAGGGTGAACGGCGTGTGCGCCAGCGGCACTTCGCGCAGCGGCGTGCGCCGGTACAGGTATTCGTAATGGATGGGCGCGCCGGCGGGAATCCACCAGGCGGTCGCCTCGGGGACGATGTCGAACTCGGTGAGTTCTTCGTCGATGATCGCTTCCTGCATGCCGGCCTGTTGCGGAAAGCTGTAGCGGAAGCCGAGCCCGTCGTCGTAGACGCGGAACACCACCGCGAAGCGGCGCTGGCGGCCACCGCGCTCGCCCAGCTCCACGCGCAGTTCGTTGTAGTGATTGCGCACGTAGCGGCGCTCGCCCCAGGGCTGCTCCCAGGTTTCGTCGACGCTGCGGCTGCGCTGGTCCAGCAGCGCGAGGTCGCGATCCAGGCTGCCGTCGCGCAACTGGAAGCCGAGCCGCGATTCGCCGATCACCGGCTCGCCCAGGCGCTGCACGCGATAACTGGGGCGGCCGTCGTCCAGTTGCACGGACACCCGCAGGATCCTGTCGGGCGATGCGATGCTGGCCACGGTCTGCGGTGCGGCGCGCAGTCCGGGCGCGATGCACAGGAGCAGCGTCGCCAGCCACGACGGCAGGTGCCGCGTCGGGCGCAGGCGCGATGAGGCGTGAAGCGGCAGCGGCATGTCCCCTCCCAGGGCGACCGTGGCATCGCAACGACTATAGCGAGGCGGTTCCTGGCCGCCGGAGGCCCGTACGATGAATACGTATGCAACTGCACGCGCCGCGGTGCCGCCCGTCTACCATGTCCGCAGCGCCCCCGCGATGCGGAGGCGGCGACCGCAGCGCCGGCATGCCAGCCTGCGCTTCCACCATGCAGGCAAAGAGGGAGGGAGGTCGATCGGTGCGAGCCGGTCTGCCGCTTCGATGCTGAAGATGATTTGCTTGGCCGCCACCTTGGGTGCTGCGGCGTCGGCGTCTGCTGGACAGACGTCATTGCAGTGGCGCGGCCAGACCGCGCAGGCCGAGGCCACCGCCGACGGCGGCTTCGTGCTGCACGCGGCCCAAGGCACACGCACGGTGCCGGCGCAGCCGTTGCGCAGCGAGACCGATAGCCCGTTGTTCGATGCGCTGTTCGCGCTGGCGCAACAGGAACTGCGCGACGACCAGGTCCAGGCGATCCGCGATCCGGCGTTCGATCACGGCAAGCCGTTGCCTTGCGATTGCTACCAGACCGGCGAGCGCTGGCCCTACGTGTGGACCCGCGACGTCAGCTATGCCGCCGACCTGGCCCTGGCGCGGCTGGATCCCGAGCGCACGCGCCGCTCGCTGCGCTTCAAGCTGTCGCCGATGCGCGGCGCCGACGCGCTGCCGGGGCTGTTCGTGGCGCAGGACACCGGCTCCGGCGGCAGCTGGCCGGTGAGCAGCGACCGCGTGGTGTGGTTCCTGGCCGCGCGCCACCTGCTGGACGACCCGGCCTTCGCCGCCGACACCCGCGCCGCACTCACTGCCACGCTGGCGCAGGATCGCGCGTTCGCGTTCGACCCGCGCATCGGCCTGTACCGCGGCGAGACCTCGTTCCTGGACTGGCGCGAGCAGACCTATCCGGCCTGGACCCGCGAGGACGTCGGCTTCATCGCCAGTTCCTTCGCGCTGTCGACCAACGTGCTGCATTACCAGGCGCTGCGCCTGGGCGAGCGCCTGGCCCGTGAGCAGGGCGACACGCAGGCGGCCGCGCGCTATGCCGGCTGGGCCGATGCGCTGCGCCAGGCGATCGCGCAGCGTTTCTGGCGCGAGGACCGCGGTACCTATGTCGGCTACATCGGCACGGCCGAACACCCGGTGCGCTACGAAAGCTACGATCTGCTGGGCCTGTCGCTGGCAGTGCTGGCCGACGTGCTGCCGGCCGAGCGCGCGCGCCAGGCGCTGGCGCGCTATCCCGCGGTGGAGGCGGGCAGCCCGGTGGTGTGGCCGCAGCAGCGCGAGGTGCCGATCTACCACAACCGGGCGATCTGGCCGTTCGTCAGCGCCTATGCGCTGCGCGCGGCGCGGCAGACCGACGACAGCGCGCGCATCGACCTGGAAGTGCGCTCGCTGCTGCGGGGCGCCGCGCTGGCCGGCTCGAACATGGAGAACTACGAGTTCCTGAGCCAGGCCGCACATGTCGACGACGGTCCGCTCAGCGGCCCGGTGGTCAATTCGCCGCGGCAGCTGTGGTCGGTGGCCGGCTATCTGGCGATGGTGATGGAGGGCGTGTTCGGCGTGGAGGACGACGGCCGCGTGCTGCCCAAGCTGCCGACCAGCCTGGTGCCGCTGTTGTTCGGCGAGCGCCAGGAGATCGCGTTGCAGCTGCAGGACCGGCGCATCGTGTTGCGACGTCCGGCGCAACTGCAGGGCGACCTGCTGGTCGCCGGCAAGACCCATAACCAGGACGGCGTGACGACCATCGACCTGGTGGCGCGCCACAGCGGCAGCACGCCATTGCAAATGCTCACGGCCACGGACGCCTTCGCGCCGCTGGCGCCGCCGGCGCCGCAGCTGCGGCGCGAGACCGGGGGCTGGCGGGTGCAGGCGGCTGCGGACACGGTGTTGTACGTCGATGGGCAGGCACGCACGGGCAGCGCGGACGGCGCGCTGCTGCCGCTGGCCGAGCGCGTGCAATGCCTGAGCCTGACCCGGCAGGGCAAGCGTTGGGAGTCGCTGCACAGCCCCACTGTCTGCGTCGGCGACGTCGCCCGCGTGGAGGGCGCAGACGGTTGGACGTGGACGGCGCCGCACGATGGCGTGTATCGGCTGAGCCTGCGTTACGTCAACGCACATGGCCCGATCAACACCGGCGTCACCGCCGCGGTCAAACGCCTGCAGGTGCAGTGCGGCGCGGCGTCGCCGCAGTCGCAGCCGCTGGTGATGCCGCACAGCGTCGGTGAGCAGACCTCCACGGCGGCGCTGTTCGCGCTGCAGGCCGGGCAGCGTTGCGTCGCGCGGTTGCTGCCGGCGGCGAACATGAGCGCGCTGCAGCACTTTGCGCGCTACACCGGCGGCCAGGGCGGCGCCGATGGCGTGGTCAATGCCGCCGATGTCGCCGCGCTGCTGATCGCACCGGCCGGCCCAACGGAGGAGCGCCCATGAGCGCCTTGCCACGCGCCAAGCCGGCGCTGTCGTTCTGGCAGATCTGGAACATGTGCTTCGGCTTCCTGGGCATCCAGTTCGGCTTCGCGCTGCAGAACGCCAACGCCAGCCGCATCTTCCAGACCCTCGGCGCGGACATGGAGCAGGTGCCGGGACTGTGGATCGCCGCACCGCTCACCGGACTGATCGTGCAGCCGATCGTCGGTTACCTGTCCGACCGCACCTGGAACCGCTTCGGCCGGCGTCGCCCGTACTTCATGGTCGGCGCGCTGTTCACCACGCTGGCCCTGCTGGTCATGCCGAACTCGCCGGCACTGTGGGTGGCGGCCGGGACGCTGTGGGTGCTGGACGCCTCGATCAACATCTCGATGGAGCCGTTCCGCGCCTTCGTCGGCGACCAGTTGCCGACACGCCAGCGCGCCACCGGCTACGCCATGCAGAGTTTCTTCATCGGTGTCGGCGCAGTGGTGGCGAGCATGCTGCCGTGGCTGCTGGCGCACTGGGGCGTCAGCAACACTGCGGGGCCCGGCGAGGTGCCGGCGACGGTGCGCTACGCGTTCTATTTCGGCGGCGCGGTGCTGTTCCTGTCCATCGGCTGGACCGTGCTGCGCACCCGCGAGTATCCGCCTGAAGACCTGCACGGCTTCGACGTCGCCACGCCAGCCGCCACGGCGGCGCAACCGCGCCGTGTCGATGGTGCCGCTGCGCTGTGTTGTGCGGTGGGCATTGCCGGCGCGGTGGCCATCGCCTGGTGCCGCGGCGACCGCATGCTGTACGTGTTGGCCGGCCTGTGCATCGCTTACGGCGTGCTGCAGGGCGTGGCGCCGCGCCTGCGTCGAGGCCACATGCTGGCGGCGATCGTCTGCGATCTGCAGACCATGCCGCGGGCGATGCGGCGGCTGGCATGGGTCCAGTTCTTCTCCTGGTTCGCGCTGTTCGCGATGTGGATCTACACCACCGCGGCGGTCACCCAGACCCACTATGGCACCCACGATGCCACCTCGGCTGCCTACAACGACGGGGCAAACTGGGTCGGCGTGCTGTTCGCCGCCTACAACGGCTTCGCCGCATTGGCCGCGATCGCCATTCCGCTGCTGGTGCGCGCCTGCGGGCTGCGCATGAGCCATCTGCTCAACCTGTGCCTGGGCGCGGTCGGCCTGCTGTCGTTCCTGTGGATCCGCGATCCGCAGTGGCTGCTGCTGTCGATGGTCGGGGTGGGCTTCGCCTGGGCGTCGATCCTGTCGCTGCCCTACGCGCTGCTGTCGGACAGCGTGCCGGCGGCGAAGATGGGCGTGTACATGGGCATCTTCAATTTCTTCATCGTGATCCCGCAGTTGGTCGCGGTCAGCGTGCTGGGCTTCGTGCTCACGCACTGGCTCGGCGGCCGGCCGCTGTACGCGCTGGCGATCGGCGGCGGCAGCCTGCTGGTGGCGGCGCTGTGCGTGCTGTGGGTGCCGTCGGATTCGGGAGCGAACGCATGATCGATCGGATGTCGTTGTTGGCGCTGGCCCTGCTGGGTGCCTGCGCTGGGTCGGCACAGGCCCAGGCGCCTGCACAGGAGGAGTTCTACGGCACGCTGGAGCCGTTCGCCAACGAAGCGGTGTACTTCGTGGTCACCGATCGCTTCGTCAATGGTGATCCGGGCAACGATCATCGCGACCAGGGCGGTGCGCATCGCACCTTCGACATCCCGATCCCGGCGCCACCGGGCGAGAGCGACAACATCGGCTACCTCGGCGGCGACTTCAAGGGCGTGGTCGACAACGCCGGCTACATCCGTGACCTCGGCTTCGGCGCGGTGTGGATCACGCCGATCGTCGACAACCCGGACGAGGCCTTCACCGGCGGCAAGCCGATCACCTGGGGCAGCTCGCTGAGCGACCGCGGCAAGACCGGCTACCACGGCTACTGGGGCGTCAATTTCTACAAGCTCGACGAACATCTGCCGAGTCCCGGACTGGATTTCGCCGGCTTCACCCAGGCCATGCACGCGCAGCAGTTGAAGGTGGTGCTGGACATCGTCGGCAACCACGGCTCGCCGGCCTGGACCATGCCCAAGCGGCAGCCGATGTTCGGCCAGGTGTTCGACCGCGACGGCAAACTGATCGCCGACCACCAGAACCTGCCGCCGTCCAAGCTGGACCCGGCGCACAACCCGCTGCACGCGTTCTACAACACCGGCGGCAACCTGGCGCAGTTGTCCGATTTCAACGAGCGCAACCCGGCGGTGATGGAGTATCTGGTCGGTGCCTATTCGCAGTGGCTGGGGCAGGGCGCCGATGCGTTCCGGATCGACACCATCGGCTGGATGCCCGACAGCTTCTGGCACGAATTCGTGCGCCGCATCCGCGCGCAGCGTCCGGGCATGTTCATGTTCGGCGAGGACTTCGACTACAACGCGCACAAGATCGCCGGCCACACCTGGGCCGACAACGCCGGCGTCAGCGTGCTGGATTTCCCGCTCAAGCAGGCGCTGGCGGCAACCTTCGGCCACGCCCAGCGCGGCTACGAAACACTGCAGCCGGCGCTGTACCTGGAGCGCGGCCCGTACGCCAATCCGTACGAGCTGATGACCTTCTACGACAACCACGACATGGCGCGGCTGGACGCCAGCGACGCCGGCTTCATCGACGCGCACAACTGGCTGTTCACCGCGCGTGGCATCCCGGTGATCTACTACGGCTCGGAGACCGGCTTCATGCGCGGCCGTGCCGAGCACGCCGGCAACCGCAACTACTTCGGCCAGGAGCGGGTGAACGCCGCCCCGTCCAGCCCGATCTTCGCGCCGCTGCGGCGCATCGCCACGCTGCGTCAGCGCAGCCCGGCGCTGCAGCGTGGCCTGCAGCTCAACCTGCAGTTGTCCGGCGACGAGGCGGTGTTCTACCGGGTGGTCCAGCATGCGGGCAGCACCCAGACCGCGCTGGTGCTGCTGAACAAGAGCGATGCGCCACGCACGCTGGAGGCGCGCCGCTACCTGCAGCCGGGCACCTGGCACGACGGCTTCGACGGCAGCGCCATCGAGGTGACCGATGTCCTGCGCGCCAAGGTGCCGGCACACGGCGTGCGGGTCTTCCTGTCCGATGCGCCGATCGTGCGCCCGGACCTGCGCGCGCGGCTGCGCTGGCTGATGGCGGCCAAGGACGGGGTGGCGCCGGCGCACTGAACGCGGCGCGGCAGGCGTTGCGGGGTCGCGCAGGGCTGCGGGACTCGGCGTGCGGCGAGCACGCTGCGTCAGGTTCCTGGTGTCTCCGGCCAATGACAGGCCGTGGCGCTGCCGTGACGCAGGCCGGCCGCGTCAGCCGCGCAGCGAGGAGCCGCGCAGCGCCAGCGTGACCGGCAAGGTGCGGCTGCTCACCGGCTGTCCGGCGATCTGCGCCAGCAGGGTGTCCACCAGCACCGCACCGGCCAGCTTGGTGTCCTGCTGCACCGTCGACAGCGCCGGATCGACGCTGGCGGCCACCGGGATATCGTCGAAGCCGGCCAGGGCCACGTCCTCGGGTACGCGCAGACCATGCTCGCGCAAGGCCTTCAGTGCGCCGATCGCGATCAGGTCGCTGGCGGCGAACAGCGCATCGAAGCGCTCGCCGCGCCCGAGCAGGGCCAGGGCGGCCTCGTAGCCGGATTGCTCGGTGGTGATCGCATCGACCTGCAGTGCCGGCGTGGCCTCGGCGCCGGCCACGCGCAGTGCCTGCAGGTGGCCGCGATAGCGTTCCAGGAACTCGGGGTAATGATTGGAGGCGTCGCCGAGGAAGGCGACACGGCGGCGGCCCTGCGCCAGCAGGTGCGCGGTGATGTCGTGCCCGCCCTGGAAGTTGTCGCTGCCGATCGACACGCCCGGCTGCCCGGGCAGCACCGCGCCCCAACGCACGAAATGGGTGCCCTGGTCGACCAGGTGCTGCAGCCGCTGCTGCGCCTGCAGGTAATCGCCGTAGCCGAGCAGGATCAGCCCGTCGGCCTTCTGGCTGTCGCCGTAGTCGGCACGCCAGTTGTCCGACAACTGCTGGAACGACACCAGCAGGTCGTAGCCATGGCGGGCGCAGGCGCGGGTGATCGAGCCCAGCATCGAGTGGAAGAACGGGTTGATCAGCGAGTCGTCGGTGGTCGGATCTTCGAAGAACAGCAGCGCCAGGGTGCCGGCATTGCGCAGGCGCAGGCTGGAGGCGTGCTTGTCGACCTTGTAGTTCAACTCGCGCGCGATCGCCAGGATCTTGCGCCGGGTCTGCTCGTTGACCGCCGGACTGCCGCGCAGTGCGCGCGAGACCGTGGGTTGCGATACGCCTGCCAGGTAGGCGATGTCCAGCGATGTGGCCTTGCCTTTGATGACGGCGCGTCCGGGTGCGGGGAAAACGTCGGCGAAGCATGCCATGGCGGCTGCTGTAGCTCTTGCTGCGGCGCAGCGAAGCGGGGAGGGTTGCGGCGTGACCTGTTCTCTCCGTTGTGTCTTCAATATCGGTCAATGCCGATGTTTACCGTTTTGGTAAAGATTGGTTTACCATCTTGCCCCACCACAAGATCCGGACATGGGTGGCCCGCGGCGACGCCGGCCGAGCGTGCGACATGAGCACTACCACCGCCCTCGCTTGAGTTCCCGCCCAAGGCTGTCCGAGCAGGCGCCCTTGTGGCGCCTTCTTTCTGTCCCGCGCCCAGGCTGGCCTGCCGCCGAAGTGGCGCGGACGCCGTCCCCCCGTTTCCCTTTCCGCCGACTCCCATGATCACGATTACGCTCCCCGACGGCAGCCGCCGCGAATTCGAACACCCCGTCAGCCCCATGGACGTGGCCCAGTCCATCGGACCAGGCCTGGCCAAGGCGACCATCGCCGGCCAGGTCGACGGCCGCCTGGTCGATGCCTGCGACCTCATCGACCACGACGCCAGCCTGCGCCTAATCACCGCCAAGGATGCCGAGGGCGTGGAGATCATCCGCCACTCCTGCGCGCACCTGGTCGGCCACGCGGTCAAGCAGCTGTATCCCGAGGTCAAGATGGTGATCGGCCCGGTCATCGCCGAAGGCTTCTACTACGACATCTACAGCGAGCGCCCGTTCACCCCCGAGGACATGGCGGCGATCGAGAAGCGCATGCAGGAGCTGATCGCGCAGGACTACGACGTGATCAAGAAGGTCACCCCGCGCGCCGAGGTGATCGAGCTGTTCAAGCAGCGCGGCGAGGACTACAAGCTGCGCTTGATCGAGGACATGCCCGACGACGTCACCGCGATGGGCCTGTACTACCACCAGGAATACGTGGACATGTGCCGCGGCCCGCACGTGCCGAACACGCGCTTCCTCAAGGCCTTCAAGCTGACCCGCATCTCCGGCGCCTACTGGCGCGGCGACGCCAAGAACGAGCAACTGCAGCGCATCTACGGCACCGCCTGGGCCGACAAGAAGCAGCTCGAGGCCTACATCCTGCGCATGGAGGAAGCCGACAAGCGCGACCACCGCAAGATCGGCAAGCAGCAGGACCTGTTCCACCTGCAGGAAGAGGGCCCGGGCCTGGTGTTCTGGCACCCCAAGGGCTGGTCGATCTGGCAGGTGGTCGAGCAGTACATGCGCAAGGTCTACCGCGACAGCGGCTACGGCGAGGTGCGCTGCCCGCAGATCCTGGACGTGTCGCTGTGGCAGAAGTCCGGCCACTGGGACAACTACCAGGACAACATGTTCTTCACCGAGTCGGAGAAGCGCACCTACGCGGTCAAGCCGATGAACTGCCCCGGCCACGTGCAGGTGTTCAACCAGGGCCTGCACAGCTACCGAGACCTGCCGATCCGCTACGGCGAGTTCGGCGCCTGCCATCGCAACGAGCCGTCCGGCGCGCTGCACGGCATCCTGCGCGTGCGCGGCTTCACCCAGGACGACGGCCACATCTTCTGCACCGAGCAGCAGATCGAGGCCGAGGTCACCGCCTTTCACCAGCAGGCGCTGAAGGTGTACGGCGACTTCGGTTTCGACGACATCCAGATCAAGATCGCCCTGCGCCCGGAAAAGCGCCTCGGCGACGACGCCACCTGGGACAAGGCCGAGGCCGCGCTGCGCGCCGCGCTCGGTGCCTGCGGGGTGGAGTGGCAGGAACTGCCGGGCGAGGGCGCCTTCTACGGCCCGAAGATCGAGTACCACCTGAAGGACGCGATCGGCCGCACCTGGCAGCTCGGCACCATGCAGGTGGATTTCATGATGCCCGGCCGCCTCGGTGCCGAGTACGTGGACGAGCACAGCCAGAAGAAGCATCCGGTGATGCTGCACCGGGCCATCGTCGGTTCGATGGAGCGGTTCATCGGCATCCTGATCGAGCACCACGCCGGCATGTTCCCGGCCTGGCTGGCGCCGGTGCAGGCCGTGGTCATGAACATCACGGACGCGCAGGCAGACTATGTAGACAACGTGCGGAAACTCCTTGCAAATCAAGGCTTCCGCATCGAGGCCGATTTGCGGAACGAAAAAATCGGTTATAAGATTCGCGAACACACGCTGCAGCGGGTGCCGTACCTGTTGGTCGCGGGCGACCGCGAGACGGAAAACGGCGCGATTGCGGTCCGTACGCGATCGGGGGAGGATCTGGGCACCATGTCGGTCGCCGCCTTCGCCGAACGGCTGCGCGCCGAGCAGTTGGCGTGACACCACCCTGGTGCGGGCGGAGCCTCCGTCCGCACCAGTCCGATTCCCCTGGGAGATTGCAACATCAGTACCCCTGACAACAAACAGAACCGCAAGAACCAAGAGATCCGCGTGCCGCGCGTGCGCGTGATCGGCGCGGACGGCGAGATGGTCGGCGTGTTGACCCGCGACGAAGCGCTGGCGCTGGCCGAAGAGGACGGGCTCGACCTGGTCGAGATCCAGCCGCAGGCGGATCCGCCGGTCTGCAAGATCATGGACTTCGGCAAGTTCAAGTTCGAGCAGCAGAAAAAGGCCAACGAAGCCAAGAAGAAGACCAAGCAGGTCGAGATCAAGGAAATCAAGTTCCGTCCGGTCACGGACGAAGGCGATTACCAGATCAAGCTGCGCAACATGCGCCGCTTCATCGAGGAAGGCGACAAGGTCAAGGTCAACATCCGCTTCCGCGGCCGCGAGATGAGCCATCAGGAGCTCGGTCGCGAAATGGCCGCGCGGATCGAGGCCGATCTGGGCGAGGACATCGTCATCGAATCGCGTCCGCGCCTGGAAGGCCGGCAGATGGTGATGATGATCGCGCCGAAGAAGCGCTGATCCGCCGCCGCAGCACGGGATCGCGCCCCGCCAACGGCAGGCGCGCGGTTCTCCGGTCTCTGTGGCCAGCTTCTTCTTGACGTTCCGGGTGTAGCGCGGCTGCGCCGTTGCGGCGTGCCCGTGCGCCGCCCAGCCTGCGCGATCCCGAATCCCGGCGCGCAAGCGCCCGTCGAACTGCATGATTTGCAAGGCATTCCAAGCCCTGGCATAATGCGCGGCCCAGTTCATCGGGTTTGCCGCTCGCGCGGCAATAGGACCCGCCCGGATCCTCAGTGGATCAAGGGCTTACAAGCAGGTAAGGGCACGGACGGAAAGTGTGGCGCAGCCACCGCCCTGACCAGTGACAAAACACCATCAAGGACATTGCAATGCCCAAGATCAAGACCAACCGGGCGGCGGCCAAGCGTTTCCGCAAGACCGCCTCCGGCAAGTACAAGGCCGGCCACGCCAACCGTAGCCACATCCTCACCAAGAAAGCGACCAAGCGGAAGCGCAACCTGCGGCAGACGAACCACGTCCGTGCCGAGGACGCAGGCCGTCTGGACCGTATGCTTCCCTACCTCTGAGGACTGAACCATGGCTCGAGTCAAGCGTGGCGTCCAGGCGCGCCGTCGTCACAAGAAAGTTCTGAACCTCGCCAAGGGCTACTACAACGCCCGTCGCAAGGTCTTCCGCGTCGCCAAGCAGGCGGTGATCAAGGCACAGCAGTACGCCTACATCGGCCGCAAGCAGAAGAAGCGCAATTTCCGTTCGCTGTGGATCACCCGCATCAATGCGGCGGCCCGCATCAACGGCATGAGCTACAGCCGTTTCATGAACGGCCTGCTCAAGGCCGGCATCACCCTCGACCGCAAGGTGCTGGCGGACATCGCCGTGCACGACGCGCAGGGCTTTGCCGCCCTGGCGGAGAAGGCGAAGGGCGCGCTGGCGGCATAAGTTTGCGAATCCCCGCAGGAACCCGCGCGTACAAGTGCGGGGTTCGGCGGGAGCAATCGCAGGCATGCAGGGGAAGGGCGCAAGTCCTTCCCCTTTTGCGTTTTGGGCGTCCCGGCGACGGGGCGCCTGCCGGGTAGGGAGGTTCCGCATCGGCGGGACACGGTGGCCACGGGTTCGGCCGGAGCAGTGAGGCGCGAGTGCAATGAGTGAGATCGATTCCCTGAGCGGGCAGGCGCTGGCGGACATCGCCGCGGCGCAGAGTCCGGAGGCGCTGGAGCAACTGCGGGTCGCGCTGCTCGGCAAGAGCGGCAGCATCACCGCCCAGCTCAAGCAGCTCGGCGCGCTGGCGCCGGAGCAGCGCAAGCTGGCCGGCGAGGCGATCAACCGCGCGCGCGACACGGTGTCCGCCGCGCTGGCCGAGCGCCGCACGCTGCTGGAAACCGCGGCGCTGGACGCACGCCTGGCCGCCGAGCGCATCGACGTGACCCTGCCAGGGCGGCGCGGCGAACGCGGCGGGCTGCATCCGGTCACCCGCACCCTGGAGCGCATCACCGAGATCTTCGCGCGGCTGGGCTACGAACTGTCCGACGGCCCCGAGATCGAGGACGACTGGCACAACTTCGAGGCGCTGAACTTCCCGCCGCACCATCCGGCGCGGGCGATGCACGACACCTTCTATTTCGGCGACGGCCGCCTGCTGCGCACCCACACCTCGGGCGTGCAGGTGCGCTACATGGGCGAGCATGCGCCGCCGCTGCGCATGATCGCCGCCGGCAAGGTCTACCGCAGCGACAGCGACCAGACCCACTCGCCGATGTTCCATCAGGTCGAAGGCCTGCTGGTCGACGAGCACGCGACCTTCGCCGATCTCAAGGGCACCCTGGCCGAGTTCGTGCGCGCGTTCTTCGAGCGCGATTTCCAGATGCGCTTCCGCCCCAGCTATTTCCCCTTCGTCGAGCCCGGCGCCGAGGTCGACATCGCCTGGCAGCAGCCCGACGGCAGCACCCGCTGGCTGGAAGTGCTCGGCTGCGGCATGGTGCACCCGAACGTGCTGCGCAACGTCGGCATCGACCCGGAACGCTACACCGGCTTCGCCTTCGGCATGGGCGTGGAGCGCTTCGCGATGCTGCGCTACGGCGTCAACGACCTGCGCGCCTTCTTCGAGAACGACGTGCGGTTCCTGCGGCAGTTTGCTTGAGGGCGGGGATTCGGGAGTGGGGATTGGGGATTCGTTGAAGCGAGTTCCCTTCCAATCTTCCGGTCCCACGCGTAACCGCTCCTGCGAATCCCCACTCCCGAATCCCCAATCCCGGCTCCCCAATGAAATTCAGCGAAAACTGGCTGCGCAGCCACGTCCCGACCCAGGCCACGCGTGAGCAGCTCACCGCGACCCTGACCGCCATCGGCCTGGAGGTCGAGGAGGTCGTGCCGCTCGGCGACGGCCTGCAGCAGGTGGTGGTGGCGCGGATCGTCGAGGCCGCGCCGCATCCCGAGGCCGACCGGTTGCAGGTGTGCCGGGTCGATGCCGGGCAGGGCGAACTGCTGCAGATCGTCTGCGGTGCGCCCAATGCGCGCGCGGGCCTGGTCGCGCCGCTGGCGCTGGTGGGCGCCCAGGTCGGCGGCATCGCGATCAAACCGGCCAAGCTGCGCGGGGTCGCGTCCAACGGCATGCTGTGCTCGGCCAAGGAGCTGGGCCTGGACAGCGACGCGTCCGGCCTGTTCGAACTGCCCGACGATGCGCCGATCGGCCAGGCGCTGATCGAGTATCTCGGCCTGCCCGACGCCAGCATCGAGATCAAGCTCACGCCCAACCGTGCCGACTGCTTCGGCGTACGCGGCATCGCCTACGACGTCGCCGCGGCCTGCGGCAGCGACGTGCTGCCGCTGGCGGTGACGCCGGCCGCGGTGAGCAGCGAGCGCACGCTGACCGTCGCGCTGGACGCGGGCGCCGACGCGCCGCGTTACTGCGGTCGCGTGGTCGAGGACCTGGATCCGGCGGCGAAGACGCCGCTGTGGATGGCCGAGCGCCTGCGCCGCAGCGGCGTGCGTCCGCTGTCGCTGCTGGTGGACATCACCCAGTACGTGATGCTGGAACTGGGCCAGCCGATGCATGCGTTCGACCTCGACACGTTGCAGGGCCCGGTCGGCGTGCGCCACGCGCGCGCCGGCGAGACCCTGACCCTGCTCGATGGCCGCGAGGCCGCGCTGGATCCGGCGTTCCTGCTGATCACCGATGCCGATCGGCCGGTGGCGCTGGCCGGGCTGATGGGCGGCCACGCCACCCGCGTCACCGAGACCACCCGGCACGTGTTCCTGGAGGCGGCGCATTTCGCCCCGGCCGCGATCATGGGCCGCGGGCGCAAGCTCGGCCTGCACACCGATGCCGGCCACCGTTTCGAGCGTGGCGTGGATCCGGCATTGCCGCGACAGGCGCTGGAGCTGGCGACGCGGCTGGTGCTGGAGCTGGCCGGCGGGCGCGCCGGTCCGGTGGTCGAGGCCGCCTTGCCCGAATTCCTGCCGGCACCGGCACCGATCGCGCTGCGCCGCGCGCGCATCCTGCGCGTGCTCGGCATCGAGATCGCCGACGCCGACGTCGAGCGCATCCTGCGCGCGCTGGGCATGGACGTGGTCGCCTCGGCCGATGGCTGGCAGGTCACCGCGCCGAGCCGCCGCTTCGACATCGCCATCGAAGAGGACCTGATCGAGGAACTGGCCCGCATCCACGGGTACGACCGCCTGCCGACCACCTTGCCGGGCGGCGCCACGCGCATCGCCATGGACAGCGAGACCCAACTGGACGAGCGCAGCGTGCGCCGCCAGTTGCTGGCGCGCGACCTGCTGGAAACCATCAACTACGCCTTCGTCGATGCCGCGCTGCTGGACCAGTGGGGCCTGCACGACGGGCGCGTGGCCCTGGCCAATCCGCTCAGCGCCGAACTGGCGGTGATGCGTCCGTCGCTGCTGCCGGGGCTGGTCGCCGCGCTGGGCCGCAACGCCGCGCGCCAGGCCGGGCGCGTGCGCCTGTTCGAGCTGGGCAAGGTGTTCGCCGCGGCGGCGGAAGCCGGCGCCGCGCCGACCGAAACCCAGCGGGTGGCGGCGGCGGTGTGCGGCGATGCCGACGCCCTGCAATGGGGCCTGCCGGCGCGCAAGGTCGATTTCCACGACCTCAAGGGCGACCTGGACGCCTTGGCCGCGGCCTCCGGCGCACGCCTGGATTACCGGGCGTCGACGCATCCGTTCGCGCACCCGGCCCGTTCGGCCGACGTCTATCGCGACGACGTGCGGATCGGCTGGATCGGCCAACTGCACCCGCGGCTGCTGCAGGCGATGCAGATCGACGTCGATGTGTTGGCGTTCGAGCTGGACCTGGCGCCGCTGGCCGCGCGTGTCCTGCCGCGCGCCGCCGAGCTGTCGCGGTTCCCATCGGTGCGTCGCGACCTGGCCTTCGTGGTGCCGGACGCGGTGAGTTGGGCGGCGCTGGCGCGCAGCGTGCGCGCGGCGGTGGGGCCCTTGCTGCGCGAGGTCGTGCTGTTCGACCGCTACGTCGGCGCGGGGGTCGAGGCTGGTTGCAAGAGTCTCGCTATGGGCTTGATTTTGCAGGACAACACGCGCACTCTGACAGACCGCGACGTGGAGGCGGTGGTCGCCGATGCGGTGGCCGCGCTGGCGCGGGAACACGACGCGCGGATGCGTGGTTGAGAAGGACAGGGGATAGCAGGGCGATGGCGTTGACCAAAGCGGAAATGGCCGAGCGGTTGTTCGACGAAGTCGGGCTGAACAAGCGCGAGGCCAAGGAATTCGTCGATGCGTTCTTCGACGTGCTGCGCGATGCGCTCGAGCAGGGGCGGCAGGTGAAGCTGTCCGGTTTCGGCAACTTCGACCTGCGCCGCAAGAACCAACGGCCCGGCCGCAATCCCAAGACCGGCGAAGAGATCCCGATTTCGGCGCGGACGGTGGTGACCTTCCGCCCCGGACAGAAGCTCAAGGAGCGAGTGGAGGCTTATGCTGGACCCGGGCAGTAACCGCGAACTTCCGCCGATTCCGGCCAAGCGCTACTTCACCATCGGTGAGGTCAGCGAGCTGTGCGACGTCAAACCGCACGTGCTGCGCTACTGGGAGACCGAATTCCCCAGCCTGGAACCGGTCAAGCGGCGCGGCAACCGGCGCTACTACCAGCGCCACGACGTGCTGATGGTGCGGCAGATCCGCAGCCTGCTGTACGAACAGGGCTATACCATCGGCGGCGCACGCCTGCGCCTGGAAGGCGAGGGTGCCCGCCAGGAATCGGCGCTGAGCAATCAGATCATCAAGCAGGTGCGGCAGGAGCTGGAAGAAGTCCTGCAGTTGCTGCGGCGGTGAGCCACGGCGGCGCTGCTGCCGCTAGGAATGGCCGCGGCAAACCCGCTATAATCGCCAGCTCGCCGCAAGGCGGGTCCGCCATGACGGCGGAGACGCAACACACCGGGGTATAGCGCAGCCTGGTAGCGCACTAGTCTGGGGGACTAGTGGTCGTCGGTTCGAATCCGGCTACCCCGACCATCTTTCGAAGGCCCATGTCTGCGACATGGGCCTTTTTGTTTGGGGGCGTTGGATCGGCGGCGCACGTATGGCCGATGTCGGGAATGGGCCGCCCGCCGGGATGCCAACGCGTGTCGGTATCTCGATGTATGGCGATCTGTATCGGCACAGGGAGGCTGGCGCGTCGCCGTAGACAAAATGCGCGGGATTGCGCTGTCCCGCGACGTCGTCGTCGCCCCGCCAGAGCGGAAAGCCCCATGGGAACTGAGAGCTACGCAGCGTCAATGCGTTGACATTGATCACGTTAACATCGCGTCGATGGAACGTTCACGGGTCCTTGCTACGCTGAATCGCTGGACATGTAGTTGAACCCTCGCGTTACTGCGTCAAAAAAATGTCGGGTAACGCCTTGGTGACGGCAGATGGCTGTGCCATAGTGCGTTGCAACACGAAGCTTCGCTGTTGGCCAGGGCCGTTCGTCCCAGGCAGGAATTGACACCGTAATCATCCTCCGACCGGGAACGGAACCCTGGCCGGCTGGGGGAGTGCGGCGCTTCGAAAACCAATCGACAGAGGGCATCAGCATCGCGCATGGGTAAACTTTCCGTGACCTTCCACTGGGCGCTGGCCCTTTCCTGTCTGGCGCTGCTGTCGGCCTGCAGTGGGCCGGCGATGCGGTCGGACCTGCCGCCGGGCGATCCGCTGGCTGCCTCCATGGGCAAGCCGGAGTACCTGCTCGGCCCCGGCGACCTGCTCACGGTCAAGGTGTTCCAGGTCGACGATCTGGAGCGCCAGGTGCGGGTCGACAACGAGGGCCGCATCTCGTTGCCGCTGATCGGCGACGTGAAGGCCGCCGGCTCCAGCGTCAATGCGCTGCAGAAGGAGATCGCCGACCGCTACCGCAACGGCTATCTGCAGAACCCGCAGGTGTCGGTGCTGGTCGACGAGTTCACCGGCAACCGGGTCACGGTCACCGGCGCCGTCAGCGAGCCGGGCATCTATCCCATCCAGGGCTCCGCCTTGACCTTGCAGCAGGCGCTGTCGCTGGGCAAGGGCGTCAGCGACGTGGCCAGCCGCGGCAACGTGGTGGTGTTCCGCACCGTCGGCGGGCAGAAGATGCTGGCGCGTTTCGATCTGCGCGATATCCAGAAGGGCGCCGCGCCCGATCCGGCGATCTACGGCGGCGACATCGTGGTGGTGTACCGCTCCGATGCGCTGGTATTGCTGCGCACCGTGGTGCAGCTGACCCCGTTCGTGATGGTCTGGAGGGCCTACCGATGAGCGCCTCCACCTTGCCTCCCGCTTCCGCGCCGCGCCCGCGTCCTGTGGGTGCCCCGCTAAGCCCGGCCGACATCGGACTGCTGGATTACTGGAATGCGCTGTACCGGCAGCGTTGGCTGATCGTCGGCATCACCGGGGCAGTCGTCCTGCTGGCGTTGCTGGTCATCCTGCTGATGACCCCCAAGTACCGCGCCACCAGCGTGCTGCAGATCGAGCGCGAATCACTCAACGTCGCCAACGTCGCCAACCTGATGCCGGTGGAATCGCCGCAGGATCGCGACTTCTACCAGACCCAGTACGAACTGCTCGGCAGTCGTTCGCTGGCGCGGCAGGTGATCCGCGAGGCCAAGCTGACCGAGGCGCCGGCGTTCAAGCCGCTGGTCGACGAAGCCCTGGAGAAGCTGCAGGACAACGGCGACGGGCGTGCGCCGACGCCGCAGGCACGCGCTGCCGCGGCGGAGAACGCGCTGGTCGGCCCGGTGCTGGATGCCTTGACCATCGAGCCGGTCCGCGACTCGCGCCTGGTGCGGATCAACTTCGATTCGCCCGACCGCGTGCTGGCCACGCGGGTGGCCAACACCTACGCCAAGATGTTCATCGCCTCGACCCAGGAACGCCGGCTGCAGGCGTCCTCGTTCGCCGCGCGCTACCTGTCCGAACGCCTGGCGCAACTGCGCGACAAGGTCGAGGAGTCGGAGAAGAACGCGGTCGACTATTCCAGCCAGGAACAGATCGTGTCGATGGGCGAGGACAAGCCTTCCCTGCCGACGCAGAACATGAGCGAGCTGAATGTGCGCCTGGCCGCGGCGCAGGATGCGCGGATCAAGGCCGAGGCGGCCTGGCGCCAGGCCGGCATCGGCGACGGCATGGGCCTGCCGCAGGTGGTCAGCAGTCCATTGATCCAGAGCCTGCGCACCGAACAGGCCAAGCTGACCGCCGACTACCAGCAGAAGCTGGCCACGTTCCAGCCCGGCTACCCGGAAATGCAGCGCCTGCAGAACCAGATCGCCGAGACCAAGCGGCAGATCGCCAACGAGATCGCCAATATCCGCAGCGCGCTGAAGAACGACTACGAGGCGGCGCGGCAGCAGGAGACCCTGCTCAGCGACCGCATCGCGGCCCTGAAGAACGACGAACTGGACCTGCAGACCCGCAGCATCCGCTACACCATGCTGCGCCGCGAGGCCGATACCAACCGCCAGCTCTACGACGCGCTGCTGCAGCGCTACAAGGAGATCGGCGTGGTCGGCAACGTGGGCACCAACAACATTTCGATCGTCGACCGCGCCGATGTGCCGGGCAAGCCGAGCTCGCCGAAGAAGCTGCTCGGCCTGGCGCTGGCCTTCGTGTTCGGCCTGTTCCTGGCGGTGGCGGTGGCGCTGGTGCGCTACTTCATCCGCGAGGCCGAAGCCGCGGCGGCGGCATCGGCGTGATGTCGCGGTGTCATGGCGCGCCGCACCGCGCGAGACGCGGGTGCGTGCCGCACCGCACACAACGGCATCGGTTCGACGCACAGTCTTCAGTGAGGTGATACGTGGTTCAGCTAGGCAATGAGGTGCTCCATTATTTTCCAGCGCGGTTGTACGAAGACGTTGTTCTGTTGAAGTAATCACGGGCTGCCGTGGACCTGGGGTCGGCGAGGGAGGCGCCGCAGCGGTCCACAGGCAGGCGAAATCGAGGCCCGGCGGCGTCGCATGTTCCCCCGCATGCCGACCGACCGGGTTTGGATAGGAATCCCGATCATGCTTTTGGCAGACCTGAGTAGCGCCACCTATACGACCTCCTCGCCGCGCATGTTGTCCAAGTACGCGGCCGCGGCAGACATCCTGTTGCGCGTGTCCGACCTGACCGTCATGGTCGGCGGCGCGTTGCTCACCCACCGGTTGCTGTTCGGCACCTGGATGCCGGAACCGGCCTACCGGGTGGCGATCGGCACCACCCTGCTGTACGCGGTGATCTGCTTCGCGTTGTTCCCGCTGTACCGCAGCTGGCGCGGGCGTGGCCTGCTGCGCGAGATGATGGTGTTGAGCCTGGCCTGTGGCGGCGTGTTCGCCCTGTTCGCCATGCATGCCTTCGTGGTGCAGTTCGGCCAGCAGGTCTCGCGCCTGTGGATCGGCACCTGGTTCGTCACCAGCCTGGGAACGCTGCTGCTCTCGCGCACGCTGGTGCGTGGCGTACTCAACCGGCTGCGCTCGGAAGGCGTGGACGTGCAGCGCGTGGTCGTGGTCGGCCTGCGCCATCCGGTGGTGAAGATCCACAACTACCTGAGCCGCAATCCCTGGGTGGGCATGCAGGTGGTGGGCTACTTCAGCAGCGACTACGACCTGTCGGTGGCCGATCATCCGCAGAAGCTGCAGTGCCTGGGCGAGGGCACCGCCGACGCGCTGATCGACTACCTCGACGACCACCAGGTCGAGCAGGTGTGGATCTCGCTGCCGCTGGGCGAGCGCGACCACATCAAGCAGCTGCTGCAGCGCATGGACCGCTATCCGATCCAGGTCAGGCTGATCCCGGACCTGTTCGACTTCGGCATGCTCAACCAGTCCGGCGACCAGATCGGCAACGTGCCGGTGATCAACCTGCGCCAGGGCGGTGTGGACCGCAACACCTACTTCGTGGTCGCCAAGGCGCTGCAGGACAAGCTGGTGGCGCTGGCCGCGCTGGCCGTGCTGTGGCCGCTGATGCTGGCGATCGCGGTGGGCGTGAAGCTGAGCTCGCCGGGCCCGGTGTTCTTCCGCCAGCGCCGCCATGGCCTGGGCGGGCGCGAGTTCTACATGTACAAGTTCCGCTCCATGCGTGTGCAGCAGGAGCCCAGCGACGTGGTGGTGCAGGCCACGCGCGGCGACAGCCGGGTGACCCGCTTCGGCGCGTTCCTGCGCCGCACCAGCCTGGACGAGCTGCCGCAGCTGTTCAACGTGCTCGGCGGCAGCATGTCGGTGGTGGGGCCGCGTCCGCACGCGGCGCAGCACAACACCCACTACGAGAAGCTGATCCACCATTACATGCAGCGGCACTACGTCAAACCGGGCATTACCGGCTGGGCGCAGGTCAACGGCTTCCGCGGCGAGACGCCGGAACTGCGCACGATGAAGAAGCGCATCCAGTACGACCTGGACTACATCCGCCGCTGGTCGTTGTGGCTGGACACGCGGATCATCGTGCTGACCGCGTTCAAGGTGCTTGGGCAGAAGACCGCCTACTGATGCGCCCGATGCGTCTTCTTCCCGCCGACCGTGAACAGCGCCGGCGTCGCTTCCGCGTCGCCGTCGTTCCCGTCCTGCCTGCGCCGAACGGCGTGGCGCGCGACACGTTGCTGCCGCAAATGACGGCAGCGTATCGACGCGTTGGCGTGCAGCGCGCCGCCGCAGCGAGGTGCGCATGCTGAGCGTGCCGGACATGCCGCTGCGCGAGCAGCGCCGCAACCTGCTGATCGAGCTGGTGCTGCTGTTCGCGGTCGGCTACAACTTCGTGCTGGCGGTGATCAACGCCAAGGTGTTCCGGGTCAGCCCGGCGATGACCTACGCGGTGGAACTGGCGGTGTACGCCGCCTGCTTCCTGCTCGGCCTGCGCGCGCTGGACCGCAAGCGCATGGCGATGGTGTTCACCGGCATCGCGCTGCTGGCGCTGCTGATGCTGGTGCGCCTGTTCATGGCGTGGACGCTGGATCCGAAGTTCTTCCGCGATGCGCTGATCCCGTTCGCCTTCCTGCTGCTGGGCGCGGCCTACACCGGCTCGCTGCCGCGCACGTTCGTGCGCATGGCGCTGCTGGTGTCGCTGGTGGCGGTGTTCGAACTGGCGCTGCCCAAGGTCTATGGCGACGTGGTCAACCCCAAGAGCTATTTCGTCAACGCGCGCGGCGCCAGCGCGTCGAGCTTCTGGAACCAGGACAGCAACCTGTTCGTCAGTGCGACACGCCCGGGCGCGCGCAACTTCCTGCCGTCCTCGAACCTGCCGCGCGCCTCCTCGGTATTCATCGAGCCGGTGACGATGGGCAACTTCATCATCTTCTTCACCGCGATCCTGCTGACGTTCTGGCGCTGGATGCGGCCGTTGGCGATCGTCGCCTCGGTGGCGATGATCGGCTTCCTGATCGTGGCCTCGGACGGGCGCCTGGCCGCCGGTACCTGCGTGATGATGGCGCTGCTGAGTCCGCTGCTGCTGCGCATGGACCAGCGCCTGGGCTTCTTGATCTTCTTCGCGGTGATGGGCGGGGCGTGGCTGCTGGTGTGGGCCTCCGGCATCCAGAGCTATGAGGACACCACGCTGGGACGAGTGTTCTTCACCGTCGATTCGATCCGCAGGATGAGCGCCGATGCGTGGATGGGGCTGGACGTGGACCAGCCGTACCGCTACTTCGACAGCGGCATCGCCTACTTCATCTCCTCGCAGTCGGTGCTGCTGGTGCTGGCGTTCCTGCTGGCGTACTCGTTCGCGATGCTGATGCGCACCATCGAAGGGCAGTTGTTCAAGAACCTGCTGATCTTCGCCTTCTCGCTGAGCCTGCTGGTTTCCAACGGCTACTTCTCGATCAAGACCGCGGCGCTGTGGTGGTTCGTGTGCGGCTGCCTGTGGCAGATGGCGCCGCGCCTGCGCGAGTCAGCCGCAGTGTCTGCGGCGCCGGCTCCCCGCATCCCGGCGGTGCCGGCATGAGTGCGCCCGCCACGGCCGTCTCCGCATCCGTGCCCGCGCAGGGCCGCAGCGCGCGAGCGAGCGCGCCGCGCGACATGCGCATCGATGCGGCCAAGGCGATCGCGATCCTGCTGGTGGTGTTCGGGCATGCCAAGGGCATTCCGCACGCCTACGTGATCCTCGCCTACAGCTTCCACGTGCCGATGTTCTTCCTGTTGTCGGGCTGGGTCGGCGAGGCCTTCGGCAACCGCCCGCTGACCCTGGCCACGGTCGGCAAGCTGGCGCGCAGCCTGCTGCTGCCGTACGTGGCGTTCTTCTTCGTCGCCTACGCGTACTGGATGCTGACCCGGCATATCGGCAGCAAGGCGCAACTGTGGGGCGACCGGCCGTGGTGGGAGCCGCTGCTGGGCCTGGTCAGCGGCATCGGGCCCAAGCTCTACGTGATGCCTGCGCTATGGTTCTTGCCCGCGCTGTTCGTGACCACGCTGGTCTATCTGGCGCTGCGGCGGACGCTGTCGGTGCCGGCCCTGGCCGCGCTGTCGCTGCCGCTCGCGTGGGGCTGGGCCTGCTGGTTTCCGGGGCAGGACATGCGCCTGCCGTTCTCGCTGGACGTGCTGCCGGTGGCGTTGTGCTTCTTCGCGATCGGCGCGCTCGCCGCGACGCGGGCGCAGTGGTGGCCGGCACGGCCGGCCGGCAATGCGCTGG
The DNA here is from genome assembly GCF_038442435.1 of Xanthomonas protegens. NCBI lineage: Bacteria > Pseudomonadati > Pseudomonadota > Gammaproteobacteria > Lysobacterales > Lysobacteraceae > Xanthomonas > Xanthomonas protegens. The sequence goes on along the minus strand of NZ_JAQJCQ010000001.1, from coordinate 387,456 downwards.
CGGCGGTGCTGCTGGGCGCGGTCTGGTTCGCGATCGCCTGGCACAACGGCCGCGTGGACGTGAACATGCTCAAGTTCGGCGATTCCCCGCTGGGGTTCCTCGCCGCCAGCCTGCTCGGCAGCGCCATGGCCTTGTGCGTCGCCGGGCTGGTGCGGCACTGGGCCTGGCTGCAGTGGATCGGGCGCAACACCTTGCTGATCCTGTGCACGCACACCTTGCTGTTCTCGGTGATGGCCGGCGTCGCCGCCCGCACCGGCCTGGTCCGCGGCGATGCCTGGGGACCGGCCTGGGCGGTGTCGGTGAGCGTGCTGGCGGTACTGATCAGCGTGCCGATCCGCGTGGTGCTGGTACGGATCGCGCCGTGGATGATCGGCGTGCGTCGCAGTGCGGTCGCGGGAGCGACGGCATGACGGCGGCGCTGCGGGCCGCGCACGGGCGCGATGGAGGCCGGGCATGAAGGTGGTGCATGTGGTGCGCCAGTTCCATCCGTCGGTGGGCGGCATGGAGGAGGTGGTGCTGAACATCGCGCGCCGCCATCTGCAGCAGGGCCGCGACCAGGTCGAGGTGGTGAGCCTGGACCGGGTGTTCACCGATCCGCAGCAGCGCCTGGCGCCGCGCGACAGCCACCAGGGCGTGCCGATCGTGCGCTTGCCGTACCGCGGCTCCTCGCGCTATCCGCTGGCGCCGTCGGTGCTGGCGGCGGTGCGCGGCGCCGATCTGCTGCACGTGCATGGCATCGACTTCTTCTACGACTTCCTGGCCCTGACCCGGCCGCTGCACCGTGTGCCGATGATCGTGTCCACCCATGGCGGCTTTTTCCATACGACCTATGCCTCGCGCCTGAAGATGCTCTGGTTCAAGACCCTCACCCGGGCCTCGGCACTCGCCTACGCGCGGGTGGTGGCGACCAGCGAGAACGACGGCCAACTGTTCTCGCAGGTGGTCGCGCCGCGGCGGCTGCGGGTGATCGAGAACGGGGTGGACGTGGACAAGTTCGCCGGGCAGGGCAGTGCCGTGCCGGGGCGCACGTTGATCTACTTCGGGCGCTGGTCTGTCAACAAGGGCCTGCTGGAGACGTTGGACCTTTTGCGCGCGCTGGCCGCGCAGGATCCGGCCTGGCAATTGATCGTGGCCGGGCGCGAGTACGACTTCAGCGTGGCCGACCTGCAGCAGGCGATCGCCGAGCGCGGCCTGCAGCAGCGGGTACGCCTGCAGGTGGCGCCGACCCAGGCGCAACTGGCGCAGTTGCTCGGCAGCGCGCAGTACTTCGTGTGCCTGTCGCGGCACGAGGGGTTCGGCCTGGCCGCGGTGGAAGCGATGAGCGCGGGGCTGCTGCCGATCCTCAGCGACATCCCGCCGTTCGCGCGCCTGCACCGCGAGTCGGGGCAGGGCGTGCTGGTCGACCCGGCCGATGCGCAGGCGGCCGCGGCCACGGTGCGCGCCTTCGCCGCCGCCACCGATGCGGACTTCGCCGCGCAGCGCGCGGCGGCGATGGCCTACGCGCATCGCTACGACTGGGACCGCGTGGTCGGCGCCTATCTGGACGAATACCGCCTGGCGCTGGGCGGCGCGGAGGGCGGACGATGAGCGGCGAGAGCCAGCGCCACGGTACGTCGCAGCAGGCCGCGCCGGCGGTCACCGTGCTGCTGTCCACCGAGCGCCCGACCGCGACCACCAATCCCTACCTGACCCAGCTCTATGCGGCGCTGCCGCCGCAGGTGCAGCTGCGCTTCTTCTCGATGCGCGCGGCGCTGCTGTCGCGCTACGACGTGCTGCACCTGCACTGGCCGGAGTACCTGCTGCGGCATCGCACCGCGCTCGGCACCCTCGCCAAGCAGCTCTGTGTCGCCGTTCTGCTGCTGCGGCTGCGCCTTGCCGGGGTGCCGCTGGTGCGCACCCTGCACAACGTGGCGCCGCACGAGGACAAGGGCTGGCGCGAACGCCTGTTGCTGCGCTGGATCGACCGTCAGACCGCGCGCTGGATCCGCATCAACGCGACCACGCCCGAACGCGCGCCGGCCACCGACACCATCCTGCACGGCCATTACCGCGACTGGTACGCGCCGCTGCCGCAACCGCCGCGCGTTCCCGGGCGCCTGCTGCACTTCGGGCTGCTGCGCCCGTACAAGGGCGTGGAGACGCTGATCGCGACGTTCGGCGCGCTGCCCGATCCGCAACTCAGCCTGCGCATCGCCGGCAATCCGATCGATGCGCAGATCCGCGGTGTGGTCGAGCGCGCCTGCGCCGAGGATCCGCGGATCAGCGCGCGCCTGCAGTACGTGGAGGACGCGGTGCTGGCGCAGGAGGTCTGCGAGGCCGAACTGGTGGTGCTGCCGTACCGGCAGATGCACAACTCCGGCACCTTGCTGCTGGCGCTGTCGCTGGCGCGCCCGGTGCTGGCGCCGTGGAGCGAGGCCAATGCGGCCATCGCCGACGAGGTCGGCGCGCAGTGGGTGCAGTTGTACCGGGGCGAGCTGGATGCGGCGCAACTGGCGCAGGCCCTGGCGCAGGCGCAGCAGTTGCCGGCCGACGCCGTGCCGGACCTGTCGCGGCGCGACTGGAACGGCATCGGCCTGCAGCACTACCGCAGCTATCTGCAGGCGCTGACCGCGCGCCGCGGGGAGGGCGCATGAGCAGCGCCGAGACCCCGCGGCCGGCGGCGCCGCAACCCGGGCTGGGCGCGCGCGCGGCAGGCGGCGCGGCGGTGACCATGGCCGGGCAGCTGGCCAAAATGGTGGTGCAGTTCGGCGGCATCATTCTGTTGGCGCGGCTGCTGACGCCCTACGACTACGGCCTGATGGCGATGGTGACGGCGATCGTCGGCATGGCCGAGATCCTGCGCGACTTCGGCCTGTCCTCGGCGGCGATCCAGGCCAAGCACGTCAGCCGCGAACAGCGCGACAACCTGTTCTGGATCAACAGCGGCATCGGCCTGGCGTTGGCGATCGTAGTGTTCCTGTCCTCGTCGTGGATCGCGCACTTCTACCGCGAGCCGGCCTTGCTCGGCATCTCGCAGGCGCTGGCGGTGACCTTCCTGTTCAACGGCATGACCACGCAATACCGCGCGCACCTGAGCCGCGCGCTGCGCTTCGGCCAGGTCTCGCTGAGCGATGTCGGCGCGCAGGTGCTGGGCCTGCTGGCCGGCGTCGGCGTGGCCCTGGCCGGCTACGGCTACTGGGCGCTGGTCTGGCAACAGGTGGTGCAGGCGCTGGTCAATTTGTTGATCGCCGGCGCCTGTGCGCGCTGGCTGCCGCGCGGCTACCGGCGCGATGCGCCGATGCGCACCTTCCTGAGCTTCGGTTGGAACCTGATGGCGGCGCAGTTGCTCGGCTATGCCAGCCGCAACGTCGGCCAGGTGATCATCGGCCACCGCATCGGCGCCGAGGCGCTGGGCCTGTACAACCGCGCGTTCCAGCTGCTGATGATGCCGCTGAACCAGATCAACGCGCCGGCGACCTCGGTGGCCTTGCCGGTGCTGTCGCAGCTGCAGGACGATCCGCCGCGCTTCGGCAACTTCCTGCTGCGCGGGCAGACGGTGATGGTGCACCTGATCGTCGCGCTGTTCTCCTTCGCCTGCGCGCTGGCGATGCCGTTGATCGTGCTGGTGCTCGGCGAACAGTGGCGGCCGGCGGTGCCGCTGTTCCAGGTACTGACGCTCGGCGGCATCTTCCAGACCGCCTCCTACGCCACGTACTGGGTGTTCCTGGCGCTGGGCCTGATGCGCCAGCAGCTGGTGTACTCGGTGGTGGGGCGGGTGATGCTGATCGCCTGCATCTTCGCCGGCTCGCTGTGGGGCGTGATGGGCGTGACCGTGGGCTACACGCTGGGCTTGCTGGTGATGTGGCCGCTGTCGGTGATCTGGATCGCGCGCATCGCGCCGCAGATCCCGGCCTGGGAGTTGTTCAACAACGCCCTGCGCGCGGTGCTCGGCTACGGCGTCTGCGGCGTTGCCGCGTACTTCGCCGCACAGCAGTGGGGTGGCGCGTCGTTGTGGCTGCAACTGATCGTCGGCGCGGTGGCGATGGCGCTGGGCTGCCTGCTGGTGTTCGCGCTGTGGCCGGCGTTCCGCCGCGACGTGCTGGCGATCCTGCAGATGCGCACGCTGCTGCGCCAGGCGCGGGGACCGCGATGAACGCCGGACTGCCGCGTCTTTCTTTCCCTTCCATCCGCCTAGGAGCGAGCGCATGAGCGATTCTTCCGCAGCGGCGCTGCCCACGTCAGCGCCGAGCGCAGCCGCCACCGGCCGGCCGCCGTGCTACCTGGTGCTGTCGGCGCACGACTACCGCACGCCGCGCCGCGCCAACATCCACTTCATTGCCGACGAGCTGGCCAAGCGCGGCCCCACGCGCTTCTTCTCGCTGCGCTACAGCCTGCTGTCGCGACTCAAGGGCGACCTGCGCCTGTCGCTGGATGCCACCGCCAACCAGGTGGTTCGCCACAACGGCGTGGACTGCTATCTGTGGCGCGCGCTGCTGCATCCGTTCAACACCCGGCGGCGCTGGCTGCGGCCGCTGGAAGACCTGATGTTCAAGCTGTACGCGGCGCGCGCGCCGGCCACGCTGATCCGCTGGATGCGCGAGGCCGATGTGATCGTGTTCGAGAGCGGCATCGCGGTGGCGTTCATCGCGCTGGCGGCGCGGATCAACCCGACCGCACGCAAGGTGTACCGCGCCTCCGACGGCTTGAGCACGATCAACGTCGCCGACTACATCGAGCGCGAGTTCGACCGCGTGGCGCCGAGCCTGGACGTGATCGCGCTGGTGTCGCCGGCGATGGCCGAGGAGGTCGCCAGCCGTCACAACGTGTACCACGTCGGCCACGGCGTGGACCACGACCTGCACACGTTGGGCGACCCGTCGCCGTACGGCGAGGGCATCCATGCGGTGGCGGTGGGGTCGATGCTGTTCGATCCTGATTTCTTCGTCGCCGCCAGCCGCGCCTTCCCGCAGGTCACCTTCCACGTGATCGGCTCGGGCATGGGGCGTGCGCCGGGCTATGGCGACAACGTGGTGGTGTACGGCGAGATGAAGCACGCCGAGACCATCCGCTACATCAAGCACGCCCGCTTCGGCATCGCCCCGTACGCGTCCGAGCAGGTGCCGGCGTATCTGGCCGACAGTTCGATGAAGCTGCTGCAGTACGACTTCTTTGGCCTGCCGGCCGTCTGCCCCAATGCCGTGGTCGGCCGCTATCCGTCGCGCTTCGGTTACACGCCCGGCGACGAGGCGTCGATCGTCACGGCGATCGGGCAGGCGCTGCAGGCGCCGCACGTGCGCCATCGGCAGTGCCTGAGCTGGTCCGACACCACCGACCGGGTGCTGGACCCGGCCGCCTACCCGGAGACCCGTCTGTTCGCCGACGGCGTGGCCTGAGTCCACGCCCCGGCTTGTCCGCCGTACACCCCGCGCAACCAAGGAGGACCGATGTCCGCATTGCAAAAATGGATCGATTACGAAGAGCGCCGGGCGCTGTTCTGGTGGAAGCCGAAGAACGGCGAGATCAACGTCGGCGATCACCTCTCCAAGATCATCGTCTCCAACGTGCTCGGCCAGCGCGACCGCACCTTGCTGGACAAGCGCGACAAGCGCACGCGGCTGATCGCGATCGGGTCGGTGCTGCATTTCGCCCGCGATGGCGACACCGTGTGGGGCAGCGGCGTCAATGGCAAGATTCCCGCCGACCGCCATACCTTCCGCCAGCTCGACGTGCGTGCGGTGCGCGGCCCCAAGACCCGCGCGTTCCTGCGCGAGCGCGGCCTGCAGGTGCCGGAGGTCTACGGCGATCCGGGTCTGCTGATGCCGTTGTTCTTCCCGCGCGAGGCGCTGTTGGCGCCATCGGCGCGGCAGCCGTTCCTGGTGGTGCCGCATTTCAACGAACCGTTGGACAAGTATGCGCAGTACAAGGACCACCTGGTGCTGCCGAATCGCCAGCCGGCCGCCTTCGTGCGGCAATTGCTCGGCGCCGACCTGGTCGTGTCCAGTTCCCTGCACGGACTGATCCTGGCCGAGGCCTACGGCGTGCCGTCGGTGTACCTGGACTGGGGCAACGGCGAGGACCGCTTCAAGTACGACGACTACTACGCCGGTACCGGCCGCGGCCGCTGGCATGCCGGGCACACGGTGGAGGAATGCGTGGCGCTGGGCGGCAATACCGTGTTCGACCTGGCCGCGGTGCAACGCGGCCTGCTGGAGAGCTTTCCGCATGACCTCTGGTGAGCGCGCGACCGGCGAGGTGCTGGCGCTGGGCGGTTATCCGATCCTGCGCAGCACCGAGGCCGAGTTCGTTGCCGCGTTGCTGCAGGCGCTGGCGCGCGGCGAGCGCCGCCAGGTGTTCTTCGCCAACACCAATTTCGTGGTGCAGTGCCAGGCCCTGCGCGAGCGCCTGGCCGCGGCGGACGTGTGCATCGTCAACGACGGCATCGGCATGGACCTGGGCGCGCTGCTGGTGCACGGCCGCCGCTTTGCCGGCAATCTCAACGGCACCGATCTGATTCCGGCGCTGTGCCGGCAGAGTCCGCGTCCGCTGCGCTTCTTCCTGCTCGGCGGCCGTCCCGGCGTGGCCGACGCCGCGGCGCAGACCTTGCGGCAGTCGCTGGGGCAGCAGGTGGTCGGTACCTGCGACGGCTATGCCGAGTTTGCCGCGGCCGGCGACGGGCTGGCCGCGCGCATCAACGCCAGTGGCGCCGACGTGCTGCTGGTGGCGTTCGGCAATCCGCTGCAGGAGCGCTGGCTGCTGCAGCAGGCGGGGCAATTGCAGGTGCCGCTGGCGTTCGGCGTGGGCGCGCTGCTGGACTTCCTGTCCGGCACCGCGCGGCGTGCCCCGGCCTGGGTGCGCCGGCTGCGCCTGGAATGGATCTACCGCCTGCTGCGCGAGCCGCGGCGCCTGCTCAAGCGGTACAGCTGGGATCTGATGGTGTTCTTCGCGCTGTGCCTGCGGCATGGCAGGCGGCTGGGCGCCACGCCGCCTGCACGGGACTCGCTGCGCCCCTCGTGATGTCGAGCGGCCGCCGCCGAGGAAATGGCGCGGCCTGACATCCGCACGGCCACGCGCCGGATTAGACTGGAGGCATGTCCAGCGCCGCCGCTTTCCGAATCGCCGCCTTGGTGCGCGACCTGTCGCTGCTGCCGCACCCGGAAGGCGGGCGCTACGCGCGCGTGCATACCTCGGCCTTGACCGTGCAGCACGAGCAGACGCTGCGCCCGGCCTGTACCGCCATCCGCTTCCTGCTGGCGCAGGGCGAAGTCAGCAATTGGCACCGCATCGATGCCGACGAGACCTGGCAATGGGAAGAGGGCGGGGCACTGGAACTGCTGGGCTTCGATCCGCAGCATGGCCTGCAGCGCTACCGCCTGGATGCCAGCGAGCGCGGTGGCATGCCGTCGGTGGTGATCGCGGCCGGCACCTGGCAGGCTGCGCGTCCGCTGGCCGACTACTGCCTGGTGCGCTGCGTGGTGGCGCCGGGGTTCCTGTGGGAGCGCTTCGAACTGCTGGCGGACACCGATCCGCTGGCCACGCACCTGCCGAAGCTGGCGGACTGATGCCGGGGCGGCGCGGGGTGCGCGCGGCGACCGCGCCGGGGACCGTGGCGCGCAGGCTCGGCTCGGCGTTGTGCCTGGCGGCGGCGTTGCTGGCAGCGGGCGTGCCCGCCGTGCAGGCGCAGACCGCGATGCCGGCCGCACCAGCTCATCCGCCGGTGGTCGACCTGGAGGCGGTGCTGGTGAGCGGGCGCCAGCCCGGCCCGGGGCTGTGGCAGGTCCGCCGCGGCGATCACGTGCTGTGGATCCTCGGCACGGTGTCGCCGCTGCCCAGGCGCATGCAGTGGGAGTCGGGCGAAGTGGAGCGGGTGATCGCCCAATCGCAACAGGTGATCGCGGCGCCGACCCTCACCCTTGACTCGGGCCTGGGCATGTTCCGCAGCCTGATGCTGCTGCCGTCCTTGCTCAAGGCGCGGCGCAATCCCGACGACCGCACCTTGCAGCAGGTGCTGCCGCCGGAGCTGTATGCGCGTTGGCTGCCGCTGAAGGCGCGCTACCTGGGCCGCGACGGCAGCGTGGAACGCTGGCGGCCGGTGTTCGCGGCGCAGGAGCTGTACGAAGCGGCGATGCGCACCTCCGGCCTGAGCCTGGGCAGCGTCGTGCAGCCGGTGATCGAGCGTGCGGCCAAGCGCGCCAGGGTGCCGATCGTGCCGGTGGTGGTGGAGGTCAAGGTGCCCGACGCCAAGCGTGCGCTGCAGGAGTTCCGGGCGACCTCGCTCAACGACAGCGCCTGTTTCGCGCGCACCCTGCAGGTCATCGATCGCGACCTGGAGACGATGCGCCAGCGCGCCAATGCGTGGTCCGAAGGCGATCTGGACACGCTGGCCGCGCTGCCCGCCAACGATCAGTACCGGGTCTGCCTGGACGCGGTCGGCGAAGCGGCGATCGCGCGCAAGTTGGGCCTGGGCGATGTGCGCCAGCGTGCGCAGGCGGCCTGGTTGCAGGCGGCCGAGCGGGCGCTGGCGCAGAACCGCTCCAGTTTCGCGGCGTTGCCGATGCAGACCCTGCAGGAGCCGGGCGGGCCGCTGGATCGGCTACGCGCCAGCGGCGCCGAGGTGATCGCGCCTTAGGTCACGCGCTGGAGGCGCCGGCGCAATCGGAAGCGACATGAGGCACATCAAGCATCGTGCGCAATGCCGCAAGCAGGCACGGCATGCGCCAACCGCCGTGCCGTTACCCGCAATCGCGGCGGGTCAGCCCGCCGCGGTACGCGGTGCGCTGGCGCTGGTGTCCAGTTGCGGCCAGCGCTTCAGCACCGCGGCGCGGATGCCGGCGGCGTCGATGCCGGCTTCGGCCAGCAGTTGCTCGCGGCTGGCGTGGTGCTGGAACGCATCGGGCAGGCCCAGGTGCAGCACCGGGCGCAGCACGCCTTCGGCGTTGAGCAGCTCGGCCACGCCTGAACCGGCGCCGCCGGCCACCACGTTGTCCTCGATGGTCACGAAGCCTTCGTGGCTCTGCGCAAGCTCCAGCAGCAGGGCGCGGTCCAGCGGCTTGACGAAGCGCATGTTGACCACGCTCAGGCCCAGCTCGTGGCCGACCTGTTCGGCCGCTGCCAGGGGCGCGCCGAACGCCAGCAGCGCCACCGTGTGGCCCTGCGCGCGCACTTGCGCCTTGCCGATCGGCAGGGGTTCCAGCGTGGTCCCGGGGGCGATCCCGGGGCCGGTGCCGCGCGGGTAGCGCACCGCGGCCGGGCCGGCATGGCGCAGGCCGGTGCTGAGCAGTTGCCGGCACTCGGCTTCGTCGGCCGGCGCCATCACCACCAAGTGCGGCACGCAGCGCAGGAAACTCAGGTCCAGGTTGCCGGCATGGGTGGCGCCATCCGGGCCGACCACGCCGCCGCGATCGATCGCGAACAGCACGTCGAGCTGCTGCACCGCCACGTCGTGCACCAACTGGTCGTAGCCGCGCTGCAGGAAGGTGGAATAGATCGCCACCACGGGCTTGGCGCCGTGCACGGCCATGCCCGCGGCCAGGGTCACCGCGTGCTGCTCGGCGATGGCCACGTCGAAGTAGCGCTGCGGGTATTCCTTGCTGAAGCGCACCAGGCCCGAGCCCTCGCGCATCGCCGGGGTGATCGCCAGCAGCGCCGGCTCGGCGGCGGCCATGTCGCAGATCCAGTCGCCGAACACGTCGGTGTAGGTCGGCGCCTTGGCGCCCGGCTTGGCCACAAGGCCCTTGCTCGGATCGAACGGGCCCACGGCGTGGTAGCCGATCTGGTCGCCCTCGGCCAGTTCGTAGCCCTTGCCCTTGGTGGTGATGACATGCAGCAGCTGCGGACCCTTCAGGGTCTTGAGCGTCTTCAGCGCGCCGAGCAGCGCCGGCAGGTCGTGGCCGTCGATCGGGCCGGTGTAGTGGAAGCCCATTTCCTCGAACAGCGTGGACGGCACGAACATGCCCTTCCAGTGCTCCTCCCAGCGGCGCACGAAGCGCGCGGTGGGGTTGCTCTTCTTGTCGCCGAGGATCTTCTTGCCGCCTTCGCGGATGGCGTTGAGGGTCTTGCTGCCGCTCATCCGCCCCAGCATCTTGGTGACCCCGCCGACCGCCTCGGAGATCGACATGCGGTTGTCGTTGAGGATCACCAGCAGGTTCGGTTCCGGGTCCATGCCGCCGGCGTGGTTCAGCGCCTCGTAGGCCATGCCCGCGGTCATCGCGCCGTCGCCGATCACCGCCACCACCTTGCGCTCGTCGCCCATGCGCTGCAGCGCCACCGCCATGCCCAGCGCGGCCGAGATCGAGGTGGAGGAATGGCCGACGCCGAAGGTGTCGTACTCGCTTTCCTCGCGCTTGGGGAACGGCGCCACGCCGTCCGCCTGCTTGACCGTGTGGATGCGGTCGCGGCGCCCGGTGAGGATCTTGTGCGGGTAGGTCTGGTGGCCGACGTCCCACACCAGCTGATCGACCGGCGTGTCGTAGAGGTAGTGCAGGGCGACGGTGAGTTCGATCACGCCCAGTCCGGCGCCGAAGTGGCCGCCGCTCTTGCCGACGCACTCGATCAGAAAGGCACGCAGTTCCTCGGCGATGGTCGGCAGCTCCGATTCATCGAAGCGACGCAGTTCTTCGGGGACCTGGATGCGCGAGAGGCGCGGATAGCGGGTGGGGTCGATCATCGGAATGGAGGTTCAGCGGACCTGTCATTTTCCTCTCCATTCCGGGCACGCGCAATCAACCCGTTCATCCGCGGGCGCGTGGATGGCCGGTTTCGGCCGGGGTGCGGCAATCCGTCGCAGCGGGTGTGAGGGCGGCGTGAGGCCGCGCGGCTACAGCGAGAGCTTCGAACGCTTCGGCAACTGCGCCTTCAGGAACGACATCTGGTCGGCCAGGATGTTGCGGTTGGACAGGATCAGGTGCTCGATCCAGCTCGGCCGGTACGGCACCGCCAGCAGCGGCATCGACGCCTGCTGCGGGGTGCGGTTGCCCTTGCGCGAATTGCAATGGAAGCAGGCGGTGACCACGTTCTCCCAGATGTCGCGGCCGCCCTTGGACACCGGCAGCACATGGTCGCGGGTCAGTTGTGGGCGGCTGAACTGCTGGCCGCAGTACAGGCACAGTTGCGCGTCGCGGGCGAACAGCGCGGTGTTGGTCAGGGTTGGCGTGGGGTCGAGCGCACGCGCATGCGCGTGGCCGCGCGCGGCGATGATCGGATGCAGCTCCAGCACGCTGCGCTCGCCGCTGGCGCGACAGATGCCACCGTGGATGTGCAGGCACGGCTCGCCGAGGGTCCATGCCACCGCGCCGCGTGCGTACAGGCAGGCGGCGTCCTGCCAGTTGATCCAGTCCAGCACGCGGCCATGCGCGTCCAGCGACAGCAGCCGGACCGAAGGCAGGTGGGAAGGGGACGCCGCAGGCGACGGGACCGCGGCCGAGGCGCCGCAGGCCCCGGTATCGATCAGACCAAGCGTTGTTGTGTCTGTCTCCATCGGGAAGACAGCTTATACCCGATTGGTGACGGTTTGTGTATCGGTCGCGGCGGGCCGTGCGGCCCCGGCACGGCGTGCATGCCGGGGCTGTGTTCGGACGTGGATGTGCGACTCAGAACTGCGCGTCGGCCAGCGTCATCAGCGGCGCGGCGCCGCTGTCGATGGCCGCGGCGTGGGTCAGCGTGCGCGGCAGCAGGCGGGCGTAGTAGAAGCGCGCGGTCTCGCGCTTGGACTGCTTGAACGCCTCGCCATGCGCCGAGGCCTCGGCCGCGGCGACGCTGCGCGCCCACCAGTAGGCCAGCACCACGTAGCCGGAATAGAACACGTAGTCGTAGCTGGCCGCGCCCAGTTCCTCGGGATTGCCGGCGGCGCGCTGCAGGATGCGCTTGGTCAGCGCCGCCCACTCGGTGGCCTTCTCGCGCAGCGGCGCGACGAATTCGGCCACCGCCGGGTTGTCGGCGTGCTCGGTCAGGAAGGCCTCGATCTGCGCCAGGAACAGCTTCAGCCCCGCGCCCTGGCTGGACGCGGTCTTGCGCCCGATCAGGTCCAGCGCCTGGATGCCGGTGGTGCCTTCGTACAGGGTGGTGATGCGGGCGTCGCGCGCCAGCTGCTCCATGCCGTGTTCGTGGATGTAGCCGTGGCCGCCGAAGCACTGCAGGGCGTGATAGGTGTTCTCCACCGCCCACTCTGTCTGGCAGGCCTTGGAGATCGGGGTGAGGAAGCTGACCAGCACGTCGGCCCGCTCGCGCTCGGCCGGGTCCTGCGCGCTGTGCGCGATGTCGATCAGGGTGGCGGCATGCAGCGCCAGCAGGCGGCTGCCTTCGGTCAGCGCCTTCACCGTCAGCAGCATGCGGCGCACGTCCGGGTGCACCAGGATCGGGTCGGCCGGCTTCTCCGGCAGTTTGGCGCCGCTCAGCGAGCGCGACTGCAGGCGCTCGCGGGCGTAGTGCAGCGCGTTCTGGTAGGCGCGCTCGGACAGGCCGATGCCCTGCAGGCCGACGCCGAGGCGGGCGGTGTTCATCATAGTGAACATGGCCTGCAGGCCCTTGTGCGGCTGCCCGACCAGGTAGCCCTCGGCGCCATCGAAGTTCATCACGCAGGTGGCCGAGCCGTGGATGCCCATCTTGTGCTCCAGAGAGCCGCAGCGCAGCGCGTTGCGCTCGCCGACGCTGCCGTCGCGGGCGACCTTGAACTTCGGCACCACCAGCAGCGAGATGCCCTTGGCGCCGGCCGGCGCGTCCGGCAGCCGCGCCAGCACCAGGTGCACGATGTTGTCGGTGAAGTCGTGCTCGCCAGCGGTGATGAAGATCTTGGTGCCGCTGACCGACCAGCTGCCGTCGGCGTTGGGTTCGGCGCGGGTCTTGAGCAGGCCTAGGTCGGTGCCGCAGTGCGGTTCGGTCAGGCACATGGTGCCGGTCCAGCGGCCATCCACCAGCGGCTTCAGGAACACCTCCTGCTGCCAGGCCTCGCCGTGCTGCTTGAGCGCCTCGACCGCGCCGTGCGACAGCAGCGGGAAGTTGCCCCAGGCCAGGTTGGCGGCGTTGACCATTTCGTTGAGCGGCACGCCGAGGGTGTGCGGCAGGCCCTGGCCGCCGAACTCGGCGGCGGCGGTCAGCCCGGTCCAGCCGCCCTCGGCGAACTGCCGGTAGGCCTCGCGGAAGCCGGGCGCGGTGGTCACCGCGCCGGTGGCCTTGTCCAGGGTGCAGCCGTGCTCGTCGCCGACCCGGTTCAGCGGCGCCAGCACGGTGCCGGTGAAGCGCGCCGCTTCCTCCAGCACCGCGTCGATCAGTTCGGCATTGGCGTCGGCATGGCCGAGGCGGGCGAACAAGGCCTCCACCTGCAGCACGTCGTGCAGCGCGAAGCGGAGATCGGTCAACGGGGCTTGATAGGTGCTCATGCGATCGCTCGTGACGAGGGCCGCGGCGCGGCCGAGGCGCCCAGGATACTATGGCGTATGGAGTATGCGCAGCCGTGCCGAACCCGCCGGTGCGCGGCGCCGTTCAGTCGAGCAGGCCGTGGCGGACCGCGTAGCGCACCAGTTCGGCGGTATTGCGCATGCCCAGCTTGTTGAGCACGCGGAAGCGGTGGTTCTCGGCGGTCTTGACGCTGATCTGCAGCACCCGCGCGATCTCCTTGGTGGTGCGGCCCTCCACGATCAGGTGGAACACCTCGCGTTCGCGCGCGGTCAGGCTGCGGTAGGGATCGGGCGGCAGTGCCTGCGGCTGCTGCATCTGCGCGACCAGTGCCTGCGCGGCCTGCGGCGAGAAGTGGCCGCGGCCGGCGTGCAGGTTGCGCACCGCGGCGATCAGGTCGGCGCTGGCGCTGTCCTTGAGCAGATAGCCGGAGGCGCCGGCGCGCACCGCGTGCAGCACGTATTCGTGTTCCTCGTGCATGGTCAGCACCAGGATCCGCGCCAGCGGCACGGTCTCGCACAGCCGCCGGACCACGTCGATGCCGTTGAGCCGCGGCATCGAGATGTCCACGATCGCCACATCCGGGCTGGTCGCCTCGGCCTTGGCCAGCGCCTCGATGCCGTCGGCGGCCTGCGCCACCACCTGGATGCCGTCGATCGCGTCGAGCACGGCGACCAGGCTTTCGCGCACCAGGGTGTGGTCGTCGGCAATGAGGACCCGGATCGGCGCGCTCATGCCGGTGCGCTCCAATCGCGCCGACAGGCGGGATCTCGCGGCGCGTGCAGCGCCGCGCGGGTGTCGGGGCGGGGCAGGGCGATCACGTTCAATCGGCCTCCAGCGGGACCCGGATCTGCACGCAGCAACCCTCGCCCGGGGACGATTGCAGGCGCAGGCTGCCGCCGCTCAGGCGCAGGCGTTCGCGCAGGCCGCTCAGGCCGCTGCCGCCGGCCACCAGCGCCTGCTGCGGGTCGCAGCCGCGGCCGTCGTCGAGCACCTGCAGATGCGCCCAGCCGTCGCGGGCCACCAGCCGCAGCAGCACCGACTGCGCGCCGGCGTGCTTGAGCGCATTGGTCAGCGCTTCCTGCGCGCTGCGGAACAGCAGGGTCTGCAGCGCTTCGTCCAGCGTCGGCAGCGGGCCGATCTCGACGCTGACCGGAGTAGCGCCGGCGGCGGACTGGCTGCGGCCCAGCCAGCCCAGGGCGGCTTCCAGTCCCAGATCGTCGAGGATCGGCGGGCGCAGCAAGCGCGACATCTGCCGGGTGTCTTCCAGCGCCTGCGTGCACAACTGGATGGCGTCCTCCAGCGGCGCGCGCAACGCGGCGTCGGCCGCGCCGAGCGCCGCGCCCAGTTGCGCCAGCCGATGCTTGAGCACGGTGAGGTTCTGGCCGACGCCGTCGTGCAGCTCGCGGGCCAGGCGCCGGCGCTCGTCCTCCTGGACCTTGACCACGGCGCGGCCGAGGCGGCGGAACTCGCGCTCGTTGGCCTCCAGTCGCTGCAGCAGCAGGCGGTAGCGTTCCGCGGCGGTCGTGGCGGCGTCGTTCATGGCGTGGTCTGTGCGCGCGCGACAGCGGAACCGTCGGTGGCCTGCGCCGCGGCGCGGCGGGCACGTTGCGCGGCGGCGTGGTCGCCGAGCGCGTCCAGGCGCTGCGCGGCCTGCGTGTGCAGGGCGGCGGCGAACAGCGGGCTGCCGCGCAGCAGCAGGGTCTGCACCTGCGCATAGCGCGCCGCGACCTGGTCGGCCGCGCCGTAGCGCAGCGCCTGCTGCAGATAGCGCAGGCGCAGCCCGGCATTGCCCAGGCGGGCGACGTCGGTTTCCAGCGCGGCCAGGGCAGGTTCGTCGTGCGCCGCCTGCACCTGCACCTGCAGTTGCAGCAGGCGGGTGCCGCTGGCGCGCGCCAGCGCCTCGGCCTGGCGCAGCGCGGCGGCGGCCGCGGTGTCATCGCCGTCGCGTTCGGCCAGTTGCGCCTGCAGCAGCGCCGCACTCGCGCGCTGTTCGCTGGACACCGAGGCGGGCGCTTGCCGCTGCACCTGCTGCAGCGCCAGCCGCGCTTGCGCCGAGTCACCCAACGCCAGCCACACCTGCGCGCGCAGCAGGGCGATGTCGGTCTGCCCGCGCTGGTCGCGGCTCTGCTGGAACAGCCGTTGCGCCTGGTCCAGTTGGGTGAGTGCCGCCGCGCGCTGGCCTTGCCAGAACGCCAGTTCGGCCAGGTTGCGCCGGCTCACCGCCACTTCCTCGAGCATCTGGTGGCGCTCGGCCTCGCGCAGCGCTTGACTCAGCAGGGTCTGCGCCTGCGTCCAGTGGCCGCGTGCGGTGGCCAGCAGGCCGAGGTTCTGCGCGGTGCGCACGCGGCCGGTGGCGTCGTTGAGGTCGGCATAGGCGCGCGCGGCCTGTTCCCAGAACGCCTGCGCGCTGTCCAGGTCGCCCAACTGGAAATGCGCGAAGCCGATGTTGTTGAGCGTCTCGGCGACGCCGTGCGCATCGCCGATCGCGCGCCAGGCGGTCAGCGCGCCGCGGAACGCCTGCAGCGCCTGCGGGTAGTCGCCGCGCTCCTCGGCCAGCAGGCCGAGTTCGTTGGCGGCGGCGGCCTGGCCGTCACGGTCGCCGAGTTCGACGTACAGCGCCTGCGCCTGCTGCAGTTTCTGTTCGGCCTCGGCGAAGGCGCCGCCGATGCTCAGCGTGCCGGCCAGGTTGCGCAGGCTGGTGGCGACGCCGCGGCGATTGCCGACCTGGCGGCGCAGTTCCACCGCGCGCAGGTACTGCGCCTGTGCCTGCTGGGCCAGGCCGAGCCGGCCGTAGCCCACGCCCATTGCGTTCACCGTCTCCGCTTCGCCATAGAGGTCGCGGCCGCGGCGGAACAGCAGTTGCGCGCGCAGCAGGTCGTCGTCCACCGCGGTGGCGGCGTTGCCGCTGAGGATCGCCAGCTTGCCCAGCGCCAGCCACAGCCGCGGGTCGTCGGGATCGCGCTGCGCCAGCGCGCGCAGGCGATCGCGTGCCGCGTCCAGGTGGCCGGCCTGCGCCTGGATGCGCGCGACCTGCAGCTGCACCTCGCTGTCGTCGGGCCGGGCCGTGGCCAACGCCTGCCAGGCGCGGTCGGCAGCGGCGAGATCGTCTTCGGCTTCCAGGCGCAGCGCCGCCAGCAGGGCCAGGGTGCGCGGCCGCGCCGGCGCCGCGGGCGCGCGCGCATCCAGCGCCTCGCGCGCCTTCTGTTCTTCGCCGATGGCTTGCGCCGCGACCACCTCGGCCAGGCGCAACGGCGCGGACTGCGGCGCCTGCGCGCTGGCCTCGGCCAACTGCTGCAGTGCCTGCGCGCTGTCGTCGTGCTGCTGCGCTGCCAGGCCGCGCGCATACGCCTGCAGCGCGGCGGGTGGGGGCAGGTCGTCGGGCAGGGTGGCGCCTTCGCCGAGCAGCGCCCTGGACGCGATCGGCAACCAGGCGGCGTAGGCCGCGGCCGGATCGGCGGCGGTCGGTCCGTCGATGTGTTGCGCCGCGCCGCTGGCCGGGTGCAGCAGCGCCTGCAGGCGCCAGCCGGCGCCCTGGTGTTGCAGACTCGGCTGCAGCACGCGCTGCGCCGAAGCGAGCCGGCGCAGCGCCGCCACGTCCAGCGGCGCCTGGCCGGTGGGGTCGTACTGGCGCAACGCTTGCCGGGTGCGCGCGTCATCGACCACGGTCAGCGTTTCGCCGAGGCTGCCGCGCAGCCAGGTGCCGAGCGCCAGGCGTTGCTCGGCGCTGCCCGGGTCGCCGGCCAGTGGCAGGACCAGCAGGCGCGGCAGCGGTTGCGTGGCGACCACCGGCGGCGGGACGCTGGCGCGTTGCGCCTGCCACTGCCAGGCACCCACGCCAAGCAGGGCAACACCGGCGAGCGTCGCGGCCAGGCCCAGGCCGAGCCGGCGCCAGCGCCGCCGATCGCGCGGCAGCTGCCGGCGCTCGATCGCCACGATGACTTCGCCGGCGTGCTGCAAGCGGTCGCGCGGCTGCGGGCGCAACAGCCGCTGCAGCAGCCGCACCAGCCAGCCCGGCACGTCCGCGCGCAGCCGGTCCACCGGCGGCGGCTCGCGCAGCATGCGCTGGGCCAGCGTCTCGGACAGGGTGCCGCCGGCGAACGGCACCTGCCCGGCGAGCATTTCGTAGAGGATCAGGCCCAGTGCGTAGAGGTCGCTGCGCGGGTCGAGCGCGTCGCCGCGCGCCTGTTCCGGCGACAGGTAGGCGGGCGTGCCGATGACGTTGCCCAGGGTCGCGCCGAGACCGCTGCTGGCCATCGAGCAGGCCACGCCGAAGTCGCTGATCAGCGCATCGCCGCCCCGCTGCAGCAGGATGTTGGCCGGCTTGAGGTCGCGGTGCACGACGCCGCGCGCATGCGCCGCCTGCAGACCGCGGGCGATGTCGCCGGCAATGCACAAGGCGGTGTCGACGTCCAGCCGTTCCTCGCGCTGCAGCCGCGCCTCCAGCGACTCGCCGTCCACGTAGTCCATGCTGATCAGCCAGCGCCCGGCGTGTTCGGCCAGATCGTGGATCCGCACCACGTGCGGGCTGGACACCTGCCGCGCCAGCAGCAGTTCCTGGCGGAAGCGGGCGAACGCCTGCGGCCGCTGCGCCAGTTCCGGGCGCAGCAGCTTGACCGCGACATCGATGCCCAGCGCCTGGTCGTGGGCCAGGTACACCAGGCCCATGCCGCCGATGCCGAGCAAACGCTCGATGCGGAAGCGGCCGGCCAGCACGTCGCCCGGGGTCAGGCTCTCCTGCGCGTACAGGCCGGTGGCGGTGGCCGCGTCGCTCATGCCGGCCCAGGCCCCTGTTCCGCCCCGGTGTCGCGCAGCGCCTGGCGTGCGGCGATCCACAGCGCGGCGCGCTCGCAGAAGGCTTCGAGCAATTGCATGTCCAGCGCACCGATGGCGCTGCCGGCGCGGCGGCTGTCGGCATAGATCGCGCCGAGCACGCGGGCGCCGTCGCGCAGCGGCAGGCACAGCAGGGTGCGCAGGCCGGCGGCGCAGACCGAGGCGCGCTCGGCCAGCCACGGCACGCCGCCGACGTCGTGGGCCACGGTGGCCTGGCCGTCGCGCAGGGCGCGGTGCAGGGCGCCCTCGCTGCCGGGGAGGCTGTGCTGCAGCGGCAGCGGCCCGATCCCGTGGCTGGCCGCGACGCGCTGGCCGTGCGCCTCGGCCAGGACCAGCAGGCCGCGTTCGGCCTGGGCCAGTTCGACCACCGCGTCCAGGCTGGCGCCGAGCAGATCGTCGAGTCCGCCGATCTGGGCGAGCCCTTGGGTGAGGGCGGTGGCGCGATCGCAGCGGGCGCGCTGGCGGCGTTCGGCCAGTTCCGCATCGGCCGGGCTGAGCGGGGCGAACTCGGCGTAGATGTCGCCAAAGCGCAGCCAGGTCGCGGTCTCCAGCGCGATCGGCGCGGCCACGCGCACGCCATCGCGGAAGCTGCCGTTCTTGCTGCCCAGGTCGTGCAACTGCCAGTGGCCGTCGGCCTGCGGCTGCAGTTGCGCGTGCCAGCGCGACACCGAAGGGTGTTCCAGCGCCAGCGCGTTGTCGGCCGCGCGGCCGATCGCCAGGGTCTGCCCGGCGGCGAGCAGCAGCGTCGGTGCCGGCGCGTCGGGCAGGTAGGCAGTCAGGCGCGCGGGCATCGCGGCGTGTCCTCCGTCGCCGTGCGTGCGACCGGTCCCGCAGCGCTCAAGGCGCGTAGAGACGTTGGTAGTCGATGGAGAAGCGCAGCGTCGCGGCGCCGGCCAGCAGCTCGCCGGCGGGGTTGCCTGCGCTCATCCCGGCGTTCCAGGTTTGCGCGATGCCATGGCCGGCGCGTGACGACACCTGCTCGCGGAACCCGTCCAGCGCGACCGTGGCGGCGGTGTAGTCGGCATTGGCCAGGGCGCTCTGTACGCTGTTCAGCATCGCGGCCAGCGGCGCCGCCTCATTGGCGGGCAGCTGCGCCACCAGCGCCTGCAGCCGGCTCAGCTTGGCGGCCACCACGTTGGCGGTCGGGCGCAGGTCGTGGAGCACGATGAACTGCGAGAAGCCGCCGGTGGTGCCGCGGGCGCGGACGCTGCCGGGGGCGATCTCGTCGGTGATGTCGCGGAAATTGCCGCCCTCCGGGGCCTTGAACAGGCGCAGGGTGCTGTCGGCGGTATAGGCCAGCGCATGCGTGTGCAGCTCCACATGCACGACGCGCCGGAAGGTCAGGCCGCCGCTCGGTGGCGGTGTCACCGTGATCAGCAGCGGCAACTGCGACGGCACCTGGCCGGTTTGCGTGCTGGGCAGCCGCGGCAGCAAGGCCGTGACCTGGGCCGGGGTCAGCAGTTCCGCGCTCAGACCGAGGCTGGCCGGGCTGAGGTCGCTGGCGTTGTCGAACTCCAGCGTCAGTTCCGCGAGCGGATGCGGGCCGGCGCCGATTGCCGCCGTCGCCACATTGCCGCTCACGTCCACCTGCACCGGCAGCGGTTGCGCGGCGAGCCCGCCGGACGCCGCGACGGCGCAGAACAGCAGGCAAACCCTTGCGAACATCGTGTGCATCTGAAACCCCCTGTTGCATGTGCCGGCACCGCGCACCGCGCCTGCGTTCCGCCCGGCACCGCGGCGCGCGGCAGCGGCCTTCGTCCCGATCATACCGATCCGTACGGGCGATGCACGCGGCCCTGGGTGTTTCCACCCACGCGCGCTAGGGGCGATCCCGGATAGGCGCCACCGCGCGGCCGCGTCAGGCTGCAGTCACCCGCCCGTCCCGGGCCCACCAACCGGAGATTCCAGATGCCTATCCGTCGTCCCGCACTCGCCATCGGCATTTGCGCCGTTCTCGCCAGCGGCGTCTTCGCTGGCGGCAAGGCCGAAGCCGCCGCGCATCTGGACAGCCTGCTGGAGTCCAAGCTGGCCAGCACGCCGCTGACCGACGAGCTGCAGATCGTCATCACCTACAAGCAGTCCAAGCCGGTCTCGGCGGCGCAGCTGACCGTGTTGCACGACCTGGGCATCACCCGCGGCGTCAGCATGCAGACCCTGCCGATCGCCGGTGCGCTGGCCACGCCGGAGGAGATCCTGGCGCTGGCCGAGCGCGACGACGTCGCCTCGATCTACTACAACGCCCCGCTGCGCTACTTCAACCAGGACGCGCGCCAGGCCACCGGGGTCGACCGCGCGCAGAGCAATCCGGGCGACTTCGGCCGCACCGTGCCGTACACCGGCCGCGGCGTCGGCGTGCTGATCAACGACTCGGGCATCGACGCCACCCACCGCGACCTGGCCTATGGCGACCGCGTGGTGCAGAACGTGCTGGCCAACACCAACCTGCACAATCTGAATTCGATGCTGCCGGTCACCTACCTGGAGGGCGTGCCGAACACCGACGCCGGTTCCGGCCATGGCACCCATTGCGCCGGCACGGTCGGCGGCAGCGGCGCGCAGTCCGGCGGCAAGTACCGCGGCGTGGCGACCGGCGCCAGCCTGTTCGGCTACGGTTCCAGCGGCGTGCTGCTGGTGCTGGATGCGGTGGGCGGCCTGGACTACGCGGCCTCGCACCAGAACAGCTTCAAGGATCCGATCCGCGTCGTCAGCAACTCCTGGGGCACCTCCGGCAAGTTCGATCCGGCCGACCCGGTCAACGTCGCCACCTACGAGCTGTACAAGCGCGGCATCGTCAGCGTGTTCGCCGCCGGCAACGACGGTCCCAAGGAGGACACCCACAACCCGTACGCACAGGCACCGTGGGTGATCTCGGTCGCCGCCGGCAATGTCGACGGCACGCTGGCCGACTTCTCCTCGCGCGGCAAGGCCGGCGAGCGCGATACCTTCACGACCGCCGACGGCAAGAGCTGGACCCACATCAACCAGCCCAGCATCACCGCGCCGGGCGTGGACATCATCTCCACCCGCGCCTCCACCGGCCTGTTGCCGCCGCTGGCCGCGCAGAAGGACGAAAAGCTGATCGCGCCGGCACAGCTGCCGTTCTACACCACCATGAGCGGCACCTCGATGGCCACGCCGCATGTGGCCGGTGTGGTGGCGCTGGTGCTGGAGGCCAATCCGAACCTGACCCCGGACCAGGTCAAGGACCTGATCGAGCGCACCGCCACGCCGATGGCGGGACGTGCGTCCTGGGAAGTGGGCGCCGGCTATCTCAACGCCTACTCGGCGCTGCGCGAGGCAAGCAAGAAGTAACCGGGCCGGGCGGACGCCGACGTCCGCTCGATCCCCGCAGGCGCAGCCTCGGTGGCGGCGCTTGCGTTGCAGTCGGGACGCCCTCGTTCGCTGGCGTCGTCCCGCTCCGCCCGCATGACTGGCGTCGTCGACGCCTCCGCGGCTGCCTTCGAGCACGCTGTCGCCGTTCGGCAGCGCACTCGGTCGGCCTCCGCGGCCCCCCGTGCTGGGGCGTGCGGGGTTCCATCGCCCCGGAATGGCGTCCGGGATCGGTGGGCCCCGCACGTCCCGCATTTTTTTGTGTCGGCAGCTTCGCGCCGCATGCGTCGGCCGTTCCCCTACTGCCGGTTCCCGTCTTTCCTGCAGGTCGATACCCGTCTGCAGCGACGCAGTCCGGGCCGTCTGGTTCGGCGCGTGCTGGCGGTCCCATGCCACCCGCACTCCAGTCTCGATCGCACGAGGTGCCGGCCCGAACTGCCGGTAATCCGTCGTCGCTCCACACCTGGTCGTCGGACATGCCTGGCTGAGTGTTTCCACCCGGCCGGCCTGGGTGCGATACCGGATTGGCCGCGCATCGGTGCGCCCGGCACGCTGCGCTGACCGCCCGCCACGGGCTTCGACGATCCGGAGATTCCGCAATGTCCATTCGCCGTCCCGTTCTTGCCGTCGGTATCTGCGCCGTCCTTGCCGGCGGTGTGTTCGCCGGCGGCGACGCCCTGGCCGCCGCGCATCTCGACCAGGTGCTGGAAGCCAAGCTCGCCGCTGCGCCGGCCGGCGACGCACTGCAGATCGTGATCACCTACGATCAGTCCGGGCCGGTCTCGGCCTCGCAACTCACCGCGCTGCATGCGCTGGGCATCACCCGCGGGATCACCATGCGCACGCTGCCGATCGCCGGCGCGCTGGCCACGCCGGCCGAGATCCGCGCGCTGGCGCAGCGCGACGACGTCGCCTCGATCTACTACAACGCACCGCTGCGCTATTTCAACAAGGAAGCGCGCGAGCTGACCGGCGTGGACCGCGCGCAAGGCAATCCCGGCGACTTCGGTCGCGCGCTGCCGTACAGCGGCCGCGGCGTCGGGGTGATGATCAACGACTCCGGCATCGATGCCACCCACCGCGATCTCGCCTACGGCACCCGCGTCGTGCAGAACGTGCTGGGCACCACCAACCTGGCCAACGTCGATGCGATGCTGCCGATCACCTATGCGGAGGGCGTGCCCAACACCGACCTCGGCTCCGGCCATGGCACGCACTGCGCCGGCACGGTCGGCGGCACCGGCGCGCAGTCCAACGGCGCCTATCGCGGCGTGGCGACCGGCGCCAGTCTGGTCGGCTACGGATCCGGCGCGGTGCTGCTGATCCTGGATGCGGTCGGCGGCCTCGACTATGCGGCCACGCATCAGTTCAGCTTCAAGGATCCGATCCGCGTCACCAGCAATTCCTGGGGCTCCTCCGGCAAGTTCGATCCGCAGAATCCGGTCAACGTCGCTACCTACGAGCTGTACAAGCGCGGCATCGTCAGCGTGTTCGCCGCCGGCAACGACGGCCCCAACGAGGACACCCACAATCCTTACGCGCAGGCGCCGTGGGTGATCTCGGTGGCCGCGGGCGAGAAGGACGGCACGCTGGCCGACTTCTCCTCGCGCGGCAAGCGCGGCGAGAGCGGCAGCTTCACCATGGCCGACGGCAAGACCTGGACCTATCTCAACGAGCCGACGATCACCGCGCCCGGCGTGGATATCGTCTCCACCCGCGATTCCACCGGCGCGCTGCCGCCGTTGGCCGCGGACAAGGACAGCAAGCTGATCGCCCCGGCGCAACTGCCGTTCTACACCACCATGAGCGGTACCTCGATGGCCACCCCGCACGTGGCCGGCATCGTCGCGCTGCTGCTGGAGGCCAACCCGGACCTGACCCCGGACCAGGTCAAGGACCTGCTCGAACGCACCGCCACCAACATCCCCGGGCGCACGTACTGGGAGGCTGGCGCGGGCTACGTGAATGCCTACGCCGCGCTGTTGGACGCGAGCAAGAAGCGCAGCGGCTTCGGCAAGACCGTCAATGCGCTGCATCCGTTCAACAGCAATGCGCTGGTGCTGCCCGGCGGCAGCCAGCCGTTCGAGGTGGCCTTCTCGCCGGTGGGGACGCCGCAGACGCAGGCGTTCACCGTCGGCAAGGACGTCGCCTGGGTCAGCGCCAGGGCCACCATCGACGCCAACACCCAGGCACTGGTGCTGACCGATCCGGACGGCGTCAGCCACGGCTCGCCGGTGGCGCTGCCGTTGCTGGGCAGCACGGTCAGTGTCGGTGCGCCGGGCAAGCCGGGCACCTGGACCATCAGTGTGCGCGGCATCGGCTCGATCAGCGGCGTGCCGGTCGCGCCCAAGGGCAGCAACGGCATCGCGGCGCCGGGCACGGTGCGCGGTACCCTGGATTTCCTGCGCAGCGGCGGCTACACCGGCCTCAACGACGTCGCCAGCGGCGATCGCGATCGCGGCGCGGTGGAGTACGCGGTCGCCAACCGTCTGATCGACGGTTATGCCGATGGCTTGTTCCGCCCGCAGAATCCGCTCAAGCGTGCCGAGTTGGCGCGTTACCTGGTGATGGGCGCCGGCGTGCGCCAGGCACTGCCGGCCACGCCCAGCTTCAGCGGGCTCGGCCGCAACGATCCGGCCTATCCGTTCGCCGAGGCGGCCGTGGGCAAGGGCGGGGTGCTGCGCGACCTGCAGCAGAACCAGGCGGCGGTGATGGGACTGGTCGCCGGCGATTTCCGTCCCAACGACGCCGTCAGCAAGCTGCAGCTGGCGTATTCGCTGGTGCAGGCGCTGGGCCTGCAGACGCAGGCGCTGGCCTTCGACGACACGCTGGCGGTGAGCTACAACAACCAGCGCCTGCCGATCGAGGACGTGGCGGCGATCCCGAGCAACCTGCGTGGCTATGTGCAGTTGGCGCTGGATGCCGGCATCCTCAACGCGCGCTTCGCGGTGACCCAGGGACCGCAGGATCTGTCGCCGACCCTGCATGCGTACTTCGATCCGGGCAGCACGGTGTCGCGCAGCGGCTATGCGGTGATCGCCGGGCGCTTCCTCGGCGTCAATCGGCAGGCCAAGGACTGAGGGTTGCGGTGACCACGGCGCCAGCATGCGCGCAGGTGCAAGGCCTGCGCCGTGGTGATTCCGGCGGCAGGCGTCTGGTTCCGCCATGAGCGCCTCCCTGGCAACGCGTTGTTGCCGCGGCTCGGCAGGAGCTGTCCATGCAACGTGTAGGAGCGGCTTAAGCCGTGACGCGGTTCAGCAGGAACGCGCGTCGCGGCTGAAGCCGCTCCTACAAATGGTGTTTCGTCGTTGCTGGAGCCCCGAAAGCCGCTCCCATATGTGAGCCTCCCTGGTCGCTAGGGGCCCCATAGGCGCGGCATCAGTTTTTCCGCGGATGCACGCTCACCGTTGCGGTCATGCCGGCCGCGAGCAGGGTGCCCTGCGGCACGCTGGCCGGATCGATGCGGATGCGCACCGGCACGCGCTGCGCCAGGCGGATCCAGTTGAAGGTGGGGCTGACGTCGGCCAGCAGCGAGGTGCCGGTCGGATTGTCGCTGTCGGAGATGCCGCGGGCGATGCCCTCGACCTGGCCGTGCAGCATCAGGCCGCCGCTCATCAGGCGGATGTCGGCGCGGTCGCCGACGTGGACCCGCGGCAGCTTGGTTTCCTCGAAATAGCCGTAGACCCACATCGCATCGTCGCGGACCAGCGCCAGGCGCGCACTGCCGGCCTGGGCGTAGTCGCCCACGCGCACTTCCAGATTGGTGATGTAGCCGTCGGCGGTGGCGCGGACCTGGGTGCGCTGCAGATCCAGCTCGGCCAGGTCGAGCGCGGCCTGCGCCTGTTCCACCGATGCCACCGCCTGCGCCTGCGCCGCGGTGGCCTGGCCGCGCAGCGCCGCGCTGCGGTGCACGTCGGCCTGTGCCGAACGCGCGGTCGCTTCGGCGTCCGAGCGCGCCTCGGCGGAGATGACCGCGGCGGCGCGCGCGCGCCGTTCGGCCTGGGCGCGGCGCATCTGGAATTCCGCCTCGCTGGCCGCCTGGGTGGCGGCCGCCGCCGACAGGCTGGCGCCGGCCGCACGCGCCTGCGCCTGCGCGACCGCAAGGTTGGCGCGGGCCTTTTCCAGGGCCAGCTCGTAGCGCTTGCGGTCCACGCTGAACAGCAGGTCGCCGCGCTTGACGTGCTGGTTGTCGCGCACGGCGACCGCATCGACCAGGCCGGACACGTCCGGCGCGATGCGCACCACTTCCGCGCGCACGCGGCCGTCGCGGGTCCAGGGCGAGAGCATGTAGTGGCGCCACAGCGCATGCGCCAGCAGGGCAGCGACCAGCACCACGAGGGCGGTCAGGGCGAAACGGATCAGGGCAGGGGTCTTCATGGCGGGACTCACGGAAGAAGGAGCAGGCCGAGCGCGGCGAATGCGCCGACGTAGATGGCCAGACGGAACAGGGAGGGATGCCAGGCATAGCGGTACAGGCCGGCGCGGCCGGCGACCGCGTCCAGCGCCCAGGCCACCAGCAGCAGGGCCAGGCCCAGCACCAGCAGGCCGGGCACGTACACCCCGGCGATCGAGAGTTCAGCGGGCAACAGCATCGTCGGCTCCTGGGATGGCGGTGGTCGGCGCAGGCGTATCGGCCAGCGCGGCGAGAACGGAATCGGCGTCGAGCAGCGCGCCGCGCAGCAGCAACAGGTGCTCGCGGGTGGGCTTCCAGCGCAGCGGTACCGCGCCCTCCACCTGGCTGGCGGCCAGCGCTGCCTCCACACGCTGCAAGGCGTGTCGGTGCCGTTGCGGGCTGGGGTCGAGATACAGGTCGGCCAGCGCCTGCACGACGGCCTCCACCGCGGTGGCCAAGACCGGCGGCAGCGTGCCTTCGGCCGCATCGCGGCGCAGTTCGACCAGGGTGCGCCCGGTTTCGTGCACCGACAGCGCCCAGCCGAGCAGGTCGCGCAGTTCGTCGCTGCCCGGCGGGGTGTGCGCGAAGATCTGCTGGAACAGGTCGCGGTTGACGCTCTCCAGTTGCAGCGCCAGCCCCGGCAGCGGCGCACGCGCGGCCAGCGTGGTCTGCCGCCGCAGCCGCTCCAGCAGGCGCCGGCGCTGCCAGCGGGTGCCGATCACCGGCGGCACGAATACGAACGTCGCGCTCACCGCCAGCGTCCCCAGCAGCAGCGGCACCACGCTGTTGAAGGTGGCCGCGGCATTGAAGCTCGGCGTCGGCTGGACCGCCAGGATCGAAACGAAGGCCAGGTTGGCGCCGGTGGCGAAGCCATACAGCGCCGGTTTCGAGGCCAGGTACAGGGTCACCAGCAGGAACGGCAGGGTGCCGGCGACGAACAGCACATAGCCGTCCATCTGCGGCAGCACCAGCAACTGGCAGATCACGCCGAGCACGATGCCGAACACGAACCCCTTGAACAGCGAGCGCGCGGCAGCGGGCGCGTTGGCGCTGGACGACAGGATCGCGCTCAGCGCCACTGCCTGGAACACCGCGGTGGCGCCGCTGATCCAGCCGGCCTGGATCCACAGCCAGCACATCGTCGCCACCAGCAACGCGCTGCGCAGCGCGGTCAGTGCGGCTGCGGCGTAGTCGTTGCCGCGCACGAACACCGCGGTGTCGCCGCGGTCCTGCGGCGTGCGCCACTGCTGCGGCGCGACCAGGGTCGCCTCGGTGGCCACGTAGTCGTGCAGGTCGGCGAAGAACCGCTGCAGCAACGAAACGCCGGTGTCGAATCCCTCGTGCCGTGCCGCCGGCAGGACCACGCGTGCCTCGGCCGCACGCGTCGCCAGCGCATCGCGGCACGCCGCCAGCTTGCGCGCGGTCGCGGCCGCGCCCTCGCGTCCGCCGCGGTCGCTGAGTGCGGCCTTCAGCGGCCGATACAGGCCGATCAGCGCCTCGGCCACCTCGGCATCGCCGCTGCGCAACAGCCGGTTGACGTAGTGATGCAGCGCCTGGAAGCTGGTCGACACCGCCATGAAGCGCTGGTTGAGCAGGCGCAGGCGGCCGCTGCGCACCCGTGCCTCCGGATCCTCGAACACCACCGAACTGCGCAGGTCCTCGATGGTCACCGCGTCGCGCACGAAGCGCAGGTGCGCCTGCTCCATCGCTTCGCGCGGCAACTGGCCGCCGGTGGCGTCGCGGACGAAGTCCAGGAAGCCGTCGGACGCGCGGCGCACGGTGTCGCGCAGGGTCTGGCGCAGCCGGCTGGGAAACACCACGTCGCTGACGATGCCGGTCACCAGCAGGCCCAGCACCACCTCGGTCACCCGCGCCACCACCAGGTTGAACACGTTCTGCGGCTGGTTCACCGCCGGCAGCGCGATCAGCGCCACCGTGTAGCCGGACAGCACGAAGGCATAGGCCTTGAAGTTGCGGTACAGCAGCGCGCCGCCGGTGCAGGCGCCGATCCACAGCGACAGTGCCAGCACGAACAACACCGGCTCCTGCGGGAACAGCGCCACCATCGTCAGCGCGGCGACGCTGCCGATCAGCGTGCCCAGCACCCGGTAGAAGCCCTTGGCGAAGACCATGCCGGTCTGCCGGTGCATCACCACCACCACGGTGATCATCGCGGTCATCGGCGAGGCCAGGTCCAGGCGCAGCGCGATCCAGCCGGCCAGATAGATCGACAGCAGCGTGCGCAGCACGAACAGCCAGGCCTCGCCTTCGCCGCGCAGGGCGTCGGCCAGCAGGGTGCGCAGGCCTGGCGCTGCCTCGGCAGCGGCGGCGGCGTTGGGTTGCTGCGCGCTCATGCGGCGTCCTCGACCCCGCGCAGCAGGGTCTTCAGCAGCGCCTGCAACTGCGCCAGCGCCGCCGGATCCAGGTGCCGCACATACGTGTCGAGCTGGGCGGAGAGGTCGGGGATCAGTGCCTCGATCAGGCGCTCGCCGGCCTCGGTCAGGCGCAGCAGCAGCATGCGCCGATCCTCGGCACTGGGCATGCGCTGGATCAGGCCCTTGTCGACCAGCTGACTGGTCAGACGGGTGATGTTGGCCGACTTCTCGCCCGCCGCGTCGCTCAGCTGGGACGGGTTCAAGGTTCCGTCGGGGCTGGCGTCGATCATCATCAGCACGTTGTATTCGGCATAGCTCAGGCCATAGGGCCGCAACACCTCGTTGCTCTGGTCCAGGCTGAGCTTGTGCAGCAGCTTGATCAGCCGCAGGACCAGCGCGGCTTGCCGCGGGAAGTGCGGATGCTTGCGGGCGGTCACGTCCAGGCGCTGCTCGGTGGCGGCGAAGCGGCTCATGCGCGGCTCGATAATTTGTACATGTGTAAATAATACATTTATGTATTAATTTTACGGTAACGCCGGCTGAACGCGGCCCGCTGGAGGAGGTGTGCCTCAGAAAAAACGCGCGGACAGGCCTGCGCCGAGGGCGCAGTGCGTTAGCGTGCCGGGCGGCAGGTCGAGGCAGCGCTTGTGTCCGGTGAAGCGCAGGTCGACGCGCAGGCACCTTCCGCGCCCCGGAAGCCGGGACGTCGCGTTCG
This sequence comes from Xanthomonas protegens, assembly GCF_038442435.1. Taxonomy (NCBI): domain Bacteria; kingdom Pseudomonadati; phylum Pseudomonadota; class Gammaproteobacteria; order Lysobacterales; family Lysobacteraceae; genus Xanthomonas; species Xanthomonas protegens. The sequence goes on along the minus strand of NZ_JAQJCQ010000001.1, from coordinate 358,445 downwards.
AGGGAGCGGGGGCAGGTGGCGCCTCAGCGCCACCGCCGGGTCAACGCAGCACGCCGTCCAGGCCGGGCGCGGGCGAGAGCATGTTGCGGGTGTCGATCTCGAAGCTGCGCGGCTTCTTGTCTTCCGGCGTCGCGGCGATGCTGCCCTTCAGGGTGTACTCCAGGCTGCGGCGGCCGGCCAGGGCGTCGGCGACGGCCATGCGTGCGCTCGAACTGGGCTTCAGCGCGACGCTCACCACGTCCGCCGTCTCCGGGCCGATCGAAATGCCGGGCGCGGCCTGCAGGCTGCCGGCCGCTTCGCCGCCCACACCCAGGTCCAGGCGCAGGGTGTCGTAGCGCATTGGGATGCTGCTGTAGTTCTGCAGGCGCAGGTCTACCTTCCAACTGCCGTCCATGTTGACCGTCAGTTGCTGCACGCTGGCGGCCGGGTCGGACACACGCCGCACGATGCCGTCGCTGCAGGCGCCGAGCAATGCGGTGCACAACACGAGCAAGCCGAGGCGGAGCGGGTGACGCATGGGCGGAATCCACGGAAAGGAAGACCGGCGAAGACTACACCACACCCCTGTCTGCCGTGGTGGCGCAGCGATGGCGAGCCTCCCCGGATTGCGTGGGCTGCGGAAGCTGGCGGCATGCCGGCGGTCGCCGGCGCGACGCGACGCGACGCGACACGACACAGCGCAAGGTGGACAGCTAACACGCTCTGCATGCGCCTTCGCTTGGTGTCGTGCGCTTCCGCCACTGGAATGGCAAGCCCGCCCAACGTAGCTGCGCGATGGCGTCGTCTGCGGCGTTCCACCTGCCGTCAGCCCTCAATCCGGTATGCGGACTGCCTGTGGGCCCGCCGTTACCCCGTTCCGTTATGCCATCAGCCTCCGTTCCTCCTCCTCCAATCGTCCTTAGCGCAACCCACCAGATCATCCGACGAGGCTGCCCCGCACGTGCCTGCGGACGTTCAGGTATGGCGGAATAACCGCGGCTGGTCTGGCGTCCAGGCGGTGTCCTCGGCGATCCGGCCAGCGGCCATCACCAAGGCGTCCCTGCCGTGCGCCGGCCGGATGCCGAGGACGTGTCCAGCATCGCGCCCCCTCGGATCGGACGCAGTCGGGGCAGGCCGCGGCGGTCGGTAGGAAAATTCTGCAACATTGCGCTTGCCCAATCCCGATCATCTCGCTATGATGCGCGTCCTCGCACCGGTCCTGCCGCGTTGCGCAGTGGCCGAGTAGCTCAGTTGGTAGAGCAGGGGATTGAAAATCCCCGTGTCGGCGGTTCGATTCCGTCCTCGGCCACCACTCTTTCAGGGCTTGCAGCAATGCAGGCCCTTTTCTTTTGCTGCAAGGTTTTGCGGCATCTGCGGGCCTTGGCGGCGTGTTGTGCTGCCTTGGTCGCTACCCTCGAACGTGCCGTACGGCGTCGCCAGTCGGCGTCCTGGCCGATCTCCTGCGCTATGCAGATTTCCGCATGCGCGAGGCCTGTTGCGACTGTTCTTTGCCCTGATCGGGTGTGAAGAAGGCGTGTCCACGTTCGTAGACAACTGCACCCAGTTCACGGTTTTTCGGGATCTTCCGCTCAATCAATGGTGCTGCCTGTCGTAATCATAGGCACGGGCAATCGGGGGAACCTGCCAATGACCAGCGGATTCGGACGGATATGTGGCGGCGTGGCCTTGCTGTTGGCCATGGCCGGCAACGCCGTGGCAGCCCCTCCGGACCGGACCGAGCACGCAGGCGAGCAGGGCGGTGGTCCCGGTGCCGATGCGCCCTACATCGAGCAGGTCGGCTCCGAGTGCGTGATGGTCAATACCTATCTGCAGCGACGCGACGGGGTGGTCGAGCGCGTGGTGCTGCGCGAGCCGGTGCAGTGCGCCAGCCGGCCGGACCAGCGCTCCATGGCCGATCTGAGCAACTGACCGCCGCGCCATGACGGCCGGCGTCCCGCGCCGCGCTTTACATCGCTGCGCCGCTCCTGCATAAGCTGCTGCTTCCCGTCCATCGGAACCTGCGCATGCGCCTTTCGCCGATCGCGCTGCTGTTGCTGGCGTGCCTGTTGTGCCTCGCACCGCCGCTGCGCGCCGCGCAGCCGGTGACCTCGGTCGCCGCGTTCGATCTCGGCCGTTATGCCGGGCATTGGCACGAGATCGCGCATCTGCCGGTCTCCTTCCAGAAGAAATGCGTCGGCGACGTCACCGCGGCCTATGTGCTGCGCGACGATGGTCAGGTGGGCGTGCGCAACGCCTGCCGCACCGCCAGCGGCGACACGCTGGCGGCCGATGGCGTGGCCCGGCGGGTCGAGGGCCATCCCGGGCGGCTGCAGGTGCGCTTCGCGCCGGATTGGCTGGCCTGGCTGCCGATGGTGTGGGCCGACTACTGGGTGATCGCGCTCGACCCGGATTATCAATGGGCGCTGATCGGCGAACCTGGGCGCAAGTACCTGTGGGTGCTGTCGCGCTCGCCGCGCATGCAGCGCAGCGTGTTCGAGGGCATCAAGGCCAAGGCGGTGGCGATGGGGTACGACCTCGACCCGCTGCTGGTGGTCGCGCCGCTGGACTGAGTGGGCGCTGCCGGCGCGTCGTTGCGGGCGGATCGGTGCCACATGGGCCACAGGCGCTGAAGACCGGGCCATCGCTGGGGCTTTGCCGCGCGCTGTACGCCAGCGTGGGGCAGTGACTTGCAGTTCGCTGTGGCCGGCTGCTTCCGCCGGCGGTGGCCGTTGCCCTGGAAGATGCGCATTGGCGCCTGCTGTCTGGCGGGGCATCGTGCATGTCGGGGAAGCGCGACGCGGGCCACGGTGTGTGGCGGACGCTGCAACCGCTCGGCGTCAGCCGGGAAATGCCGTCAGGGCCGCGGCCAGCAGGTCTGCGCTGTCGCCGTCGCGCAGCGCCTGCAGGGCGTTGCGGCCATCGGCCAGACGCACCTCCCGCAGCCATTGCGACAGCGTCGCCAGATCGCTGCCGCAGCCGTTCCAGGCCACGCAGATGGTGTCACCGACATTGTGCAGGTCGGCCTGGTTCAGATGCTCCAGGGTGCCGTCATGCGCCAGCCAGGCGAGTGCGCGTTGCGCATCCTCCGGTGCGCCATAGGCGGCGCCGTCGATCAGCGACAGCAGGTCGCTGCTGTCGGCGCGCCGCTCGGCCCGGCGCCGTTCGGCGCGACGCATGCCCTGCAGGATCGCCTTGATCCTTCCTTCGTGAATGCTGTCGGTCATGGGCGGCGAGGCGATGCGGCTGGAAGGGTCACTCTGCGCGCTCGGCAAGCAGTTGCAGTTCGCCGTCGGCCAGGCGTGCGCGCAGCCGATCGCCGGGGGCGACCTGAGCGGCCGAGCGCACCACGCTGCCGTCGTCGACGCGGGTCAGGATGCTGTAGCCGCGCGCCACGGTCGCCAGCGGGCTGACCGTCTCCAGTGCACGCGCCAGCGCACGCAGGCGCTGTGCATCGGCCTGCAGTTGCCGCACCATCGCCGCCTGCGGACGTCGGCCCAGTGCCAGCAGGCGCACCCGCAGCATCGCCAGCCGCCGTTGCGGCTGCGCGGCGCGCAGCACCGCGGCGGCATGGCGCAACTGGGCATGCCGGCGTTCCTGCTGCTGCCGCCACACCGCCGCCAGCCGTCGTCCGATCTCGTGCTGGCGGCGCTGCAGCAACTGCAGGCGCACTTGCGGGCTCTGCGCCTGCAGGCGCAGCAGGGCGCGGTCGGCGCGTTGCTGCGCTTGCCGCAGCCGGTGCTGCTGCCAGCGCAGCAGCGCGGCATGTTGGGAATGCAGGCGCGCGCCAAGATCGCGCTGGTCGGGGACCAGCAATTCGGCGGCGACCGATGGAGTGGGGGCGCGCAGGTCGGCGGCGAAATCGGCCAGGGTCACGTCGGTCTCGTGGCCGACGGCCGACACCACCGGGGTGACTGCCGCGGCGATGGTGCGTGCCAGGTGTTCGTCGTTGAACGCCCACAGGTCCTCCAGTGAGCCGCCGCCGCGGGTCAGCAGGATCGCGTCGTAGCGGCCGCTGGCGTCGGCCTGGCGCAGCAAGGCGGCGATCTGCGCCGCGGCGCTGTCGCCCTGGACCAGGCTCGGCAGGATGTCCACCTGCAGCAGCGGCATGCGCCGGCCGAGCACGCTCAACACGTCGCGCACGGCGGCGCCGCTGGGCGAGGTGATGACCGCCAGGCGCCGCACGAAGCCGGGCAGGGCGCGCTTGCGCTCGCTGGCGAACAGGCCTTCGGCGGCGAGCCGGGCCTTGAGTTCCTCGAACGCTCGGCGCAACGCGCCTTCGCCGGCTTCCTCCAGGTGATCCAGCACCAACTGGTAGTCGCCGCGCGCTTCGTACAGGGTCAGGCGCCCGCGCGCCAGTACGCGCAGGCCTTCGCGCGGCACGAACCGCAGCCATTGGCTCTTGGGCTTGAACATCGCGCAGCGCACCTGCGCGCGCGCATCCTTCAGGGTGAAGTAGAGGTGGCCGGACGAGGGGCGGGTGACGTTGCCCAGTTCGCCTTCCACCCAGGCCAGCGGGAAGGCGCTCTCCAGCAGGTCGCGGGCCAGCGTGTTGAGCTGGCTGGGGCTGAGGATCTGGTCGGCGCGATCGGACATGCGGGCAGTGCAGGGCGTACGGGCGCCTATCCTCGCACGTCCGCTTTCGGCGCCGGTGATGCCGCCGCTGCCACGTCGGTCGGTGCTTGTGCATGCCGGGCCAGCGCCCACTGCACGTGCTCGCGCACCAGCGGCGAGGGATGCTGTGCGCGCGCGCCGAGCGCAGCCAGTACCTGCGGTGTGGTCGGCGCATTGCCCAGCGCCACCGCGAGATTGCGCAGCCAGCGTTCGTGGCCGCTGCGGCGGATCGCGCTGCCTTCGGTGCGGCGCAGGAACTCGTCTTCCTCCCAGGCGAACAGCTGCGCCAGCGTGGCCTTGTCCAGGTCGTTGCGCGCACGGAAGTCCGGTTCGTCGCTGCGTTTGGCGAACTTGTTCCAGGGGCAGATCAGTTGGCAATCGTCGCAGCCGAAGATGCGGTTGCCGATCGCCGGGCGCAGGTCCTCGGGAATCGCGCCGTCGTGCTCGATGGTCAGGTAGGCGATGCAGCGGCGCGCATCGAGCCGGTACGGCGCGACGATCGCCTGGGTCGGGCAGACGTCGATGCAGCGCGTGCAGGTGCCGCAGTGGGCGCTGGCCGGCGGATCGATCGGCAGCGGCAGATCGACGTAGATCTCGCCGAGGAAGAACCAGGAACCGCCGTTGCGGTCGATCAGGCAGGTGTGCTTGCCGATCCAGCCCAGGCCGGCGTCGCGCGCCAGGGCGCGTTCGAGCACCGGTGCCGAATCGACGAACACGCGGTGGCCGAACGGGCCGATCTCGTCCTGGATGCGCTCGGCCAGCTTCTGCAGGCGGTTGCGCATCAGCTTGTGGTAGTCGCGGCCCAGTGCATAGCGCGCGACATAGGCGCGCTCGCCGTCGCGCAGCGTGTCCCAGGCCGAGTCGTCGTCGTTGCGGCCGTAGTCCAGGCCCACCGAGATCACCCGCAAGGTGCCGGGGATGAGTTCGGCCGGGCGGGAACGCTTGTCGCCATGCTGGGCCATCCAGTGCATCGTCCCGTACAGACCCTGTTCCAGCCAATCGCGCAGATGCGCCTCGTCCTGTTGCAGTTCGATCCCGGCGATGCCGCAGCGCTGGAAGCCGAACGTGCGCGCCAGCGCGCGGATGCGTGCGGCCGCGGCGTGGGGATCGGCGATGTCGAGGCGGGCGGACATCGCGCAAGTATAGAATCCCGTGCATGTACGACTGCTTCGATCTCTACGCCACCGCGGCCGCGCGCCGCATCGATGCGCAGGCCACGGCGCTGCTCGGCGGCGACGGCTACACCTTGATGCAGCGTGCCGGCCAGGCGGCCTGGCAGACGCTGCTGCAGCGCTGGCCGCAGGCGCAGCGCATCCTGGTGGCGTGCGGCAGCGGCAACAACGGCGGCGATGGCTACGTGCTGGCGCGGCTGGCGCACCGCGCCGGGCGCCAGGTGCGCGTGCTGCAGTTGCCCGGACGTGGCCCGCAATCGCCGCTGGCGCAGCGTGCCTGCACCGACTACATCGGCGTCGGCGGTCGCATCGAGGAGTTCGACGCGGCACTGGCGCCGGCCGACGTGGTGGTCGATGCGCTGCTCGGCATCGGCCTCAATCGCGCGCCGGATGCCGAACTGGCGGCACTGCTGGGCGCACTGGGCGGGCTTGGCACGCCGGTGCTGGCGCTGGACGTGCCAAGCGGCGTGGATGCCGAGACCGGCAGCGTGCCCGGCGCGGTGTTGTCGGCGTCATTGACGTTGCAGTTCATCGTCGCCCACGCCGGCTTGCATACCGGTGCGGCCCTGAGCCATGTCGGCGAGCGCGCGCTGGCGACGCTGGAGGTGCCGCCCGCCGCGTTCGCCGACTGTGCGCCGCGCGCGCAGGCCTGGGCCGTCGGCGCCTTGCGCCGCCACCTGGCGCCGCGCCGACAGGACAGCCACAAAGGCGATTCCGGGCATGTGCTGTGCGTCGGCGGCAATCTCGGCAGCGGCGGTGCGGTGATGCTCAGTGCCGAATCGGCCCTGCGCAGCGGCGCTGGCCTGGTCAGCGTGGCGACCCGCAGCGCGCACGTGGCGCCGCTGCTGGCGCGCTGCCCGGAGGCGATGGCGCATGCGGTCGACGAAGCGGCGGCGTTGGCGCCATCGCTGCGCAAGGCCAGCGTGGTTGCGCTCGGTCCCGGGCTGGGCCAGGACGCCTGGGCGCAGGCGCTGTGGCAAACGGTCCTGGCCGATGAGGATCGCGCGCTGGTGCTGGATGCCGACGCATTGAATCTGCTCGCACAGGCGCCGCGCGCGGTGCCGCAGGCGGTGCTGACCCCACATCCGGGCGAGGCCGGGCGCCTGCTCGGCCTCGCGACCGCCGAGGTGCAGCGCGATCGCTTTGCGGCCGCCGCGGCATTGGCCGAGCGCTACCAGGCCGCGGTGGTGCTGAAGGGGGCCGGCAGCCTGGTCGCCGCGCCTGGGCAAACGCCGCGGGTGATCGCCGCCGGCAATCCCGGCATGGCGGTCGGCGGCATGGGCGATCTGTTGACCGGGGTGATCGCCGCGCTGCGCGCACAAGGCCTGCCGGCGTTCGAGGCGGCCAGCGTCGGCGCCCTGCTGCATGCCGGTGCCGGCGACCACGCGGCCGCTGCGGGCCAGCGCGGGCTGCTGCCCACCGATCTGTTGCCGGCGCTGCGACGCCTGTCCAATCCGGAATCCACCCCATGAGCCTCACCTTGTTCCTGCCCGACAGCGAGGCCACCGAACGCCTCGGCCGCGCGTTGGCCGCGACCCGCCCGGCGCAGGCCGCGGTGCATCTGCACGGGGATCTGGGTGCCGGCAAATCCACCCTGGCACGGGCGCTGCTGCGCGCGCTCGGGGTGCAGGGCGCAATTCGCAGCCCCACCTACACCCTGGTGGAGCGATACCCGCTGGCCGATGGCGAGGCCTGGCACCTGGATCTGTATCGCATCGGCGCGGCGGGCGAGCTGGATTTCCTCGGGCTGGACGAGGGTGGGGCCACGCTGTGGCTGGTGGAATGGCCGGAGCGCGGCGGCGACGTGCTGGCGCCCGCCGATCTGGACGTGCGCCTGGCGGTGCACGGCGACGGGCGTCGTGTCGCCCTGCAGGCGCGCACCGAGGTGGGCACCGCCTGGCTGGCGCAACTGGCCCAGCAGGCCGACTTGCAGGGACTTTTTGCCGGCTGACGCTAGAAAGTGAAGGCAGGTTATGGATTATTAAGGGAAAACCGCTTGCCTTTGGCTCCCGGCGATGTTTGAATCGCGTTATGCGCCCGGGGACCCGTTTTTTCGCCAGTTTCGCCGCTGCCGCAGGCTGGTGCCTGGCGGCGCAGACGGCGTTTGCCGGGCAGGTACAGTCGGTCTCGCTCGATAACGGTGCCACCGGCACCCGCGCCGAGATCCGCCTGCAGGGCAGTGGCGGCTTCAGCACGCTGTCGCTGGCCAACCCGAATCGTCTGGTCGTCGATCTTCCCGACTCCTCTGCCGCCAAGGGCCTGAAGCTGCCGGCCGGCGGCGGCGTGGTCAGCGCAGTGCGCACCGGGCATCCGGTCCCGGGCACCCTGCGTATCGTGTTCGACCTGAGCAGTTCGGTGGTGGCGTTCAAGCCGCAGATGCAGACCATTGGCGGCAGTTCGGTGCTGGTGATCGAGTGGCCGGGCGAGGCACCGGCGGGCAAGGCGGTCGTCGGCGACGCGCCGGCAGCCGTGGCCCCGCTGCCGCAGGCCGCGCCTGTTGCGGCGCCCAGGCCGGCAGTGGATGCGCGTGCCGAAGCGGCGCGTGCGACTGCGGCGCTGACCTCGTCGGTGGTGCAGCGTGCCAGCCAGCCAGCGCCGGCTCCGGTGCCGCCGCCTGCCGCGCCCACGCCCGCGCCGACCGTCGTTGCCTCTGCGCCGAGCGTCGCTGCCGCGGTGGCCGGCCGTCCCGCACCGAACGTCGTGCCGATGCCTTCGCCCACCGCGGTCACGCCGCCGGCGAACGCGCCGTCCGAGCGTGACGACGCGGACGACGATGCGGCGGTGGCTGCTGCCGCCGAAGCGCGGCCGGTGATGCCGAGCGCGGCCTCGCGGGTGAAGATGGCGCCGGGCATGCGTCCGCTGATCGTGGCCATCGATCCCGGCCATGGCGGCCAAGATCCCGGTGCCAGTGGTCCGACCGGCAAGCATGAGAAGGACGTGACCCTGGCGATCGGCCGCGAACTGGCGCGCCAGATCAACGCCACGCCGGGCATGAAGGCCTACATGACCCGCACCACGGACGTGTTCATTCCCCTGCCGATGCGCGCGCAGAAGGCGCGTGCGGCCAAGGCCGACATCTTCATCTCGATCCACGCCGACGCGGCCGAGAATCGCAGTGCGACCGGCTCGTCGGTGTACGTGCTGTCGACCAAGGGCGCGTCCTCGCAGCGCGCGCGCTGGCTGGCGGACAAGGAAAACGCCGCCGACCTGATCGGTGGCGTGCGCCTGCAGAAGACCGACAGTACCCTGGCCAACGTCTTGCTGGACCTGGCCCAGAGCGGCCACATGAAGGCCTCCGAAGATGCGGCCGGGCATGTGCTGGGCGGGCTGAAGCGGATCGGCAACAACCACAAGCCGGACATCGAGCGCGCCAACTTCGCGGTGCTGCGCACCTCGGACATGCCGGCGATGCTGGTCGAGACCGCCTTCATCTCCAACCCGGACGAAGAACGCCGGCTGACCGATCCGGCCTACCAGCGCCGCATCGCCGGTGCCGTGCTCGACGGCGTCAGCACGTTCTTCACCCGGCAGCCGCCGCCGGGCACGCTGTTCGCCGCGCGCGCGCAGGCCGAGGCGGAAGCGGCCAGCACGGTGGCCGGCGGCAGCCGCTGAGGCGCTATCATTAACGGCTGATCCTCGATGACGGCGTCCGCGCCGCGAGCCGTGCCGATGTCCTTTTCCTGCTGTCGTTTCCGTCCTGTCGCCACGACCGGCGCGCGTCTGTGCGTGCATGGAGCGAAGACGGCATGAGCATCCGTCAGCTGCCCGAGATCCTGATCAACCAGATCGCCGCCGGCGAAGTGGTCGAGCGTCCGGCTTCTGTCGTCAAGGAATTGGTGGAGAACGCGCTGGACGCCGGCGCGCACCGCGTCGACATCGATCTGGAAGAGGGCGGCGTGCGCCTGATCCGCATCCGCGACGACGGTGGCGGCATCGCGCCCGAGGAACTGCCGCTGGCCATCTCGCGGCACGCGACCAGCAAGATTGCGTCGCTGGACGACCTGGAATCGGTGGGCACGCTCGGGTTCCGTGGCGAAGCGTTGCCGTCGATCGCCTCGGTCAGCCGCTTCACCCTGGCTTCGCGCCGTGCCGGCGACGAGCACGGTGCGGCCCTGGAGGTCGAAGGCGGCAAGGTCGGCGAGGTGCAGCCGCGCGCGTTGCCGCCGGGTACCCTGGTCGAGGTCCGCGAGCTGTTCTACAACGTGCCGGCGCGGCGCAAGTTCCTGCGCGCCGAACGCACCGAGCTCGGCCACATCGAGGAGTGGCTGCGTTCGCTGGCGCTGGCGCGCCCGGACGTGGAACTGCGCGTCTCGCACAACGGCAAGCCGTCGCGGCGCTACAAGCCGGGCGACCTGTATTCGGACGCGCGCCTGGGCGAGACCCTGGGCGAAGACTTCGCAAGGCAGGCGCTGCGCGTGGACCACAGCGGTGCCGGCCTGCGCCTGCATGGCTGGATTGCGCAGCCGCATTACTCGCGCGCCAGCGCCGATCAGCAATACCTCTACGTCAACGGCCGCTCGGTGCGCGATCGCAGCGTCGCCCATGCGGTGAAGATGGCCTACGGCGACGTGCTGTTCCATGGGCGGCAGCCGGCCTATGTGCTGTTCTTGGAACTGGAACCGGCGCGGGTGGACGTCAACGTGCATCCGGCCAAGCACGAGGTGCGTTTCCGCGATGCGCGGCTGATCCATGATTTCGTCTACCGCACGCTGCAGGATGCGCTGGCGCAGACCCGTGCCGGCAGCCTGCCGGGCACGCTCGGTGCCGAAGCGGCGCCAGCGGCGCCTGCCGCGGGTGCTGCGGCCTGGGCGCCCGCGGGCATGCAGAGCAGTGGGAGTGGCGCAGGTGGCGGCGGGCAGGGCTATGGTTACGGCGCGCAGTGGCGCCCGGCGCAATCGCCGTTGGGCTTGCGCGTGGAAGAAGCGCCGGCCGCGTATGCGGCGCTGTACGCGCCCGCCGCGGAGGCGGGAAGCGCCGCCGGCCTGCCGCGGCAGACCCAGGATCCGGCCGGCGGCCTGCCGCCGACTGCCGCCGACAGCGGCGTGCCGCCGCTCGGCTACGCCATCGCGCAATTGCACGGCATCTACATCCTGGCCGAGAACGCCGACGGCCTGATCGTGGTCGACATGCACGCTGCGCACGAACGTATCGGCTACGAGCGCCTGAAGACCGCGCACGACGGCATCGGCCTGCATGCGCAGCCGCTGCTGGTGCCGATCACCCTGGCGGTCGGCGAACGCGATGCCGACACCGCCGAGCGCGAGGCGGAGACGCTGGCCGCGCTCGGGTTCGAGATCACTCGCAGCGGACCGCAATCGCTGCACGTGCGCAGCATTCCCGCACTGCTCGCGCAGGCAGAGCCGGAGGCCTTGCTGCGCGACGTGCTGACCGACCTGCGCGAACACGGCCACAGCGGCCGCGTCGCCGGCGCGCGCGATGCGCTGCTGTCGACCATGGCCTGCCACGGCGCGGTGCGCGCCAACCGTCGCCTCACCATTCCGGAAATGAACGCCTTGCTGCGCGACATGGAAGCCACCGAGCGCTCCGGACAATGCAATCATGGGCGTCCGACCTGGGCGCGGTTCACCCTGGGCGAGATCGATCGTTGGTTCTTGCGGGGGCGATGATGGACAAGCGGATGTGGACGACGGCGCTGCTGGCGGCGCTCGTCGCCTTGAGTGGCTGCGGCAAGCAGGCGCCGGCACCGGCCGCGCCGAAGGCGATGGACGCGCGGTTCGTGGCCGACGAGCAGGCCTGGCGCGCGCAGCGCCAGCACGAACTGCAGGCGCCGGACGGCTGGACCAGCCTGGTCGGCCTGCACTGGCTGGAACTGAAGGAGCACTACATCGGCAGCGGTCCGGACAGCGGCATCCGCCTGGCGGTGGGGCCGGCGCGGATGGCGCTGGTGTCGCAGGCGCAGCGCGAGGTGTACCTGACCCCCGAGCGCGGCGCCGCGCTCAGCGTCGCCGGCGCGCCGGTGCAGGGGCGGATCCGCCTGTACAGCGACCACGATCCGCAGCCCACGGTGATCGACTTCGACGACGGCAAGGGCAAGCTCAGCCTGATCGAACGTGGCGGCCGCTATGCGCTGCGGGTCAAGCACGCCGATGCCCCGACCCGGCTCGGCTTCGCTGGCGTGCCGTACTGGCCGCTGGCCGAATCCTGGCGCGTGCACGGGCGTTTCGTGCCCAATCCGCCGGGCACGACCCTGCCCATCGTCGACATCATCGGCGTCACCACGCCATCGCCCAATCCCGGCGCGCTGGAGTTCGAGCGCGGCGGCAAGCGCTACCGCCTGCAGGCGATCGGCGAACCCGGCCAGTCGCTGTTCGTGGTGTTCGCCGACCGCACCAGCGGCCACGGCAGCTACCCCGCCGGGCGCTTCCTGGACGTGGACCCACCCGCGGCCGACGGCAGCGTGGTGCTGGATTTCAACCGTGCCTACGACCCGCCGTGCGCGTTCACCCCGTTCGCCACCTGTCCGTTGCCGCCGCCGGAGAACCGCCTCGACCTGGCGGTGAATGCCGGCGAGAAGGCCTATGCCGCTGCCCATTGACCCGAGGATGCCGATGACCCCGTTCCCGCGCCTGTTGCGCCGTCTGCTGCTGGGCCTGTCGCTGTGCCTGGTGCTGCCGGCACTGGCCCGCACGCCGCCGCCGGTGGCCGCGACGCCTGTCGCTCCCGCTGCAGCGCCCACGGTGGTACCGCCCACGCCGCTGTTGTGGAAGGTCAGCGGCCCGCGCGGCACGCTGTACCTGCTGGGCTCGTTCCACATGCTCAAGGCCGACGACTACCCGCTGGCGCGCGAAGTCGATGCGGCCTACGCGGTGTCGCCGCGGCTGCTGTTCGAACTGGCGCCGAAGGACGTGGATGCGCCGCAGTTGGGTGCGCAGATGCTGCAGGCGGCGCAGCGCCACGACGGCAAGCGGCTGCAGGACGATCTGGATCCGGCGACCTGGGAGCGACTGCGCCGCTATGCCGCCGGCCACGGCCTGCCGCTGGCGCAGATGAGCGGCTTCGAGCCGTGGTTCGTCGGCCTCAGCATCAGCATCGCCGACATGAAGGCGCAGGGCCTGGAGGCCGATGCCGGGCTGGATCGTCATTTCATGACACTGGCCGTGCAGGACGGCAAGAGTGCCGAGGGCCTGGAGACCGCACAGGCGCAGATCGACCTGCTCGACGGCATGGACCCGGTGGAGCAGAAGCAGATGCTGACCGAGGCGCTGGACGATGCCGAGCAGGGCGCGGCGCAGACCCTGCGCCTGCACGACGCCTGGCGCCGCGGCGACGAGCGCCAGCTGTGGCAGGAGATCGGCGCGCAGATGAAGCGCGACTACCCGCGGCTGTACCAGCGCATCGACGTGGAGCGCAACCAGGCCTGGCTGCCGCGCCTGGAGCAGCGCCTGAAGGATGGCGGCGGCGATACCCTGGTGGTGGTCGGTGCGTTGCACCTGCTCGGGCCGGACGGCGTGGTCGATGGCCTGCGTGCGCGCGGCTACAAGGTCGAGCGGATCTGCGGGAACTGCAAGCCGGCGAAGTCGCGCTGACACACGCCTGCGAGGCTTCGCCCGTACCCTCATCCGCCCCTGCGGGGCACCTTCCCCCCAAAAGGGGGCCGTGGTCCCAGCGGGAGAAGGGAGAAGCCAGAGCCCCTCTCCCACCGGGAGAGGGGTTGGGGTGAGGGTAGGGCGCGAAGCGCTCCGTTGAATCAAATCCGCGAGGCTTCGCCCGTACCCTCATCCGCCCCTTCGGGGCACCTTCTCCCGAGGGGAGAAGGGAGACGCTAGAGCCCCTCTCCCGCAGGGAGAGGGGTTGGGGTGAGGGTAGGGCGCGAAGCGCTCCATCGAATCAAATCCACGAGGCTTCGCCCGTACCCTCATCCGCCCCTGCGGGGCACCTTCCCCCAAAAAGGGGGCCGTGGTCCCAATGGGAGAAGGGAGAAGCCAGAGCCCCTCTGCCGCCGGGAGAGGGGTTGGGGTGAGGGTAAGGGCGCGAAGCGCCCCGCCGAACCTCACCCTGTCGCGATACTCAGCGCGGACGCGACTTCGGCGCTGCACCCGCCGGCGGTTCGCCGGGCTTGCCGGTGCCCGCGCCAGCGGCCGGGCGGCCGAAGCCGGCGCCGAGGTTGCGCTGGAATTCCTGCCACAGCTCCAGGTTGCGCTCGGTGAGCTGGTTCATCATGGTCCACGGAGTCTGCCCCAGCAGATTGCCCATCTGCTGGCGGAACTGCTGCTGCTGGTCGAGGAACACCTGCATGCTGCGCTCCAGGTAGTTGCCCATGAAGCCCTGCAGCGAGTCGCCATAAAAGCGGATGATCTGGCTGAGCAACTGCGTGGACAGCATCGGTTCGCCGTCCTGTTCCTGGTCGGCGATGATCTGCAGCAGGACCGCGCGGCTGAGGTCTTCGCCGGTCTTGGCGTCGCGGACTTCGAATTCCTCGCCGTCGATGATCAGCTGGCGAACGTCTTCGATGGTGATGTAACTGGAGATCTCGGTGTCGTAGAGGCGGCGATTGGGATACTTCTTGATGATGCGAATCTCAGCCATGAAGCGATCGCTCTGTGACGGTAGGCGCGCAGCATGGCGCAGCGCAGCAGGGCTTGCAACCGCCGAAAGTACCTGAACACGCGGGTGCAGCAAAAAAATCATGCTGCGCAACATTTGCGGCGCAACGACGGGCGCCAGACCGCCCACGACGGCCGCTGGAGGGTAGCGTTACCTCGCGCGAACGCCGCCGCCTGAGCGATTCAGCCGATCACCACCCCATGTGGTGGCCGCCGTTGATGTCCAGGTTCGAGCCGGTGATCCACGCGGCCTCTTCGGCGACCAGGAACGCCACGGCGTAGGCGATCTCTTCCGGCTTGCCGAGGCGCCCGGTGGGGATGTCGGCGGCGATCTTGGCGCGCACTTCCTCCGGTACCGCCATCACCATGTCGGTGGCGACATAGCCCGGCGAAACCGTGTTGACGGTGATGCCGTAGCTGGCGTTCTCGCGCGCCAGGGAAATGGTGAAGCCGTGCATGCCGGCCTTGGCCGCGGCGTAGTTGGCCTGGCCGTACTGGCCCTTGAGGCCGTTGATCGAGCTGATCTGGATGACCCGCCCCCAACGCTTCTGGCGCATGCCCTCGATCACCGGACGGGTGACATTGAACACCGAGTTGAGGTTGGTGTTGATGACCTCGTGCCACTGTTCGGCGGTCATCTTGTGGAAGGTGGTGTCGCGGGTGATGCCGGCGTTGTTGACCAGGATCTCGACCGGGCCGAGCTGGCGTTCGACCTCACGCACCAGGGTCTGCGCGTGCTCGGGCGAGGCGACGTCGCCGGGCACGATGGCGACGTCGTGGCCACGCTCGCGCATGCGCTGCTGCCAGGCCAGGGCCTTGGCCTGGTCGCGGTAGTTGCTGGCCACGCGGTGGCCCTGCGCGGCCAGCCGCTCGCAGATCGCGGTTCCGATGCCGCCGGTGCCGCCGGTGACCAGCGCAACGCGTGATGTCATGGATGTCGCTCCGGATAGAAATGGTGGGAAAGGACGGCCGCGGCGCGGCCCAGGGTCCGATTCTAGTCAGCCTTGATGTCGCTGGGGATAGCGGGCGCGACTGGCGCCGCATCGTCCACGCGTCGGTCCTGTGCCGGCAACCGCGTCGGGTCGAAGGCGCGCAGCGCGGCGGCGAGCAGCGCCGGCACCGACCCGACGCCGGCCAACGCTGCCGGTGGCTGGCCCAGCGTGGCCCAGGCCAGGCGCAGCGCCGGCAGCGGATCGGCATCGTCCAGCGGCAGCGCCGCGTGCGACTTGGACAGCTTGCGGCCATCGGCGTCGAGCAGCAGCGGCAGGTGCAGGTAGCGCGGCGTGGGCAGGCCCAGCGCACGCTGCAGCAGGATCTGCCGCGGCGTGGAGTCCAGCAGGTCGGCGCCGCGCACCACGTCGGTGATGCCTTGTGCGGCATCGTCGACCACCACGGCCAGTTGGTACGCCCAGCAGCCGTCGGCGCGCAGCAGCACCACATCGCCGACCTCGGCATGGACGTCCTGGCTCAGCCGGCCGCGCACGCCGTCGTCGAAGGCGACCACGCTGGCCGCGCCGGGTGGCACGCGCAGGCGGATGGCCGGCTGCGCGCGCGGCGCGGTGGCGACGCAGGCATGGTGCACGCCGCCCTGCGCCGCCAGCACGCTGCGGCTGCAACTGCAGGGAAAGGCAAGGCCGGCCTGCAGCAGCCGCTGCAGGGCGTCGCGGTAGACCGGGTCGCGCTCGCTCTGCCGCAGCACCGGGCCGTCGGCCTCCAGGCCACAGGCGCGCAGGCTGGCCAGTTGCCGCTCGGCAGCGCCGGGCACGCTGCGCGGGCGGTCCACGTCCTCGATGCGCAGCAGCCATTCGCCGCCGGCGTGGCGCGCCAACAGCCAACTGCCGAAGGCGGCGAGCAGGGATCCCAGGTGCAGCGGGCCGGTGGGCGAGGGCGCAAAGCGGCCGCGGTAGGGAGGCGAAGACATGGGCAAGCTGAATCCTCGGTCAGGTACGCGCTTGAATTCAAGCGGGCGACACCGCAGATTCGAGCCAATCCTTCCATTTAATCTGTGCGGAGCCCACGCTCACATGTTCAATCGTATCGTCCTGTTCCTCATCACCAACCTGGCGGTGCTGGTGCTGGCCGGCATTGTCATGTCCGTGTTCGGGGTCAATCCCAACCAGATGGGCGGCCTGCTGGTGATGGCCGCGATCTTCGGCTTCGGCGGCTCGCTGGTGTCGCTGCTGCTGTCCAAGTTCATGGCCAAGCGCGCCACCGGCGCGCAGGTGATCACCGAACCGCGCAACCACACCGAGCGCTGGTTGCTGCAGACCGTGCAGCGCCAGGCGCAGGCCGCCGGCATCGGCATGCCCGAGGTTGCCGTGTACGACGGCCCGGAGATCAACGCCTTCGCCACCGGCGCCAACCGCAACAACGCGCTGGTCGCGGTCTCCACCGGCCTGCTGCAGAACATGACCGAGGACGAGGCCGAGGCGGTGCTGGGTCATGAAATCAGCCACATCGCCAACGGCGACATGGTGACCATGGCATTGCTGCAGGGCGTGCTCAACACCTTTGTGATCGTGCTGGCGCGCGTGGTCGGTGGTGTGGTGGACAGCTACCTGTCCGGCGGCAACCGCGACGGCCGCCGCGGCCTGGCCTACTACGCGATCGTGATGGTGCTGGAGATGGTGTTCGGCCTGTTCGCGACGATGATCGCGATGTGGTTCTCGCGCTACCGTGAGTTCCGTGCCGACGCCGGCGGCGCCAGCCTGGCCGGCCGCGCCAAGATGATCGCGGCGCTACAGCGGCTGGAACTCAACCACGGGCAGAGCACCTTGCCGTCGCAGGTGCAGGCCTTCGGCATCGCCGGTGGTCTGGGCCAGGGCCTGCGCAAGCTGTTCATGAGCCACCCGCCGCTGTCCGAGCGCATCGCCACCCTGCGCGCCTCGCACGTCAACGCGACGGTGAGCTGATAGTTCGCTAGATCGACACGCCGGCCGGCGGAGCGCAGGCTCCGCCGGCCGTTGCTTTTGCGAATCCCCAATCCCCAATCCCGAATCGCGGCCCCTCAGGCAAAATCGAACGTCATCCCCGGCGCGGCCAGGCCGACGAATTCGCCCTGCACGTAGTCGACGCCGGCGCTGAACAGCAGGCTCATCGAGGTCGCGTCGGACACGAACTCGGCGATGGTGCGGATGCTCGCCGACTGCGCGCGTGCGGTGATCTCGCGGATCTTGTCCTGGTGTTCGCGGGTCTGGGTCAGGTCCTGGGTGAAGCCGCGGTCCAGCTTCAGGAACGAGGGCTGGAAGTGCGCCAGCAACTGGAACGAGTCCAGGCCCGAACCGAACTGTTCCAGCCCGACCTTGCAGCCCAGGGCGGTGGCGTCGGCCAGGAACTGCTGCGCGTTGCGCAGGTGGGTGAACACCTTGGCCTCCGGCGTCTGCAGCCACAGGCGGTCGCCGGGCACGCCGTGCGTCGCCAGTTCGCGGCGGATCAGGTCGACCATCTGGGTGTCGGCGAAGGCTTCCGGGCTGACCTTGACCAGCAGGCTGGTGGCGTGGCCGGCGCGCTGGCGTTCGCCGATGACGGCGATCGCACGCGCGACCACCCAGCGGTCGATCTCGGCGGTCAGGCCATGCTCGGCGGCGATGCCGAGGAAGGTCGACGGGCCGATCAGTTCGTCGTTGCGCTCCAGGCGCAAATAGGCCTCGTACAGCTCGTGCGGTTCGCCCTGCAGGTTCAGCACCGGCTGGTAGTGCAGCAGGAAGCCGTCGCCGGCCAGGGCCTCGCGCAGGTGCTGGACCCAGCGCTGCACGCGCTCTTCCTCGAGTCGGTCGGCCGCGCCCGGGTCGAAGATCTTGCAGGCGTTGCCGCCCAGTTCCACGGTCGCCTGCACGTTCTCGCTGGCGCGGGCCAGGACCTGGCCGACGCTGGCGATCTTCTCGCCGATCTGCACGCCGCCGATGCTGACGGTGACCGTGGCCGAGCGCTCGCCGACGCTGAACACGTGGCTGGCGTAGGCCTGCAACAGGCGCTCGGCCAGCGCCGCGGTGCGCGCATAGTCGCCTTCCAGCAACAGCGCGAAATTGTGCTCGCCGAAGCGCGCGGCCTGCACGTCGCCGTCGATGGCGGCAGCCAGGTGCTGGGCCAATGCGGCGACCAGCGCGTCGGCCGAATCCAGGCCGATGTCGGCCAACAGGCGTGCGTAATGATCGGGCTCGACCAGCAGGAAGCCGTACTGGCCCTCGCCGCGACCGACCTGGGCCACCGCGGTTTCCAGCGCCAGCATGAAGGTCGGACGATTGAGCAGGCCGGTGACCTGGTCGCGCTGGCGCAGGTCTTCGACCTCGCGCGCCAGTTCCGGGTCGAACTCCTCGCGGCGGCGGAACACCACCTGCACGCAGGCCTCGCCCTCGTAGCTGGCGGTGGCGAATTCCATCGTCGCCGGAAAGCTGTCGCCTTCCAGGGTGCGTGCGTCCACCTGGTACTGCGCCGGCGGCGGTTCGCCCTTGCCCAGCGACTTCAGCAACTGCTTGAAACCTTCCACGTGCTGCGGGGCGACCATGTCCAGCAGCGACACGCCTTCGACGTCGTCGAACGACGCGAACCCGAACATCTCCAGGTAGGCGTCGTTGGCGCGGATGTGCATGCCCTCGTGGATGTAGGCGATCGGATCGCGCGAGGAGGCGATCAGCGCGTCGCAGCGGCGCTCGGTCTCGCGCATCTGCGCTTCGATCCGGCGCAGGCCGCGCCGCGCCTGCAGGTCGGCCCAGGTGGTGCGGACCACTGCCAGCAAATGCTCGGGTCGCTGCCGCAGCGCGATCGCGCGCGCGCCGCCGGCCACGGCCTCCAGCCATTCCTGTTCGTCGATGCGCTCGGCCAGCACGATGACCGGGATGTCCTTGCCGCTGGCGGCGACCCGTTGCAGCACCTGCGGCAGCGGGATCGACTGTGCCTGCGCGCTGAGCACCAGGTCGATCGGCTGTGCGGTCAGCATCGCCGACAACTCCTCGGCGTGCTGCGGCCGCGACGGGCGCACCGCGATGCCGCTGTTGCGCAGGCTGCTGACGATCGCCTCGGCGTCTTCGCCGCTGTCGTCGACGATCATCAGGCGGAGGGTGATGTCTTTGCCTGTGTGCATGAAGCCTCCCGGGGACGGGGTTTAATACACGATGGCCGCTGTCGCGTCCATGGATGGGGGGCGGGGATTGGGGATTCGGGATTGGGGATTGGCAAAAGCGGGTTCGCGATGTCTGAAGGTTCGCGTGTTAGCCAAGGCCGACCAAGATGAGCGGAGTAGGCCTTGGCGAATCCCCAATCCCGGCGGCAGGGTCACGCCGCCAAACCAGCGGCATGGCCCGAGGCCCAGGCCCACTGGAAGTTGTAGCCGCCCAGCCAGCCGGTGACGTCGAGCACTTCGCCGACGAAGTACAGGCCGGGCACGCGCCGCGATTCCATGGTCGAGGACGACACCTGGTCGGTGTCCACGCCGCCCAGGGTGACCTCGGCGGTGCGGTAGCCCTCGGTGCCGCTGGCCACCAGCGGCCAGGCGCCGAGCAGCTCGGCGGCGGCGCGCAGCTGCGGCTCGTCCAGCTGGCGCACCGGCTTGTCCGGTAGCCAAACCTCGCACAGGCGTTGCGCGAAGCGGCGCGGCAGTGCCTCGCCGAGCACCGTGCGCAGTTCGGCAGCGCCGCGCAGGCGTTTCTGTTCGCGCAGCCAGGTCGCCGCGTCCTGTCCCGGCAGCAGGTCCAGGCGCAGGTCGTCGCCCGGTTGCCAGTACGAGGAGATCTGCAGGATCGCCGGGCCGCTGACGCCGCGGTGGGTGATCAGCATGAAGTTGCGGAAGCGCGCGCCGTTACAACTGGCCTCCACCGGCAGCGCCAGGCCGGACAGGTCGTGCAGGCGTTCCTGGTGCTTGCCGCTCAGGGTCAGCGGCACCAGCCCGGCGCGGGTCGGCAGCACCGCATGGCCGAACTGCCGCGCCAGCTCGTAGCCGAAGCCGCTGGCGCCGAGGCTGGGGATCGACAGGCCGCCGGTCGCCACCACCAGCGAGGCCGCATGCACCGGGCCATCGTCGGTATCCAGGCGGAACCCTTCGCTGCCGCGTTCCACCGCGCGCACGCTGCAGTCGGTGCGCACCGTCACCCCCGCCGCGGCGCACTCGTCCACCAGCATGCGCACGATCTGCTTGGAGGACACGTCGCAGAACAACTGCCCCAGTTCCTTCTCGTGGTAGGCGATGTGGTGGCGTTCGACCAGATCGATGAAATCGGTGGGGCGGTAGCGGGCCAGTGCCGACTTGCAGAAGTGCGGGTTGGCCGACAGAAAGTTGCCCGGCCCGGTGCCGGTATTGGTGAAGTTGCAGCGGCCGCCGCCGGACATCAGGATCTTCTTGCCGACCTTGTTGGCATGGTCGATCACCCGCACCCGGCGCCCGCGCTGGCCGGCGGCGATCGCGCACATCAGCCCGGCGGCGCCGGCGCCGAGTACCACGACATCGGTGCGGAGGGGGGCGGTCCCGGCGCTCATGCCGCGGCTTTGCGCACCGTGGGGGTGAAGGCAAAGCTGCCGCTGTCGCCCAGCCACTGCACCTCGCCGTCCTGGATCACTACGTCGAAGCGCATGCTGCGCTGGATCAGCTCGGCCGCCGCGGCCACGGCGTCGGCCGGCAGGTCGATCACCTGCACCTGCTTGAGCTTGCCTAGGGCGGAGGCATTCTTGTCCCACCAGATGTCCGCGGCGCGGCCGCCGTAGTTGGCGACCACCACCGAGCGCGCCCGGCGGCAGGCCTTGCGTACCCGCGACTCGTCGGGCTGGCCGACCTCGATCCATTGCTCGATCGCGCCGGTGTAGTCCATCCGCCACAGGTCGGGTTCGTCGTCGCTGCTCAGGCCCTTGCCGAACAGCAGGCGCTCCTCGGCGTACAGGGCGAAGGTCAGCAGGCGCGCCATCAGCCGCTGATCGGTCTCGGACGGGTGTTGCGCCAGGGTCAGGGAATGGGCGGCGTAGTAGCCGCGGTCCATGTCGGAAATCTGCAGCTCCGCCTTGCGGAGGGTGGCGGTGAGGGCCATGCGGCTACCGGGATCGAGGGCGCACTAGGATACGGTGTGGGGCCGTCGCTGGCCGGGGACTTGTGGGGGAGCGGGAGAATCGAGACCGGGGGCGCGTGTCCGACCCGGGGCCGGGGCGGGGGGAGGGGGAGCTACGGCCACCTCCGGCGTGGTCGCAGGCTCAGTCGCCGTTGTCCGGTCCATGGCGGATTTGCGCAGTTTCTGCGGATCGGCAGGCGGATCGGCAGCGCCGGCGTTAACTTTAGGGTTGGGTTCAGCTTCCTTGTGGTGGATCCCGGTTTGTCTACACAAACATGTCGCTTTTTGATCACGACCCGCGTATGGTGGCCCCACTGTGTTTGCTAGAGTCACCGTGAATCGTGGCTTGGTGCAGTAGATCTCACGATCCACTTCATCGTTCCGCTCGCTTTACTAACGCCTGCAACTCAGTCTCGGCCTCGATTTCCGATGGCTGCGATTTCTTCAATTCAATGTTTCAGGAGTTAGCAAATGTCTGAGCGTCAGAACGGTACCGTGAAGTGGTTCAACGATGCCAAGGGCTTCGGCTTCATCACCCCGGAAAGCGGCCCGGACCTGTTCGTGCATTTCCGCGCGATCCAGGGCACCGGCTTCAAGTCGCTGCAGGAAGGCCAGAAGGTGACCTTCGTCGCCGTGCAGGGCCAGAAGGGTATGCAGGCTGACCAGGTGCAGGCCGTCTAAGGACGTCTGCCACCGCAAGGTGCCGAACGCCGGGAGCGCAAGCTTCCGGCGTTTTTGTTTGGGCGTTTCTTTTTTCGGGCAGCGAACTTCCGCTGATGGCGGCGCCATTGCCATGGCGCCAGACGCAGCGACGATGCCCTGCATGCGCGGGTTCACACCTGCATCCGGCTACCATGGCGGCCCCCGAGCTCCGGAGCCGTCGCCATGATCACCGTGCATCACCTCAACCAGTCCCGGTCGCAGCGCGTGCTGTGGTTGCTGGAGGAACTGGCGCTGCCGTACCAGGTGATCAAGTACCAGCGCGACCCCAAGACCATGCTGGCGCCGCCGGAGCTGCGCGCGATCCATCCGCTGGGCAAGTCGCCGGTGCTGGTGGACGACGGCCACGTCCTCGCCGAGTCCGGGGCCATCCTCGACTATCTGGTGGACCGCTACGACACCGGCAGCACGCTGTCGCCGGCGCCGCAGCCGCTGGATTCGCCCGAGCGCCTGCGCTACCGCTACTGGATGCATTACGCCGAGGGTTCGGCGATGCCGCCGCTGCTGATGAGCCTGGTGTTCGGGCGGATCCGCTCGGCGAAGATGCCGTTCTTCGCGCGGCCGATCGCCAAGGCCATCGTCGACAAGGCGATGCATGGTTTCGTCGGGCCGCAGGTGCGCCTGCACCTGGACTGGATGGAGCGCGAGCTGGCCGAGACCGGCTGGTTCGCCGGCGACCGCTTCACCGCCGCGGACGTGCAGATGAGCTTCCCGGTGCAGGCCGCCGCGGCGCGCATCGGCCTGCAGACGCATCCGAACCTGGCCGGATTCGTGCAGCGGATCGAGCAGCGCCCCGCCTATCAGCGCGCGCTGCAGCAGGGCGGTCCGTTCGAGCTGCTCGGCAGCGCGGACGGTTGAGTTCGGTCCGCATCGTCCGGATCAGCGGGCGGCGGGACGTGCCGGGCAGGCACGCACGAAGGCGATGCTGTCGGCCATGACCGGCAGCGCCGGGTCGTCCTTGCGCAGCGCCAGCACCAGCCGCATGTGGCCGACGCCGGGATAGGTCTTCAGTTCGGCCGGTACCCCGACGCGCTGCAGTGCGGCCTGCAGCGACTGGCTGTTGTGCGGCTCCACCACGGTGTCGGCGTCGCCGTGCAGCAGCAGCGCCGGCGGCTCGTCGCCGTCGACGAAGTTCACCGGCTGCGAGCGCCGCTGTTGCGCCGGGTCCTGGCCGAACATGCCGATCAGGTCCGGATCGGTCAGCGGCAGGAAGTCGTAGGGGCCAGCCAGCCCGACCAGGCCGCACAGTTGCCGCGGCGACAGGCCCTGCGCCTGCAGCCAATGACCGTCGGTGGCCAGCAGCGCGGCGATGTGCGCGCCGGCGGAGTGGCCCATCAGCACCAGCCGTTGCGGATCGCCGCCGTAGTCGGCGGCATGGCGCTGGCTCCAGGCCACCGCCGTGGCGGCATCGCGCATGAAGCCGTCCAGGGTCACCTGCGGATATTTGCGGTAGTCCGGCACGATCGCGACCACGCCGTGCCGCGCCAGCGCTTCGCCGGCCCAGCGGTAGTTCTGGCGGTTGCCGGTCTTCCAGGTACCGCCGTGGAAGAACACCACCACCGGCGCGTGTTCCACCCCGGCGGGGCGATACACGTCCAGTGCCAGGCCATGCGCCGCGTCGTAGACGATCCCGCGTTGCTCGTGGAGGCCATGCCGCGAGGAACTGGCGTTGAGGCCGCCGAAGAACAGGCTGCTGCAGGCCGAGACCAGCAGCGAGGACAGGGCGATCAGGGCGTTGCGGGGCCAGCGGGGCGAAGACGGTCGGTCGGACATGGGCGATCCCTGAGAGGAGCGCGGAGCATGCCGGATGGCCATGTCGGCGGCGAGTGGAGGTGGGGCGGGGAATGGGGATTCGGGAGTGGGGATTGGTAGAAGCGTGGGCTTGCGGTGCCAGCATCGGCGCTGTGGTGCTTTTGCGGCGCCGCACCCTCACCCCAACCCCTCTCCCGGGGGGAGAGGGGCTTGCACCCCCGTCTCCCTCTGGGAGAAGGTGCCCCGAAGGGGCGGATGAGGGTACGGGCGCCGCCTGGTGCAGTTGAAGCACTGCATGCGATTCGCGCCCCGACCCTCACCCCAACCCCTCTCCCGGGGGAGAGGGGCTTGCACGCCCTTCTCCCTCCGGGAGAAGGTGCCGCGAAGGGGCGGATGAGGGTGCGGGCGCCGCCTGGTGCAGTTGCAGCACTGCATGCGCTTTGCGCCCCGATCCTCACCCCAGCCTCTCTCCCGGGAGGAGAGGGGCTTAGCGTGCCCGCGGGGACGAAGGGGGCATGCTTGCGTTGCACGAAGCGTGCACCTTGTGCTCACCCTGTGGCCTTTCCAATGAAGCCTGCGACTTCTACGCTCTTGCCCATGCCTTTCTTGCGTTTCGACAATCGCTTCGTCGCCGAGCTGCCTGGCGACCCGGAAACCGGTCCGCGGCGCCGCGAGGTGCTGGGCGCGCTGTGGTCGCCGGTCGAGCCGACGCCGGTCGCGGCGCCGCGGCTGCTGGCGTACTCGCCGGAGGTGGCCGCCTTGCTTGGGCTGTCCGAGCAGGAGGTGCAAGCGCCGGAGTTCGCCGCGGTGTTCGCCGGCAATGCGCGCTATCCGGGCATGCAGCCCTATGCGGCGAACTATGGGGGTCATCAGTTCGGGCATTGGGCCGGGCAACTCGGCGACGGCCGCGCGATCTCGCTGGGCGAGGCCCTGGGCGTGGACGGGCGGCGCTGGGAGCTGCAGCTCAAGGGCGCCGGGCCCACGCCGTATTCGCGCGGTGCCGATGGCCGCGCCGTGCTGCGTTCCTCGATCCGCGAGTTCCTGTGCAGCGAGGCCATGCATCACCTGGGCGTGCCGACCACGCGTGCGCTGAGTCTGGTCGGCACCGGCGAGACAGTGGTGCGCGACATGTTCTACGACGGCCATCCGCGCGCCGAACCGGGCGCGGTGGTGTGCCGGGTGGCGCCGTCGTTCGTGCGCTTCGGCAGTTTCGAACTGCCGGCCGCGCGCGGCGACACCGCCTTGCTGCGGCGCCTGGCCGATCTGGTGATCGCACGCGATTTCCCTGAGCTGTCCGGCACCGGTGGCGCACGCGATGCGGCCTGGTTCGCCGAGATCTGTGCGCGCACCGCACGCATGGTGGCGCACTGGATGCGGGTCGGTTTCGTGCACGGGGTGATGAACACCGACAACATGTCGATCCTGGGCCTGACCATCGACTACGGCCCCTACGGCTGGATCGACGACTACGATCCGGACTGGACCCCCAACACCACCGATGCGCAGGGCCGCCGCTACCGCTTCGGTACGCAGCCGCAGGTTGCGTACTGGAACCTCGGCCGGCTCGCGCAGGCGCTGGCACCGCTGTTCGACGACGTCGCGCCGTTGCACGACGGCCTGGAGCGGTTCCGCGCCGAGTATGCGCAGGCCGAGCGCGACAACATCGCGGCCAAGCTCGGCCTGGAGAGCTGCGGCGACGAGGATGTCGCGCTGATGCGCGACCTGCTGGATCTGCTGCAGCAGGGCGAGGTCGACATGACCCTGTGGTTCCGCGGCTTGAGCGCGCTGCCGTTGACGCCGTGGACGCCGGCGCAGGCCCTGGCGGCGCTGGCCGAGGCGTTCTACGACCCGGACAAGCTGGCGGCGCAGGCGCCGGCGTTCGAGGCCTGGCTGGCCCGCTATGCGCAGCGCCTGCAGCAGGATCCGTTGCCCGCGGCCGCCCGCGCCGCGCGGATGCGCGCGGCCAACCCGCGCTACGTGCTGCGCAACTACCTGGCGCAGCAGGCGATCGACCGCGCCGAGCAGGGCGACACCGGCGGCATCGACGAGCTGCTGGAGGTGATGCGCCATCCGTACGACGAGCAGCCCGGGCGCGAGGCCTTCGCGGCGAAGCGTCCGGACTGGGCGCGCAGCCGGGCTGGTTGTTCGATGCTGTCGTGCAGTTCCTGAGCAGGGGCGGCGCGTGCGCTCAGGGCGCGGTCGCGCCGCAATAGCGCCAGGCGGCCAGGAAGGTCGCCACCACTTCCTCCGCCAGCGCCTGCTGCGCGGCCGCGTCCGGTGCCTGTCCGTTGAGCATCGCGCCGGGATACGCATAGCCGAAGGTGGCGCCGATGAACGCGGTGGCGGCGAGGGTGGGGCGTGCGACCTGCACGTCGCCGCGCGCGTGCAGGGTCCGCAGCAAGGCGCTCAGGCGCTCGCGCAGGCGGCCGGCGCGGCGCTGGTGCAGCGACTGCAGCAGGTCCGGCATCTGCGCGCTGGCCTGCACCAGCAGGCGATGCAGGCGCAGGGCGTCGGGCGCGTACAGGTGCGCCGGCACGGTCAGCGCGATCTGCCGCAGGGTCGCGGGCAGGTCCTGTGCGGTGGCGCTGCCGATGTTCTCCAGCCGGGTCTGCAACTCCTCGCCCAGTGCCTCGAACACCTGCATCATCAGCTCGGCCTTGCTGGAAAAATGGTTGTACAGGCTCTGCCGGGTGAGCCCGGCCTGGCTGGCGATCTGCTCCAGCGACACGTCCAGCCCGTGCTCCAGCAGCAGGGTGCGTGCCGCCGCCAGCAGGCGCGGCCGCGCCAGTGCCGGCCGTCCACGCGGGCGCGCGGGCACGCCCGTTGTCGCCGGCTCGGCCGTCGCCGTCGCAGTTTGCGCATCCTGGCGGCGAAGGGTTGTGCTTCCCTTCATGATTGTTTTTTTGTCTTTGAGTAAATTAAATGATCCTCCCCGCCGTCCCCAGGATCAAGCGCATGCCCGCGCCTTTCGTCCAGCGCCGCCGCGCGCTGCCGTTGCTGCTGTCCGTCGTCGTGCTCGCGTTCGCCGGCTGCAAGGGGGGAGGCAAGGCGCCGGCGCCGGCAGCGAAGACGGTGGAGGTGGTGACCCTGCAGCCGCAGAGCGTGCCGCTGAGCGTGGAACTGGCCGGACGCACCGTGGCCTCGGAAGAATCGGAGGTGCGGCCGCAGGTCAGCGGCATCCTGCGCCAGCGGCTGTTCGAGGAGGGCGCCACGGTGCGGGCCGGGCAGCCGCTGTTCCAGATCGAGCCGACCCTGTACCAGGCCGCCGCCAACCAGGCGCAGGCCAACCTGGCCACCGCCGAGGCCACGCTCGCCGCCGCCACGCTGCGCGCAGAGCGCTATCGCACCCTGGGCAAGACCCGGCTGGCCGCGCAGCAGGACGTGGACGATGCGCAGGCCGCCTACAAGCAGGCGCTGGCCAGTCGCGACGCGCAACGCGCGGCGCTGGACACCGCGCGCACGCAGCTGCGCTTCGCCACGGTGCTGGCGCCGATCGGCGGGCGCATCGGCCGCGCGCGGGTGACCCCCGGCGCGCTGGTCACCGCCAACCAGACCGATGCCATCGCCAAGATCCAGCAACTGGATCCGATGAACGTGGACATCACCCAGTCCGGCAACCAGTTCCTGGCGCTGCGCCGGGCGATCGCGGCCGGCGGCGTGCAGCCGGCCAGCACGCAGGTGCGGCTGACCCTGTCCGACGGTACCGCGTATCCACTGCCGGGCACGCTGGAGTTCGCCGACCTCGACGTGGAGGAGACCACCGGTGCGGTGACCCTGCGCGCGCGCTTCCCCAATCCCGATGCGCAACTGCTGCCGGGCATGTACGTGCGCGCGCTGGTCGGGCAGGGCGTGCGCCAGCAGGCCTTGCTGGTGCCGCAGGCGGCGGTGGACCGCACCCCGCGCGGCGAGGCGGTGGCCTGGGTGGTGGGCGCCGACGACGTGGTGCGCCAGCGCGAGTTCACCACGCTGCGTGCGGTCGGCGACCGCTGGCTGGTCGGCGATGGCCTCAAGCCGGGCGAACGGGTGGTGGTGGCGGGCCGGCAGGGCCTCAGCGACGGTGCCAAGGTGACGGTGAAGACCGCCGCCGCGGCCGCGCCTGCCGCCGGCCAGGGCTGAGCCGGCATGCTGCCGCGTTTCTTCATCCACCGCCCGATCTTCGCCTGGGTCCTAGCCATCTGCATCATGGCCGCCGGCGCCATCGCCGTGTTCACCCTGCCGATCGAGCAGTACCCGGACATCGCGCCGCCGTCGGTGAACGTCACCGCCACCTACAACGGCGCCTCGGCGCAGACCGTGGAGGACAGCGTCACCCAGGTGATCGAACAGCAGATCAAGGGCATCGACCACCTGCTGTACTTCTCCTCGACCAGTTCCTCGTCCGGGCAGGCGCGGATCAGCATCACCTTCGACCAGGCGGCCAATCCCGACATCGCCCAGGTGCAGGTGCAGAACGCGGTCAACCAGGCGCTCAACCGGCTGCCGCAGGAAGTGCAGCAGCAGGGCGTGACCGTGGCCAAGTCGCAGGGCGACAGCCTGATGGCGGTGGCGATCTACGACCGCACCGACCGCATGGACAACGTCGACATCTCCGACTACCTGGTCAGCACCCTGCAGGACCCGATCAGCCGCATCAACGGCGTCGGCGAGATCAACGTGTTCGGCGCGCAGTACGCGATGCGGGTGTGGCTGGACCCGCACAAGCTCAACGCTTACCAACTGATGCCCGGCGACGTGCGCAGCGCGATCCTGGCGCAGAACACCCAGGTCACCGCCGGCGAACTCGGTGCGCTGCCCACCGGCGCCGAGCAGGAACTCAACGCCACGGTCACCGCGCAGTCGCGGCTGCAGACGCCGGAACAGTTCCGGCAGATCATCCTGGCCACGCGCGCGGACGGCTCCAGCGTGCGCCTGGGCGATGTGGCGCGGGTGGAGATCGGCGCGGAGAACTACCAGAACAACGCCACGCTCAACGGCCACCCGGCGTCCGGCTTCTCGGTGACGCTGTCGGCCGGCGCCAATGCGATCGCCACCTCCGACGCGATCCACGCCACCATCGAACGGCTCAAGCCGACCTTCCCGCCGGGCCTGGACGTGGCCTATCCGCGCGACAGCACGCCGTTCGTGCGCATCTCGATCGAGAACGTGGTGCACACCCTGGCCGAGGCGATCGTGCTGGTGGTGGTGGTGATGTTCCTGTTCCTGCAGAACGCCCGCGCCACGCTGATCCCGGCGATCACCGTGCCGGTGGTGCTGCTGGGCACCTTCGGCATCCTCGCCGCGGCCGGCTTCACCATCAACACGCTGACCCTGTTCGCGATGGTGCTGGCGATCGGCCTGCTGGTCGACGACGCCATCGTGGTGGTGGAGAACGTCGAACGCATCATGCACGAGGAGCACCTGCCGCCGCGCGAGGCCACCGAGCGCTCGATGGGCGAGATCACCGGCGCGCTGATCGGCATCACCGTGGTGCTGGGCGCGGTGTTCCTGCCGATGGCGTTCTTCGGCGGCTCCACCGGCATCATCTACCGGCAGTTCTCCATCACCATCGCGTCGGCGATGGCGCTGTCGGCGCTGGTCGCGCTGACCCTGACCCCGGCGCTGTGCGCGACCCTGCTCAAGCCGGTGGAGCAGGAGCGCAAGCTCGGCCGTTTCTTCCAGTGGTTCAACCGCAGCGTCGAGCGCGGCCAGCAGGCGTACCAGCGCCGTCTCGGCACGGTGCTGCAGCGGCCGCGGCGCTGGATGGCGCTGTATGCGCTGGTGGTGCTGGCGATGATGGTGCTGTACATGCGCATGCCGACCGGCTTCCTGCCGGTGGAAGACCAGGGCCAGGTGCAGATCCAGTTCACCACCCCGGAAGGCACGCCACTGGCCAAGACCCAGGCGCTGGGCAAGCGCATCAGCGATTACTTCATGACCCACGAGAAGGCCAATCTCACCGCGATCTTCATGGTGGTCGGCCGCAACAACGCCGGTACCGGGCAGAATGCCGGCCAGGCGTTCGTGGCGCTCACGCCGTGGGGCGAGCGCAACCGCGACAACACCGCGCAGGCCATCATCGACCGTGCCAATGCGCATTTCCGCGATGTCGGCGACGCCAAGATCAGCGTGCTGTCGCCGCCGGCGGTGCGCGGCCTGGGCCAGTCCAGCGGCTTCGAGCTGTGGATCCGCGACAGCGACGGCGCCGGCCGCGCGGCGCTGCTGAAGGCGCAGCAGCAGGTGCTCAAGGAGGCCGGCGACGATCCGCAGCTGACCGCGGTGCGGCTCAACGGTCTGGGCGACAAGGCGCAACTGCAGGTGGACATCGACCACGCCCAGGCCAGCGCGCTGGGACTGGCGCAGAGCGACATCAACGCGACCCTGGCCACCGCCTGGGGCGGCAGCTACGTCAACGACTTCATCGACCGCGGCCGGGTCAAGCGCGTGTACGTGCAGGGCGATGCGCCGTACCGCGCACTGCCGGAGGACATCGCGCAGTGGTACGTGCGCGGCAGCGGCGGGCAGATGGCGCCGTTTGCCAGTTTCGCCAGCACCCACTGGACCCGCGGCCCGCAGTTGCAGCAGCGCTTCAACGGCCTGCCGGCGTCGCAGATCCAGGGCGGTGCGGCGGCCGGCAGCAGTTCCGGCGAGGCGATGCAGCGGATGCAGGCGCTGGTGGCCAAGCAGGAGGGCTTCGATCTGCAGTGGAGCGGGCTGTCCTACCAGGAGCAGTTGTCCAGCAACCAGACGCTGTGGCTGTACACGGCCTCGATCCTGTTCATTTTCCTGTGCCTGGCGGCGCTGTACGAAAGCTGGTCGATCCCGGTGGCGGTGCTGCTGGTGATTCCGCTGGGCGTGGTCGGCACCGTGCTGGCGACCACTCTGGCCGGGTTCGTCAACGACATCTACTTCCAGGTTGGCCTGCTGACCACGATCGGCCTGTCGGCGAAGAACGCGATCCTGATCGTCGAATTCGCCGAGGCGCGGCAGCGTGCCGGGCGACCGTTGCTGGAGGCGACGCTGGAAGGCGCGCGGCTGCGCCTGCGGCCGATCGTGATGACCTCGCTGGCGTTCGTCGCCGGCGTGCTGCCGCTGGCGCTGTCCACCGGCGCCGGCGCTTCCAGCCGCCGCGAGATCGGCGTGTGCGTGATCGGGGGCATGGTCACCGGCACCGTGCTGGCAGTGTTGCTGGTGCCGTTGTTCTTCGTGCTGGTGCGCGGCCTGTTTCGCGGTTCCGCGCGGCAGGACGCGAGCGCTGCGGCGGCGTAAGTCGTAGACCGACGAGGCGGCCCCGCGACGCGGTGCCGCCTTGCGACTAGACTTTGCGTTCCCCTACGCCATACGACTGTGCGATGAACGATTTCTCCTGCTGCGGCGCGCCCAGCGACGCACCGGCCCACTGGTCCGGCCGCATCCGCGATATCGCCGATTTCCCGAAGCCGGGCATCGTGTTCAAGGACATCACCCCGCTGCTGGCCGACGGCCCGGATTTCGCCTCGGCGCTGGACGAAATGGCGCGTCCGTGGCGCACCACGCCGCTGCAGGCGGTGCTGGGCATCGAGTCGCGCGGCTTCATCCTGGGCGCGGCGCTGGCGCACGAACTGCGCACGGGCTTCGTGCCGGTGCGCAAGCCGGGCAAGCTGCCGGGCAGGACGGTGACCCAGGAGTACGCACTGGAGTACGGCAGCGATCGCATCGAAATGCACGCCGATGCGCTACCTGCCGGCGCGCGCGTGCTGCTGGTCGATGACGTGCTCGCCACCGGCGGCACCTTGCGCGCGGCCCTGGCATTGGCGCAGCAACTGGAACTGGAAGTGGTCGGCGCCGCGGTGCTGGTGGAACTGCAGGCGCTGCGTGGACGCGATCGCTGGAGCGAAGCCTTGCCGCTGCTGGCGACACTGACTTACTGAGCACGGCCACAGACGCGGGCGGCGTCAGTGGCGCGGCCGGGGGGCGAAGCGCAGGCGACGCCGCGGCGCGCATGCGGCGTGGCGATCGCGCATGGTGCGGGCGATGCCTGACGCCGCAACCGCAGGCACCGGGTCAGGTCGGGTAGATCACCGTTTCCAGGCTGGGGTCGGCATGCGCGGCGGCATGGCTCAAATGGCCATCGAACGGACCGACCTTGCAGATCCGGCCGTCGTCGGCGAACACCAGCTGCAGCCCGTGTTCGGCTTCCCAGTCGCAGCTGCATTCCAGGCTGATGCGCAGGCGGCCATCGCGATAGCGGCTGACGTAGGCTTCGCTGCCGAACTGCACGTGCGCCCATATTTCGTCGGGGCCGGCGATGTCCGGGGACGGCCATCCGTACTTGGCGCACAGCGCCTGCGTGTGCCGGTAGTAGGCGAACACGTGCGGCGCGGCGGCGGCGAATACCGCGGCGTCGAGCTGCAGGAACGTCGCGATGGCGGACGCGGCGTCGGCCGGGATGTCGCCGGCGGCGCAGTCCTCCAGGATGAAGCAGCAGGTGTGGTGCATCCAGGCCACCGGGACCGCGTCGCTCCACAGGCTGCCGTCCTCGTCCGGGCGCAGCGACGCCAGGACCTGCTGCGCCGCGCTCACAGCTTGGCGATCCGGAACCGGCGGCCCTTGATCTTGCCGGCCTGCAGCTGCGCCAGCGCCTTTCCGGCGTGGGCGCGGGCGATGGCGACGTAGGAGCGGGTGGCGTAGATCGCGATCTTGCCGATCGCCGCGCCGGACAGCCCGGCATCGCCGGTCAGCGCGCCGAGGATGTCGCCGGGGCGCAGCTTGTCGGTCTTGCCGCCGTCGATGCGCAGGGTGACCATCGCCGCCTGCGGCAGCTGCGCCGGCCGTGCGGTGGCCAGCGGCGCGCGCGACCAGCGCAGCGGCTGGCCCTGCTCGGTTTCCAGCGCCTGCGCGCGCGCGGTCTCGCGTGGTGCCACCAGGCTCAGCGCCAGGCCGTGCTTGCCGGCGCGCGCGGTGCGGCCGATGCGGTGGCGGTAGGTCTCGGTGTCGGTCGGCAGTTCGTAGTTGATCACCGCCGCCAGGTCTTCCACGTCCAGCCCGCGCGCGGCCACGTCGCTGGCGACCAGCACGTTGCAGCTGCGGTTGACGAAGCGCACCAGCACCTCGTCGCGGTCGCGCTGTTCCATGTCGCCATGCAGCGCCAGCGCGGAGAAGCCGAATTGCTGCAGCGAGCCGGCGACCTCGTCGACCTCCTTGCGGGTGTTGCAGAACACCACGCTGGATTCGGGGGTGAAGCGCAGCAGCAGGCCGGCCACCGCCTTCTGCCGGTAGGTGGGGTCGACCTCGAAGAACTGCTGGTCGATCTCCGGCGCGCTGTCGGCGCCTTCGACGGTGATTTCCGCCGGTTCCTTCAGCAGGTCGCGCGCCAATGCGCGGATTTCCTCGGGGAAGGTGGCCGAGAACAGCAGGCTCTGCCGATGCTTGTCGCAGCGGCTGGCGATCTCGCGGATCGGCTCCTCGAAGCCCATGTCGAGCATGCGGTCGGCCTCGTCCAGCACCAGCGTGCGCACGCCGCCCAGATGCAGCGCCCGCTTGCGCGCCAGCTCCTGGATCCGGCCGGGCGTGCCGACCACCACCTGCGGATCGTGCGCCTCCAGCGAGGCCAGTTGCGGGGCCAGCGGCATGCCGCCGGTCAGCACCACCAGTTTCATGTTGGGAATGCCGGTGGCCAGCTTGCGCAACTGCTTGCCGACCTGGTCGGCCAGTTCGCGGGTCGGGCACAGCACCAGCGCCTGCGCGCGGCTCAGCGCCGGATCCAGCTTGTGCAGCAGGCCCAGGCCGAACGCCGCGGTCTTGCCGCTGCCGGTGGGCGCCTGCGCGATGACGTCCTGGCCGGCCAGGATCGGCGGCAGGCTCTGCGCCTGCACCGGTGTCATGCTGGTGTAGCCGAGCGCGTCGATGCCGGGCGCGAGCGCCGGGGAAAGGGAGAGGGTGGCGAAATCGTTCATGCGGCATTTTAGCTGGTTGACGGCTGGGAGTCGGGAGTGGGGATTGGGGATTCGCAAAGGCGGCCCGTGGGCCGGATGAGTGTCGCTGCCGAGCGCTGGGATCGAGAGGTCACCACAATCCGTGTTTTTGTAGGAGCGGGTTCAGCCGCGACGCCTTGAGAGCGATGCGTTGCGGCTGAAGCCGCTCCCACAACAGGCGAGCGCAGTGCCCAGCGCTCGCGAGATGCTGCCAATCCCCAATCCCCAATCCCCAATCCCCAATCCCCAATCCCCAATCCCCAATCCCGAACCGGAACAGTGCGCTCCCGTACAATAGCGCGATGCCTCTTATCACTCTTCAAAACCTCGACTACAGCGTCGGCGGCCCCTTGTTGCTGGAAAAGACCGACCTGTCGATCGAGCCGGGCGAACGCATGGCCCTGATCGGCCGCAACGGCGCCGGCAAATCCACCCTGATGAAACTGATCGCCGGCGAGCTCAAGCCCGACGACGGCGAGGTCCGCGTGCAGCAGGGCGTGCGCATCGCCCGGCTGGAACAGGAGGTGCCGCATGGCGCCGCCGGCAGCGTGTTCGACGTGGTCGCCGACGGCCTGGGCGAGCTCGGCCATTGGCTGGCCGAGTTCCATCGGCTCAGCCATGCCGCCGAGTTCGACGGCGATGCGCTGGGCGCGGTGCAGTCCAAGATCGATGGCGCCAATGGCTGGGCCCTGGATCAGCGGGTCAACGAGACCCTGACCCGCCTGGAACTGGACGGCGACGCCGAGTTCGCGCGGCTGTCCGGCGGCATGAAGCGCCGCGTGCTGCTGGCGCGCGCGCTGGTGTCGGCGCCGGACCTGTTGTTGCTGGACGAGCCCACCAACCACCTCGACATCGAGGCCATCGACTGGCTCGAAGGCTTCCTCAAGGGCTGGAACGGCAGCGTGGTGTTCGTGACCCACGACCGGCGGTTCCTGCGTGCCCTGGCCACCCGTATCGTCGAGATCGACCGCGGCCAGGTCAGCAGTTGGCCGGGCGACTGGGCCAACTACGAGCGCCGCCGCGAGGAGCGGCTCAACGCGCAGGCGCAGGAGAACGCGCGCTTCGACAAGCTGCTGGCGCAGGAAGAAGTGTGGATCCGCCAGGGCATCAAGGCCCGGCGCACCCGCGACGAGGGCCGGGTACGGCGACTGGAAGCGATGCGCCGCGAGCGCACCCAGCGCCGCGAACTCGGCGGCAACGTACGCATGGAAGCGGCGCAGGGCGAGTCCTCCGGCAAGAAGGTGATCGAGGCCAAGGACCTGAGCTTCGCCTTCGGCGCGCGCAGCATGGTGCGCGACTTCTCCACCACCATCCTGCGCGGCGACCGCATCGGCCTGATCGGCCCCAACGGCAGCGGCAAGACCACGTTGCTGAAGCTGCTGCTGGGCGAACTGAGCCCGGACCAGGGCGAAGTGCGCGCCGGCACCAATCTGCAGGTGGCGTATTTTGACCAGTACCGCGCCACCCTGCGCGAGGACTGGAGCGCGATCGAGAACGTGGCCGAGGGCCGCGACTTCATCGAGGTCAACGGCAAGCGCAAGCACGTGCACGCCTACCTGCAGGACTTCCTGTTCACCCCGGAGCGTGCGCGCGCGCCGATCACCCGCCTGTCCGGTGGGGAGCGCAACCGCCTGCTGCTGGCGCGGCTGTTCGCGCAGCCGTCCAACCTGCTGGTGATGGACGAACCGACCAACGACCTCGACGTGGAAACCCTGGAGTTGCTGGAAGAACTGCTGGGCGACTACAGCGGCACCTTGTTGTTGGTCAGCCACGACCGCGACTTCATCGACAACGTGGTCACCTCGACCATGGTCATGGAAGGCGACGGCCGCATCGGCGAGTACGTCGGCGGCTACAGCGACTGGGTGCGCCAGCGCCCGTCGGCGCCGGCCAGCGCGATGGCGGTAGCCAAGGCCTCGGCCACCGCGGCGGCGACCACGCCGGTGGCGGCCGCTGCAGCGGCGCCTGCGCCCGCGCAGGCCAAGCGCAAGCTCAGCTACAAGGATGCGCGCGAACTGGAGCAGTTGCCGGCGCGGATCGAAGCGCTGGAACAGCAGGTCGCGGCGCTGACCGAGGCGATGGCCGACCCGGCGTTCTACCAGCGCGACGCGGCGGCGGTGACCGCGCACACGCAGGCCTTGAGCCAGGCGCAGGCGGACCTGGATACGGCGTATGCGCGCTGGAGCGAGCTGGACGGCTGAAAGGCCGGGACCCGGGACCCGGAACGGCAGCCGCCACAGCTAGGCGGCTCCGCTGGAGCGCCGCGTGTGCGCTCGTCGTAGGAGCGGCTTCAGCCGCGACGGGCGTTCCCGGTGAATACGGTCGCGGCTGACGCCGTTCTTACTCGGTGCGCGCGGGCTCGCGTCCACGGATGTGCCTGTGCCACCAATAGTGAGCGATGGCATCAGTTCGCACGCCGGTCGCGATGGCGATCGCTCCGACGGCCGGTCGCGGCTGAAGCCGCTCCTACGCATTGCGCTCAGTCGGACTCCGCAGGCGCTTCCGGTTCCTCGCTGCCGCCCACGAACGCGACGAAGCTGACGCCGTCCTGCGCCCATTCGCGGGCGACGTCGTCGAGGATGTCCAGCAGCACGTCGAAGGCCGGCTGCGCCACCGCCTGCAACTGCCCGGCGTCCTCCAGCAGCAGCGCGTAGCCACGCGGCGAGGGCAGCCAGGACAGGTCGCGCAGGCCGTCGGTCAGCGCGTCCCAGTTGCGGCCGAAGCCGGGCGGGAAGTCGAGCTGCGCGGCCAGCCGCATCAGCAGCATGGCCTTGCCGGTGCAGCCGTGCAGGTCGATCCGGCAAAGCCGCAGACCGGCGTCGCGGGCCAGGGCGGCGACGCTGTCCAGGTCGCGGTTGGCGACGCGGTAGACGCCGGAGGCAGCCGGCTCGGCCAGGTTCAGCGCGAACGGGAAGCCGCTCATCGCGCCGGCCCCGTGCCGCCGACCTGGAAGCTGCGGAAACTGTCGTAGTGGTCGTCGCTGTAGTACCAGACCTGCGGCGGCGTGCCGCCGGTGACGATGCGGCGCGTGCCGCGATGCGACAGTCCTGGCGTGTCGACGGTGTATTCGCGGTAGTAGCCGCGCGGTTGCGCCGGCAGCCGGTTCTCGCGGTTGCCGAACACGCTGCCGTCCTGGCGGTGCGGGAACGGGCCGCCACGCTGGATCAATGCCACTGTGGCGCGCGCTTCGGGCGGCAGGAATGCGGGCAGCTCCGGCGCCGCGGCATCCGATGCGGCGGCTGCCTTGCCGGGCGCGGTGTACGGCGCCTGCGTGGCCGCCTCGAGCGAGGGCGCGAACTGCTGGTGCGGCGGATGCTGCAGCCCACGGATGCCCCACAGCCCGCCCACCAGCAACACGATGGCGGCGATCAACAGCATGGGCTTGCGCATGGACTCTCCTGCAGGAACGGCGGCGGCGCGCAGCATGGCGCCATCGCGCACAGTATGGGCCGGCCTGCCTGTTCCCGCTCTAAACGCCGCCGGTCACCGCCGTGACCCAGGCGATTCACATCCGACTAACCGGGGCGTGGGGCATGGTAGGCGCCGATTCGCAAGGCCGGCCGGCACCGCCGCCGCGGGATGGGACGATGTTTCCCCAGCCGCGCCCTTGGTAAGGTCGCCGACCGTCCCTACCATTGCTCACGCAACGCTCGTCCTTTCGACGGCGAAAGTCCAGGAGAACCGCATGGCCTACACCCTCCCCAAGTTGCCCTACGCCTACGACGCGCTGGAACCGCACATCGATGCGCAGACGATGGAGATCCATCACACCAAGCATCACCAGACCTACATCAACAACGTCAACGCCGCGCTGGAAGGCACCGAGTACGCCGATCTGCCGATCGAGGCGCTGGTGTCCAAGCTGAAGTCGCTGCCGGAGAACCTGCAGGGCCCGGTGCGCAACAACGGTGGCGGCCATGCCAACCACTCGCTGTTCTGGACGGTGATGGCGCCCAACGCCGGCGGCACCCCCAGCGGCGACGTCGGCAAGGCGATCGACAGCGAACTGGGCGGCTTCGACAAGTTCAAGGAAGCCTTCACCAAGGCGGCGCTGACCCGCTTCGGCAGCGGCTGGGCCTGGCTGAGCGTCACCCCCGACAAGAAGCTGGTGGTCGAGAGCACTGCCAACCAGGACAGCCCGCTGTTCGAGGGCAATACCCCGATCCTGGGCCTGGACGTGTGGGAACACGCCTACTACCTGAAGTACCAGAACCGCCGTCCTGACTACATCGGCGCGTTCTTCAACGTGGTCGACTGGAAGGAAGTGGAGCGCCGCTACCACGCCGCGATCGGCTGATCGCGCGCCAGCGCTGCACCATGAAGAAGGCCGGGTTCGCCCGGCCTTTTTTTGTGTGGATGCCAGGGCAGACGCGCTGGAAGTGCGGGTGGGGCGTGGCTGCCAGGTTGGTACGCTGCCCTTGCGCGCGTGATCAGCGTGCTTCGGCAGCGATGGCGGCCTACGCCGCATTGGCCGCCGCTTGCGCCGGTGCGTCGCCAGGGCGTCTCTAGAAAGCTAGGGGCGCACGCGTAGGAGCGGCTTCAGCCGCGATGGGCATTCCCGGGAATGCCTGTCGCGGCTGAAGCCGCTCCTACAATCGCGGCGATACATCATGCCGAGCTGCGGCAGTAACGCGTTATTAGAGGTGCCCTAAAGCCGCGCCGAGGCTTTCCGTGGAAGGCCTCGCGGCTGAAGCCGCTCCTACAGCAGATGCGGTGATGCGTGACGAAAGCAGGGGATCAGCGGTGCCCGATCGTCCTGGGCCGATGGCATGCCGATGCCGATCCATCCCCATGTGCCGCATCGCACGGCGGTGATCGCATCGCGCGCGAACGCGCCCGCCAGGCTGTCCGCTATGGCGCCGGTTGCAGCGATGTCGGTATCGGGTCCAGCGGTTGCAGCGCCATCAGCAGGCCGCGCGTGCCGGCCGCGGGCAGGTCCGGTGCCGGCGCGAACAGGCGGGCGCCGTGCAGCGGGCGGAAGTGGCCGCGTTCGAAGAACACGTGGTCGGCGGTCGGCGCCGTGCCGGGTGCACGCACGTCGATCCGGTTGCGCGCCGCTTCGCCGCGCACGCTGCCGTCCTCGAAGCGCACCGCCAACGGTGCCAGCTCGGGCGCGCGCGCCGCCGCAAAGAAGCCACCGGCCAGCAGCGAGGGCACGCCCTCGGCGGTGGCATCGATCCAGGCCATCAGGTCCTCGGCCTGTTCGCGGCGGCTGGCGCCGCCGTCGCGCGCCGCGTGCAGGCGGGTGAAGTACAGGTTCACCGGCTGCCCGTGCAGGTCCACCCGCACCAGGCCGGCCACGCTGTAGTCCTCCAGCGGATGCAGCAAGGTCTCGGCTTCTTCCAGCACCGGCAGGCGGGTCAGCAGCGCGTTGCCGCGACGTTGCGGCCGGCTCGGCGGATCGGGGCTGATGAAGTGGCAGTGGTAGCCCAGGCGCGCGGCCAGCCATTGCGCCTGGTTCGGCATTTCCGGCGTCTGCAGCACTTCCTGCAGGGCGATGGCGTCGGGATGCAGGCGCTGCAGGGCCGCGACGATGCGCTCGCGGCGCGCGATCCAGTCGTCGCCGTCCTGCGTGGCGCGCGGATCCGGGGCGAGCGTGAGCGTGACCACGGTGAGGGAACTGTCAGGCGCTGCGGAGACCGGCCGCACCGCGTCCGCCGCGACGTGCGCCTGCGCCAATGCCGCCACGGCCAGCAACAGCCAGCCGGTGCGATGCCATCGGAAGACGCGGGGAGTCATGTGGCGATGCTACGGCGCAGGGTCTCAGGGTTGCGTATACAGCCGGTGGTGCTGCGGCGTCCGCCACACAATCGGTGCTGCGCACGTCGCGATCGCGAACATCGCCCCGCCGCCGCGCGCAAAGGCGCGGAGGCGGGGCGGGGACCGGGACACGGCGCGCGTGCGCCGCGGCCCTCGGTCAATGCTGCAGCACGCCGTCCTTCAGGTGCAGTGGCGCGCGCGCCTCCACCTGCGTCGCCGAACGGCCCAGCAGCAGTTCGTAGTCGCCGGCGGCAATGTGCCAGTGACGCTGCTTCGGGTCGTAGTCGGCCAGGGTCTTGGGCTCGGCGACGATGCTGACGTGGCGGCTCTCGCCCGGCTTGAGCGTCAGCTTGTCCCAGCCGACCAGGCGGATCGGCGTGTGGTGGCCCTGCGGCAGGCGCAGGTACAGCTGCGGCACGTCGGCACCTTCGCGATCGCCGGTGTTGCGCACGTCGAAGCTGGCGACGACACGGTGACCGTCGGCCTGCACCTTGAAGTTGCTGTAGGCGAACGTGGTGTAGGACAGGCCGTAGCCGAACGGATACACCGGCTCCAGGCCGCGTGCGGCGAACCAGCGGTAGCCGACATTCGCGCCTTCGATGCTGTAGTCGACGTTGCTGCCGGCCGGTTGCGCCGGCTTGAAGCCCAGGCCGGGAATCGACGGCCGCGGCAGTTGCGACACGTCGCGCAGCCAGGTCACCGGCAGGCGGCCGGACGGATTGACTTCGCCCAGCAGCAGCCGCGCAAGGCCTTCGCCGCCGCGGATGCCCGGGTACCAGGCCTCCAGCACCGCCGGTACCTGCTGCAGCCACGGCATCGCCACCGGGCCGTTGGTCTCCAGCACCACCGCCGTCTTCGGGTTGGCCTTGGCCACCGCCGCGATCAGCGCGTCCTGCCTGTCGGGCAGGGTGATGTCCGGCAGGTCCACCGACTCGGCCGACCATTGCGTGGCGAATACGATGGCCACCTCGGCCTCGCGCGCGAGCTTGGCCGCCGCGGCCGGGTCGTCGCCGCTGGCGTAGTCGATCTGCGCATCCGGCAGCGCCTTGCGCAGCGCCTGCAGCGGCGAGGATGGATGGAACATCACCGGGCCCGGCCAGGTGGTCGGGGCGATCCCCGGCACCGCGTTGCCGCCGTTGACGGTGATGCCGACCATCGAGGAACCGCCGCCGCCGATCACGCCCTTGTCGGCATGCCCGCCGATCACCGCGATGCGGCGCAGGTTGCGCGACAGCGGCAGCAGCTTGCCCTCGTTGCGCAGCAGCACCGTGCCTTCCTCGACCACGCGCTGCGCGGCCAGGCCGCCGGCGGCATCGTCGATCGGCTGGTGCTGCGGCGGGTTGTCGAAGCTGTCGGTGGCGATGAAGGCGCGCAGGATGCGCTTGACCATGTCGTCCAGGCGCGCCTGCGGCACGGTGCCGGCGGACACCGCCATGCGCAGCGGCTGGTCGAAGTACACCGCCTTGTCGAACACTTCGCCGGCCGACTGCTGGTCCAGGCCGGCCAGCGCCGCCTTGGAGCCGCTGTGCACGCCGCCCCAGTCGGACATCACGTAGCCGGGGAACTTCCACTCCTGCTTCAGCACCTGGTTGAGCAGGTAGTCGTGCTCGCAGCCGTACACGCCGTTGATGCGGTTGTACG
This sequence comes from Xanthomonas protegens, assembly GCF_038442435.1. Classification (NCBI taxonomy): domain Bacteria; kingdom Pseudomonadati; phylum Pseudomonadota; class Gammaproteobacteria; order Lysobacterales; family Lysobacteraceae; genus Xanthomonas; species Xanthomonas protegens. Next base: position 317,289 of record NZ_JAQJCQ010000001.1, on the reverse strand, counting down.
AGCACATCACCGAGCCGGGCTGGCCGATCTTCAGCGCCAGCTCGAAGGCCAGCAGGTCCGACTCGTGCATGGCCTGTTCGCCGATGTCGGCGCTGTGGGTGTTGCGCCCGGTCTCCAGGTCGTTCATCGCGAAATGCTTCATGGTCGAGACCACGTGCTGGCTCTGCACGCCGCGGATCGATTCGCCGACCATCGTGCCGGCCAGCAGCGGATCCTCGCCGGCGTACTCGAAGTTGCGGCCATTGCGCGGGTCGCGCTGCAGGTTGACGCTGCCGGCCAGCAGCACGTTGAAACCCTGCTGCCAGGCCTCGCGGCCCATGGTGGCGCCGCCGGCGAAGGCCAGTGCGCGGTTCCAAGTGGCGGCGGTGGCCGGGCCGGAGGGCAGCGCGGTGGCGTGGTCGCCGGGGCGGATGTTGCCGGGGTTGGTCACGCCGAGGCCGGCATCGGCCAGTTGCTGCGACGGAATGCCCAAACGGTCGATCGCCGGCACGTAGCCGGCCGAGCCGAGCGCGCCGGACGGACGCGGGCCGCCGTCCTTGCCCAGGCCGAAGTAGCTGTGCAGCATCTGGAATTTCTCGTCCGGGGTCATCGCCTGCACCAGCAGCGCGGCGCGCCGGTCCGGCGACAGGCTGCGGTCGTTCCACGGGCGCTGCGCAGCGGCGGCGTTCGGCGTGGACGCCGTGCCCGCGGCCGCCGCCGGCGGCGCGGCGACGGCAGGCGAGGCCAGCGCGAGGGTCAGGCAAAGGGATCCTGTAAACGTTTTCATATCGGGGCGAACAGCCTCTTCAGCAGATGACGGGAAGGCGCATCGGGGGGAGTCGGGGGAGGGTAGAACCGCGCGTCAGGACGGTGCTTCGTCGCTGCGCATGACCGGGTACAGGCGGTAGCGCTCGTCCCAGGAACTGTGGCGGCGGTAGAAGAACTCCAGCCGCGCCTGCGGATCCTTGGCGAAGGCCGCGTCGTGTTCGAGCCTATCCTCGAACTCGGCTTTCAGCGCCGGGTCGTTGGCCAGCATCTGCCGCGCCACGTCCTCGGCGACGTAGTCTTCCATGTACTCGGCGCGCTCGAACGCGCTGTTGAACTCGCCCCATTGCAGCAGCGAGTCTGGTGCCTGCGGTTCCAGCAGCGCCATCAGCAGCCGCGCCTTGCGCTGGGCGATCGGCACGAACAGCGCGCCGGCGCCGACGGGGCGGGTCTCCGGCTTCCAGACGCCGGTGACGGTGAGCCGCTGGTGGCCTTCGGACGAGCGGGCGGCGAAGCTGGCGTCGTCGGCACGGAAGGTCTGTACCGGCAGGGTGGCGTCGTGCTCCAGCGTGCGGAAGGCGATGCCGTGCTGGCGCAGCTTGGCGCCGACCAGGGCGGCCTGCGCCGCCGGCACCAGGTAGCCGGCGCGCGGCGCGGCGACTTCCACGCTGGGCACGATCTGATCGCGCAATGGCACCCGCCAGATCTGTGGGGTGCGCTCGTCGTAACGGGTCATCAGCGCGCCGGACACCGGCGAGGGCGTGCGCGTGTAGGCGTAGCCGCGGAAGTCCACCAGGTGCGAGGCGTCGGTGGTGCGGTAGTCCAGCGCCACGGTCTTGCCGCCCAGGGCTTGCGCGCGGATGTCCGCCGCCAGCGCGTCGGCGCGCCACTGCGCACCATGCCGCGCCACCTGCTGCAGCACCGAGACGATGGTGTTGCGGGTGATGCGCACGCGCTCGGGGTAGCGCTTCCAGGAATGCGTTTCCACCAGCATGCCGAAGCGGTTGCGCAGCTGGAAATAGCCGTGCGAGAAGCGCGGCGTCGGCACGCCGTCCTCGAAGCCGGAGGCGGGGTCGTCGTTGACCACGAACGAAGGGTAGTAGGGCAGCGGCAGCGAGCCCTGCCGCTTCAGGTCGGCGAGCACGCCGTCGCGCAGGCGCAGGCCGTCGCCGCGCAGTGCGGTATCGCCGGCGTGCAGCGGTTCCACCTGGATCGACACGTCGTGCTCGAACTGCGCGCCGTCGGTGACGTGCAGGTCCACATACACGAGCGGGTCCCACTGCTCGACCAGGCGCAGCATCGCCTGCATCTCCGGCGCGTCGGCCTTGACGTAGTCGCGGTTGAGGTTGAGGTTCTGTGCGGTGGTGCGCCAGCCCATCTGTTCCGGACCACGCTGGTTGGGCCGGTTCCAGGCGCCGAAGCGCTCGTGCCCGTCGACGTTGAACACCGGCACGAACAGCCACACCTGCCTGTCCAGCGCGCCACGCGCGGCCTGGCCGTCGAGCAGTTGGCGCAGCGCCAGGAAGCCGGCGTCCTTGCCGTCGATCTCGCCGGCGTGGATGCCGCCCTGGATCAGCACCACCGGCAGCTTGCGCGCCTGTGCGGCCGCCGGATCCAGCGCACCCGAGGTCGACACGGCCAGCGCCTTCATCGGCCGGCCTTCCGGGGTGGTGCCGAAGTCGAAACAGCGCACCGCGTGCGGATAGCGCTGCGCGAACGCATCGCACAGCGCGATGGTTTCGGCGTAGCGGCCGGTGCGCGCGAATCCGCTGCGCTCCGCTTCGGTGGACAGGCCCGCCTCGCTGGCCAGCGACGGCATGCTGCACAGCAGCATCGGCAGCAACAGGGTGGCCAGCCAGGGTCGGATCATCTCGGCACCGTCTCGGGACAGGCCCCCATGATGCGGGCAGCGCGCCGATTGCGAAAGCACCCTGGGGCGTGTCACCCATTCCCGAGCACGCGGCATACTCGGGAACGGGTGACACGCCCTGGCGGTTCGATTCGCCGGAACGATCGGGTAACCTTCTGAAAATTTTGCCTGGACGAGGGCCCGTGAGCAGCCAAGCCACCACGAGGAACGCCGCATGAGCGCGGCGCAAGAGCGCGCCACTGCGCGCATGCCGCGGCAGATTCCGTACATCATCGGCAACGAGGCCTGCGAGCGCTTCAGCTTCTACGGCATGCGCAACATCCTGGTGCAGTTCCTGATCACCTCGCTGCTGCTGCAGGAAGTGACGGCGCCCGGCCGCGAGGCCGAAGCCAAGCACATCATGCACAGCTTCATGATCGGCGTGTACTTCTTCCCGCTGCTCGGCGGCTGGCTGGCCGATCGCTTCTTCGGCAAGTACAGCACCATCCTGTGGTTCAGCCTGATCTACTGCGTGGGCCACCTGTGCCTGGCGCTGTTCGAGGGCCATCGCAACGGCTTCTTCCTCGGCCTGGGCCTGATCGCGCTGGGCGCGGGCGGGATCAAGCCGCTGGTGGCCTCGTTCATGGGCGACCAGTTCGACCAGGGCAACAAGCACTTGGCCAAGGTGGTGTTCGACGCCTTCTACTGGATCATCAACTTCGGCTCGCTGTTCGCCTCGCTACTGATCCCGCTGGCGCTGAAGAACCTGGGGCCGGCGTGGGCGTTCGGCATCCCCGGCATCCTGATGCTGGTGGCGACCCTGGTGTTCTGGGCCGGGCGCCACCGCTACGTGCGCGTGCCGCTGCCGCCGAAGGATCCGCATGGTTTCGCCCAGGTGGTGCGCACCGCGCTGCTGCGGCAGGCGCCGGGGCAGGGGCGTCCTGGCCTGGCCCTGGCCGGTGTGGCGGTGCTGCTGGCGCTGGCGACGTTCGCCCTCGTGCCGACCCTGGGCCTGGTGATCTGCCTGTGCCTGGCGCTGGTGCTGCTGCTGGCCGGCATCGGTGGCGGTACCTGGTGGCAACTGGAGCGCGCCCGCGCGCTGCATCCGGACGCGGCGGTGGACGGCGTGCGTGCGGTGCTGCGGGTGCTGGTGGTGTTCGCGCTGGTCACCCCGTTCTTCTCGCTGTTCGACCAGAAGGCCTCGACCTGGGTGCTGCAGGGCCAGCAGATGCAGATGCCGGCGTGGTTCAGCGCCTCGCAGATGCAGGCGCTGAATCCGGCGCTGGTGATGCTGCTGATCCCGTTCAACAACCTGGTGCTGTATCCGCTGCTGCGCCGGCGCGGCTACGAGCCGACCGCGCTGCGGCGGATGACCGCGGGCATCGCCTTCAGCGGCCTGGCCTGGATCGTGGTCGGCACGCTGCAGGTGATGATGGACGGCGGCGACGCCCTGTCCATCGCCTGGCAGATCCTGCCGTATGCGCTGCTGACCTTCGGCGAAGTGCTGGTCTCGGCGACGGGCCTGGAATTCGCCTACAGCCAGGCGCCGCAGTCGATGAAGGGCGTGGTGATGAGTTTCTGGAACCTCACCACCACCGTCGGCAACCTGTGGGTGCTGCTGTCCAACGCGGCGGTGCGCAACGACCGCGTCACCGCGCACATCGGCAGCACCGGGCTCAGCGAGACCGCGTTCCTGATGTTCTTCTTCGCCGCCTTCGCATTCGTCGCCGCACTGCTGTTCGGGCTGTACGCGCGCCGCTACCGCATGGTCGACCACTACCGCCCCGCCTGAGACCCCGCATGCCCTCCGTCACCCCCGTCAACCTGATCCTGATCGTCCTCACCGTGCTGGTGTCGTGGGCGGCGTTCAACAATCGCCGGCTGCTCGACCGGCTGATCCTGTGGCCGCCGGCGATCGACCGCCACAAGCAGTACGACCGGCTGGTGACCTACGGCTTCATCCATGCCGATTTCCCGCACCTGCTGTTCAACATGGTCACGCTGTACTTCTTCGGCGGCCCGATCGAGGTGCTGATGGAGCGGATGACCGGCAACATGCTGGTGTACCCGCTGTTCTACCTGTCGGCGCTGGTGGTCTCGATCCTGCCCAGCTACCTGAAGAACCAGAAGAACCCCAACTACATGAGCCTGGGAGCATCCGGCGCGGTGTCGGCGGTGCTGTTCGCCTTCATCCTGATGGCGCCGTGGACCGGGATCTTCTTCTTCTTCATCCCGATTCCGATCCCGGCGATCCTGTATGCCGTGTTCTACGTCGGCTACAGCATCTGGATGGACCGCCGCGGCGGCGACAACGTCAACCACAGCGCGCACCTGGCCGGCGCGGCGTTCGGCGTGATGTTCCTGCTGATCATGGAGCCGTCGGTGCTGCAGCACTTCCTGGGCGAGCTGGCGAACCCGCGCTTCGGGCGCGGCTGATCCGCGATGCGGTGGCGTCCGCACGGGCGTGCGGCGCCGCGATCGGCACCTCTCTCATTCGCGGCGCTGGGTATGCGCCATGGCGCCGATGCGGTCGTGGGCACGCATCGCGCATGGGGCAGGTGGCGGTCCGTCAGGCCGCCCTCTGTGTTCAGCGGGTCTGCTGACCGCGCAACTGCACCTTGGCGCTGCCGATGGCGGCGTTTTCGTAGGTGCGCTTGAGGCGCTGGTAGACCTCGTCGTCGAGCTGCTGGAACTCGCCGCCCTGGTGGTCGCCGCTGACCGACAGTTGGAACAGCCCTTCCAGCAGGGAGGCGTTGTGGTCGCCCTGGTCGTATTTGCTCTCGGTCTCGCTCATGCGCGTGGTTCCCTGTTGGATCGCTGCGTGATGGGAGCTGCAACTCCCATGCCAGGTTTTCGGCCTGTCCTGGTGGTATCGGCCGCGTGCGGCACGACTTGAGCGGCATATGGCTGACGCGCCGCGTCGGCGGCGTGACGCCCTGGGGCAGGTGTTTCACATCGCCGCGGCAAGCCGCAGCGGACACTGCATGCTCCGCGACACATCTACTTGCCCATGTCCGCACCGAACGTCCCGATCGCGCACGATCCGCAGCAGCACCGTTTCAGCCTGCAGGTCGACGGCCACCGCGCCGAGCTCGACTACGTGCTGGAGCAGGGGCGCATGGTCATCACCCATACCGGGGTGCCTGGCCCGATCGGCGGGCGCGGGCTGGCGGCGCGACTGGTCGCCGCCGCGTTGGACCATGCGCAGGCACAGGGCTGGAAGGTGGTGCCGGCGTGTTCGTACGCGGCCGTGTTCATCCAGCGGCATCCGCAGTACGCGGCGCTGCTCGATTGAGCATTGGGCATCGCAACGGCGCGATAATGCGCGCCACTTTTACAGGCATCGCAGGAACAGGGGCAGTCGACGTGAGCAGGGCAGAGACGATGGGCAACGGGCGGATGGCATGGACGGCACTGGCGGTCGCGGCGGCGCTGGCACTGGCCGGCTGCAAACGCGAGGAACCGGCCGCCGCACCGGCGCCCGCCGCGGCACCGGCACAAAGCGAGGCCGCCGCGGCGCCGGAGCCGGCGCAGGCCACGCCGCCGGAACTGAAGGACATCGTCGAACACAGCCCCAGCTATGTGGTCGGCATCACTTTCCCGCCGTCGATCAACCGCTATCCCGGACTGGCCGAGGCGGCCAACCGCTATGCGCAGAGCGCGCGCAGCGAGCTGATGGAAGCGGTGGACGGGCTCGGCAACGATCGCCCGCGCGCGCCCTACGAACTTTCGCTGCAGTTCGAGATGTTGCTGGAGCGTCCGGACTTGGTCGCGCTGAGCGCCGATGGCAGCCGCTACACCGGCGGTGCGCACGGCGAACCGCTGGTGGCGCGTTGGGTGTGGCTGCCGCAGCAGCAGCGCATGCTGACGGCCGAGACGCTGATCCCGGATGCGTCGCACTGGAAGCAGGTGGCCGGTTACGTCGCTGCGCAACTGCGCCAGGCGGTGCAGACGCGGGTGGATGCCGAACAGGTGCCGCCGGAGGACCAGGACGAGCAGGTGCGCAGCGCTAGCAAGATGATCGCCGAAGGCACCGAGCCGCAGCCCGGCAACTTCAGCCAGTTCCAGCCGTTGGTCGACGCGGCAGGCAAGATCACCGCCTTGCGCTTCGTGTTCCCGCCGTACCAGGTGGGGCCGTACGCCGATGGCACGCAGACGGTGGACGTGCCGGCCAGCGTGCTGCGCGAGCTGGTGGCACCGGAGTACGCGCCGCTGTTTGCCGCCTGAGCGATGGCCGGCGCGCCAGTGCGCGTCGGCGTCGGCGTGCGGTGCACGGCGTCGACAGCATGCGGGAACGCAACGCATGCCCTCGTCGGGACGCTGCGCAATGGGTAGCATTGGCGGCTACCCCACTTGCAATCGATTTCTTATGGGCAGTTTCGATCAGACCGAGCGGCGCGTGGCGCATACCTGCGCGCGCTATCCGGCCTTCCCGCGCGAACCCGCCGTCCTGGTCCGGCTGGTCAAACACCTGTACAAGCGCGTGCATGCCAACGCCAGCGGCGTGCTCAAGGAGTACGGCATCAGCCCGCCGGAGTACGAGATCCTGATGATGCTGTACGGCACGCCCGAGCAGTGCATCACCCCCACCGAGGTGGCCGAGGCCGCCAGTGAGAAGCCGGCCAACATCACCCGTCTCACCGATAGCCTGTGCAGCAAGGGGCTGCTGTCGCGCACGGCCAGTCCGGAAGACCGGCGCAAGGTCGCGCTGACCCTGCAGCCGGCCGGCATCGCCCTGATCGAACGCTTGCTGCCGGACGTGTGTGCGTTCCTGGAGACGGAAACCGCGGCGCTGGATGCCGGCGAGCAGCAGCAGCTGGAGATATTGCTGAAGAAGATGCTGGCCGGCATCGATGGCCTCGACGCTGCCGCCGAGTCGAAGACGCAGGCGGCGTTGCCCTGAGGGCACCTCGAAGAAGGTGCGTCCGCGGCATCGAGCGTGAATCGATGTGCTGTAGGAGCGTCAGGACGTCTCTAATAACGCGTTATTGCCGCGGCTCGGCATGATGTCCTTTCTCGATTGTAGGAGCGGCTTCAGCCGCGACGGGCGTTCCCGGTAACGCCCGCCGCGGCTGAAGCCGCTCCTACCGGACGCGTTCCGGCGTGCTTCGGAGGTGCGCCAAGGCGCGTTGTCCATCCCAAAGCAAGCGGGGCATCGTCCTGTTGCTAGCGCCAGCCGCGCGCGCGCGCGCGCTGTTCGCCGTCGGCATCCAGCGCCTCGCCGGCGATCCGCGCATCCACCGCCTGCAGCACGGCGGGCGGCATCGGGCTGGCCGCCATGCGCATGCCGCCGCCGTCTTCGCGTTCGCCGGCGGGCACCAGCAGTTCCACCCGCCATGCGCCGTTGCGTTGGCAGGCCAGGCCGGCGCTTGCACTCGGCAAGGCGAAGGTGCGGCAGTAATGGCCGTCGCGATCGCGGAAGCTCAGGCCGATGCGCACGTTTCCCTGGGACTGGCCGGACAACTGCTGCGTCAGTGCCTGTGCCAGCGCGCCCTCGGCCACGCCCCCCTGGGCCGCCGCGACCGTCGGGCCGTGCGCATCGCCCGGCGGCAATTGCCGCTGCGCGATCCACAGCCCCAGCAACAGCGCCGCGGCCAAGGCCGCCGGCAGCGCCCAGCGGCGGCGCGCACGCGGCCGCAGCGGCGTCGGTCGGCTGGCTTGCGCCGTCACCGGGACGGGCGAGGACGGCAGCGCTGCGACATCGGCGTGCTGGCCGGGCGCGCCGGTCGCCCGTGCACGCGCGGCGGCGAGCAGGCGCGCGGGCACCGCTTCGTCCAGCACCGGGGCGAAGCCGGCGCGCAACCGCGCCTGCAGGCTGCGCAGCCGCTCCAGGGCCTGTGCCAGCTGCGGGTCGCTGCGCAACGCCGCTTCCACCTGGGCGGCCTGCGCCGCATCCAGTTCGCCGTCGGCATAGGCCTGCAGCGTGAGTGCGTCGATCGTGGTGTTCATGCGGTCGCCTCCAGTGACGCCTGCAGGGCTTCGCGCCCACGCGCGAGCCGGCTGGTGAGTGTGCCGAGCGGAATCTCCAGCACCGCCGCGGCATCCTTGTAGGACAGGCCTTCGATCAGCACCAGTGCGATCGCCAGGCGTTGTTCCTCGGGCAGGCCGGCCATCGCGGCCTGCACGGCCATCCAGTCCTGCTGCCGCTCCAGCGGCGTGTCGCCGACGTGTTCGCCCTCGGCCGCATCGACGAAGACCTGCCGCCGTCGCCGCTGCGCCCGCACCTCGTCGATCCAGGCGTGGCGGATGATGCCGTACAGCCAGTACTGCAGCGGCGTCTCCGGCCGCCATTGCCCGGCGCGGCGCAGCGCGCGCTCGATCGCGATCTGCAGCAGGTCGTCGGCGTCCTCGCGATGGCCGGCGACGGCACGCGCGAATCGCCGCAATTGCGGCAGCAGGGTACAGATGCCGTCGCCGACGGCGGCCGTGGGATCGGCGTGCATGTCGGTGATACGTTCGGCGGAGGGGTTTTCTTCCATGGGCGCGGCGCGGCGTTCACCGCGTGTCGGGATGGCAGGATTAGTGTGGCACGCCAACAGGGGCGGACAACGGAGCGGGGCATGGCGACGGGCAGGCGAGTGCGCTGGGTGGCCGTGGCATGGCTGGCGGTGGCGACACCGGCGTTGGCGCAGTTGGCGCTGCCGTCGGCCGGCGGGCTGGTGCAGGACGTCACCCAGGGCGTGCAGGGCGGCATGAATCGGGTGGGAGAGTCGCTGCAGGACGCGCGCGGCCAGGTCGAACGGCTGCGCCTGAAACGCCTGCAGGCGCTGCTGCGCAGCGATCCGCGCGGGCTGGAGCGCGACGAGGGCGGCGCCGTGGTGATGCGCGGGCAGGTGGTGGCACTGGAGCCGGACCCGGCTGCGCTGCAGGCGGCGCAGGCGGCCGGCTTCGCCGTGCTGGAGCAGCGCAGCTTCGGCGAATTCGGCCTGCGCCTGGTGGTGCTGCAGGTGCCGTCGGGCCTGTCCACGCGCCGCGCGCTGCAGCAGCTGCGCGAGCGCGATCCGCAGGGCGATTACGACTACAACCACGTCTACAGCGGATCGGCAGCGCCGCCGCCGGCACCTGCCAGCGCATCCGCCGCTCCGGCCGCCGCAGGGGCCGCGGCGGGCGGCTTCGTGGTCGGCCTGATCGACAGCGGCGTGGACGCGGCGCATCCGGCCCTGGCCGGCGTGCAGGTGCAATCCTGGGGCTGCGACGGGCAGGTGCGCGCGCAGCCGCATGGCACCGCCGTCGCCTCGCTGCTGGCCGGACGCGCGGTGGCGCACGGGCCGTTCGCGCGCACCCTGTATGCGGCCGACATCTATTGCGGACAGGCCGACGGCGGCACCGTGGTCGAGCTGGTCGGGGCTCTGGCATGGATGGCACAGCAGCAAGTGCCGGTGATCAACATCAGCCTGATCGGTGGGCCCAACCGCGCATTGCAGCTCGCCGTGCAGCGCATGCTCGCGCGCGGCCACGTGCTGGTCGCGGCGGTCGGCAACGACGGCCCGGCGGCACCGCCACTGTATCCCGCGTCCTATCCCGGGGTGATCGGCGTCACCGCGGTGGATGCGCGCGCGCGGGTGTTGCCGGAGGCCGGACGTGGGCCGCAGGTGGCCTTCGCCGCGGTCGGCGAACTGATCGCCGCAGCACCGCAGGGCCGCTGGCAGACGCAGCGCGGCACCTCCTTCGCCGCGCCGCTGGTGGCGCGGCTGGCGGCGCAGGCCCTGCCGCAGCCGGATCCGCAGGCGGCCGCGCAGGTACGCGCGCAGTTGCAGGCGCGGGCGCGCGATCTCGGTGCGCCCGGCACCGATCCGGTGTACGGCGCCGGCCTGCTCGGCGCGGACCTGCCGCTGCAGCGCGCGCCGGGCGGCTGAACGCATTCTGTCTGCGTCCCGCCTGCACGGGATGTTCTGCGTCGCTCGATTCGTAGGGAAACATGAGAGCCGCAGATGGCCTGCGGCGACACGAGGAGAACGCGATGAACGGCAAGACTCTGTTGGCGAGCGCGGTGCTGGTGGCGACGGTGGCGCTGACCCCGGGCGTGGCCGGCGCGCAGGTGCTGGGCGGTGCGGGCAGCGTGGGTGGTGCGGTCAACGGCACCCTGGGCGGCCTGGGCGGCGGCAGCCTCGGCGGTAACGGCATGGGCGCAGGCCGCCTGGACGCCGGAGTGCCGCTGGATCGCGCCCGCAGCGGCATCGAGCAGTCCTCGCAGCGTGCGCGGATGGCGGCGCAGCGGGCGGCGGCGCGTGGCGCGGCTACCGCTGACGGCGCGGTGCAGACCGCCGGCACTGCGGTGAACGAGGGCCGCACGCTGGCCGGCAATGCCGCCGCCAGCGGCAGTGCGGCGGCACGCAACGCGGCCGGCAGCGCAGTCGGTCAGGCCAACGGCGCGCTCGGCGCGGCGGCCAGCGCGGCCAATCCCGCCGCGGCGCTGTCGACGGCCGGCAATGCCGCCGGTGCAGTCAATGGCGTGACCGGTAACGGTGCTGCGTCGAGTGCGGCCGGTAACGGCAGCGGCAACGGCGCCGCCAGCGCTGGTGGCCTGCCCACGGTGCCGGCGCTGTCCGGCAACGGGAATGCCAGTGGCGCGGCCAGCGGCAGTGCCTCGCACAGCGCGGGCACGCACGGCGGGTCGGTGTCGGGCCAGGCGGGCGCGGGCGGCCAGGGCGGTGCGCAGGCCGGTAGCGGTCAGGCGCAGGGGCAGGCCGGCGGCGCGGCGTCGCTGGGCGTCAGCGTCGATGCCTCCGGCAACGGCCAGTAAGCCAGCTGCGGGCGAGGCGCGACGCACCACGCGTCGCCGCTGAAAACGCAGGCTGAAAAAACACGACGCCCGGCTGAGCCGGGCGTCGTGCGTGTTGCGTCCTGCGGTCGGTCGCGGGTGTGTTCCGCCGCGACGTCGCCGCGACGTGGCGGCACGGCCGCATGGGCCGTGCCGCGCTGCGCCTCAGCGTGCGCTCGGCGTCGACGCCGGCGTGGCGTTGAGGCCGCGCTTCTCCAGCAAGGGCTCGATCTGCGGCGCGTGCCCGGCGAAGTCCTGGAACAACTGCATCGCATCGACGCTGCCGCCGCGCGAGAGCAGGGTCTTGCGGAAGCGGTCGCCGTTGGCGCGGCTCAGCCCGCCATGCTGCTTGAACCACTGCTGGGTGTTGGCGTCCAGCACTTCGGCCCAGATGTAGGCGTAGTAGCCGGCCGCGTAGCCGCCCATGATGTGGCTGAAGTACGGCGTGCGGTAGCGCGGCGGCACCGGCGCATAGGCGATGCCGTCGGCGGCCAGCGCCTTGGCCTCGAAGTCCATCACGCCCGATGCCGGCGGCACCTGGCCGGCGCTCAGCTGGTGCCAGCGCTGGTCCAGCATCGCCGCGCCCAGGTACTCGGTGGTGGCGAAGCCCTGGTTGAACTTGGCGGTGGCCACCACCTTGTCCAGCAGCGCCTGCGGCATCGGCGCGCCGCTCTGGTAGTGCTTGGCGTAGTGCTTGAGGATGGCCGGATCGTCGGCCCACATCTCGTTGACCTGCGAGGGGAACTCGACGAAGTCGCGCGGCACGCTGGTGCCGGAGAAGTACGGGTACTTCACGTTCGAAAACATGCCGTGCAGCGCATGGCCGAACTCGTGGAAGGCGGTGGTGACCTCGTCCCAGGTCAGCAGGGTCGGTTGCCCGGCCGGCGGCTTGGGGATGTTGAGGTGGTTGGCGACCACCGGCTTGTCGCCGGTCAGCGCCGACTGCGACACGTAGGAACTCATCCAGGCGCCGCCGCGCTTGGATTCGCGCGCGTACATGTCGGCGATGAAGATCGCCAGCTGGCTGCCGTCGGCGTCGAACACGTCGTAGACCAGCACGTCGTCGCGGTAGGTGGGCAGGTCGGTGCGCTGCTTGAAGGTCAGCCCGTACTCCTGGTTGGCAGCGTAGAACACGCCGTTCTCCAGCACGTTCTTAAGTTCGAAGTAGGGCTTGAGCTGCGCCTCGTCGAAGTCGTACTTGGCCTGGCGCACCTTCTCGGTGTAGTAGGCCCAGTCCCAGGCTTCGAGCTTGAAGCTGGGCTTGCCGGCGGCCTTCTGCTCCTGGTCGATCATCGCCTGCAGGTCGGCGGCCTCGCGCTTGGCGTTGGCCACCGCGGCCGGGGCCAGCTTGCCGAGCATGGCGTTGACCGCTTCGGGGGTCTTGGCGGTCTGGGTTTCCAGCGAGTAGGTGGCGTGGTTCGGATAGCCGAGCAGCTTGGCGCGGTCGGCGCGCAGGGTCATGATCCGCGACACCAGCGCGGTGTTGTCGTAGGGGCCGCCGTGGCTGCCGCGCGACACCGAGGCTTCGTAGATCTTCTGCCGCAGGGCGCGGTCCTTGAGCTGCGCCAGCGGCGGCTGGCCGGTGGTGTTGAGCAGGGCGATCACGTACTTGCCGTCGAGCTTGCGCGCCTTGGCCGCTTCGGCGGCCGCGGCGATCTGCGCGTCGGACAGGCCGTCGAGCTGCTTGACGTCGTCCACCACCACCGCGGCGGCGTTCACTTCGGCCAGCACGTTCTGGCTGAACTTGGTGCCCAGTTCGGCCAGTTCGGCGTTCATCGCCTTGAGCTTGGCCTTGTCGGCGTCGTTGAGCTTGGCGCCGTCGCGGACGAAGTCGCTGTGGTACTTCTCGATCAGGCGCACGCCCTCGGCGTCCAGGCCGAGCTGGTTGCGGGTGTCGTACAGCGTCTGGATGCGCGCGAACAGCTTGGGATTGAGCGCGATCGCATCGCGGTGCGCGGCCAGCTTGGTCGAATAGTCGGCCTGCAGTTTCTTGCGGGTGTCGTTGGTGTCGGCACCGACCAGGTTGAAGAACACGGTGGTGGCGCGGTCCAGGACCTGTCCGCTCTTCTCCATCGCCACGATGGTGTTGTCGAAAGTGGGCTTGGCGGTCTGGTCGGCGATGGCCTGCACTTCCTTCAGCTGCTGCGCCATGCCGGCGTCGAACGCGGGCGCGAAATCGCTGTCCTTGATCTTGTCGAACTGCGGGTAGTGCAGCGGCAGCGGGCTTTCGGCGAAGAACGGGTTGGCCTGCGTGGCGGCGGTTGCAGCAGCGGTGGGCGTGGTGGCCGGAGCGGCGTAGGCGGGCATGGCGAGTCCGAGCGTGGCGGCGAGGGCAAGGGCGAGGCGAGAGGTCATCAAGCGGTATCCGCAATCATGGTGATCGGGCAGGCTACCCCAGGCCGGCAGGCGTGACCCGTGACGAAAGCCATGGGAGCGCTGCAGCATCGACGCTTGTTTCGCAAGGCTTTGCGGCATTTGGCGTGAACCTTGATGCAGTGCGCTCTCGCGCGTGGCGTCGCCGGTGCGGCCACGCATCGGTGGTGCGCTGGCGGTGTGTGTCGGCGCGTTCGCGCCGACCTCTGCGACGCGGCCTCGCGCATCGGCCCCGGTTCGCTGGCGAGGCGTGCGGCCACCGCGTAGCATCGCCTCGAACCAGCGCCGCTGCGGCGCGCCGCGCCACGAGGACCCATGGACAAGCCGACCACCGCCTACGCCTTCACCGCGACCACCTTGGACGGGCAGGAGCAATCGCTCGCCGAGTACGCCGGCAAGGTGCTGCTGATCGTCAACGTCGCCTCCAAGTGCGGCTTCACCCCGCAGTACGCCGGGCTGCAGGCGCTGTGGCAGCGCTATCGCGAGCGCGGGCTGGTGGTGCTGGGCTTTCCCTGCGACCAGTTCGGCCACCAGGAACCGGGCGATGCGGCGGAGATCCGCCAGTTCTGTTCGCTCAGCTACGACGTCGATTTCCCGATGTTCGCCAAGGTGCAGGTCAATGGCGACGGCGCGCATCCGCTGTGGCGCTGGCTCAAGCAGCAGAAATCCGGGCTGCTCGGCATCGCCGCGATCAAGTGGAATTTCAGCAAGTTCCTGGTCGGCCGCGACGGCCAGGTGCTGGCGCGCTATGCGCCGACCGACAAGCCGGAAGCGCTGGCCGACGAGATCGAGCGGGCGCTGGGGTGAGTAGGCAACCGGTTAGTCCAGGCTGCTCGGATACTGCTCTTGTGGGAGGGACTTCAGTCCCGACGCCTTCAAGTCAAACGCGTCGGGACTGAAGTCCCTCCCACACTATTTCGCCACTGTTCGCTTTGATCTGCCGCCGTGTCGCTTATGCCGGTAGGAGCGGCTTCAGCCGCGATGCTTTACCGGTAACGCCCGTCGCGGCTGAAGCCGCTCCTACGACGGGAGACGCGCAGCGCCGTCACTTCTCGACGAAGGCGCGCTCGAACACATAGTGCCCCGGCGAGCCGATGCGCGGCGAGGCGACGAAGCCGCGGGCGTCCAGGGTGTGGCGCAGGTCGGCCAGCATCTGCGGGCTGCCGCAGATCATCGCGCGGTCGTGTTCCGGGTTCAGCGGCGGCAGGCCGAGGGTGCGCTGCATTTCGCCGCTTTCTAGCAACTCGGTGAGGCGGCCGCGGTTGCGGAAGTCCTCGCGGGTCACCGCCGGGTAGTACAGCAGCTTCTCGCGGATCGTCTCGCCGAGGAACTCGTGCTGCGGCAGTTCCTTCTCGAAATAGTCGCGGTAGGCCAGGTCCTTCTCGAAGCGCACGCCGTGGGTGAGGATCACCTTGTCGAAGCGCTCGTAGGTTTCCGGATCCTTGATCACCGACAGCCACGGTGCCAGGCCGGTGCCGGTGCCCAGCAGGTACAGGTGGCGGCCCGGGTGCAGGTCGCTGATCAGCAGGGTGCCGGTGGGCTTCTTGCCGACCAGCACCAAATCGCCCGGCTTGATGTGCTGCAGGCGCGAGGTCAGCGGGCCGTCCGGCACCTTGATGCTGAAGAACTCCAGTTGCTCTTCCCAGTTGGCGCTGGCGATGGAGTAGGCGCGCAGCAGCGGCCGCGTTTCCGTCTCCAGGCCGATCATCACGAACTGGCCGTTGTCGAAGCGGAAGCCGTCGTTGCGGGTGGTGGTGAAGCTGAAGTAGTCCTCGGTCCAGTGGCGGACATCGAGCACCGTTTCGGGGCCAAAAGCGGAAGACATGCCGTTGATCGTGATGGGGAAGGAACGGCGGCCATTCTACCCCATGCCGATTCAAATGAGATCAACTCTCATTTGAGGGTCGAGCCGATCACGACGATGGCTCACTTCTCGAACGACACCTCGTAGGACAGGTACAACGGTGCCTGCGGTGGCGCCAGCAGCGCGCGCTGGCGCAGGAAACGCTCCAGGCACAGGGCCAGCGGGGTGGTGCCGTTGCGCCAGCTGGCGCCGACGCTGCCGTCGGCCTGCACCTGCACCACCACGGTGAATGGCGAGGTGTCCGGACGCGGCGTGGCGCAACTGGCCACGCCCTCGTCCAGCGCCGCGCGCTGCAGGGTCTGCAGGCGCTCCTGCATGGCCGCTGGCAGGCCGGCCTCGTCGCGGTCGGCCAGGGCCTTGGCCGCGGCGTAGTCGGAGGGCGCCGGCGTGTCCGCGGCGGGAGCGGCGAGCGCCGGGACGGCGAGGGCGGCGGCGAACAGGCAGGGCAGGGTGCGGAGCATGGCGGTGTCGGAAGGGGCGGACCGGCTAACGATACCCAGCGGCCTGCAGTTCGAACAGTTCCGCGTAGCGGCCGCCCTGCGCTATGAGTTCGTCGTGGGTGCCGCTGGCCTCGATCCGGCCGTCGGCCAGGACCAGGATGCGGTCGGCCATGCGCACGCTGGAGAAGCGGTGCGAGATCAGCACCGCGGTGCGGTTGTCGGACAGCTCCTTGAAGCGCTGGAACACCTCGAACTCGCTGCGTGCGTCCAGTGCGGCGGTCGGTTCGTCGAGGATCATCACCTGGGCGTCGCGCATGTAGGCGCGGGCGATGGCGATCTTCTGCCACTGCCCGCCGGACAGGTCCACGCCGGTCTTGAAGCGGCGCCCGATCACCTGCGCGTAGCCCTGCGGCAGGCTGTCGATCAACTCGGCGGCCATCGCCCGCTGCGCGGCGGCGCGGATCCGCGGCGCGTCGTCCAGCGCGTCGACCTGGCCGACGCCGATGTTCTCGCCCGCACTGAAGTGATAACGCACGAAATCCTGGAAGATCACCCCGAGGTTGGCGCGCAGGTCGTCCAGGTCGTAGTCGCGCAGGTCGCGGCCGTCGAGCAGGATGCGGCCTTCGTCCGGGTCGTACAGCCGCGCCAGCAGCTTGACCAAGGTGGTCTTGCCGGCGCCGTTCTCGCCGACCAGGGCCAGCACCTCGCCGGCGCGCAGCGCGAAGTCCAGGTGCCGCACCGCCCACTGCTCGGCGTCCGGGTAGCGGAAGCCGACGTTCTCGAACACGAAGCCCTGCACGATCGGCCGCGGTACCGGCACCGCGCCCGGGCGGGTGCGGATCTCCGGGACGATGCGGAAGAACGAGTACAGATCGTCCAGGTACAGCGCCTGTCCGGCCACCTGCGAGAAGCCGATCAGCAGGCCTTCCAGCAACTGCCGCAGGCGCAGGAAGCTGCCGGCCAGGAAGGTCAGGTCGCCGATGCTGAAGTCGCCGCGAACCGTACGCCAGGCGATGTAGCCATAGGCGCCGTAGTAGCCCAGCGTGCCCAGCGCCGCCAGCACCGTGCCCCACAGCATGCGCTTGCGCGCCAGCGCGCGGTTGGCCTGGAAATAGCGGTCGGCCAGGGCGCGGTAGCGCGCGATCAGGAAGTTGTGCAGGTTGAAGATCTTCACTTCCTTGGCTGTCTCGACGCTGGCGCCGAGCTGGCGCAGGTAGTCGAGCTGGCGGCGCTCGGCCGTCCACTGGAAGTTGAGCGAGTAGCCCAGCGCGTTGAAGTGCGCCTCGCCGATGAAGGCCGGCACCAGCGCCACCGCCAGCAGGGCGATGAGCCACGGCGCGTACACCAGCAGGCCGACCGCGAAGCTGACCACGGTGATCGCGTCCTGCACCTGGCCGAACAACTGGCTCATCAGGTTCATGCGGCCCATGGTCTGGCGCCGCGCGCGGTCGAGGCGGTCCTGTTGTTCCGGATCCTCGAAATCCTCCAGATCCAGCTGCGCGGCGTGCTCCATCAACTGCACGCTGGTGGTGTTGTTGAACAGCTCCGACAGCAGCGTGTCGGCATAGCTGACCAGCCGCCCAAGCAGGTCCGAGGCGATCGCCAGCGCCAGCTCCAGGCCCAGCAGTTCCAGCAGCCGGTTCAGGCGGCCGCTGGCCAGGGCCTGGCCCAGCGTGTCGAAGCCGGGCGATTGCCCGACCAGGTGGATGGCCTCGTCGATGATCAGCTTGCCGACGTACAGCGCGGCCACCGGCAGCAGCGCGCGGATCACGCGCAGGCCGATGCTGCTGAGGGTCAGCCAGCGGCTGGTCTGCCAGATCTGGCGCAGGAACGGCGGCAGGTTGCGCATCGCATCGAAGCGCTCGCGCAGGCTGGGGCCGGTGCGGGGCGCGGCGCGGGCGCCGCCATGGGAAGGGGAGGTGGATGCCATCGGCGCATTGTGCCGGGGCAGGGTGTGCGCGGGGAGTGTGGGCTGCATCGGGACGCAGGCTGCACCGGGGCTGACGCCGGTGGCGGGCGCGCGCTTGCTGAGGGCGAGGCATGGGTTAGCCTCGTCGATGTCCAGCCAAGGCCGTTGCCATGTCCGTCCCTGCCGTCTCTGTGTTCGCCCGCCTGCGTGCGCATCTGCCGTCGTGGCGCGAACTGCTCGGCTGCACGATTCTCGTCCTGCTTGCCGCTGCGCTGTTGCGGTGGGGCGACGCGACCATGCTGGTGCTGACGCTGTCGTATGGAGTCTTCGCGATCGGCTACAGCCTGTTCCGTTTGTTCGGCGGTCGTGGCGGCATCGACCTCGAGCAGTTGTGGCGCGAGGTGCTCAATGCGGTCCTCGGTCTGTGCTGATGGGGTTCGTAGCGGCGTGGGCAGCCCGGCGCGACGGCTGTGTCATGCGGCGTGTCGCACCCTCACCCCAACCTCTATCCCGGGGAGAGGGGCGAGCGCTTCCCTTCTCCCTGCGGGAGAAGGTGCCCCGAAGGGGCGGATGAGGGTACGGGCGAAGCCTCGAACTGCTTGCTACCGCCAGGCGTTCCATGGCGGCCGTACCCTCACCCCAACCCCTCTCCCGGTGGGAGAGGGGCTGATGGAGGCGTCTGGCTGGAGCTTCTTTCGGCTTATTCGTCCAGCCGCAGCGTCAGGCACTTGGCGGCGCCGCCGGCCTTGAGGAATTCGTCCAGCGGGGTCTGCACCACGCGGTAGCCGATCGCGGCCAGGGCGGCGCACAGCGCGGGCGAGGCGCGGTTGAGCAGCAGGGTGTCGTCCAGGTCCACCGCATTGCAGGCGAAGGCGAGGGCATCGGCCTCGCCGACGACGATGCGCCGCGAGGCCGGGACGTGCTGGGCGATCGCCTGCTGCGCGTCGGCGTCGAACGCGGCCGGGTAGTACAGCAGGTGGCCGTCGCGCAGCGGGCAGAAGCAGGTGTCCAGGTGATAGAAGCGTGCGTCGACCAGGCGCAGCGGCACCACCTCGATGTCCAGCAGGTCGGTCAGTTCGTGCGCGGCGGCCAGGTCGCTGCGGTGGCCGTGGCCCATCCACAGCCGGCGTGCGCCACGGTCCAGCAGTGCATCGCCGGCGCCTTCGAAATACACCTGCTCGGGCAGTTCGCAGATGCGCAGGCCGGCCTGGCGGCACCAGGCGGTGAACAAGGCTTCCTCGCCACGGCGTTCGGCGTGGCGGAAGCGGCTGGGCACGAAACGATCGCCGAGCACCAGGCCGGCGTTGGCGCTGAACACCATGTCCGGCAGGCCCGGCGCCGCAGCGATGCAGTCGACGCGGGCGCCTGCTGCCTCGGCGGCGGCCACCAGCGCGTTCCATTGCGCCTGCGCGCGCTCGCGGCTGGCGGCGTGGACGTTGCCTTCCATCCACGGGTTGATCACGTAGTCCACCGCGAAGTGCTGCGGCGCGCACATCAGCAGGCGGTGGCCATGCGCGGCGCCGGTGCGGGAGTGCGGCTCGGGGGAGGCGAGGGCCAGGTCGGTCTCGTCGGCCAGGCCGACAGCAAGGGCGTTCTCGATCATGCGCGCGCTCCACGTCTGCGATGCGCGCCACGCTAGCGGCGGCGTGTTGCGGGGACATGTCGGTCTTGGTGGCGGGAGTGGCGATTCGGGATTGGGGATTCGTGCAAGCAGAACCGCGCGCGCTGGGGGTCTGCCTGGCGTTGGTGTGTGGGGAGTGCGTCCAGCGGCGAGCACTCGGGATTCGGGAGGTGTCGCGCAATTGCCGACTACGCGATCCTGCCTCCGAATCCCGAATCCCGAATCCCCAATCCCGGCGCGCAGCGCCCTTACGGCAGCGCCGGCTGCAGCCCCACGCCCAGCCGGTTCCAGGCGTTGATCACGGCCACGGCCATGGTCAGCGCACTGATCCCGGCCGGGTCGAACTGCGTCGCCAGTGCGTCGTAGACGGCCTGCGGCGGTGCCCCGGCAGGCAGCGTGGTCAGCGCTTCGGCCCAGTCCAGCGCGGCGCGCTCGCGGGCGTCGAAGAAGCGGCTGTCGCGCCAGGCGGCGAGGGTGTCGAGCTTGCGTGGCTCGGTGCCGGCGCTGCGCAGGGCGCTGGCGTGCATGTCCATGCAGTAGGCGCAGCCGTTGAGCTGGGACACGCGCAGGAACACCAGTTCGGTGAGGGCGCTGCCGAGGGTGCCGTCGTGGACCTGCTGACTGGCGCCGAGCAAGGCGCGGAATGCGTCGGGTTCGTGGCGGGTGTAGTCGATGCGATGGAAGTGCATGGCGGTTCGTGCATGGCGGCCACCATGGCCGCCTTCCCCTCCAGGACGCGGCGGCGTGTGTCGGCGTGACAGCGTCGCAGCAGCTCAGTCGTCGCTGGCTGCAGATTTCGCCGTCGGCGCCGGCAACTTGTCCGGATTCATCAGGGTCAGCACTTCGGCGATGCGCTCGCCGTCGATCACCAGCAGCGTCGCCGACTGCAGCCTCGGCCCCAGGAAGCGCAGGATCGCCGGTTCGCCGTTGACCGTGCCGATCCGCGCCTGCAGGCCCAGGCCGCGCCGCGCCACGGCCCAGTACAGCCGGCCGATGCGCTCGGCGCCGTGCAAGGGGCGCAGGCTGGCGGTGACCTTGCCACCGCCGTCGGACAGCAACTGCGCATCGGCATGCAGCAAGGCGGCGATGGCGGCGCGGTCGCCGCGCTGCGAGGCGTGCAGGAAGCGCTCCAGCAACTGGCGGTGGCGCTCGGGCGTGACCGCGAAGCGCGCCTGGCCCTGGCCGAGCCGCTCGCGCGCCCGGTGCACCAGTTGCCGGCAGCCGGCCTCGCTGCGCTCCAGGGTGCGGCCGATCTGCGCGTAGTCGTAGTCGAACGCCTCCTTCAGCAGGAACGCCGCGCGCTCGTGCGGGTTCAGCCGCTCCAGCAATGCCAGGAACGCCACCGACACCTGCTCGGCGCGGTCGTGGCGCTCGGCCGGGTCGGCGTCGTCGGCGATCTCCAGCGGCTCGGGCAGCCACGGGCCGACGTAGTGGACACGGGTGTTGCGCGCCGCGCGCAGGCGGTCCAGGCCGAGCCGGGTGGTGGCGGTCACCAGCCAGGCTGCGGGGTCGCGGATCGCGCGGCGGTCGCTGGCCTGCCAGCGCAGCCAGGCGTCCTGCACGGTGTCCTCGGCGTCGGCGCGGCTGCCGAGCAGGCGGTAGGCCAGGCCGAACAGCCGGGCGCGGTGGGATTCGAAGGTCGGATCGTGGGTCATGACGACCAGGACGGAACAGGGCGTGCCGGCGTGACAGCGGGCGGGCCCGCCACTTTGCCCTAAAATGGGCGGGTTTCCCCCCGCCAGCCGCAGAGCCAGCCGTGACCTCGATCAAGCAGGAAGACCTCATCCAGTCCGTCGCCGACGCGCTGCAGTACATCAGCTACTACCACCCGGTCGACTACATCAAGAACCTGTCCGCGGCCTACGAGCGCGAGCAGTCGCCGGCGGCCAAGGACGCCATCGCGCAGATCCTGATCAATTCGCGCATGTGCGCCGAGGGCCACCGGCCGATCTGCCAGGACACCGGCATCGTCACCGTGTTCCTCGAGATCGGCATGAACGTGCGCTGGGACGACGCCACCATGGGCGTGGAGGACATGGTCAACGAGGGCGTGCGCCGCGCCTACAACCATCCGGACAACAAGCTGCGCGCCTCGGTGCTGGCCGATCCGGCCGGCAAGCGCCAGAACACCAAGGACAACACCCCGGCGGTGGTCAACGTGAAGGTGGTCCCCGGCAACACCGTCGACGTCATCGTCGCGGCCAAGGGCGGCGGCTCGGAGGCCAAGAGCAAGTTCGCCATGCTCAATCCGTCCGATTCCATCGTCGACTGGGTGCTCAAGACCGTGCCGACCATGGGCGCCGGCTGGTGCCCGCCGGGCATGCTCGGCATCGGCATCGGCGGCACCGCCGAGAAGGCGATGCTGCTGGCCAAGGAAGCGCTGATGGAGCCGATCGACATCGTCGACCTGCAGGCCCGCGGCGCGTCCAATCGTGCCGAGGAACTGCGCCTGGAGCTGTACGAGAAGGTCAACGCGCTGGGCATCGGCGCGCAGGGCCTGGGCGGTCTGACCACGGTGCTGGACATCAAGGTCAAGGACTACCCGACCCACGCCGCCAACCTGCCGGTGGCGCTGATCCCCAATTGCGCGGCCACCCGCCATGCGCACTTCACCCTGGACGGCAGCGGCGCGGTGATGCTGGATCCGCCGTCGTTGGAAGACTGGCCCACGCTCACCTACAACCCGACCAACGCGCGCCGGGTGAACCTGGACACCATCACCCGCGAGGAAGTGGCCAGCTTCAAGCCGGGCGAGACGATCCTGCTCAACGGCAAGCTGCTGACCGGCCGCGACGCCGCGCACAAGCGCATGATCGACATGCTCAACCGCGGCGAGACGCTGCCGGTGGACTTCACCAACCGCTTCATCTACTACGTCGGCCCGGTCGATCCGGTGCGCGACGAAGTGGTCGGCCCGGCCGGCCCCACCACCGCCACGCGCATGGACAAGTTCACCCGGCAGATGCTGGAGCAGACCGGCCTGCTGGGCATGGTCGGCAAGTCCGAGCGCGGCGATGCGGCGATCGCCGCGATCCGCGACAACAAGGCGGTGTACCTGATGGCGGTCGGCGGCTCGGCCTACCTGGTGTCCAAGGCGATCAAGGCCAGCAAGGTGCTGGCGTTCGAAGACCTGGGCATGGAGGCGATCTACGAGTTCGAGGTCAAGGACATGCCGGTGACCGTGGCGGTCGATTCCAGCGGCGAGTCGGTGCACAAGACCGGCCCGCGCGAGTGGCAGGCGCGCATCGGCAAGATCCCGGTGGTGGTCGAGGCCTGATCGGCCGCAGCGCGAACGCCAGCGAAGTCGCCGGCGTCGTGCGCGGCGCTGGCGGTGCGCCGGCGCCGCGGCAATAATCGGCGCTGGTTCCGCCTCCGGGGAAAGCGTCGTGTCCATCGTGCTTTACGGCTCGCCCAGTACCGCCTCGTTCGTCGTGCACTGGTTGCTGATCGAACTGCAGGTCGATTTCGAACTGCGCATGCTCGATTTCGAGCGCCAGGAGCAAAAGAGCCCCGAGTACCTGGCGCTCAACCCGCAGGGGCGGGTACCGACCCTGGTGCTGGACGGGCAGGTGCTGACCGAATCGGTCGCCATCGCCATGCACCTGGCCGACCTGTATCCGCACGCCGGCCTGGCGCCGCCGCCCGGTACCCATGAGCGCGCGGCCTATTACCGCTGGATGCTGTTCGGCGCCTACACCCTGATGCCGGCCTACCGCGACTGGTTCTATCCCGACGAACCGGCCGGCGCCGACAATGCCGAGCGCGTGCGCGCCAGTGCCCGCGCGTTCCTGGAAAAGGCCTGGGACGAGGTGGCCACGCACCTGGAGCAGGGCGGCCCCTACCTGCTGGGCGAGCACTGCAGCGCCGCCGACTTCGTGCTGGTCATGCTGATGCGCTGGTCGCGCAACATGCCGCGGCCCACCGACAGCTGGCCGGCGCTCAAGGCACTGGCCGAGCGGATGAAGGCGCGCCCGGCGTTCCACGAGACCTATCGGCGGGAAGGCATTACTGACTGGGCGTGAGCAGCGGCGCGGAAGCGCGGATCCGGAAGCAACGGCGGCTACGTCGTGTGGCGTCGGCTGTCGGGGTTCCGGCAGCTTCCCCGGACAACGAAGATGGTTCGCGGAAGCTTACTCGTCCGCTTTTTCTGGCTTTTGACATGAGAGCCGAATCAGCAAAGCGCTGATTCACAAGCACGTGTGCTGACCGTTCACGTGGTTTGCGCTCACTCGTACGGAAGCATCGCGCGTCGCTGAGTAGTCAGCGGCGCCCCCTCCTGCGTCACGTTGTCGCACCCGCCACTGCGGCCGACCCGCTGCCGACGCGGCCGCCTAGAATGACGCGGTGTCCGTCCTCCGTGCTCCCGCCCGACTGCGCCGCCTGATGCGCTGGCCCGCCTTGCTGGCCGCGCTGCTGCTGGTGGTCGCGCCGGTGGCCAGCCGGCTGCTGGAGACCGCGAGCCTGTCGGTGCCGATGTGCACGACCGCCGGATTGCAGACGATGCCGGAACCGCCACCGGAACACGGTGCCGCGCACACGATCCACGCCGATCACCACGAGGCGTCGGGCGCACAGCGCGACCATGGCCCGGCGCATGCCGCCTGCGATTACTGCCTGCTCGCCGCGCGGCTGCTGCCATGGCTGGCGATCGTCCTGCTGCTGGCTGCGGCCTTGCCGGCGCCGAGGGCCGCGACGCCGCTGCGCCATCGCGTCCATGCCGCCGTGCGCTGGCGGGCGCACGCCGCGCGCGGGCCGCCGCTGAATCTCCAGAACGCTCTCCTGTTTCCGGTGCGCTAGGCGCGCCGGCGCCGTTCTTTTCTGGAGTTCACCTCATGCCTCAGTTCCTGCCGTCGCCCGCGCGGGCGGCGTTGTCGTGCTGCATTCTTGTCAGTCTGTTTCCCGCTTCCGGCCACGCCGAGGCGCCCGATGCCACCACCCTCGACCGGATGCAGGTGACCGCCACCGCGCCGGTCGCGCCGCTGACCTGGACGGTCGATCCGAAGCTGCCGCGGCAGCCGGTGCCGGCCAGCGACGGTGCCGACTATCTGAAGACCGTGCCGGGCTTCGCCGCGATCCGTAACGGCGGCACCAACGGCGATCCGGTCCTGCGCGGCATGTTCGGCTCGCGGCTCAACGTGCTCAGCAACGACGGCACCCTGGTCGGCGCGTGCCCGGCGCGGATGGACAACGCCCTGTCCTACATCGCGCCGGAGACCTTCGACCGGCTCACCATCGTCAAGGGCCCGCAGACCGTGCGCTGGGGCCCCGGCGCCTCCGCCGGCACCGTACGCTTCGAGCGCGACACCCCGCATTACGCGGCACCGACGCTGGAAGGCGAGGCCAGCGCGCTGGTCGGGTCCTGGAACCGCAACGACCAGAACCTGGACCTGCGCGGCGGCAACCGCAGCGGTTATGCGCGCGTGGACGCCAACCGCTCCGAGTCCGGCGACTACCGCGACGGCGACGGCGCAGTGGTGCCCTCGCGCTGGCGCAAGTGGAATGCCGACGCCGCGGTGGGCTGGACCCCGGACCCGGACACCGTGCTGGAACTCTCCGCCGGCAGCGGCGACGGCCTGGCCCGCTACGCCGGGCGCAGCATGGACGGCACCCAGTTCCGTCGCACCAGCTACGCCGCGCGCTTCGAGCGCACCGACCTGCCCGGCGCCTGGGAAGCACTGCGCGCCAACGCCTACGTCAACGACGCCGACCACGTCATGGACAACTACACGTTGCGCCGGCCCAACCCGCAGTCGGCGATGCCGATGCCGATGGCCGCCAACGTGGACCGACGCACCCGCGGCGGGCGCGTGGAATCGGAGTGGCGCTGGGACCAGGTCGTGGTCCAGGCCGGCGTCGACACCCAGCAAAGCCGCCACCGCGACCGCAGCGCCAGCGGCGAGGGCGCATACCGGACCGTGCCGTGGCGCACCGACGCGCGGTTCGACAATCTTGGCGCCTTCGCCGAGGCGACCTTCGGCGCCGGCACGGCGCAACGCTGGATCGCCGGCCTGCGCCTGGATCGCGCGCAGGTCGAGGACACCCGCCGCAGCATCGGCATGATGGGCATGCCCAATCCCACCGCCGGGCAGACGCGCAGCGAAGACCTGGGCAGTGGCTTCCTGCGCGTGGAGCGCAACCTCTCGGCCGACACCGTCTGGTATGCCGGCCTCGGCCGCAGCGCACGCATGCCGGACTACTGGGAACTGTTCTCCGCCGACATGGGCCCGATGGGCGCGGCCAACGCCTTCGCCGGGCTGCGCCCGGAACGCACCACCCAGCTCGATCTCGGCCTGCAGTACCGCGGCGCGACCGTGCAGGGTTGGGTCTCCGCCTACGCCGGGCGGGTGCAGGACTTCATCCTGTTCACCTATGCCGACGGCGGCATGATGGGCACCACCACCCGCGTCGACAACGTCGACGCGCGCATCGCCGGCGCCGAGGCGGGACTGGATTGGCAGCCGCTGCACGGCCTGACCCTTGGCGGCACGCTGGCCTACGCCTGGGGCGAGAACCGCAGCGACGGCACGCCGTTGCCGCAGATGCCGCCGCTGGAATCGCGGCTGCGGATCGAGTGGGAAGGGCAGCGCTGGTCGGCCGGGGCGCTGCTGCGCGCG
Organism: Xanthomonas protegens; assembly: GCF_038442435.1. Classification (NCBI taxonomy): domain Bacteria; kingdom Pseudomonadati; phylum Pseudomonadota; class Gammaproteobacteria; order Lysobacterales; family Lysobacteraceae; genus Xanthomonas; species Xanthomonas protegens. Next base: position 291,114 of record NZ_JAQJCQ010000001.1, on the reverse strand, counting down.
GTCGCGCGACAGGGTCGGGTGGCGTTGGACCAGGGCAACGTGGTCGGCCGCGACCTCGGCCGCAGCGCCGGTTTCGCCACGCTGGGGCTGAGCGGCGGCTACCGGGTCAGTGAGGCACTGCGGCTGAGTGCCGGCATCGACAACGTGTTCGACCGGCGCTACAGCGAACATCTCAACCTGGCCGGCAGCGCCGACTTCGGCTTCCCGGCCGACCCGGTGCGCATCGCCGAACCCGGCCGCAATCTCTGGCTGAAGGGCAACTACCGGTTCTGAGCGATCGGCGCCAGTTGATCAGTGGGCGCGGTCGCGTGGCGGCCGCGCCGCCGTCGCGGTGAGGCCCGGCGATGTGCCCAGGGCAACTCCTCGTATGCAGTTCGCAGCGATGCGGCATTGCATGCAGGAAACTTCGACGCTGTCCGCGCGCGCCGTGACTGCAGCAATCCAGACGTCCACGCGGCGTGCGCGTCCAACGCGTGACCAGCACGCGCGACGTCCGCCAGGCGGGCGCCGCGCGTGTGACTCAGGTGCCGGCCGATCAGAACCATTCCAGCAGCGAGATGCCGACGCCCACATAGGTGGCGCGGTGGTTGTAGTCGATCATGCTCTCGCCGTATCCGTCGAACACCTGCACATGGCCACGCAGCAGGTTGCTGATCGGGAAGCCCCAGTCCAGCTGCACCGCGCCGTGCGAGCGGTCGCCGCCGCGCAGCGAATGCCGCGCCATCAGCGCCACCTCGTGACCGTTGCGGTTGTAGATCAGGGTCGCGTCGCCGCGGCCCATGTAGTCCTCGATGTCCGGATTGTTGTCCTGCTTGCGGCTCTCCGGGATGCGGTACCAGGGGCGCAGCACCAGCGCCCAGTTGTCGCGGTCCAGGCCGATGTTGAGCATCGCCCGGTTCCAGCTGCGCGACAGCGGATCGCTGCGGCCGTTGGACTGGTGGGTCAGCTGGATGCCGGTCATCCGGCCCTTCCAGCCGAACAGGCTATAGTTGTTGCGGAACACCAGCATCAGTTCCGGCTCGTAGTTGGTCTCGCGGAACGGTCGCGACTGCTCCGCGTTGTAGACCTGCCAGCGCGAGCTCTGGGTATACGCGCCCCACAGGTCGCCGTTGTCGCCGAAGATGTTCTCCACGATCTTGGTCTTGAAGCTCAGCTGGAACTTCGCCTCCACGCTGTCCAGCGGCTCGGCGGTGGTCACCGTGTTGACCGGGTTCGGCGAGGACGGCAGCTCGTTCTTCTTGCTGGTCCAGAACGCCGGCAGCAGGTACACCGGCTTGTAGGCGCGCAACTGGAAGGTGCCCAGCTTGGAGTCCTTGGCCAGTTCCCAGCGGCTGTCCAGCAGCGAGCCCTTGCCGGCATTGGCGATGGTGCTGTCGTAGCGGTCCTGCTTGAAGATCGCGGCGGCGCGCTGGCGGGTGCGCTCGGCGACGCCGGCATCCTCCGGCACGCTGGCGTCCAACTGTTGCTTCTGGCGTTCGCTGGCAGCCTTTGCCGCGGCATCGGCGGCCTGCGGATCGGCGGTGCGGCGCGACAGCGCCTGGTCGTAGCAGGCCAGGCGGGCGGCGTCGCTGGAAATCGCCACGCAGGCTTCCGGCGAGGCGGGGGTGGGCAGGACTTCCTGCGCGTGCGCAAGCGGCACGGCCGCGATCGACAGCAGCAACAGGGGACGGACCTGACGATGGGACATGCGGTTCTCGCTGCAACGGGCGGCGCGGGCGGGTGGTGCGCTGCCGGGGTGAATGGCCGGCAGGGAAAATACAGGAAGTGACGACAACAGGGTCATCACACGTTCATGCTGCCGCCGCGACGCCGTCTTCAGGAGGGCTGCGTCAGACCACCCAGGCCACCGCGAACACCGCGAGCATCGCCAGGGCCAGGCCGAGCTTGGCGGCGGTACCCAGGACGATGCCCAGCCAGGTGCCGACGCCGACGCGGGTCGCCTGGCGCAGTTCGCGGCCGTGCCAGTACTCCCCGGCCAGGGCGCCGACGAAGGGGCCAACGAACAGCCCGATGGGCATGAAGAACATGCCGGCGATCCCGCCCAGCACCGACCCCCACAGCGCCTTGCGGCTGGCGCCGACGCGCTGCGCACCGAACGCGGTCGCCAACAGGTCGACCAGCAGCGACAGCGCGGTGAGCACGCCCAGCACGGTCAGCGTCGGCCAGCCCAGCCGCTGGAAGCCGTCGGCCCAGGCCGCCAGCAGCATTCCGGCGAACATCAGCGGCGTGCCGGGCAGGGCCGGCAGCAGCACCCCTGCCAGCCCGACCAGAACCAGGAGACCGGCACAGACGTAATAGATGAACGCAGGGTCCATGTGGCTCACCGCGGGGGAGATTTGGGGGTTGACAGATGGGGTCTTTTTGCTGATTGCATTTTCATTTTGACCGGGGTAAGTTGCAGCCGCTGCGTTTGCAAAGGTCACCGTGAATCGTGGCCTGATGCGGTAGATCCACCGATCCGCTACATCGTTATACCTCGCTTCCTCCTTGCAACCAGCCGCCGCACCCCACGGCGTACCCACCCCTGAGACGTGTTCCAAGGAGTAAGTCGATCATGAACGGCACTGGCAATCGCGAAAACGGCACCGTGAAGTGGTTCAACGATGCCAAGGGTTTCGGTTTCATCAGCCGCGAAAACGGCGAGGACGTGTTCGTGCACTTCCGGGCGATCCAGACCCAGGGCTTCAAGAGTCTGAAGGAAGGCCAGAAGGTCAGCTTCACCGTGGTCCAGGGCCAGAAGGGCCTGCAGGCCGACGCGGTGCAGCCGCTCTGAGGCGTTGTCGCGCGCGGCGCCGCGCGCAGCAAAAAGGCCCGCGCTGCGGGCCTTTTTGCGTTTCAGGGCAGTTCGGCGAGGCCGATCAGCGCGGCACGACGCGCCCGTTGACCACGCGCACGTAGGTGTTCTCGCGCACACCGGCCAGGTCGCGCTGGTTGACCACGATCACCCGGCCGTCGTCCATCTGCACATGCACGTCGTAGGTGTCGCTGGTGACGTTCTTCTGGATCTGGTTGCCGGCCAGCGCACCGGCCGCCGCACCGGCCACCGCCGACACGTTCTGGTTGCCCTTGCTGCCGCCGGTGTGGTCGGAAATCTCGTGGCCGGCAACCGCGCCGACGATGCCGCCCAGAATCGCGCCCGTGGCCGACGGCGCGGTGCGGCCGGACGGCACGGTGTCGATGCGGGTGACGATGCCGCAGTCGGCGCAGCGGGTCTGGGTGTAACCGCCGCGCGCCGGCTGGTTGTAGCCGCCGCCGTAACCGCCGCCATAGCCCGGGGACGTGGCGCAGCCTGCCAGCGCCAGGGTCGCCACGGCAGCGGTGGCCATCAGTTGAATCTTCATGGGTGCTCTCCTCGACAGTGATGGAGCGCGGCGGCAGCGCCGCGTTCGCACGCATCCTGTTCACCCCTGCGTGAATGAAACGCCAACCCTGGCAGGTACCGTTCAGCCTCGCGCCGGCCGGCGTCAGCAGCAATTCATCGAGACGCGCACCGACACGTTCGCGGCGAGGCCACGCCGCCGGCGCATCGAGACCTGCGTCGGTCCGTCAGCGAACCCCCTGCAGCAAGCTCGGCGCCGCTCTCGCCGCGCGCTCAGCGGAAATCGCGGTGGCAGGCGTCGCAGCGTTCGTCGATCTGCTGGCGCGCCTGCGCCAGCGCCGCGCAGTCGGCCGGCGGCTGTGCCAGCGCCGCGTCCACGCCGGCGCGCAGCGCATCGGCGTGCTCGCGGAAGCGGCTGTCGTCGGCCAGGTCGGGAAACGCCGTGCCCAGCTCGTCGCCGAGCAGGCGCAGCGTGCGCAGCCGCGCCTGCGGACCCGCGCCGCTGCATTGCCGGTGCGCGGTGTCGCGTTCGAGCAGCGCCAGTTGCTTGCCCATGACCTGCATCAGGCTGCGCGGGAACGGATCCTGCCGCGCCTGCACCGCGCGCAGCGCCATCACCGTCAGCACCAGGCCAAGCAACAGGCCGGCCAGCAGCACGAACAGATAGCGTGAGGTGGAGGCGGGCGGGGATGAGGGCGGCTTGGACATGGCAGGCATGCGCAGCGGGATGGAGCGCCGATGGTACGCCTGCGGCGACGCGGCGCGCACGGGCGGCCAAGCTACGCCGCGAATCCCCAATCCCCAATCCCGGCTCCCCAGGCAATCCCCTAAAATGCGCGGATGAACGAACAATGGCGCGAACGCTTCGCCGGCATCGACCGGCTCTACGGGCAAGGCACGATCGCGCGGCTGGCGCGGTGCCGGGTGGCGGTGGTGGGCATGGGCGGGGTCGGCTCGTGGGTGGTCGAGGCGCTGGCGCGCTCGGCCGTCGGGCATCTGACCCTGATCGACGCCGACGACATCTGCGTGTCCAACACCAACCGGCAGTTGCCGGCACTGGCCGGTCAGTACGGGCGCAACAAGGCGGTGGCGATGGCCGAGCGCTGCGTGGCGATCAATCCGCAGATCGAGGCGGTGGCGGTCGCGGCCTTCCTCACCCCGACCAACATCGCCGAGGTGCTCGATGCCGGCTTCGACCTGGTGATCGATGCCTGCGACAGCTTTCGGGTCAAGGTCGAGACCATCGCCTGGTGCCGGCGGCGCAAGCTGCCGCTGCTGACCGTGGGCTCGGCCGGTGGGCGCACCGATCCGACCCTGGTGCGGATCCGCGACGTGTCGCGCACCGAGCACGACGCCATGCTGGCGCTGATCCGCAAGAAGCTGCGCAGCGAATTCAATTTCCCAAAGAACCCGCAGCGCTATTTCGGCGTGCCGGCGGTGTACTCGCTGGAGAACGTGCGCTATCCGCAGGCCGATGGCAGTGTCTGCGGACTGCGGCCGGTGCTGGGGCCTGACGCGGCCTTGAACCTGGACTGCGGCGCCGGGCTGGGCGCGGCTACCCACATCACCGGTGCCTTCGCCTTCGCCGCGGTCGGCAAGGCGCTGGAGATGCTGTTGAAACGCGCGGTGGCGCGCGAGGCGGCGGCCGCCTAGCGCGCGCCGGACGGCGGCGGCGCGTCCGGTGCGCGCGTGGCCGCACCGCTCATCAGGTTGCGCTCGGTGCCGGCCTGCAGGAAGGCCAGCCGTTCCAGGTCGTGCGCCGGCTGCGGCCGGCCGAACAGGAAGCCCTGGAAGTGCCGGCAACCCATCGCCGAGAGCATCTCGCACTGCTGCGCATCCTCGATGCCTTCGGCGAGCGCGACCATGCCCATCACCTCCGAGATCTCCACGATCTTGGCCAGCAGGCGCCGCGAGGACTCGTCGGCCTTGGCGTCGTTGACGAACTGCCGGTCGATCTTGAGCTTGGTGACCGGCAGCGTCCTGAGCATGGCCAGCGACGAGAAGCCGGTGCCGAAATCGTCCAGCGCCCAGCCGATGCCGAACGCCTTGAGTTCGTGCATCTTGGCGCGCACCCCGGCGGTGTCCACGTACAGCGCCGATTCGGTCAGTTCGAATTCCAGCGACGAAGGCGCCACGCCCTCGCTGGTGATCACCTGCTTCACCGACGCCACGAAGTTGGGATCGAGCAACTGCACCGGGCTGACGTTCACCGCGACCACCAGCGCACGCAGATCCTGCTCGTGCGACCAGCGCCGCAGCGTGCTGCAGACCTGACGCAGCACTTCCAGTCCCACGTCCCGGATCAGTTGGCTCTCTTCGGCCAGCGGGATGAATTTGTCCGGGGTCAGCAGCTTGCCGCTGGGATGGCGCCAGCGCACCAGCGCCTCGGCGCCGAGCATGCTGCCGTTCGCACTCACCTGCGGCTGGTACAGCACCTCGATCTCGCCGTTGCCGACTGCACGCGCCAGTTCCCGCTCCATCGAAATGCGCGCGTTCACGTCGTTGCGGTAGATGTGCAGGATCGCCGCGAGTAGGCCGGCCGCGCACGCCATGTTGGAGATCGCGCCGAGCCGGCGCATCCCCAGCGGCGGCGAGGACGTCGGCGCCAGCCAGTCCAGTTCGCCCGAACCGAACGCGACGAAGGCGCCCAGGCACGCCAGCGGGAACACCAGCGCGCGGTAGCGGCGGCTGCGGTCGAACACGAACAGCGCGCCGGCCGCCAGCGGCAGGAAGAAGGTGTGCACCGAACGCGGCACCGTGCCGATCGGCGCATCGATGATCGAGATCACCAGCACCACCACGAACACGCCATGCGCCACCAGCGACAACGAAGCCTCGTCGCAATGGCGGCGGCGGCCCAGCGCGAGCAGGCCGACCGCCGTGAGCCCGACGAAGGCGAGCGCCAGTTCCGGCCGGCCGTAGTAGAGGTAGCACACGGTCCACAAGGCGCCGAGCGTGGTGCACGAGACCCCGGCCAGGGTCAGGGTGCTGCGCATCTTGCGGCTGCGATTGCTGTCGCGGAATTTCAGGGAGACCCAGCTTTCGCCGTTGGAGACGTGTTTCTCCGAACTCGCGCCGCTTTTCATCGTCGTGGCGCTCGCATGCGCGATGGCACCGCTCGCGCCGGGGCGGCCGCGGAGGAGGCGATCGCACGCGTGCGCCGCGCGCTGTGGAGAAGCGGGTAGGGGATACGGCTTGCCGGTTGTTTCACGCCAGGATGATCCGATCTGCCAGAACGCGTGCCATCGAGCCGGCCGCCGAGCCTTTTGCTGAGAGCGAACGGGTTCACACTCCGGTGCCTGGCGGACAAAAGATTCGCTCGCCGTTCAGCGCGGTGCACAGTAGCAGAAGCAAGCGCGCCGAAACCCGGTCAAAAGGCAGGCATCCACCTGCTCAGTTCACAGTTTCGTACGAAAGCTGCTTCGGCAGGCGATGTGCCGCGCCAAGCACTGTGCAGCCGCGCCATGCGCGGTCGATGGCTGGCATCGCGCTTCCGGTGTCGGCGCGTCAGTAAGCGACGCGCAGTGTCCAAGCGTGCTGTTCGCAGCGACGTGCCGCGTCAGGGTGTGACGGGTGTTGCGGCGCTCGCGTCGGGCAGGCCGAACAGCCGCCGCGCATTGGCCGTGGTCTGCGCGGCGATGGAGGCGGCAGGCGCGTCGCGCAGCTCGGAAATGGTGTCCAGTACCGTGCGCAGCCGCGCCGGTTCGTTGCGCTGGCCGCGGATCGCCGCATCCGGCTGGTCCGGCGCATCGGTTTCCAGCAGCAGCTGTTGCAACGGCACCGTGGCGGCGAGCCGGCGCAGGCGCTGCGCCCGTTCGTAGGTGACCGGCCCGCCGAGACCGACCAGGAAATCCAGCGAGCGCAACTGCGCGGCCTGTTCGGCGCTGCCGGCGAAACTGTGCACCACGCCGCGCAGGCGCCCGACCTTGCGGATCGCCAGGATCACTGCGTCCACCGCACGTCGCGCATGCACGATCACCGGCAGGTCGAACTCTCGTGCCAGTTGCAGTTGGCCAACGAAGTAGCGCTGCTGCTCGGCTTCGTTCAAGCCTTCGACGAAGAAGTCCAGGCCGCATTCGCCGATGGCGCAGGGGCGCTCGCGTTCGATCCACTCGCCGAGTAAGGGCAGGTGCTCGGGGCGGTGCTGGTCCAGGAACAGCGGATGCAGGCCATACGCCGGGTACAGGCCGGGCGCGGCCGCGCAGACCGCACGCAGCTTCGCCCAGGACGCCGCGGTCACCGCCGGCACCACCTGCGCCTGCACGCCCGCCGCCTGCGCGCGCGCGATCACCGCGTCGCGGTCCGGATCGAACTCCTCCGCGTCGAGATGGCAATGGCTATCGATCAACGGCATCGGCGCTCAGCGGCGCACGCGCTGCGCGGTGGAGTTCAACGGCTCGGTGGCCGGCGCCGGGGTGCGGGTCTTCCAGTTGGCCAGCAGCAGGGTGCCCAGGCCGAACACGATCTCGTCGATGAAGGGCACCGGATCGGGCAGCAGCACGCTCAGCACGAACAGCCCGGCGGTGATCTTGAACAGCGTCGGGTAGCGCAATTTGCCCGCCCAGCGCAGCAGCGGATAGACGATCGGGTTGGGCATGTCAGGTGCTCCGGGGCAGTGGTGGAAACGCTAACAGCTTTGATATGGCGACGTTCCAGCGGCGTTACCAGTCGAGGGCATGGCGCGTTACTGAATAGGGAGCGGATCGGTTCAGCTTCGGCATGGTAATCACAGCACCGTAGACAACGCGGTCAGCCCGCAGGAGAGCACACATGAAAAGCACTACGACAACCGTTCTGGTCGCGGCTGGCGCCTTGCTGGTCGGCGGCGTCGCCACCGCGGCCTTCATGAACAATCGCGACAAACCCGTGGACGTCGCCAGCAGCGACGTGCGCCCGGCCCTGGACAATACCCGCGGCGACAGCGCGATGGACAACAGCGTCGGCGGCAAGCTCGAGTACGCCGATGTGGTGCGGGTCGACCCGATCACCCAGAAGCAGCAGCGCTACGCCGAGGTGATCGGCACCGAACCGCTGCGCCAGACCTCCACCACCACCACGCCGCGCCAGGTGTGCAACGACGTGGTGGTACAGGAGCGCCTGCCCGAGCGCGACGGCAATGTCGGCGGCACCGTGGTCGGTGCCGTGGTCGGTGGCCTGCTCGGCAACCAGATCGGCCATGGCAACGGCCGCAAGGCCGCGACCGCGGCCGGCGCGGTGGCCGGTGGCTTCATCGGCAACCGCATCGACCAGAACCATGTCGGCGGCCGCGTGGTCGACCGCACCGAGCGCCAGTGCCACACCGAGAACAGCACCGCGCAGTCCTCGACCGTCACCGGCTACAACGTGACCTACCGCAACGACGACGGCACCACCGGCACCATGCGCATGGACAGCAAGCCGGGCAGCCGCATCGCCATGGGCACGCAGGACGTGGTCAAGGGCTACGACGTGACCTACCGCTACGACGGCCAGGAAAAGACCGTGCGCATGGACGACCGCCCGAACAGCGACCGCCTGCCGGTGCTGGACGGCCGCCTGGTCACCCAAACCGCATCGGCCGGCGACGTCGCCGTCAGCCAGCGCTGAGTCGCAGTCGGTTGCACCTCCGGAGGCCGGCGCTTGCGCCGGCCTTCGTCTATCTGCGGGCGGCGGCGCGGGCGGGGCCGATACAATGCGGTTTTCGCCGTGGATGCCGCCATGCCCCTGCCTTGCGACGACCTGTTCAACGTAGCCACGCTGCTCAGCGAGGAGGAGCGCGCGATCCAGCAGGCGGTGGCGCGCTTCGTCGATGCGAAGGTGCTGCCGGTGATCGGCGAGGCCTTCGACCAGGCGCGGTTCCCGCGCGAACTGGTGCCGGAGCTGGCGCAATTGGGCCTGCTCGGGGCGAGCCTGCCGGCCGGGCAGGGTGGTGGCGGCCTCAACGCGGTCTGCTATGGCCTGATCTGCCAGGAACTGGAGCGCGGCGACAGCGGCCTGCGCAGCTTCGTCAGCGTGCAGTCCTCGCTGTGCATGTACCCGATCCATGCCTACGGCAGTGACGCGCAACGCCAGCGCTGGTTGCCGGCGATGGCCGCCGGCACGGCGATCGGCTGCTTCGGCCTGACCGAGTCCCAGGGCGGCTCCGACCCGGCGGCGATGCAGACCCGTGCGGTGCGCGACGGCGACGGTTGGCGCCTGAGCGGCAGCAAGATGTGGATCACCAACGGCAGCATCGCCGACGTGGCGATCGTGTGGGCGCAGACCGACGACGGCATCCAGGGCTTCCTGGTCGAGGCCGGCACCCCGGGCTTCGGCACCCAGGACATCGCGCACAAGATGAGCCTGCGCGCCTCGGTGACCTCGGCGCTGTTCTTCGACGACGTGCGCCTGCCCGACAGCCAGCGCCTGCCCGGCGTGCGCGGCCTGAAGGGTCCGCTGGGCTGCCTGACCCAGGCCCGCTACGGCATCAGCTGGGGCGCGATCGGCGCGGCCATCGCCTGCCTGCGCGAGGCGCTGGCCTATGCCGGCGAGCGCATGCTGTTCGGGCGGCCGCTGGCGGCCACCCAGAGCGCGCAGATCAAGCTGGCCGACATGGCACGGCGCATCGCCAGCGCGCAGTTGCTGGCGCTGCAACTGGGCCGGCTCAAGGACGCCGGCACGCTGCAGCCGGCGCAGGTGTCGCTGGCCAAGTGGAACAACGTGCGCATGGCCCTGGACATCGCCCGCGAATGCCGCGACCTGCTCGGCGGCGCCGGCATCACCACCGACTACGGCGCGATCCGGCATGCGCTGAACCTGGAATCGGTGATCACCTACGAGGGCACCGAGACCGTGCACCAACTGGTGGTCGGCCGCGAACTCACCGGTATCAATGCGTTTTGAAGCCAAGGCCCGCGGCCGGCCGCGGGCCTGTTCACAGGAGAACCGACGATGAGCATCTTCGATGTGCGCGTGGAAACCGAGCGCCTGGTGCTGCGCCCGCCCACTGCCGAGGATTTCGCGGCGTTCTGCGCCTTTTCCGCCGACGCCGAGACCATGCATCACCTCGGCGGCGTGCAGGCGCCATCGGTGGTCTGGCGCAGCCTGACCTCGCTGGTCGGCAGCTGGCAGTTGCAGGGGTTTGCGATGTTCTCGGTGATCGAGAAGCGCAGCGGGCAGTGGATCGGCCGGGTCGGCCCCTGGCAGCCGCACGGCTGGCCGGGTCCGGAAGTCGGCTGGGGCATCGCCCGTCCGTTCTGGGGCCAGGGCTATGCGCCGGAGGCGGCCACGGCGTCGATCGACTGGGCGTTCGCGCAGTTGGGCTGGACCGAGGTGATCCACACCATCGTGCCGGACAACGCCAACTCCAAGGCGGTGGCGGGCAAGCTCGGGTCGCGCTACCAGCGCCAGGATCGCCTGCCCGAGCCGCTGCAGGCATTCGAGGTGGAAGTGTGGGGCCAGTCGCGCGCGCAGTGGCAGGCGCGGGGCTGAGCCACGACGACGGCAGCATTCGACTCAGGAGCGGCGCATGGCATCCGAACGTTTTCCCCTGACCGTGTACGGCATGGCGCTGTCCGGCAATTGCTACAAGGTGCGGCTGTTGCTGGACCAGCTCGGCTGCGGCTACCGCTGGGTCGAGGTCGACAGCGCCAACGGCCAGACCCGCACCCCGGCGTTCCTGGCCAAGAATCCCAACGGCAAGGTGCCGCTGCTGGAGCGCGAGGACGGCCGTGTGCTGGCCGAATCCAACGCCATCCTGTGCTGGTTGGCCGAGGGCACCGGCTATCTGCCCGCCGATCCCTGGCAGCGCGCGCAGGCGCTGAGCTGGCTGTTCTTCGAGCAGTACAGCCACGAACCCTACGTGGCGGTGGCGCGCTTCGTCTGCGGCTGGACGCCGCCCGACTCGCCGCGCCGTGCCGAACTGCCGCGCCTGCGCGAGGGCGCGCTGCGGGCGCTGGCGGTGATGGAGCAGCACCTTCAGGCGCAGGCCTGGTTCACCGGGCCGGCCTACGGCGTCGCCGATATCGCGCTGTTCGCCTATACACACTGCGCCGGCGATGCCGGCATCGCGCTTACGCAGTATCCGGCGCTGTGCGACTGGCTGCAGCGGGTGCGCGCGACGCCGGGTTTCGTGGCGCTGCCGCCGCTGCCGGAGGACGTGCAGGCACGTTTGGCGCAGACCGGGACGTCAACGGCGTTCACCTGACTGCCGCGCGCCGGCGGCTAGCCTGAAGATCCATTCAGTCAGGAGCTACGCCATGAGCCAGTACCGCATCGCCGTGTTCGTCGGCAGCCTGCGCAAGGAATCGTTCAATCGGCGCCTGGCGCACGCGCTGGAGCGACTTGCCGGCGACCGTGCCCGTTTCGAGTACGTCGAGATCGGCGACCTGCCGCTGTACAACCAGGACCACGACCACGACTATCCGGCGCAGGGCCGGCGCCTGAAGACGCAGGTCAGCGGCGCCGACGCGGTGCTGTTCGTCACCCCCGAATACAACCGTTCCATCCCCGGCGTGCTCAAAAACGCCATCGACCTGGGCTCGCGGCCGTATGGCGAGAGCGCATTCGCCGGCAAGCCGGCGGCGGTGTGCGGGACCTCGCCGGGGGCGATCGGCACCGCCATGGCGCAGCAGCACCTGCGCAACGTGTTGGCCTACCTGGACATGCCGGTGCTGGGGCAGCCGGAGATCTTTCTGCAGTTCAAGGAGGGCCTGATTGCCGAGGACGGCGCGATCGACGACGAGCGCACGCGCAAGTTCCTCGCCGGCTTCGTCGACAAGTTCATCGCCTGGATCGACGAACTGCAGGCCTGAGCGCTATCCCGGCGCGTGCCGTGGTGCGCCGATGGGGCAGGGCGGGCCTTGCGCGACGCGGCCTCGGCGAGGTTCTCAACCGCTTGTCCCCAGACTTGTCCCCAGCCTCTGGCTAGGCGGGACGACGCAGGTGCCGCCGCTCAGGCAGGCGCCCTGTGTTAAGCGTCGCCCTAGCCCCGGCCGGGCGCGGCGACTAAAATCGGCGCCCGGGCCGCGGTGAGGCCGCGCCCGGCGCCCGCGCCCCACAGAGAAGACCCAGCCTATGTCCGCCCGTCCCGGCTACCGCGGCGATCGCAAAAGCGAGCGCAGCGAACGCAGCGAGCCGCGTCTCGACCAGTTGCGCGTGCCGCCGCACTCGATCGAGGCCGAACAGGCCGTGCTCGGCGGCCTGATGCTGGCGCCGGACGCCTACGACCGGGTCAACGACCAGCTCACCGAGAACGACTTCTACCGGCGCGATCACCAGTTGATCTACCGCGCGATTCGCGAGCTGGCCGAGAAGGGGCGCCCGTTCGACGCGGTGACCCTGGGCGAGTGGTTCGAATCGCAGGGCAAGCTGGAGATGGTCGGCGACGGCGCCTACCTGATCGAACTGGCCAGCACCACGCCGTCGGCCGCCAACATCGTCGCCTACGCGGAAATCGTCCGCGACAAGGCGGTGCTGCGGCAGTTGATCGAGGTCGGCACCACCATCGTCAACGACGGCTTCCAGCCGGAAGGGCGCGAGAGTTCGGAACTGCTGGCATCGGCGGAAAAGGCCGTGTTCCAGATCGCTGAGGCCGGTGCGCGCGGACGCAGCGACTTCGTGGCGATGCCCGGCGCGTTGAAGGACGCGTTCGAGGAACTGCGCAACCGCTTCGAGAACGGCGGCAACATCACCGGCCTGCCGACCGGCTACAACGATTTCGACGCGATGACCGCCGGCCTGCAGCCGACCGACCTGATCATCCTCGCCGCGCGTCCGGCGATGGGCAAGACCACCTTCGCGCTGAACATCGCCGAGTACGCGGCGATCAAGTCGAAGAAGGCGGTGGCGGTGTTCTCGATGGAAATGTCGGCCTCGCAGCTGGCGATGCGCCTGATCTCCTCCAACGGCCGCATCAACGCGCAGCGCCTGCGCACCGGCCAGCTCGAGGACGAGGACTGGGCGCGGGTCACCGGCGCGATCAAGATGCTCAAGGAGACCAAGATCTTCATCGACGACACGCCGGGCGTGTCGCCGGAAGTGCTGCGCTCCAAGGCGCGCCGGCTCAAGCGCGAGCACGACCTGGGCCTGATCGTGATCGACTACCTGCAGCTGATGTCGGTGCCCGGCAACAGCGAAAACCGCGCCACCGAGATCTCGGAGATCTCGCGCTCGCTCAAGGGCCTGGCCAAGGAACTCGGCGTGCCGGTGATCGCGCTGTCGCAGCTCAACCGCTCGCTGGAAACCCGTACCGACAAGCGCCCGGTGATGGCCGACCTGCGCGAATCGGGCGCGATCGAGCAGGACGCGGACATGATCGTGTTCATCTACCGCGACGACTACTACAACAAGGAAAATTCGCCGGACAAGGGCCTGGCCGAAATCATCATCGGCAAGCACCGCGGCGGCCCGACCGGGTCGTGCAAGCTCAAGTTCTTCGGCGAATACACCCGCTTCGACAACCTCGCCCACGATTCGGTGGGTGCGTTCGAGTAAGCCTGCGCGCTATACGCACATCATCTTGCGAGTGCGGCGCCCGGTACGTTCCGGGCGCCGGCGTGAGGGCGCGACGCAGCGATCAGTAGGGAATCTCGATCTCGGCGTTGCTGGTGGCGTCGTAGGTGTTGGCGCCGTACTCGGCGTGGTGGGTGCAGACCACGGTGATCTTGCGATAGATGCCGTAGACGAAGTTCGACTTGAAGTGCACGTCGACCAGTGCGCCGTTGCCTTCCTCGTCGTAGTCGGTGGTGTAGCCGTTGCCGATCTGGTCGTAGGCGTTGCAGCGCACGTTGATGTAGTTGGCGTCGACGCGGTCGTTGTTGGCGTTGGCGAAGCGCGAGTACGCGCGGATCTTCAGGCGCTTGCCGCCGGCCGGACGTCCGTCGGACTCGTAGCCCTGGTTCTGGATCACGCCCTGCAGCGTGTAGACCGGCGTGCTTCCGCCGCCACCACCGCCACCGCCACATTCGACGCCATTGTCGATGCCGACTTCGTTCTGGAATTGGCCCGGTTCGGTGGTGCAGGCCATCGCCAGCGGGGCGGCGAGGCTCAGTGCGAGGGTGAGGGCGGCTTTTGCGATGCGCTTGTCCATGGGTCTTGCTCTCCTGAAATCATTGCGGATGTCGGCGATGGGCGTGGCCGTGCTGCGCCATTCGCTGTCCGCAGCGCGTCGCGGCCCTGTCGATGCAGGTCCGGGCGCGGGCGGTTCGGGGCGCACGCAACCGCGCTCGCCGGCGGTGATGGCCGTGAGATCGCAGAGGCGATGGCGGATGTTCCCCCGTGCGCGCGAGACGGCCGTGGCCGTGTCGTGCGCGGTGCAGCGAAAGCACGGACGACGTCCTTCCCCGGAACGTCATCCATCAGCAGCGGTCGCGGCGCCGCTTCGACATGACGGCGCCCGCCACGGCGTTATAGCAGGGCGGACGAGGCGCACGTGCGCGGCGCGCGGCGATGTCTACGAAATCCGGCCAGCGCGGCCCGCGTCGCGTCAGGATCGGCAGCGTCGAAGCATGTGCGACTCGCGCCGCATGCTCACCTGGCCGCTGCACCCGATCCGTATCATGGCGCGTCCTTCACTGCGTCCCCTCGCATGAGCTACGCCATCGTCTGGTTCCGGCGCGACCTGCGCCTGCACGATCAACCCGCCCTGCAGGCCGCCCTGGATGCCGGGCATACGCCGGTGCCGGTGTACCTGCACAGCCCGGAGGACGAGGGCGCCTGGGCCGCCGGCGCGGCTTCGCGCAGCTGGCTGCAGCGCTCGCTGGCGGCGCTGGACGCGCAACTGCGCGCGCGCGGTTCGCGCCTGATCCTGCGCCAGGGCCCGGCCGAGACCGCCTTGCGCCAGGTGATCGCCGACTGCGGCGCGGTGGCCGTGTACTGGAACCGGCGCTACGAGCCGGCCACGCAACCGCGCGATGCGCGGCTCAAGCGCGAACTGCGCGAGCAGGGCCTGGAGGTGCACAGCCACAACAGCGCGCTGCTGTTCGAACCCTGGCAACTGGCGACGCAGCAGGGCGGCCCGTACAAGGTGTTCACCCCGTTCTGGCGCAGCGCCTTGAGCCATTGGCAGGTGCCCGCGTTGCAGGCCGCGCCGAAGACGCTGCCTGCGCCGCCCAAGGATCTGGACAGCCTGCCGCTGGAACGACTCGGTCTTGCCACGGCGCTGGCCTGGGATCGCGGCTTCTGGGAGGTCTGGCAGCCGGGCGAGGCGGGCGCGCACGAGGCGCTGGACGTGTTCGTCGACGGCGCGCTGCGCGACTATCTCGATGGCCGCGACCGCCCCGACCAGGTCGGCACCTCGCGGCTGTCGCCGCACCTGCATTTCGGCGAGATCGCGCCGTGGCGCATCGTCGCGACGCTGGAACAGCAGCGCCGCGCCGCCACCGCCGCGGCGATCGACGGCTACATTCGCCAGCTCGGCTGGCGCGATTTCGCCCACCACCTGCTGCACCATTTCCCGGACACGCCGGAGCGCAACCTCAATCCGCGCTTCGAGCGCTTCCGCTGGGCCAGGCCCGATGCGGCGACATTGCACGCCTGGCAGAGCGGACGCACCGGTGTGCCGATCGTCGATGCCGGCCTGCGCGAGCTGTGGCACACCGGCTGGATGCACAACCGCGTGCGCATGATCGTCGCCAGCTACCTGTGCAAGCACCTGCGCGTGCATTGGTCCGAAGGCGCGCGCTGGTTCTGGGACACCCTGGTCGATGCCGACCTGGCCAACAACACGCTGGGCTGGCAGTGGGTGGCCGGCACCGGCGCCGATGCCGCGCCGTATTTTCGCGTGTTCAATCCGGTGACCCAGGCGCAGAAGTTCGATCCGAAGGGCGAGTACATCGCGCGTTGGGTGCCGGAACTGGCGGCGCTGCCGGTGGCCGACCGCTTCGCGCCCTGGCAGGCGCCGCAGCGACTGGCGCACGCCGCGCCGCAGTATCCGCGGCAGCCGATCGTGGACCTGGCTGCCGGCCGCGATGCGGCGCTGGCCGCCTATCGCGAGACCGCCGCCGGCTGAGCACGGGCGCCGTATTGCGCGGCGCAGCACAGCCGCTGGCGCGATTGACGCCCTTCGCGGGGCCATGATTCACTCCGGGCTCGGACAGGAGCCCGCATGGCCACCAGCTCAGCTCGCCGCAAGCCGCAGCGCGAACCGATGTCGCGCGTGGACACCGCCTGGTTGCGGATGGACCGGCCGACCAATCCGATGATGATCACCGGCGTGCTGATGTTCGACGAGCCGCTGACCCTGCCTGCGCTCAAGCAACTGGTGCGCAAGCGCTTCCTGGCCTTCCCGCGCTTCCTGCAGAAGCCGGTGGAGACCGCCACCGGCGCCTACTGGCAGCGCGACGACGATTTCGATCTGGACTGGCACGTGCGCCTGTCGGCCTTGCCCGGGCGCGGGCAGAAGAAGGCGCTGGAGCGCTTCGCCGGGCAGATGGCGTCCACGCCCTTGGACAAGACCAAGCCGCTGTGGCAGTTCCACCTCATCGAACGCTACGAAGGCGGCTCGGCGCTGGTGGCGCGGATCCACCACAGCTATGCCGACGGCATCGCGCTGGTGCAGGTGCTGCTGTCGCTGACCGATACCCAGCGCACCCCGGAGCCGTCGGCGCAGCTCGGGCGCGCCTGGCTCAAGGACGACGGCAAGGAGGTGGTGCGCCGGGTCGGTGCGGTGGACCGCTACCTCAAGCTCGGCGGGCGCATGCTCGACAAGGGCCGGGCGATGGCGCAGGACCCAAACCTGCCGCAGATGCTGGCGCGCGAAGGCGGGCTGATCGGCCGCGAACTGGTCAATGCGCTGTTGCTGGCCGACGATCCGCCGACGCTGCTGCGCGGCCGTCTCGGCGTCAGCAAGCGCGTGGCCTGGGCCGAGCCGCTGGACCTGGACGAGGTCAAGGCGGTGGGCCGCGCCTGCGACTGCACGGTCAACGACGTGCTGATGGCGACCATGGCCGGCGCCCTGCGCGACTACATGCTCGAACGCGGCGAACGCCTGGACGGGGTGACCCTGCGCGCCACCGTGCCGGTCAACCTGCGCCCGCTGGAGCACGCGCGCAAGCTCGGCAACCACTTCGGCCTGGTGTTCCTGGACCTGCCGGTGGGCGAGGCCAACCCGGTGCGGCGGCTGCAGTGCGTGGCCGAGTCGATGCAGCAGCTCAAGCAGTCGCGCCAGGCGATGGTGGTGTTCGGCCTGCTGGCGGCGGTGGGCATGGCGCCGGCGGCGCTGCAGTCGGCGGCGCTGGACCTGTTCAGTCGCAAGGCCACTACCGTGGCGACCAACGTGCCGGGCCCGCAGCAACCGCTGTACCTGGCCGGCAGCCGCGTGCGCGAGATGATGTTCTGGGTGCCGCAGACCGGCTCGATCGGCGTCGGCGTGTCGATCATGAGCTACAACCACCGCGTGCATTTCGGCTTGATCGGCGATGCGCGGCTGATTCCCGATCCGGACGCGGTGATGCGCCGGGTCGGCGCCGAGTTCGAAAAGCTGCTGTACCTGGCGCTGATGGGCGATTGGGAGCAGCCGCTGCGCGCGGCCGACGCCGAAGACCTGCTGCCGTCTTCCTGAACCGGGCACATCGCGTGCCGGGCTGCGTTCATCCGCGCCTCGCGTGGCCCTGTTTATGCTGCGGCCACGTCAAACCAGGTTCGGAGAGAACATGATGAAAACGACCACCCTTCGCGGCGTGTCCGTGGCCCTGGCCAGTGCGCTGGTGCTGTCCGCCTGCGCCACCGGCGGCTCCTACGTGCAGCGCGACCAATACGGCAATCCCACCGAGCAGCAGAACCGCACCGGCCGCGGCGCGCTGATCGGCACCGCGGTCGGCGTCGCCGCCGGCCTGCTCAGCGGCAGCAGCGCCACCGAGCGCCGCCAGCACGCGATGATCGGCGCCGGCATCGGCGCGCTCAGCGGCGCGGCGATCGGCAACTACCAGGATCGGCAGGAGCGCGCGCTGCGCGAGCGCACCGCCAACACCGGCATCGACGTGCGCCGCGACGGCGACAACATCACCTTGAACCTGCCCGACGGCATCACCTTCGACTTCAACCAGTCCACGCTCAAGCCGCAGTTCTATTCGGCGCTCAACGGCGTGGCCCAGACCCTGGGCGAATACAACCAGACCATGATCGAGGTGGTCGGGCACACCGACAGCATCGGCAGCGATGCGGTCAACCAGCGCCTGTCCGAACAGCGCGCGTCCTCGGTGGCCGCCTACCTGACCGCGCAGGGCGTGCAGCCCGAGCGCATCCAGACCCTGGGCGCGGGAAAGAAGTACCCGATCGCCGACAACAGCACCGAGGCCGGTCGCGCGCAGAACCGCCGCGTGGAGATCCGCGTGGTGCCGCTGCGCGCCTCGGCCGGCTGACCGATCCGCCGACCGCAACGACGAACGGGCCGCACTGCGGCCCGTTCGCGTTTCTGCGCTGCTGCTGCGACGCGTTGTGCGCGGCGCGGCTCAGACCAGCGCCGCGTCCTCTTCGTCCTCGGCTTCCGCTTCCAGTGCCGCGTCCGCAGGAACGGGCACCGGCGCGGCGGCCACGCGCGGCAGGCTGGTCAGCGACTGCGTGTTCATCGCCACGCCGCTGCACAGGGTGAACTCGGCGCCGTCCTCGGCCTGCTGTGTGGCCAGCTTGGCCGGGCACTGCGCCATCATGTAGCTGACGTCGAAGTTGAGCTTGTCGACCAGGAAGTCGACGAAGGCGCGCACCTTCGGCGAGAGCATGCGCCCGCCCGGGAACACCGCGTTGAAGTCCAGGTCCGGCCCGACCCAGCCGCCGAGCACGCGCCGCGCCTTGCCGGCCTCGATCAGCGGCTTGATCGTCGCATCGCTGGCCAGCACCAGGCCTTCGCCGCAGACCAGGCCGCCGATCAGCGCCGCCGAATCGTTGGCCAGCAGGATCGGCTGGACCAGGAATTCGCCGCTCTGCTTGCCGTTGCGCAGAGGCCAGCACAGCCGGTTGCCGCCGCCGCGGCCGTTGCTCAGCGCCAGCGTGCGGTGGTGCTGCAGATCGTCCGGATGCAGCGGTTCGCCGTGGCGCTCGATGTAATACGGGCTGGCGAAGACCTGGGTGCGGAAGGTGGCGAGCTTGCGCGCGACCATGGTCGAATCCGGCAGCGTGCCCATGTGCAGGGCCACGTCCACGCCTTCGGCGATCGGGTCGACCTTGTCGCTGGTCATGATCATCTCCAGCCGCACTTCCGGGTGCTGGCGGTGGAACTCGCCCAGGATCGGCGCCACCCAGGAAATGCCGGCCGAGTAGGGCACGCTGAAGCGCAGCCAGCCGCGCGGGCCGGCCTGCAGCTGGCCCACCGCGCTCTCGGCTTCCTCCAGTTCGCGGGCGATGCGCTGGCAATGCTCGTGGTAGACCGCGCCGGCCTCGGTCAGCCCGAGCCGGCGCGTGGTCCGGTGCAGCAGGCGCGCGCCCAGCCGCGCCTCCAGGTCCTGCACCTTGCGGCTGACGGTGGTCTTGGGCAGGCCGAGGGCATTGGCCGCGGCGATGAAGCTGCCTTGCTCGACCACCTTGACGAAGATCAGGGTGTCGTTCAGATCGTGGCTCATGACGGTTCCTTGGGGTGGAGATGATTGGACCGATAGCGGGACGATTATTCCCCTTAATTCGGACTAATCAAGTGCGGCTTTGGCGCCTAATTTGTCCGCATTCGCCATCACCGACGAGCTTTGCCCATGTCGATGCGCACTCTGTTCCAGTTTTTCGCCTGCCCCGATCGCCAGCTGCGGCGCCGTTCCGCGCCGGTGGCGCCGGCGCAATCCCTTTACCCGAAAGCGTTTCGCGAGTTCACGCCGCCGCCGCGGCGGCAGGGCGGCAGCAGCCTGCGCCTGGGCGCGTCCGGTCATGACCGCTTGGGTCGGATCGCGATTGTCCCGTCCGCGGGAGGAAAAGTCCCGTGAGCGGGATGTTGACCCCCGAGGTCCTGGTCCTCGGGGGCAGCGGCACGGTCGGGCAGGGCGTGGTCCAGGCCCTGCTGGAAGCGGGCAGCCCGGTGCTGGCGGTGGCGCGCGACCGCGCCCGCCTGGACGCGCTGCGCGATCGCCACCGCGACGAACCCGGGCTGGACGTGCTGTGCGGCTCGGTCGGCACCGACGCGGCGGCCGCGGCCCTGGTCGCCGAGATCGCGCAGCGGCCGCGGCCGCTGGCCGCGGTGGTCGCCGCCCTGGGCAGCCCGCTGCGGCCGGGGCGCCTGCTGGAGCGGCCGCTGGGCGCATTGCGCAAGCGCCTGGATGCCGATTTGCTGCCGCACCTGGCCGCGGCCCGGCATCTGCTGCCGCTGCTGGCGCAGCACGAGCGCGGCGCGCGCTACGTGCTGCTCGGCAGTCCCTGCGCGCTGCGCGCCTGGTCCGGGCACGGCGACAGTTCGGTCGCGGCCTCCGCGATCCGCATGCTCGCGCAGGTGCTGCACGAGGAAGCCAAGCCGCTGGGCGTGCACGTGCACCTGCTGTCGCTGTCCGAGCCGGTGTGCCGCAGCGACGACGCCATCGGCGACTGCCCGGAGTGGTTCACCACCCTCGGCGTCGGCCGTGCCGTGGTCCACCTGCTCGCCGATCCGCAGCGGCCCGACCGCGCCCTGGTCGAGATCGACCGCCGCCACTTCACCCAGCCGCGCAGCGCCTTGCTCACCCCCTTGCCGTTTTCCTTCTCCACCCACGAGGTCTCTCCATGAATCCGATTCCGATGCCGTCGCGCCTGCTGCCGGGCGCCTTGCGCCCGCTGGCGGTGGCGCTGCTGGTCGCCACGCTCGCCGCCTGCGGCGGCAAGGCCAACGAACAGGGCGCGCCGCCGCCGCCGAGCGTGGGCGTGGCGCCTGCGCTGCAGAAGCAGATCAGTCAGTGGGACGAGTTCAGTGGCCGCGTCGAGGCGGTCGAGCACGTCGACCTGCGCCCGCGCGTGTCCGGCTACATCGACAAGGTCAATTACGTCGAAGGGCAGGAGGTGAAGAAGGGCGATGTGCTGTTCACCATCGACGCGCGCAGCTACCGCGCCGACCTGGCCCGCGCCGAGGCCGACCTGGCGCGCGCACGCACCCAGGCCAAGCTCAGCGCCAGCGAGGCCGCGCGGGCCAAGACCCTGTCCGAACAGCAGGCCATCTCCACCGAGAGCTGGGAGCAGCGGCGCGCCGCGGCCGAGCAGGCGCAGGCCGACGTGCTGGCCGCGCAGGCGGCGGTGGACAGCGCACGCCTGAACCTGGAATGGACCCAGGTGCGTGCGCCGATCGCCGGTCGCGCCGGCCGCGCGATGGTCACCGCCGGCAACCTGGTCAGCGCCGGCGACAGCGCCAGCGTGCTGACCACGCTGGTGTCGCTGGACAAGGTGCACGTGTACTTCGACGCCGACGAAGGCACCTTCCTGCGCTATGCGCAGATGGCGCGCGACGGCCAGCGCCCGAGCGAGCGCGACGGCAGCCTGCCGGTGCAGGTCGGCCTGGTCGGCGAGGACGGCTATCCGCATGCCGGCAAGGTCGATTTCCTCGACAACCAACTGGTGCGCAGCACCGGCACCATCCACGTGCGCGCGCTGCTGGACAACGCCGACCGCCGCTTCACCCCCGGCCTGTTCGCGCGGGTGCGGCTGCTCGGCAGCGGCCGCTTCGACGCGGTGCTGATCGACGACCGCGCGGTGCTCACCGACCAGGATCGCAAGTACGTCTACGTGGTCGACAAGGACGGCAAGGCGCAGCGGCGCGACGTGCAGCTCGGCCGCAGCGCCGATGGCCTGCGCATCGTGCAGAGCGGCTTGTCCGCCGGCGACAAGGTCATCGTCGACGGCGTGCAGAAGGTGTTCATGCCCGGCATGCCGGTGCAGGCCAAGCCGATCGCGCAGACCGCGTCGCCTGCCGCACCGCGCCAGGCCGTCGCCCTCGACTGAGTCGCGGGCGCCGACGCAGTACCGGCCGGGTCATGACCTGCCGGCCGCGCCCGCCGGGCCCGTGATGGCCCGGCGTCGCCACCGGCATGCCTGCGTCCGCGCCCGGCCCTCCGTTTCATCCGTTTCCAGGACCACCACCCATGGACTTTTCCAGATTCTTCATCGACCGGCCGATCTTCGCCGCCGTGCTGTCGATCGTCATCTTCGCCGCGGGCCTGATCGCCATCCCGCTGCTGCCCATCGGCGAATACCCGGACGTGGTGCCGCCTTCGGTGGTGGTGCGCACGGTGTATCCGGGCGCCAACCCCAAGGTCATCGCCGAGACCGTCGCCACGCCGCTGGAGGAAGCGATCAACGGCGTGGAGAACATGATGTACATCAAGTCGGTCGCCGGTTCCGACGGCGTGCTGCAGATGACCGTGACCTTCCGCCCGGGCACCGATCCGGACGATGCCGCGGTCAAGGTGCAGAACCGCGTGGCGCAGGCGCAGGCGCGCCTGCCCGAGGACGTGCGCCGGCAGGGCGTGACCACGCAGAAGCAGTCGCCGACCTTCCTGATGGTGGTGCACCTGACCTCGCCTAAGGGCAAGTACGACACCCTGTACCTGCGCAACTACGCGCGCCTGCACGTCAAGGACGCGCTGGCGCGGATCCAGGGCGTGGGCGATGCGCAGGTGTTCGGCGGCGGCGACTATGCGATGCGCGCCTGGCTGGACCCGGAGCGGGTGGCCTCCCGCGGGCTCACCGCCAGCGACGTGGTCGCGGCGATGCGCGAGCAGAACGTGCAGGTCTCCGCCGGCCAGCTCGGCGCCGAGCCGATGCCGGAGAGCAAGTTCCTGACCCTGATCAACGCGCAGGGCCGCCTGCGTACCGAACAGGAGTTCGGCGACATCGTGCTCAAGGTCGGCGCCGACGGCCAGACCGTGCGCCTGTCCGACGTCGCCCGCCTGCAGCTGGGCGCCGGCGACTACACCCTGCGTGCGCAGCTGGACGGCAAGAACGCGGTCGGCATCGGCATCTTCCAGGCGCCCGGCGCCAATGCGCTGCAGATCCGCGACCAGGTCATCGCCAAGATGGACGAGTTGACCAAGCAGTTCCCCGGCGACGTGAAGTACGAGGCGGTGTACGACACCACCATCTTCGTGCGCGACTCGATCAGCGCGGTGGTCCACACCCTGCTGGAGGCGGTGTTGCTGGTGGTGCTGGTGGTGATCCTGTTCCTGCAGACCTGGCGTGCCTCGATCATTCCGCTGATCGCGGTGCCGGTGTCGGTGGTCGGCACCTTCGCCGCGCTGTATCTGCTGGGCTTCTCGATCAACACGCTGACCCTGTTCGGGTTGGTGCTGGCGATCGGCATCGTGGTCGACGATGCGATCGTGGTGGTGGAGAACGTGGAGCGCAACATCGAGGAGGGGCTGACCCCGCTGGCGGCCGCCCACCAGGCCATGCGCGAGGTGTCCGGCCCGATCATCGCGATCGCGCTGGTGCTGTGCGCCGTGTTCGTGCCGATGGCGTTCCTGTCCGGGGTCACTGGGCAGTTCTACAAGCAGTTCGCGGTGACCATCGCCATTTCGACGGTGATCTCGGCGATCAACTCGCTGACCCTGTCGCCGGCGCTGGCCGCGCGCCTGCTGCAAGGCCACGATGCGCCCAAGGACCGCCTGTCGCGCGGCATGGAGCGGCTGTTCGGCGGCTGGCTGTTCCGTCCGTTCAACCGCTTCTTCCACCGTAGCTCCGACCGCTACCAAGGCGCGGTGTCGCGCATCCTCGGCCGCCGCGGCGCGGTGTTCGCGGTGTACGTGGCGCTGCTGCTGGTGACCGGACTGATGTTCAAGGCGGTGCCGGGCGGCTTCATCCCGACCCAGGACAAGATGTACCTGATCGCCGGTGTGAAGCTGCCGGAAGGCGCCTCGATCGAGCGCACCGATGCGATGCTGCGCAAGGTCGCCACCATCGCCATGCAGACCGACGGCGTGGCGCATGCGATCTCGTTCCCGGGCCTCAACGCGCTGCAGTTCACCAACACGCCCAACACCGGCGTGGTGTTCCTGCCGCTGAAGCCGTTCGCCGAGCGCCACCGCAGCGCGCTGGAGATCAATGCCGAGATCAACCAGCGCATCTCGCAACTGGGCGAGGGCATGTCGTTCGCCTTCATGCCGCCGCCGATCCTCGGCCTGGGCAACGGCAACGGCTACCAGCTGTTCATCGAGGACCGCGCCAACCTCGGCTACGGCGCGCTGCAGAACGCGGTCAGCACCATGCAGGGCGCGGTGGCGCAGACCCCGGGCATGAGCTTCCCGATCGGCACCTACCAGGCCAATGTGCCGCAGCTCGACGCCGAGGTCGACCGGGTCAAGGCCAAGGCCCAGGGCGTGGCCCTGACCGATCTGTTCGACACCTTGCAGACCTACCTGGGCTCGACCTACGTCAACGACTTCAACCAGTTCGGCCGCACCTGGCAGGTGATCGCCCAGGCCGATGCGCCGTTCCGCGAGAGCGTGGAGGACATCGCCCGGCTGCGCACCCGCAATGCGCAGGGCGAGATGGTGCCGATCGGCTCGATGGTGACGATCAAGCAGACCTACGGCCCGGACCCGGTGCTGCGCTACAACGGCTATCCGGCCGCCGACCTGGCCGGCGAAGCGGATGCGCGATCGCTGTCCTCGGCCGAGGCGATGGCCAAGATCACCCAGATCGCCAAGCAGGTGCTGCCCAACGGCATGGAAATCGAGTGGACCGACCTGAGCTACCAGCAGGCCACCCAGGGCAATGCGGCGCTGGTGGTGTTCCCGCTGGCGGTGCTGCTGGCGTTCCTGGTGCTGGCCGCGCTGTACGAGAGCTGGACGCTGCCACTGGCGGTGATCCTGATCGTGCCGATGACCCTGCTGTCGGCGCTGTTCGGGGTGTGGTTGAGCGGCGGCGACAACAACGTGTTCGTGCAGGTCGGCCTGGTGGTGCTGATGGGCCTGGCGTGCAAGAACGCGATCCTGATCGTCGAGTTCGCCCGCGAACTGGAACTGCAGGGCAAGGGCATCGTCGAATCGGCGCTGCAGGCCTGCCGCCTGCGCCTGCGCCCGATCGTGATGACCTCCATCGCCTTCATCGCCGGCACGGTGCCGCTGGTGTTCTCGCATGGCGCGGGCGCGGAAGTGCGCTCTGCCACCGGCATCACCGTGTTCGCCGGCATGCTGGGCGTGACCCTGTTCGGTCTGTTCCTCACCCCCGTGTTCTATGTCGCCCTGCGCAAGCTGGCCGGACGGCCGCTGGTCTCGCATGCGCCGGCCCATGCCGACGCGCCGGCGCACGGCTGATCCTTTTCCCATCCTTTTCAGGAGTTTCGCAATGAACGCAGCACACAAGATCGCCCTGGTCACCGGCGCCACCCGCGGCATCGGCCTGCACACCGTGCGGCAACTGGCCGAAGCCGGCGTGCACACCCTGCTGGCCGGGCGCGACGCGACCCGCGCCAGCGCCGCGGCCCTGGAACTGCAGGGCGAGGGCCTGCCGGTGGAGCCGCTGACCTTGGACGTCACCGACGCCGCCAGCATCGCCGCCGCGGTGGAGACGGTGCGCGCACGCCATGGGCGGCTGGACATCCTGGTCAACAACGCCGGCATCCTGCGCGACGACCTGCGCCTGAGCGTGTCGCAGCAGAGCCTGGAGACCTGGCGCGAGACCTTCGACACCAACCTGTTCGGCCTGATCGCGGTCACCCAGGCGTTCCTGCCGCTGCTGCGCGAAGCGCCGGCCGCGCGCATCGTCAACGTCTCCAGCGTGCTCGGTTCGCTGGCGCTGCACAGCCAGCCCGGGTCGCCGATCTACGACTTCAAGGTGCCGGCCTACAACGTGTCCAAGAGCGCGGTGAATGCCTGGACCATCCAGTTGGCCTACGAACTGCGCGAGACCCCGATCAAGGTCAACACCATCCACCCCGGCTACGTGAAGACCGACATGAACGCGGGCGAGGGCGAGCTGGAGGTGGCCGACGGCGCGCGCAGCAGCGTGATGATGGCGCTGCTCGACGCCGACGGCCCGACCGGCAGCTACACCCATGTCGGACAGGTGCTGCCATGGTGATCCGTCCCCTCTTCGGCGCACTGGCGCTGGCGCTGCTCAGTGCCTGCGCCAGCGTCGGCCCCGACTACCACGCACCGGCGCAGCCGCCGGTGGCCCTGCAGGGCGCCGCGTCGCCGGTGTTCGCGACCGACTCGCCGGTCGCCTCCTGGTGGGCGCAGTTCGACGACCCGGTGCTGGAACAGCTGGTGCACGACGGCCTGGTCGCCAACCTGGACCTGCGCCTCGCCCTGGCGCGCGTGCACGAAGCGCGCGCGGTCTTCGCCGAGCAGCGCCTGGACCAGGCGCCGCATGTCACCGCCGGCGGCGACTACACCCGCGGCAAGGCCCCGGACGCGGACGCCGGCGGCGCGCGCGTGCTCACCGAAAGCTACCGGCTGGGCTTCGATGCCGGCTGGGAGCTGGACCTGTTCGGGCGCCAGCGCCGCGCCAGCGAAGCGGCGCGTGCGAACCTGGAAGCCGAACAGGCCGGCCTGGCCGACGCCCAGGTCACCGTGGCCGCGGAGGTGGCACGCAACTACTTCGCCCTGCGCGGCACGCAGAAGCGCATCGCCCTGGCGCGGACCACGCTGGACAACCTGCGCGACACCCAGCGGCTGACCGAGACCCGTTGGCGACTGGGCGCCGGCAGCGAACTGGACGTGCAGAGCAGCCGCGCGCGGCTGAAGGCGATCGAGGCCGACATCCCGCTGCTGGAAGTCGATGCCGCACAGGCGCGGCACCGGCTGGCGGTGCTGCTGGGCAAGCCGCCGGGCGCGCTCGATGCACTGCTGGCGCCGCAGCCGACCCCGGCCTATGCACGGGCCTTGCCGCTGGGCGATACCACGCAGTTGCTGCGCCGGCGTCCGGACGTGCGCATCGCCGAACGCCGTCTGGCGGCGGCGACCGCGCGCGTCGGCGTGGCCACCGCCGACCTGTTCCCGCGGATCAGTCTGTCCGGTTTCGTCGGCTTCCTGTCCGGCGATGCCGGCGCCTTGCTGCACGGCCGCAGCAAGGCCTGGTCGCTGACCCCGTCGATCCAGTGGGCGGCATTCGACATCGGCAGCGTGCGGGCACGCCTGCGCGCGAGCGAGGCGCAGGCCGACGGTGCCGCGGCCGACTACGAGAAGGCCGTGCTCGGCGCACTGGAGGACACCGAGAACGCCTTGACCGCCTATGCCCACGAACAGGCACGGCTGGCGATCGTGGCCGAACAGACGCAGGCGGCGCAGCGTGCCGAGGCGTTGGCCCAGATCCGGTACCGCGAAGGCTCGGAGGATTTCCTGACCCTGCTCGATGCGCAGCGCACGCAACTGACCGCGGAGGCGGCCCTGGCCGACGCCGAAGCGGCGGTGAACATCGGCGTGGTGCGGGTGTACAAGGCGCTTGGTGGTTGGGGGCAGGACGCGGGCACTGAGGCTGGCAGGGATGTCGCGACCACCGCGGTGGCGGCGTCTGCGGTGCAGGCGCGCTGACCGGCAGGCCGCGAAGACCGCGGTGCGGGCCGACTGCACGCACCGTGGCCTTCTCGGCACCTCACTTCATCTGCTTTTTGTCAGCATCAGGCCGGTGCGGGTTTGCGTAGGAGCGGCTTCAGCCGCGACGGGCGTTCCCGGTGCAGCCCGTCGCGGCTGCATGACGGGCGACTCCCCCAATGGCTTGCGGCGAACCCTGCGGGTGCACTGTGGGAGGGACTTCAGTCCCGACGCATTGCGCCATCGGAACGCACACCACTTCGCCAGGCATGACAGTCGATGCCCACAGGATGCCTCCCGTCATCAGCGCCCCCCTGGGGACGGCGACCGGACCGAAGACCAGCAGGGCACGCGGCAGATCGCTGCGGGTGCTGGACACTCAGTCCTGCGCCACGTCCTCGGCGATCACATAACGGTCGCGACCGTTGTTCTTGGCCTGGTACAGCGCGGTGTCGGCGCGCGAGAACCAGTCGTGCCACTGCACCTCGTCGCACAGCATCGCCGCGCCCAGCGACACGGTGATGGTGCCATTGGGGCCGCGCAGCGCAGAGCGGGTGGCATCGTGCAGGCGCCTGGCGAAGGCGGAGAGCTCGGTCGCGGACTGCAGCCGTGCCACCACCACGAACTCCTCGCCGCCGAACCGGAACACCTCGTCCGGCGCACGTACCTGCGCGCGCAGCAGCGCAGCCAGCTCGGCCAGCACCCGGTCGCCCTCGGCATGGCCGTAGAGGTCGTTGACCTCCTTGAAGTGATCGATGTCGAGCACGATCAGTCCGTGTCGGCGGGTCGCGCGGCGCGGATCGGCCACTCGTTGCGACAGGCTGCGCTCGAGCATGCGACGGTTCGGCAGCCCGGTCAGCGAATCGTGCGACGCCAGTTGCTCCAGTTGCACGCGATCGCCTTCCACCCGTAACGCGAGCATGTAGCCCAGCCCGGTGATCAGCAACGACACCGAGATCATCGAGAAGAAGTGCTCGGCACCCAGAGTGCTCGGGGTCACCACCAGCAGCACCGCGATCAGCGTGGCATTGCAGGCCAGCGCGACATGGCGCGTCACCACGAAGAAATTGCTCATCATCACCAGGTACAGCCACGGCACCGCGGCGTGGCGCAGTGCATGGCAGGCCAGGGCGCTGCCCAGCAACCAGCTCAGCGACAGCAGCGGATCCATGCGGCCGTCGCCACGGTGCAGCGCCAGCCAGGTCGCCAGCGCGGCCAAGCCGGCCAGCGCGGCGCCGGCCAGGGCGGTCAACGGCGCGCCGATCGCCATCTGATAGACGGCGAACAGCAGCAGCACCCCGGCCGTGGACGGACCGAGTGCCTTGATGATGCCGAGCCGGAAGTGCCGACGCAGGGTCAATCCGGCGCTCACGGGGCTGGACTCCGGAGCGGCGCACGGCCCATTGCGGGCAGGCTTGCGAGGGCGGGCAACGAGCATGGCGACGTCAGGATGGCGGAGAGGCGTTGCGGTGGCAGAGGCAAGTTCCATGCCTGAGGTTCTTTTGTGGTGAATATCCCGAAGCTGACCGGGGCGCAGCGGGATTGCCGACACGCACGGCATCACGACGACGTCGCATTGGCGGAGGGATCGGCGTCGCGCCGATCAACCTGCGCCACGCGGCAGACGTTGTCTGGCGGTGGGTAGGGCGGCGCTGATGCGAGGACGCTCGCGCCTGCCTCTGACCCGCGGGAGAAGGTGGCGCGCAGAACCGGATGAGGGCACGGGCGAAGCGGGGCGCTAGCCGGGCAAACCGTACTGTCGTCGCGTGGGGGCGGCGCGGTGCGCAAATGGACGCAGCGCTGCCCTGACGGGGCTATCTCAGCACCGCTACCGTCGCCGGCACAATGGGATGAGCAAGATGCGCCTGCCAGGAGGCGGGTTACGCTTCGCTGCCGTCGATGGCCTTCAGGCCCTTCTGGCTGAGTGCGAGATCGCCGTCCTCGCCTTGCGCCGCGTAGTTCTCGCGCACCGCCCAGGTCGCCTCGGCTTCGCTGACCGGGGTGGTGGCATGGATGTCCTGCAGGATGCGCAGTTGTTCCTGGGTCAATGGCATGGCGGATGTCCGAAGCGTGGAGGGCTCCTCACCGTACAGGCTGGTGGTGACGGGCATGTCTGTTCGTTACCGCAATGCGCAATCACACCACCGCCGTGACGCGATCGTGGCGATCGCTGGATGGGTAAGTGGGCTCTCGTCGCACGCCCTCGACGCCGCCGACATCATTTCGCAACGCCTCAAGGACGCCGGCGTAACGGGCGCCCACGCATGATGCGCCTACCAGCTGTGCGGCCGGGGCGATGCCTGGGGCTGCTTCAAGGATGCAGGCATCCGCGGCTGGACCAAATTCGCGCTCCGGCAGGTATCTGGCTTGCCGGTGCGTTTGCGTGTAGGTGGCGTCGGGGAGCAGGCTTTAGCTTCATTGGCCTTATTGCCGGCCCATCAGTGCGCAGCGAGGGGAAGACTGTTGAGCTCTGCGCGCGCTTCCCGCCAATGTCGGAAATGTTCATCAAGCAGTGCGATAAAACACTCGTCGTGGGTTGGTGCGATGAGGTGCGCCATTTCGTGGGCCACCACATATTCAAGCAGGTGCCGCGGTTTTTTCACCAGTTCCGTATTCAAGCGAATATGGCCGCGTGCATGGTTGCAGCTACCCCAGCGGGTCTTCATGCGCTGCAGGTAATACCCGCGCACCTTGACGCCGAGCCGAAGCTCCCATTTGTCGATGAGATCCGGCAGCACGGCATGCAACTGCGCCTTGTGCCATGCGTGCATCACTTCCGCGCGTTTTACCGCGTCGGCACCGGGGCGAACCATGAGCGTGATGCGTTTGTGGTCGAGTCGGATTCCGGGCCTGGCATCCACGTATTGCACGTCGAGCAGGTAGCGACGTCCCCAAAGACTGTGGCTTTCCCGGGTGATATGACGGCGCGGGGTCTCACGTGCCTGTGCGCGAAACTCGGCCTGCTGTTTCCGGATCCAGCCGAGCCGGGTGATGGCATAGGCACGAAGCACATCCATGCGCGACCGCGTTGGTGCGACAAGCGTAACCCTACCTTCCGGGGGATGCACTGTCAGGTGCACGTGCTTTACGTCCTTGCGTGTCACCACGATCTCGATCTCACCGATGTGCAGCGTGTCCATCAGCGGTAGCCAGCCTGGTTCCTGATCAGGTCAAACAGCTTGAGCATGGCATCACGGTTGCCGGCGACCACGGCAAGCAGGGCGCGTTGCACGGCGCGCTCCTTGATGGTGTCACCCTTCCAATCGGCAGGTACGTCCGTACGCATGATGCGGTCGATTTTCACAGCCATGCTGATCAGCTCGCTCCCGTGCAGGGTGCGATCATCAGTAATATGCGCGGCATCGATTGGCTTGGCTAGAATGTCCGGAAGGTTGCGGTAGATCACGCTGACCTCGGGTTTGTCCCGCAACGCCTCAGGCACCTCCTCGCTACCGGTCGCATGCACCGCCAGCTTATTTGCCAATGCTTCGGCCTGCTTCAAGAATTCCTCGTAGCTTTTGGCATCGGCACGCGCCTGCTTGATCAGCTCATCCAGCAGGCTCGACATTTCCTTGAAGAAGCGAGGATCGGTCAGGCGCTCCTGGATGATTGCCTTGCGCATGTTGTTGATGATGCCCTCGGCCACCGCCTTGTTGCTGGAGCCTTTGGCATTGAGTTTCTGTGCGATGGCATCGTGGATGCCGCTCTTGACGATCAGGTCCACCAGCGACAGGTCGCCCATGTCACCCACGCCACGTGCTTCCTCGGCGCGCACGTAGCGGTTGAGTAGGTCGCGCATGTCCCCTTCGAAGGGCTTGATGTCGAACTCCTCGCCGGAATGGTTCTTGATGGCCGCGCGCATGTCGGCGTAGAAGGCCACTTCCCGCTCCAGCCGGACGATCGTGGTCTCATCATAGCCGGCGCTCGGCAACTCGCTGCCAATGTCGGCCCAGGCCCGTACGAATGCCGTCACCAGCTTGTAGAAGGAAATACGCAGCGGC
This sequence comes from Xanthomonas protegens, assembly GCF_038442435.1. Taxonomy (NCBI): domain Bacteria; kingdom Pseudomonadati; phylum Pseudomonadota; class Gammaproteobacteria; order Lysobacterales; family Lysobacteraceae; genus Xanthomonas; species Xanthomonas protegens. The sequence continues at coordinate 259,432 of NZ_JAQJCQ010000001.1, read as the reverse complement.
TCGGTCTGCTCCAGCACCTCGGCGTCCTGTGCTTGGCCGCAGAAATAGGCGATGAACTGCTCCAGGTCGCGCGGCGCCAGTACCGGTTCGCATAGGTGCAGCAGCGCCTCGCGGCTTTCCTCCAACTTCTTTACGCCTTCGGTGATCCAGTTCTTCAGGGTGACATTGCCATCCTGTCCATCCTTGCTATCCACCGCCAATTGATCGGAGCTGTAAACCGAAATGGCCTCCTCCACCTTGCCGAACAACTCCTTGAAATCGACGATGTAGCCGAAATCCTTGTCGTCGCCATCGAGGCGATTGGTACGGCAGATCGCCTGGAACAGGTCGTGGTCGCGCAGGTTGCGATCCAGGTAAATGTAGGTGCAGCTGGGCGCGTCGAAGCCGGTCAATAGTTTGCTGACCACGATCAGCAGCTTGCAGTTGGCCGGTTCGTCTCTGAAGCGCCGCTTCATCTCGGTTTCGTATTTGTCGATACTGTTGAAATCCTTGAGCACCCAATCTCGGTAGGTATCGTACTTGTAGCGATAATCGCTGCCCGCGGGTTCCTTCGAATACCGGCTCTTGTCCTGCTCGAAGGAGGTGATGATGCCGACATACCCGCTGAAATTGGTGTTCTGAAACAGGCGGAAATAGTGGCAGGCGTCGTAGATCTCGTCGGCGACCAGGATCGCGGTGCCACGCCCGTCGCTCAGGCGGCGGCGCGTGTCGAAGTCCTCCAGGATGCTGCCGATGATGCGGTCCTTGCGCTCGCCCGAGCTGAGCAGCTCCTCCATCGTGGCCCAACGCTTGCGCAGTGCGGCCTTCTGGAAGTTGTTGAGACGCTTGGTCTTGTTGGCGAAGTACTCTTCGATCTTCTTCTGGTTACCTAGCCTCTGCGGCACCTCGCGCGCCTCGTACTTCAGGTCCAGCACCACCTTGTCGGCAACGGCCTCGGGGAACTTGTAGGTGTGGATGTAGGTGCCGAATACCGCGTGCGTGGTCTGCTTGTCCTTGCGCAGCAGCGGCGTGCCCGTAAAGCCGATGAAGATCGCATCCCTCAGCCATCGCTTCATCTGCTTGTTCATGTCGCCCCCCTGAGTCCGATGGGCTTCGTCCACAAACACATAAAAGCGCCCATATGCCGATGGTGGCAGGCCGCTGAGGTTGGTGGTGTCGAACTTGTGGATCAGCGCGCATAGCAACCGTGGTGTGGTTGCGCCCAGCCTGGACAGAAGGTCGGCGCGGGAAGTCACTCTGGTGGAATCCAGTCCTGAGTTCTTCAATACCTTCGTGATCTGGTCATCCAACTCGTCGCGGTCGGTAATGACAAGGATGCGCGCGGTCGGGTCGTCCTCCAGCAGCCATTTGGCCAGCAACACCATCAGGATGCTCTTGCCGCTGCCCTGCGTGTGCCAGATCACGCCGCCTTCGCGTTTGCGGGTACGTTCCTGCGCAGCCTTGATGCCGGCGTACTGGTGCTGCCTCGGCACCTTTTTGATGCCCGCGTCGAAGATCACGAAGTGGTAGAGAAAATCCAGCAGCCGCGCCTTGTCGAACATTTGCGCAAGCGGGCGGTCCAGCAGTACACCGGCTTCCCCAGCGGCCAGGCCAGCCTCGTCCTTCCACTGCACATAGAATTCCTCCCGGCTGCTCACGGTGCCGTAATACAGACCTTGCGCGTCGTTACCGGCCAGCAGCAGCTGCACCGTGCTGAAGAAGCCCTGGTTGAATTGCTTTTCCTGGTTGCTGATCAACTGGCGGATGCCCTCCGCCTTGTCCTTGCTGCTGCGCTTGAGCTCGATCACGGCAATGGCGATGCCGTTGATGTACAGCACGATGTCGGGGCGACGATCGAAGCCGCCACGCACGGTGACTTCCTCGGCCAGCGCAAAGTCGTTGTTGTCCGGATTGGACCAGTCGACGAAGTGGACCTTCAGCGTCTGCTCGCCCAGCGCGGTCTGCACATCGGCGCCATAGCGCAGCAGGCCGTAAGTCTTGAAGTTGGCGTCGTACAGGGTGTTGCCGCTGATCTCCGCAGCGGCTTGCAGCTGGCGCAAGGCCGCTGAAACCTGCGCATCGGTGTACCCGCGTCGCTTGAGGTTGGTGGCTAGGTACTCTGGCTCGATGCAGCGATTGCCTTCGCGTTTGCTCCAGTCGCCGAGGCTCGCGTAACCGAGACAGTCCGCACGCGACCGGTCGGTGAACAGCTTGGTCACACGGTTCTGGGTGGTGCGTTCGGCACGGGGAAGGTTAGACATGGGCGGCGGCCTCCAGCCTTGCCGGTGACCAGATGACTTCGGCCAGCGCCATCAATAGCAAGCCACGCTTGCCCTGTTCGACCTTGGTGAAATCGGCATAGGCTTCGAATGGCAGCTGGTGGGTGTCCTTGAACTGCCGGAACTGCGGCTGGTGCTGATAGATCGCATCGCTCAGGCTGGCTGCGTAGAAGTTCTGCTGCGCGTAGGTCTTGCGCTTGTCGCCGAACGGCTTGGCTTTCAGGCTGCGGTTGACATCCTGCGGCAGCAGCAGCAACGAAGCGACATTGTTGCGGACGTCCTCGAACTCCTGTTCGTTGGCGAACAGGTCCGCGTACATGGCGAAATCGTCGGCGAAGATGTGTTCGATGTCGTACGGATTCTTCGTTGCACGGTCCATCAAGGATGGAAAGTTGTCGCCGCGCCCGGAGTGCACCTCGGTGAAGGCCGTGACCCGCGCCAGCAGGTGGTAGATGTATGACTTGCTGTGCTGGTTCAGCCCGAAGCCAGCGAGTCCTTTGCGCCACTTCTGGGCCGCGCTGCCCTGCACGGTCACCTCGTCATTGGCCAGTTCGTTGCTCAGCAGTTGCACCAGTTCGTGGAGGGACTGGCGGCGAATCTTCCGGTTCAGCAGATGCATCGCGTAGTAGATCGACGAATAGCCGGTACGGATGTTGTTGACCTTGCGCCGCATCATCCAGATATCCAGGTATGTCGCCGTCACGGCCAGCTTGCGGCGAACGGTCGCCGGATCGTCCGATTCAACCAGCGGCGCCAACAGCACGGTGTTCTGCAGCGTCAGGCCGTTGCGTGCGTTGTAGTAGATGGATTCAAGCCCGGGGGTGTAAGCCGCGCTGGCTTTCTGGACCAGCAGCCAGGCCCTGGCGAAGAAGCGGAAGCTGTCCTTGACGAAGGCGATATTGGCCTCAGCCTTGCCCAGCCCCAGCCGGGTGTGGTTGTCGCGAACCCAGCGATGGAACATGCTGCCCACCAGCTCCCAGTCCCTCTCGGTGGCGTTGGCAACGCGCTCGCGGATGCTTTCGGCGTATTGGGCACGCAGCCAGTCGCGCATGAATTCGCCGTCGCGATCGTGCTGGTGCTCCTGGTCCACCGTGATCAGCTCCAGCACCTGGTTGCGCCAGGCCATGTTCACCTCGGACCGTGAGGCGGCATCGGTGATCGGGGCCAGCAGGTAGGCCTTGAGCATGTCCATCGGGCCCAGTGGTTTGCCGCGGTCGTTCATCGATTCGAAGATGACGTTGGCGTAGGCATCGTTGTCGGTGGCGATCTCGATCAGGCCGACCTTGCGCATCAACCAGTAGATGAAGTGCGGCAGCCCTTCGCCCAGTTCGTCCACCAACCCACTGGCCTCTATCTCCTGGTAGCGGGCGTACATGGTCTGGATGGATTCATCCTTGTCGTTCGGCACGAAAGGCTTGCCTTCGTACAGCGCACGGATGATGTCCAGGCGCTCGGGGATATCCAGGTTGAACTTGGTCACGCCCATGTCGTCGCTGTGGATCAGCGGCGCCATGGTGGCGGCGACCCCCAGTTGCTTCTCGCTGGCGGCACGATACAGATGGATCAACAGCAGGGTCAGCGAGGTCGTGCGTTGCTGGCCATCCACCAGATAGTTCTTGCCGTTGCGCTGGCTGACGATGATCGAGCCGAGGAAGTACTCGCCATAACCATTGACTGCACTGGTCTCGTGGCCAGGCTGGTAGTGGGCGAAAAACTTGGCCTGCAGGTCGTTCAGCAGGTCCTCGATGTTCTTCTTCTCCCACTTGTACTCGCGCTGGTACTCGTCAATGGCAAACGAACGGCCCTGCAGCAGCTGCTGGATGGTCCGGTAATGCGGTGTGATGGCCGACATGGCTTCCCCTGTTTCCTTTTTTATTCAGACCAGTCGGATACGGCCGGTCAGCAGTGCCTGCATCATGCCTTGCTTGAGCTGCGCGGTTTTGGCGCGTTGGGCTTCGAGCGCAATGATTTCAGCGTCCATTTCGTTCAACGCCTCCGCGATGGCAATTTGCTCATCAGGGCCAGGAAGCATCACTTCTGCGGATGAGATATGCGCCATGTTAGTGGCATACACTTTTGTTCCCGATGCGAGGCGGCAAAGGTGCTCGCGGAACGATGGGATCATTTGCAAGTAGGCTTTATAGCCATCAACTAGAACGCCCTTATCGAAGCGGACAGCGATTGTGTGCATCCCTGCTACCACTTCAAGCCCTTCGACATTCCGAAGTTCGATAGCCTTTGCGACACCATCCAAGTCTTCGGACGCATCCGCAAAGACGACGTCTCCGTCCTGGAGTCTGTCCAGTCGTTTGGCCTTTACTTCAGGCAGGAAGGGCATTGCGACAGCTTTTGGATCGAGCAGCACGTTACTGGCGCTGTGGATATCTCCATAGTGCAAGTATCTCACTTTGCCGTCGCTCATAAGTTCGGCGCGTGGGTTGGCACCGTTGTTCAGGAATTTCAGATGGTCACCGAGGAGCCGTGCCTCCCACTTTCCACTGAACCCCGGCAGGCGGCGCTTGCCGGTGAGTAGTTCCTGCGTCGCGCCTTGTTTAATGGCGCGCTTTTTGGCGATAAGCGCGTTCTGCGCGGCCCAAAGCGTATCGACATCGCCGAGAGCGTTGGCAATCGCGGATTGTTCGAACCTGTCCGTCGGGATGGGAAGCTTGATCCTTCCCAAAGCACTGCGTGAAATTCTCTTATGTGTTGTCCCGCCGACACTCTCAGCAACGGATTCAAACCAATCTGAAGTCGAAAAATATTGATTTAGGTATCTCCGATCAAATTTCGCTGGGTCGGGTCGAAAGATACTTACATCAACGGAAGTTATAATCCTTTTGTCTCCGATTTCGGGAAGAATGCAGGCACGACCAGCAGGCTCTGCCAAGCGGCAGATCAATAGATCGCCGACCTCAAGGGATTTGCATTTTAGGGAGGTAAAAGAATCTTCGAATATATACTTCTTGACGTCCTTTTCAACGTAACAGCCAATGCCGATATTGCCGGTCTGAATCAACCTTATGCCGTCGTCAGTGATGTGCCGGGCTTCAACCCAGTCCCCATCATCGAACCGCGCCTTCTGCTTGTCTGCGAGCTCAAAAAGCGAAAGTTCTTGCCACCCGTTGGGAATGCCTGAGGTCACTTCCACGCAAACCCCATCTTTGCGAGATGTCCGGCCACCTTTCCTTCCAGCTCCGACACAATAGCCGCCAACTGCGGCAGTGGTGCTTCATAGCGCTCGGCCAGCTCCTTCACCCTCCGGGTCAGGACCTGTGATACGCGTTCCACCTCGCCGTGTACGGCGGCCGACAGCGTAGCCAGCCACTTGTCGTCCACCACCAGGGTCTGGATGTCAGCAACCGATAGCGTTGAGTATTTGGCCAACGCCTTGGCATCCAGTTCTTCGTCCAGCGTCTTGAGCCGCTTCTTCGCCTCGGCCGCCGTCTCCGCCAACGCCAACCACTGCTTCAGTACCGCAAGCTCCTCGGCGGCTTCCACGTCCTTGCCGATTTCCCGGATACGATCCTTCACCTGCGCGGTGGTGATCCTGTCGAACCCGGCGAAGGCCATGTCCTCGCCGCTGTGTTCTTCTTCCAGCGCTTCCAGCGCGCTGCTGGCGCTGTCCAGCGCGGCGCTGGCCTCATCGAGCGCTTTCTGTTCGGCTGCGAAGTAACGCGCCACAACCAGCGATTTGGGTACCAGCTCGCAGGTCCAGCCCTTGTCCTTGCGCTGGCCTTTCTTGTTGGTCTCGATGATGCGTTCGGGTTCCGCCTTCCAGCCGTCGGCAGATAGCAGGTAGGCATCGTCCTGTAGGGTCTGCGCCCAGTAATCCATCAGGTGCTGGTAGATGGCATAAGCATCGAGCAGCGGCGCCTTGGCGTAGGCGGCCAGCAGGCTTTCGGAAACCTCGTGGATGAACTGCTTGGGATGGCTGCCCTGGCCGAAGCCAACCAACTTGGGCCTGATCGCCTGCTCCCAGTCGGCATGTAGGCCAGCCACCTTGGCCTGGAAGGCCTTGAACTCGGCATGGCCGAGGATGGCCGGCTTCACCTCCGAATGCCGCAGCTTCACTTGCAGGTAGCCGGGGCGGCCCGCATCCTCGAACAAGGCATTACGCAACGCGGGCATCTTTTCCCAGTACTTGGCCAATGCATCCACGTCGCGCTGCGGGATGCCGCCGAGCAGATGGCCTTCGATGTCTTGCAGGTCCTCTGCGGCGCTGCTATCGATGTAGCGGGGAAGATTGAGGTTGTAGTCGTTCTTCTTGCCGCGGATTTCTTCGAAACCGACCAAGCGCGCGTAGCCCGGTACGTCCTGTTTCTTGCGGAAGGTATCGACGATGCGGTGGATGTCCTGCTCGCGCAGGCGGTTCTTGTTGCCGTCCTTCAAGAATCCCTTGCTGGCATCAATCATGAAGATGCCGCGACGGGCGGTCGCATTTTCCTTGTCCAGTACCAGGATGCAGGCCGGGATGCCTGTGCCGTAGAACAGATTGGCCGGCAGCCCGATGACACCGGCCAGGTAGCCGCTGTCCACCAATTGGCGGCGGATGGCGGCCTCGGCATTGCCGCGGAACAGCACGCCGTGCGGTAGGATGCAGGCGCCCTTGCCGCTGGCCTTGAGGCTACGGATGATGTGCAGCAGGTAGGCGTAGTCGCCCTGCTTGGCTGGTGGCACGCCCCAGGCAAAGCGCTGGAAGGGATCGCTATCGGGCGTAAGTCCTGTGCTCCAGGCCTTGTCCGAAAAGGGCGGATTCGCCACTACGTAGTCGAAGGTCCTGAGCCGCGGGCCGTCCTTGAACTTTGGGGCGGCCAGGGTATTGCCCGACTGCACGGACGCATCCGGGAAGTCGTGCAGGATCATGTTCATGCGCGCCAGGCCGGCGGTGGTGGCCGAGATCTCCTGGCCGTAGAGAGTGATCTTGTTGACCGCTTCAGCGGCTACCTTCAGCAGTAGCGAGCCGGAGCCGCACGTCGGGTCATAAGCTGTGGTCTGGCGATTGGTGTTGTGCGGGCCGATCCCGATCAACTGGGCAATGGTGCGGCTGACTTCGGCAGGCGTGTAGAACTGGCCCTTGCTCTTGCCCGAATCCTGGGCGAAGTGGCGCATCAGGTATTCGTAGGCGTCGCCGAGGATGTCGTCGTGCTCGGCCCGGTTGTCGGAGAAGTCCAGCGCCGGGTCTTCGAAGATGGCGACCAGATTGGTCAGCTTTTCCTGGCGCTCCTTGCCTTCTCCCAGCTTCTTGGGGTCGTTGAAGTCAGGGAAGTCGCTTTGCGAAAGGCTGCTGCTGTTGGCCTCGATCAGTGGCTGGATGACTTGGGTGTTGATGCACTCACCGATGTCCGGCTTGCCCTTGAGGGCTTTCATGTCAGCAAAGCTGGCACCAGCTGGGATCACCAGCGGCGCGAGGTCGTCGCCAGCGTACTTGTCGCTGATGTACTTGATGAACAGCATGAACAGGACATAGTCCTTGTACTCGGACGGCTCCATGCCGCCGCGCAGCTCGTCGCAGCTGGCCCAGAGTGAGGAATAGAGATCAGATTTTTTGATGGGCATAGCTAATTAAGGCTGGAATGCAAAGCCCGCCCTGAGTGGGCGGGTCGGTTTGATGCAACGCGTCGGTTCAGGCCTTCACCGACGCAAGCGCGGGCGCCAAGGATGCTATGTCGAACTGTTTTTCGCCATCCCGGGCATGCTGGGTGGTCGTCAGTGATCTGTAAGGATGTTCTTGGGCAGAAGACAAAGAAAAACCCCCGATTTCTCGGGGGTTTTGGGCCTTTCCGGTACCTCGCGGTACCTTTTATATGGTGGAGGTGGGCGGAATCGAACCGCCGTCCGAAGGCACTCCATCCCCGGCACTACATGCTTAGCTCATCGTTGGATCTCGCCCCGGAACAGCACGATGTGCGAAGCGCATCCCGGGACCAGCCTGCTTGATTTAGCCAATGGCTGACAGGCAGCCACCACCGGCGATTCCGTGATAATGACCCTACGTCGCGAGCACGGACACAAGCGATTTCGGGGCTAGGCCTTAAGCGGCCAGTGCGTAGTTGTCGTCGTTGGCAACTATAAGTTTGCGGCTGGATTTACGAGGAAAGCTGCCCCCTCGGCATGCGCCAAGCGATTTTGCAACCCCCGTCGAAACCAGTGCACCCCCGGGGACAACGTCAAACGCTGACCTGCACAGTGTAGGGATCGGGGGGGCCAGTCACAAGTCTTGAGACAGGCCCCGCTTAAGCTGGCTTCACTGCGACGCCGGCCCTGTCACGCCGCCGTCCCCCAGGCATTCCCCCAGGCATGGAGCAGCGCAATGGCAAGCAGACAGCCGCGTGGCCGCAGCAGCGGGCGTGCGCCCAAGGCACCCGTCACGTCCTCGACTTCCACGCCCGGCAAGGCGCCGGCCAAGGCGCAGGCGAGATCTGCCGCCAAGCCGGCAGCAACAACGCGCAAGACGCCAGCGAGTGGCGCGCGTGCTGCCAAGGCAGTGAAGAAGACGACGCCGGCATCGGCAGCTCCATCCACGAAGGCATCTGCGTCGGCAAGGCTCGCAGTACCGTCCAGGTCTCACGCCGCGGCTCCCAGCGCCAGCAAGCCTGCCTTGGCGACGCCCGCCGCCACGCCGCCGGCGAGCAACGCGCTGCGGCCCAAGGCCACTGGCGAAGGTTCGCTGGCGCAGGGGCGGGCACGCACGGTCGTCTACATCCATGGCATCGGCAACAAGCCGCCGGCCGAGGTGTTGCGCTGCCAATGGGATCGCGCGCTGTTCGGTCGCGCGATGGGCGAGCGCACGCGCATGGCCTACTGGGTCAACCGCGAACGCTATCCGTCGCCGGAACCGGGCGATTGCCAGGACCAGGACCGCGGCCCGGTGTTGAACCAGGCCGAGCAGCGTGTGCTCAGCGCACTCGGCGTGGCCCCGCAACTGGCCGATCTGCGCCAACTCGCCGACACGCTCGCCGCCAGCGAGGCCGAGCGCGCACGGCTGCACCAAGTGCTGGACGAGGTGGAGGCGGCGGCGCCGGCACCGGCGGCTGCAGCCGCCGACGTGCACGCGCAGGGCGTGGTCGACGTGCTCAACCGCGCACTGCTGAAGCTGATCTCCGCGGCGCTGCTACAGGACGTGCACGACTTCTTCTTTGTGCCGGCGAGGCGCACGCAGATGCGCGAGAGCCTGCTGCAGCGCATCCGCGCCGGTGGCGGCCCGTTCGTGATCATCGCGCACAGCCAGGGCTCGCTGATCGCCTACGACGTGCTGCGCGAGCTGCAGCCGCAGGACTGCGAGGTGTCGCTGCTGCTCACGCTTGGTTCGCCGCTGGGGCTGCCGGTGGTGCGCAGCATGTTCAAGGAGTGGACCGGCACGCCGAAGCTGCCGTTTCCGCCCTGCGTGGCGCGCTGGGTCAACGTCGCCGAGCGGCGCGATCCGGTGGCGCTGGACGCTGATCTCAGCGACGACATCGCCGATGCCGGCGGGCGCTTCCAGAACATCGCCGGGTCGAAGATCAACCCGGATTGGCAGCACAACCCGCATTCGGCCGCCGGCTACCTCTCTATTCCCGACGTGCGCGCCGAGGTGCGGCGCGCGGTGGGCGTGGGCTTCGATCAGCCGATCGCGCATCCGGTGCTGATCAAGGACCTGTCCGACCAGTTGGAGGCGCGCGCGCCGGATTATCGGCATGAGGTGCTGATCGAACTGGAGCGGCTGTCCGAGGCTGGCGATCCGGCGCAGCGCAAGCATGAGCTGATCGCCGCGTTGCGCACGCTCACCGAGGCCTCCACCGGCCTGCATGGCGAGGCGCTGGATGCGCAGATCGAACTGGAGGACACCCTGCAGCGCTACGTGTCGGCGCGGTTGACCCGGTTCGAGATCGAGAGCCTGCGCGAGCGCTATCGCGACCTCAACCTCAAGCGTTTGTGGCGCGATGCCGGCAAGCGCGCGCTGATCTACCAGTCGCGCAGCACGATCCAGGTGGACGCGGCGCAGGTGGCCTATCGCGCGCTCGGCAGCGGCATCGGCTGGGCGGTGCTGGACAGCGGCATCGCCGCGGCGCATCCGCACTTCCACACCGCCGGGCAACCGGCGACGGTGCTCGCCCAGTGGGACTGCACCCAGCGCGGGCGCCCGCGCGCTTTCCGCCCGGGTGAGGCCGGCTTCGACGCGCTCGATGGCAACGGCCACGGCACCCACGTAGCCGGCATCATCGCCGGGCAGTGCGAGGCGCCGCTGCCGGGCGTGCCGACCACGGCACCGCTGCAGTTCGCCGGCATGGCGCCGCTGGCGCGGCTGTATGGGCTGAAGGTGCTGGACGACGATGGCAACGGGCGCGACTCGTGGATCATCAAGGGCGTGCAGCAGGTGGCCGAGCTCAACGAGCGCGCCGGCGAACTGGTGGTGCACGGGGTCAACCTGAGCCTGGGCGGCTACTTCGACGCCGAGAGCTACGGCTGCGGCTTCACCCCACTGTGCAACGAACTGCGCCGGCTGTGGCGGCAGGGCGTGGTGGTGGTGATCGCGGCCGGCAACGACGGCCTGGCCTGGCTGATGCAGGGCGATGGCGAGGCCTACCCGCTGAACCTGGACCTGAGCATCGGCGACCCCGCCAACCTGGAGGAGTCGCTGGCGGTGGGCTCGGTGCACAAGAGCAGCCCGCACAGCTACGGCATTTCGTATTTCTCCTCGCGCGGCCCGACCGCCGATGGTCGCTACAAGCCCGACCTGGTCGCGCCGGGCGAAAAGATCCTGTCGGCGCACCACGGCTATGCGCTCAAGGATCCCCGCACCTGGATGGTGGAGATGAGCGGCACCAGCATGGCCGCGGCGCATGTGTCGGGGTTGATCGCCGCCTTCCTGTCGGTACGCCGCGAGTTCATCGGTGCGCCGGATCGGGTCAAGCAACTGGTGTTGGCGCAGTGCCTGGACCTGCAGCGCGATCGCTACATGCAGGGCAGTGGGCTGCCGAGCCTGATGCGGATGCTTGGGGGGACGTGAGTGGGGCTGGGATGGGGGATTTGGGAGTGGGGATTCGCAACAGCGGCTTCCCGCGTCGCCCGGGCGTTTCGCTAGGGCAGTCTCAGCCGCGAGGCGCTAGGGCTGGGATGATCAGCCATTCGGCTGCTGAAAAGCCGGGGATTCGGAATTTGGGATTCGAACGGCGGCTTCCTGGGCAGCACGGTCTCCCGTGTGGGAGCGGCTTCAGCCGCGACGCGGTGAGGCCGGGATTGGGGACGGGCGGCGATCGAGGGGCGGAACAGGCTCAGGGGCCGCATCGCCTTTCATGTCGGAGTCTGCTTTCGCCGCAATCGGTGCGACCGAATCACGTCGCGTTCCGACTTCATCGCGTCGCGGCTGAAGCCGCTCCCACAAGGGCATCCATGCATCGCGGTGCGTTGTTGCGGCTGCCGTGCGTGCCATGGCGTTACGGCGTCGCACTTGCGGCTGAGCTTGTGGAAATGGGAGCCGCCGTTGCGACTCCCCAATCCCCAATCCCGGCTCCACCGCGTCGAGGCTGAAGCCGCTCCTACGGGAGAGGCGAGGCGGGCAGGGCAGCTGGGGCGGGCAGGAGATCCGCTGTTGCGAATCCCCAATCCCGACTCCCAAATCCCGGCCTCTCAGGCATTCTTGTTGTGCCGACGCATGATGCGCTGTTTGTCGCGGGCCCAGTCGCGGTCCTTGGCCGCGTTGCGCTTGTCGTGGTCCTGCTTGCCCTTGGCCAGTGCGATCTCGAGCTTGATCTTGTTCTTGCTCCAGTACATCGCGGTGGGCACGAGGGTGTAGCCGTCGCGTTCGACGCGGCCGATCAGCTTGTCGATCTCGTTCCGGTGCAGCAGCAGCTTGCGCGTGCGCCGGTCGTCGGCGACCACGTGGGTGGAGGCCTGGATCAACGGGGTGATCTGCGCGCCGAACAGGAACAGCTCGCCCTGGCGCACGAACGCGTAGCTCTCGCCGATGTTGGCGCGGCCGGCGCGGATCGACTTCACCTCCCAGCCCTGCAGGGCCAGGCCCGCCTCGTAGCGGTCCTCCAGGTGATACTCGTGGCGCGCGCGCTTGTTCAGGGCGATGGTCTTGTTGGCCGTCGCGCCGTTTGCTTTATCCTTGACGGGTTTCTTGCTCATCTTGCTATTGTCTCCGATTCGGGGCCTCCCGAACGTCTTGGTCCCACTTCCCGTCCCGAATGCCTATCATCCGCCGCAGCGCTCTGGTCGAACACGCCGCAACGCGCATGTTCGATCTGGTCAACGACGTCGCCGCCTATCCGCGCCGGTTCGCCTGGTGCGACGCGGCCCATATCCTCGAGCAGAACGACCGCGTGCTGGTGGCGCGGCTGGACCTGGGGCTGGGCTCGTTCCGCACCTGGTTCACCACCGAGAACAGCCTGCAGCGCCCGGATCGCATCGATATGCAGCTGCGCGACGGTCCGTTCAAGCGCCTGCAGGGGCAGTGGACCTTCCAGGGCTTCAACGAGCACGCCAGCAAGGTCAGCCTGATGCTCGACTTCGAACCCGCCTCGCGCCTGCTGGGGCCGGCGCTGGCGCTGGGCTTCCAGAGCCTGGCCGACCGCATGGTCAACGACTTCGTGCGCGTGGCCGACCGGGAACAGGCCTAGCCGCCATGCAGGTGGAGGTGGTGCTGGCCTGGCCGGAGCGCTTCGTGTCGCAGCGGCTGGAGCTGCCGGAAGGCGCGACCGTGGCCGATGCGCTGGCCGCCGCTGCCTTACCCGAAGCGACGCCCGGCATGCCATGCGCGGTCTATGGCGAAGTCGCCGCACCGACGCGGCTGCTGCAGGACGGCGACCGGGTGGAACTGCTCAGGCCGTTGCTGATCGACCCCAAGGACGCCAGGCGACGCCGCGCCAAGCCGCGCTGAGCGGCGGGGCGCGACGCGGCCGCCGGCTCATTCGCCGCGGCGCTGCTTCTTCTTGTCCTTGGCCAGGTTGCGGCCGAACTGGCGCACGCTGTTCTTGGCCAGTTCTTCGTCCTGGTCCGGGAAGTAGTCGCCTTCCCAGCGGGTGACCATGTCGTTGTCGAAGAACACGACGAAATTCTTGATCTCGGTACGGCCAACGCGATCGACACGCTCGGTGGAGGTGTAGTCCCAGCGCTGCGCATGGAACGGATCCGGGATCGAGGGGCTGCCCAGCAGCGCGCTGACCTGCTGCTTGCTCTGTCCGACCTTCAGCTGTTCGACGGCCGACGGCTTGATCAGATTGCCCTGATAGATGGGCTGCTTGTAAATGATGCCGCAGCCAGCGGTGGACAGGGCAACAGCGGCGACCAGCAAGAGATTGCGCATCGGGGACAGGGCTGAATGAAATCACGTCGATGATACACTCCCGGCGACCGCCGCGACCCATTCCCAGGCAGCTGGCGATAAACCAGCTATGAACGGAGACGCCATGGAATCCCACGATCTGCGCAAAGTCGGCCTGAAGGTCACGCACCCCCGGATGCGCATCCTCGAGCTGCTGGAGCAGAAGTCGGCGCGGCACCACATGACCGCCGAGGAGATCTATCGGCAGTTGCTGGATCACGGCGACGAGATCGGCCTGGCCACCGTGTACCGCGTGCTGACCCAGTTCGAGGCGGCCGGGCTGGTGCTCAAGCACAACTTCGAGGGCGGCCAGGCGGTGTACGAACTGGACCGCGGCGGCCACCACGACCACATGGTGGACGTGGACACCGGCAAGATCATCGAGTTCGAAAGCGCGGAGATCGAAGAGTTGCAGCGAAAGATCGCCGCCGATCACGGCTACGAGCTGGAAGAGCACTCGCTGGTGCTGTACGTGCGCAGCAAGCGGCCGAGCGGCAAGAAGGGGTGAGGCTGGCGGCCGGGTCGGCCTTGCCGGCCTGTGTCCCCCTCGGCGCAAGCGCGCTGGGGCTTCGCCACGTACCCTCACCCCAACCCCTCTCCCGGCGGGAGAGGGGCTAAGGCTTCTTCCTTCTCCCATCGAGAGAAGGTGCCCCGCAGGGGCGGGATGAGGGTTCGGGTGTCGCCGCGTGGATCACGTCAGCGGGTCGCTCCGCGCCGAACCCTCACCCCAACCCCTCTCCCGGTGGGAGAGGGGCCTTTGATGCTTTCAATGACCTGCGGCGCCTGGGTAGGGTTGCACGGCCAGGCGCTGGCAGCGCTGCCCGATCGCCAGCCGCTCAGCCCGCGCTGAGCAGCAGCCGCTTGGCGGCGGCGCGGGCTTCCTTGCTGACCTCGACCCCGCCCAGCATCCGTGCCAGTTCTTCCTCGCGCTGGCGCGGCGCCAGCAATTCCACCGAGCTCTGGGTCATGCCTTCGACCGGCGCCTTGCTGACCCGGTAGTGGGCGTGGCCCTGGGCGGCGACCTGCGGCAGGTGGGTCACGCACAGCACCTGGCGCTGCTCGCCGAGCGCGCGCAGCTTCTTGCCGACGATGTCGGCGACGGCGCCGCCGATGCCCGAGTCCACTTCGTCGAAGACCATGGTCGGGACCGCGTCCAGGCCCAGCGCGGCGACCTCGATCGCCAGCGAGATGCGCGACAGTTCGCCGCCGGAGGCGACCTTGCGCAGCGCGCGCGGCGGCTGCCCGGCGTTGGCGGCGACCAGGAACTCGACCCGCTCGGCGCCGGCCGGGTCCGGCCGTTCGGTGTCGTGCGGCTCGAGCTGGATCAGGAAGCGGCCGCCGCCCATGCCCAGTTGACCGATCAGGGCGGTGGTGTCGTGCGACAGCGCTTGCGCGCCACGGTCGCGGGTGGCGGTCAGTGCGGCCGCGGCGTCGCGCCAGGCCTGGGTGGCCTGGGCGATCTCGGCGTCGAGCACGTCCAGCCGCTCGCCGGCGCCGCGCAGGCTCTCCACTTCGGCGAGCAGGGCGTCGCGGTGGTCGGCCAGCGCGTCCACGCCGATCCGGTGCTTGCGCGCCAGGTCGTGCAGGCGGCCGAGCTTGCGTTCCATCTCGTCGAACTGCGCCGGGTCGGCGTCCAGGTCGTCGCGGACCCGGTCGATCAGCGCCAGCGCTTCCTCCAACTGGATGCTGGCGCTGTCGATCAGCGCCTGTACTTCGGCCAGGCGCGGGTCGTACTCGCCGACCTTGCCGAGTTCGTGGCGGGTCTGCTGCAGCAGGTCCAGCACTGCCGGCGCCTCGTCGCCGTTGAGCCGCTGCGCCGCGCCTTCGCAGGCGCCGATCAGTGCGGCGGCGTGGGCCTGGCGGCGGTGGTTGGCGTCGAGGGCGGCGATCGCCGCCGGGTCCAGGTCCTCGCGCTGCAGTTCGGCCAACTGGTGCTGCAGGAAACCGATGCGGTCGCTGACGTCGCCCTGCGCCAGCAGGGTCTCGCGCTCGCTGAGCAGGCCCTGCCAGCGGGCGGCGGCGGCGCGCACCGCGGCGCGCTCGGCGTCGTTGCGGGCATAGGCGTCGAGCAGGCCGAGCTGGCTGCCGCGCGAGAGCAGGGCCTGGTGTTCGTGCTGGCCATGGATCTCGACCAGGTGGCCGGCCAGTTCCGCCAGTTGCGACAGGGTCACCGGGCGCCCGTTGATCCAGGCGCGCGAGCCGCCGTCGGCGCGGATCACCCGCCGCAACTGGCAGTGGTCTTCGTCGTCGAGTTCGTTCTCGCGCAGCCAGGCGCGGGCCTGGGCGGGGGCGACGAACTCGGCCGACAGCTCGGCCCGGTCGGCGCCGTGGCGGACCACGCCGCTGTCGGCGCGCAACCCAGACAGGAAGCCGAGCGCGTCCACCATCAGCGACTTGCCGGCGCCGGTTTCGCCGGACACCACGGTCATGCCTGGGCCGAATTCCAGTTCGGTGCCGCGTACGACGGCGAAATCCTTGATCGAAAGATGTCTGAGCATGGGGTCTGCATCCGGGGCCGCGCAACGCTAGCATGCGCGGGTAGGTGGGCCAATGACTTGCCAAGCCGGCGTGCAGACATTATCTAAGGACCAGTCTCACGGGTTGATTCCATGCGCGCTTCCCCGGTCCATTCCAGCCTCGATCCGCGTGCCCGGCAGCTGCTGCGCACGCTGATCTCGCGCTACATCCGCGACGGCGAGCCGGTCGGCTCGCAGACCCTGGCCCGGCATGCAGGGCTGGACGTGAGCCCGGCGACGATCCGCAACATCCTGGCCGACCTGGAGGACGCCGGGCTGCTGAGCTCGCCGCACACCTCGGCCGGGCGCGTGCCCACCGCCACTGGCTACCGCGTGTTCGTCGACAGCCTGGTGCAGATGCGCCCGCCGGCCGAGGGCGAGGTGGCGCGGCTGCGCGCGGAGATGGCCAACGCCGCCGGCACCCAGGCCTTGCTGGGCAGCGCCTCGGAACTGTTGTCGGCGATGACCCATTTCGTCGGCGTGGTCAGCGCGCCCAAGCGCGAGCAGTTCGCCTTCCGGCACATCGACTTCGTGCCGCTGGACGCGCGGCGGGTGCTGGCGATCCTGGTGTTCGCCGACAACGAGGTGCAGAACCGGGTCATCGAGCCACGCAAGGCCTACGAGCCGGGCGAGCTGGAGCGGGTGGCCAACTATCTGAACCGGCATTTCGCCGGGCGCGCCCTGGCCGACATCCGCGCCAGTCTGCTGCGCGACCTGCGCCATGCGCGCGACGAGATGGAGCGGTTGCTGGCGCACAGCGTCGAGCTGGCCGAGCAGGCGCTGGCCCCGGCCGGCGACGACATGGTGCTGGCCGGGCAGACCAAATTGATGGGCGTGCAGGACCTGTCGGACCTGGAGCGGCTGCGTGAGCTGTTCGAGGTCTTCGCCAGCAAGCGCGAACTCCTGCAACTGCTCGAACGCACCATCCGCGCGCCCGGCGTGCGGATCTTCATCGGCGAAGAGACCGGCATGGTGCCGCTGGAGAGCGTGTCGCTGGTGACCGCCCCGTACATGGCCGGCGGCCAGGTGCTGGGCGTGCTCGGGGTGATCGGCCCCAAGCGCATGGACTACGACCGGGTCATCCCCCTGGTGCAGACCGCCGCCGACGTCCTCGGCGCCCGCCTGGACCCATCCCCGCCCAGCGACCGCTGAGCGCACGCAGCGCTGGTCGAAGCGCCGCCGCCTCATCCGCCAGCAGGCCACCCAGCCGCGCCCGGGCCAATCTCCAATCCCCAATCCCCAATCCCAGCCTCACTTGAATCCGCCCGCGCCGCCCACATAGGTGGTCCGGTAAGGCGGGACGTACCCCGCCAGGGATACGGACATGACGCAAGAGCACCCCGAATTCGATTCCGAACACCTGACCGAGGCGCAGCAGCCCTCGACCGATCCGCTGCAGGCGGAGATCGAGACGCTGCGCAGCGAACTGGCCCTGGTCAAGGCCGACGCCCTGCGCGAGCGGGCCGACCTGGAGAACCAGCGCAAGCGCATCGCCCGCGACGTGGAGCAGGCGCGCAAGTTCGCCAACGAGCGCCTGCTCGGCGACCTGCTGCCGGTGTTCGACAGTCTGGACGCGGGGCTGACCGCCGCCGGCAGCGAGCCCAGCCCGCTGCGCGACGGCCTGGAACTGACCTACAAGCAGTTGCTCAAGGTCGCCGCCGACAATGGCCTGACCCTGCTCGACCCGACGGGCGAGCCGTTCAACCCCGAGCATCACCAGGCGATCAGCCAGGCCGAGGCCGAGGGTGTGGCCCCGGGTCACGTGATCCAGGTGTTCCAGAAGGGCTACCTGCTCAACGACCGCCTGCTGCGGCCCGCCCTGGTGGTCGTGGCCAAGCACGACTGAGCGCGACGGCCGCCCGCGCCTGAACCCGGCGCGGCGGCGGTGGAACGCTAATTTGCGGCGATGGCTTGAATGACCTGCAGCCATCCCTATATCCGAACCAGATCCCGGCACTGGCCGGCTACACGACCTTTCAGGAGTCATTGCAATGGGCAAGATCATCGGCATCGACCTGGGCACGACCAATTCGTGCGTGGCGATCATGGACGGCGGCAAGGCCCGCGTCATCGAGAATTCCGAGGGTGACCGCACCACGCCTTCGATCGTCGCCTACACCAAGGACGGCGAAGTCCTGGTGGGCGCCTCGGCCAAGCGCCAGGCCGTCACCAACCCCAAGAACACCTTCTACGCGGTCAAGCGCCTGATCGGCCGCAAGTTCACCGACGCCGAAGTCCAGAAGGACATCGGCCTGGTGCCGTACAGCATCGTCCAGCACGACAACGGCGACGCCTGGGTGGCCACCGCCGACGGGCGCAAGCTGGCCTCGCAGGAAATCTCCGCGCAGGTGCTGGAGAAGATGAAGAAGACCGCCGAGGCGTTCCTGGGCGAGACCGTCACCGAGGCGGTCATCACCGTGCCGGCGTACTTCAACGACAGCCAGCGCCAGGCGACCAAGGACGCCGGCCGCATCGCCGGCCTGGACGTCAAGCGCATCATCAACGAGCCGACCGCGGCCGCGCTGGCCTACGGCCTGGACAAGGGCCAGGGCGGCGACCGCAAGATCGCGGTGTACGACCTGGGCGGCGGCACCTTCGACGTGTCGATCATCGAGATCGCCAACGTCGACGGCGAGAAGCAGTTCGAAGTGCTGGCCACCAACGGCGACACCTTCCTGGGCGGCGAAGACTTCGACAAGCGCGTCATCGACTACCTGGTGGAAGAGTTCAACAAGGACCAGGGCATCGACCTGCGCAAGGATCCGCTGGCGCTGCAGCGCCTGAAGGACGCCGCCGAGCGCGCCAAGATCGAGCTGTCGTCCTCGCAGCAGACCGAAGTCAACCTGCCGTACGTCACCGCCGACGCGTCGGGCCCGAAGCACCTCAACATCAAGCTGACCCGGGCCAAGCTCGAGGCGCTGGTGGAGGACCTGGTCAAGCGCACCATCGATCCGTGCCGCACCGCGCTGAACGACGCCGGCCTGCGCGCCAGCGACATCACCGAGGTGATCCTGGTCGGTGGCCAGACCCGCATGCCGAAGGTGCAGCAGGCGGTGGCCGAGTTCTTCGGCAAGGAGCCGCGCAAGGACGTCAACCCCGACGAGGCCGTGGCGCTGGGCGCTGCGATCCAGGGCGGCGTGCTGGCCGGCGACGTCAAGGACGTGCTGCTGCTCGACGTGACCCCGCTGAGCCTGGGCATCGAGACCCTGGGCGGCGTGTTCACCAAGATCATCGAGAAGAACACCACCATCCCGACCAAGGCCTCGCAGGTGTTCTCCACCGCCGAGGACAACCAGTCAGCGGTGACCGTGCACGTGCTGCAGGGCGAGCGCGAACAGGCCCGCTACAACAAGTCGCTGGCCAAGTTCGACCTGTCCGGCATCGAGCCGGCGCCGCGCGGCCTGCCGCAGGTGGAGGTGTCTTTCGACATCGACGCCAACGGCATCCTGCACGTGTCGGCCAAGGACAAGAAGACCAACAAGGAACAGAAGGTCGAGATCAAGGCCGGCTCCGGTTTGTCGGACGACGAGATCCAGCGGATGGTCGCCGACGCGGAAGCCAACCGCGAGGAAGACAAGAAGTTCCACGAGCTGGTGCAGGCGCGCAATCAGGCCGACGGCCTGATCCACGCCACCCGCAGCGCGATCACCGAGCACGGCAGCAAGGTCGGCGGCGACGTGATCGGCAAGGTCGAGTCGGCGCTGGCGGATCTGGAAACCGCGATAAAGGGCGACGACAAGGGCCAGATCGAGGCCAAGACCAAGGCGCTGGAAGAGGCCGGTCAGTCGCTGTACGCGGCCGCGGCGGCGGGCGAGCAGCAGCCGGGCGGCAACGCCGGCGGCGCGCATGCGTCCTCGGCCCACGCCGACGACGTGGTCGACGCCGAGTTCACCGAAGTCAAGGACGACAAGAAGTAAGCCGGGATTGGGGATTCGGGATTGGGGATTCGCGAAGGCCTTGGCCTGTTGGTTCCCACTCCCATCCCTGTCCATCAAGTTTGTAAAAGCGGAAGAGCCGAGGCTCTCCGCTTTTGCATTGAACGAATCCCGACTCCCGAATATCGAATCCCCGCCCCATGAGCAAACGCGACTATTACGAAGTGCTGGGTGTGGCCCGCACCGCCAGCGACGACGAGCTGAAGAAGGCCTATCGCCGTTGCGCGATGAAGTACCACCCGGACCGCAATCCCGGCGACCAAGCCGCCGAGGCCGCGTTCAAGGAATGCAAGGAAGCCTATGAGGTGCTGTCCGACGGCAACCGCCGGCGCATGTACGACGCGCACGGCCACGCCGCGTTCGAGCACGGCATGGGCGGGATGGGCGGCGGTCCGGGCGGCCCGGACATGGGCGATATCTTCGGCGACATCTTCGGCAACATCTTCGGTGGCGCCGGCGGTGGCGGACGTGCGCCGCGGCGTGGCGCCGACATCGGCTACGTGCTGGAGTTGGACCTGGAAGAAGCGGTGGCCGGCATCGAGCGCCGCATCGAGATTCCGACCCTGAGCGAATGCGAGCACTGCCACGGCAGCGGTTCGGAGGACGGCAAGGTCGAGACCTGCGTGACCTGCCACGGGCGCGGCCAGGTGCGCATCCAGCGCGGCATCTTCGCCATGCAGCAGACCTGCCCGCAGTGCGCCGGCCGCGGCCAGATCGTGCAGAACCCGTGCGGCGTGTGCCATGGCGCCGGGCGCGTGGAAGAGACCAAGGTGCTGTCGGTGAAGATCCCCGCCGGCGTGGACAACGGCGACCGCATCCGCCTGTCGGGTGAGGGCGAGGCCGGTCCGGCCGGCACCCCGCCGGGCGATCTGTACGTGGAAGTGCGCGTGCGCGAGCACCCGATCTTCCAGCGCGACGGCGACGACCTGCACTGCGAGGTGCCGATCCGCATCTCGCAGGCGGCCCTCGGCGACACCGTGCGCGTGGCCACCCTCGGCGGCGAGGCGGAGATCCGCATTCCGGCCGAGACCCAGACCGGCAAGCTGTTCCGCTTGCGCGGCAAGGGCGTGCGCTCGGTGCGCAGCCGCAGCGAAGGCGATCTGTACTGCCGGGTAGTGGTGGAGACGCCGATCAATCTCACCGCCGACCAGCGCAAGCTGCTGGAGCAGTTCGAGTCCACCTTCACCGGCGAGGACGCGCGCAAGCATTCGCCGAAGTCGGCGACCTTCATCGATGGGGTGAAGGGGTTCTGGGACCGGATGACGTCGTGAGGTGAGCCGGGATTAGGGATTCGGGATTAGGGATGACCAGCCTGCGGCTGTTGGAAGCTGGGATTCGGGATTGGGATTTCCTCGGTATCGCTGGCCACTGCAGCGCTTTTGTGGGAGCGGCTTCAGCCCCGACGCTTTACCGTTAAAGCGTCGGGGCTGAAGCCGCTCCTACAAGTGGAATGCTTCGCCGCTGAGCGGAGTGAGAAATAGAAATTCTTGATTCCGGATGTTGTTTGGACTTCTCCCGCATCCTGGCCCCCGTTGTAGGAGCGGCTTCAGCCGCGACGCTTTCTCGTCGGAGCGTCGCAGCTGAGGCCGTTGTTGCTGAAAGCCCCCGCAACACCGCGCATGCGCGCGCCGCTGAGCGTCCTTGCGCCAGCGCTACACTAAGGCGATGAACGCTTCCGCCGACAGCTCCGCTGCAAATCATCTCATCCATGGCCGCCGCCAGCGCCCCGACGGGCCGGTGCCGGTCGACGTCATTTCCGTGCAGTCGCAACTGGTTTACGGCCATGCAGGCAATAGCGCGGCGGTGCCGCCGTTGCGCGCGCTGGGCCTGCGCGTGGCCGAGATCCCGACCACGCTGCTGAGTAATGCGCCGTTCTACGCGACCTTGCGCGGCAAGGTGCTGCCGTCGGACTGGTTCGCCGACCTGTTGCTCGGCGCCAGCGAACGCGGCCTGCCGCAACGCGCACGCATGCTGGTGTCCGGCTACTTCGGCAGCGTCGGCAATGGCGCCGCCTTCGCCGACTGGCTGGACGCCACGCTGCCGCAGTGCCCGACGCTGCGCTACTGCCTGGACCCGGTGATCGGCGATACGCATACCGGTCCCTACGTGGAACCGGGCCTGGAAGCGATCTTTGCCGAACGCCTGCTGCCGCACGCGTGGCTGGTGACACCGAATGCGTTCGAACTCGGCCGCCTGACCGGCATGCCGGCACTGGCCCAGGACGAGGCGATCGCCGCGGCGCGCGTGTTGCTGGCGCGCGGCCCGCAGTGGGTGCTTGCGCACAGCGTCGGCGGCGATGCCGGGCAATTGGTGACGCTGGCGGTGAGCCGCGAGGCGGTCTACCGCTGGTGTTCGCCATTGCTGCCCGTGGATGTCGCCGGTACCGGCGATGTGCTGATGGCGCTGCTGGTGGCCTTCCTGTTGCGCGGCGACAGCTTCGAGGCGGCGATCGGTCGCGCCATCGCCGGCGTGCATGCGGCGCTGGAGGCGACCCTGGCCGCGGATGTGGAAGAGCTGGACGTGCTGGCGGCGGCGCCGGCGGCGTTGGCCACGCCGTTGCGCTTCGTCGCCGAGCGCCTGGCGTGAGCCTGCGCCCGGTCGTCGGCATCGTCGGCAGCGCCGGCGCCTATGGCCGCTGGCTGAGCCGCTTCTTCCGCGAGCGCATGCAATTGGAGGTGATCGGCCACGATCCGGCCGACCCGCAGTCGCTGGCGCCGGAGGCGCTGCTGCAGCAGGCGCAGGTGCTGATCTTCTCCGCGCCGATCCGGCACACGCCGGCCTTGATCGGCGAGTACGTGCGGCGCGCCGGCGGCCGCGAACGCGGCCAGCTGTGGCTGGACGTCACCTCGGTCAAGGCCGCACCGGTGGCGGCGATGCTGGCCTCGCAGGCGGAAGTGGCCGGCCTGCATCCGATGACCGCGCCGCCGAAGTCGCCCACGCTCAAGGGCCGCGTGCTGGTGGTCTGCGAGGCGCGGGTGGCGCAGTGGCAGCCCTGGCTGCAGAAGATGTGCACGGCGCTGGAAGGCGAGTGCGTGCGCACCACGCCAGAGCACCACGACCGGGTGATGGCGCTGGTGCAGGCGATGGTCCACGCCACGCACCTGGCCCAGGCCGGGGTGCTGCGCGAGCATGCGCCGGCGCTCGGGCCGTTGCAGGCCCTACTGCCGTACCGCTCGGCCTCGTTCGAACTGGATACCGCGATCATCGCGCGCATCCTGGCCCTGAATCCGGTCATCTACGAAGACATCCAGTTCGGCAATCCGCATGTCGGCGATGTGCTGGACGGGCTGATCGCGCAGCTGTCGCGGCTGCGCGCTCAGGTCGGCCGTGGCGACGACGCGGCGCGCGCGCAGTTCCGGGCCGAGTTTCTCGACGCCAACCGGCAGGCCTTGGGCGAGGCGGCGATCGCGCAGGGCAACTACAGCTACGAGCGGGTGGGATACTTGCTCGCCGATCTGACCGAGCAGGCCACGCTCAGCGTGTACTTGCCGGAAGACCGCGCCGGCTCGCTGCGCGCGCTGTTGCACGTGTTCGAGCGCCATGGCGTCAACCTGGCCTCGATCCACTCCTCGCGCACGCAGGCGGGCGAACTGCATTTCCGGCTCGGTTTCGATCCGGACAGCGATGCAACCGCCGTGCGCGCGGCCGCGGCGGAGATCGATGCCAGCGGGATCGGGCGTGTGTTGACGGGTTGATTGGCGCGGCGCTTGCCGATTACCCAATTTCTTGAGTTCACTTGGTCGCGGCTGAAGCCGCTCCTACGAAAACCGAAAGCGACCCTCGTAGGAGCGGCTTCAGCCGCGACCGCGCGATTCCCGAGATGCGTGGAGGGACACCACCACCTCCTCCTCGCAATTCATCCACAGCGCATGTGGATGGCCGCTGCGCAAACATGTGGATAACTGTCGGCGCGCCTTGCGCGGCAAGCCTGTCAAGAGGCGTGGCGAAAAATTCACCAGCTTGCCGCCAGCGCCGCGAACGCCAGTGGCGATGACAGGGCAAGGCGACACTCCGTGGTCGTGGTGCTAGACCGCGGTCAGGGTCAACTCGCCACCGGTGGTGACGAACTGCTGGCCGCGGCGGATCAGCTTGCGGCCGTCGGCCAGTTCGTAGCGCAGTCCGCTGTCGGCGTGCGGGTCGTGCTGCGCCTGCTGCTGGCGCGGCGCATCGTCCTGGAATTCGGTGATCAGATAGGTCTCGCCGTCGGGACCGAGGGCGGGCAATTGGCGAAAGGACATCGGAAGCCTCCTGTCGAACGCTGCATCGAATGCGGTGCGCCTGGGCGGCGTTCGCGACACGCGCGGACCGCAGCAGACGCGGCTCGACCGTAGTCCCGCCGCCGTTAGCGCGGCGTGCTCAGTCGATGAACTGCAGGCGAGCGAGTTCGGCGTACAGCCCGTCCTGCGCCAGCAGCTCGGCATGGGTGCCCTGGGCGACGATGCGGCCGTGGTCCATCACCACGATGCGGTCGGCCTTGAGCACGGTGGCCAGGCGGTGCGCGATCACCAGGGTGGTGCGCCCGGCCATCAGCCGCTCCAGCGCCTGCTGCACGGCATGTTCGCTCTGCGCGTCCAGGGCGCTGGTGGCTTCGTCCAGCAACAGGATCGGCGCGTCCTTGAGCAGGGCGCGGGCGATGGCGATGCGCTGCTGCTGGCCGCCGGACAGGCGCGCGCCGCGCTCGCCCAGTTCGCTGGCATAGCCGTCGGGCAACTGCCGCAGGAAGGCATCGGCTTCGGCCGCGCGCGCCGCGGCCTCGACCTCGGCTTCGCTGGCCTCTAGCCGGCCATAGCGGATGTTGTCGGCGGCGCTGGCGGCAAACAGGGTCGGGTGCTGCGGCACCAGCCCGATCGCCGCGCGCAGCTGCGATGGGTCCAGCGTGCGCAGGTCCAGGCCGTCCACCTGCACGCTGCCCGATTGCGGGTCGTGGAAGCGCATCAGCAGCGCCAGCACCGTGCTCTTGCCGGCGCCGGAAGGGCCAACCAGGGCCACGCTTTCGCCAGGCCGCACGTGCAGGTCGAAGCCGTCCAGCGCCGGGTGATCGGGGCGCTGCGGATAGCGGAAGCTGACGTTGTCGAAGCGCACCTCGCCGCGCAGCGGCTGCGGCAACGCGCGTGGCTGCGCCGGCGCGACGATTTCGGGGCGCTCCTGGAACAGTTCGGCGATGCGGCCCATGCCACCGGCCGCGCGCTGCAGGTCGTTCCAGACCTCGGCCAGCGAGGCCACCGAACCGCCGCCGAACATCGCGTACAGCACGAACTGGCCGAGCGCGCCGGCGCTCAGTTCGCCGGCGGCGACCTCGTGCGCGCCCGACCACAGCACCAGCACGATGGCGCCGAAGATCAGCACGATGGCCGCGGCGGTGATCAATGCCTGTGCGCCGACGCGGCGCCGCGCCACCGCCACGGTCTGCGCCAGCGCCTCGCCGAAGCGGCCGCGTTCGTAGCCTTCGCGCGCGTATGCCTGCACCGTGCGCACCGCGCCCAGGGTCTCGGCGGCCAGGGTGTTGGCGTCGGCGACGCGGTCCTGGCTGGCGCGCGAGATCTTCTGCAGGCGGCGGGCGCCGAGCACGATCGGCAGGACCGCCAGCGGGATGCCGAGCAGGGTGTAGGCGGCCAGGTGCGGGCTGGTGACGCACAGCATCACCACGCTGCCGACCGCGGTGACCGTGCTGCGCAGCGCCACCGACATGGTGCTGCCGATCACCCCGCGCAGTAGTTCGCTGTCGGCCGACAGGCGCGAGACCAGTTCGCCGCTGCGGTTGCGGTCGTGGAAGCCGGCATGCAGGCCGATCAGGTGCGTGTACAGGCGCTCGCGCAGGTCGGCGACCACTTTCTCGCCGAGCAGCGACACGAAGTAGAAGCGCGTGGCGGTCGCCACCGCCAGCACCAGCGCGACTGCGAACAGCAGGGCAAACGACTGATTGATGCGGCTGCTGTCGCTGAAGCCGTGGTCGATCATCTGCCGCACCGCCACCGGCAGGCTCAGCGTGGCGCTGGAGGAGATCGCCAGCGCCACCAGCCAGGCGACGAGCAGGCCGCGCCGGCGACGCACGAACGGCCACAGGGTGCGCAGGCTGCCGAGCCTGCGCAGCGACTTGGCCTGGTCGGCCGACGGGGTGTTCATGCGGGGGCGGGTTCCGAACAGCGGACCCGATTGCGAGTGGCGTCGCGCAGGCGGGTTTTCAAGGCGTCGACGCGATCGCTGGGCAGGCGCAGGCGCAATTCGGCGCCGCCGGCATCGAAGCGTTCATCGAGTTTTTCCGCGGCGCAGGCGCTCAGCGCGGCATGCACCGCACCCAGGTCGTCGAAGCCGCAGTGCAGGGTCAGCAGGCTCAAGGCCAGCAGCGGTTGCCGCGGCGCCAGGCGCAGGCACTCGGCCGCGCTGCCGCCGTAGGCGCGGACCAGGCCGCCGGCGCCGAGCTTGATGCCGCCGTACCAGCGCGTGACCACCACCACCACGCGGTCGAAGCCCTGGCCGTCGATCGCCGCCAGGATCGGCCGGCCGGCGGTGCCGGCGGGCTCGCCGTCGTCGCTGGAGCGGTACTCGTCGCCGTGGCGGTAGGCCCAGCAATTGTGGGTGGCGTCGGCCACCATCACCTGCTGCACGAACGCCAGCGCTGCGCCGGCGTCGGCGATCGGCGCGGCGTGGGCCAGGAAGCGGCTGTGCTTGATCTCCACGCTGTGGCTGACGGGGTGCGGGAGCGTATCGGGCATCGGCAGCATTGTAGACGAGGCGCGCTGCCGGCCTGCGGCGCAGGCGCCGGCAGCGCGTGGCTCAGTCCTGCAGCAGCGTGCGCAGGTCTGCGGGCACCGTGCGGTGCGGGTGGGTGCGCTGGAAGCGCAGCAGGCTGGCGCGGGCGACGTCCAGTTCGCCGCCGTCGCGGCGCTCGCGGATCCGTTGCAGCCAGCGCCGCGGGGGCAATTGCGCGTCGGCCTCCACGGCGACTTCCACTGCGGCCGCCGAGGCGCCAGCGAAGGACCGGGGCTGTGCCGATGCGGCGGCGGGCGCGGCAGACGATGTGGAAGGTTGCAGCGACAGCGCCTCCGACGATCCGGTGGCAGCGGCCTGCGCGCGCGCGGCGGCCGCCAGCTTGGCCTGGCGGGCGTCGTCGGTGGGCGCGCTGCGTGCCCAGGTGTCCTGCGTCGTTGCCGCGCGCGCCGGTGCGCGCAAGGCCATGGCGGCGGGGGCGGCTTGCTGTTCGGTGGCCGGTGCGGCAGCCGGCTCGCTGTTGTCTGCCGCGATCGCCGGTGACGGTGGCGGTGGTGCCGGTGCCGGTGCCGGCGGTGCAGCGGGCGCGACCATCGCCGGTGACGCGGGAGGGGCCAGGTTCTTCGTGGGCACCGGCTTGCGCGCCTGCGCCTCCAGCAGCGGCGCGGCAGGTGCTTCGGCTTCCCTGCGCGCCGAGGCCACAGGGGCGGGCGCTGTGACCTCGGGGGCCGCCGGCGCGGTGGCAGCCGGTGCCGGCTCCGCGGAGGTCGGTGCCGGCGATGCGGCTGGTGCAGAGGGGGCGTCGGTGGCAGGCGTCGCTGCTGGAGCAGGCGCTGCCGACGGCATCGGCGCCGAGGGCACCGGCGGGCGTGCGCGCCAGGCGATGCCGGCCACCAGCACCAGCGAGGCCGCCAGGCCCAGCCAGGTCGGCCAGCGTGACCGCGACGCCGATGCGGCGGTGCGCGATGCAGGCGCGGGGTCTCGTTCGGCCGAGGTGGAGCGGGCGGGGGGGATGGACGCTGGCATCGCGGCGGTGGCCTGCGCCCGCGCCCGTTCGGCGGCGCTGCTGGGATACTCCGCGATCTCGACGGCGCCCGGCGCGACCGCTGCGCGGGCGGCAGCCAGGATCGCCGCATCCAGCGCCGGGGGCGGCAATGCCTGCCGGCCCAGGCGCAGGCGTTCGGCGAGCGCGCGCTCTTCCGGGGTCAGCGGTTCGTCGGCGCTCATCCGCCCAGCCTCGCGCGCAGTTTGTCCATCGCATAGCGCAGCCGCGACTTGACCGTCTCGCGGCCGACGCCGGTGATCTGCCCGATCTCGTCCAGGCTCAATTCCTGCTCCAGGCGCAGCAGCAGCACGTCGCGTTGCTCCTCGGGAAGCGCATCCAGCGCCAGTTGCAACTGGCGCCGTTGTTCGAAGGCGGACAACTGCCGCTCCGGGGTGTCGGGGTCCTGCACGCGGGCGGTGCGCAGGTCGGCGTCGGCCGGCGCCGGCGGGCGGTGCTTGGCCGCGCGCCAATGGTCGCCGAGCCGATTGTGGGCGATGCGCAGCAGCCAGGTGGTGAATGCGGCCTGCGGCTGCCAGTCCAGGCGTGCGGCGATTACCCGCTGCCACACGTCCTGGAACAGCTCTTCGGCCAGCGCCCGGTCGCGCAGCTGCCGCAGCAGGTACTGGTACAGGCGGCCGCGGTGGCGCAGGTACAGGGTCTCGAACGCGCGTGCGTCGCCGGCGGCATAGGCCAGCATCAGGGCTTCGTCGCTCGCTTCGACCGGGGCGTCCACGGCGGCAAGCCTAAGCGTTCGCCGGTCCGCCGCATAGTCGGGAGGCGGGAGCCCGGGAGAGGGCGTCGATGGCGGAAATTCGGACAACATGGGTAGACAAACGCCTATCGCGACACTTCGGGGTCGATCGGGCGTCGATCGGTTCATGCAACGGGTATGCTGGTGGTGAAGGGCGAGCGTGGAGCAGTTCCGGGGGGCCCTGCAGGAGTTGTCGTCGATGCTGTTCAATTCGTCCACCACGGTCCGCGAAGACCCATCCGGCGGCCATGCCCCCGCGCGCACGGCGCAGGCCCTGTGCGGCCTGCTGCCGCCCGGCAGCGCCGTGGCGATCGGCTGCGGCGACGGAGTGGTTGGCCGCCTGCACGGCGCCAGCGCAGAGGCGCCGGGGTGGTTGCAGGCGCTGGTCGCGGAGGCGCTGGTCGACACCGCGCCGCTGCCGTCGACGGTGCCGGCAGTGCTGCACGTGCACCGCACCGCCGAAGGCGCCTGCGTGGCCATCGGCGCGGAGCTGGCGCAGCCCCTGGACGCAGCGCAACGCGCGGCCTGGTGCGATGCCGCCGTCGCCTTCGGCCTCAACCTGCTCGACACCGAGCGCATGCGCGCGCGCATCGAGGGCCTGGAGAAATCCAAGCAGCTGCAGCAGGCGCTGTACGAGATCGCCGACCTGGCCGGCGCCGATCTGGAAATGAGTCAGATGCTGCAGCGCGTGCATGCGGTCCTGGAATCGCTGATGTACGCGGAGAACTGCTACATCGTCGAATACGACGAAGATCAGCAGAGCATGCGCTTTCTGTACTTCTCCGACCGCCACGACGACTTCGTCGCCGATCCGGAGCAGACCTACTTGCTGCGCGACATGCCGCACAGCCTCACCGTGGGACTGCTGCGCCACGGCCGCGCGGTGCGCGGGCCCTCGGAGCAGGTGCGCGAACGCCTGCAGGTGGGCTACAACGCCGAACACGGCCCGGAAAGCCGCGACTGGCTGGGCGTGCCGATGCTGCGCGAGGGCCGCGTGTGCGGCGCCATCGTGGTGCAGAACTACGACTACGCGCTGCGCTACACCGACGCCGACCGCGCGCTGCTGGCCTACGTGGCGCAACACGTGCAGACCGCGATGGACCGGCGCCATGCGCAGGTGCAACTGGAGCGGCGGGTGCACCTGCGGACCCAGGAACTGCAGCGCGCCAACCGCGACCTGCAGGACGAGATCCAGGAGCGCAAGCGCGCCGAGACGCTGCAACTGGCGCTGTTCCGCATCGCCGAGTTGGCGATCCGCTCGGAAAGCCTGCAGCAGTTCTACACCGAGGTGCACGCCATCGTCGGCGGGCTGATCGACGCGCGCAACCTGTACATCGCGCTGCTGTCCGACGACGACACGATGCTGGAGTTCGTGTACTCGGTGGACGAGTTCACTCCCTACCGGCCGCAACGGCGCCGCGGCCGCGGACTGACCGAGTACGTGATGCGGGTGCGGCGTCCGCAACTGCTCGAACTTCCCGACATCGACGCCTTGCTGGCGCAGGGCGAGGTACAGGAGTACGGCCAGCGCCCCTACAGCTGGCTGGGCGTGCCGCTGTTCGACGAAGGCGAGGTGATCGGCGCGATCGTGGTGCAGAGCTACATCGCCAAGGTGCGGTTCACCGAGCACGACCAGCGCCTGCTGACCTTCGTCGCGCACAACGTCGGCAGTGGCCTGGCGCGGCAGCGCGCGCAGGAACGGCTGCGGCTGGCGCACGCGGAGCTGGAGCAGCGCGTGGAAGAACGCACCCGCGAACTGGCCGAGGTCAACGAGCAATTGCTGGCGCAGATCGCCGAACGCTGGCGTGCCGAGCAGCGCCTGACCCATCAGGCGCTGCACGATGCGCTGACCGGGTTGCCGAACCGATCGCATCTGCTGGACCGGCTCAGCGAGGCGATCTCCCGCGCCCGCGGCGGCGGCAGGACCTTCGCCGTGCTGTTCCTGGATCTGGACCGGTTCAAGCTGGTCAACGACAGCATCGGCCACGCCGCCGGCGACGAGATGCTGGTGCAGGTGGCCAAACGCATCGTCTCCACGATCCGCGGCCAGGACGTGGTGGCGCGCCTGGGCGGCGACGAGTTCGCGGTGCTGACGCCGTGCGAGCACGGCCTGGACGGCGCGCGCGAATTGGCGCGGCGCCTGCTGCACGTGCTCGGCCAGCCGATGTGGGTGGCCGGCCGCGAATTGTTCCCGTCCGGCAGCCTGGGCATCGCCGCCTGGCATCCGCGCTACCACAACGGCGAGGAGATGCTGCGCGACGCCGACGCGGCCATGTACCGGGCCAAGGCGCAGACGCAGGATCGCTGCGTGGTGTTCGACGAGGCCATGCGCGAGGCGGCGCTGCGCAGCCTGGATCTGGAGGCGGACCTGCGCCGGGCGATCAACAACCGCGACTTCGAGCCGTTCTACCAACCGATCGTGCGCCTGCGCGACGGCGAGGTGATCGGCCACGAAGCGCTGCTGCGCTGGCGCCACGAAAGTCGTGGCTTGCTGGTGCCGAGCCAGTTCATCGACCTGGGCGAGGAGAGCGGCCTGATCGAGCAGGTGGACTGGCTGCTGTACGCGCAGGTGATCCGGCGCCTGGCGCAGAGCGAGGGCGGCTACGTCTCGGTCAACGTCTCGCCGCGGCACTTCCGCTCGCCGGATTTCACCGAGCGGCTGTTCGGGCTGATCGACACCGCCGGCGCCGATCCGCGCCGGCTGCGCGTGGAGATCACCGAGGTGGCGCTGCTCGACGACGCACCGCGCACCCTGACCATCCTGCAGGCGCTGCGCGAGCGCGGCGTGCTGGCGCAACTGGACGACTTTGGTACCGGCTTCTCGGCCCTGTCCTACCTGCACCGCTTCCCGATCTCGGTGCTGAAGATCGACCAGAGCTTCGTCGCCGGCCTGCAGGACGAGGGCAGCACCGGCAGCCACGCGCTGGTGCGCGGCATTCTCGCCCTGGCCAGCACCCTGGGCATCGAAACGGTGGGCGAAGGCATCGAGACCGAACAGCAACTGGCAACCCTGCGCGAACTGGGTTGCGACTACGGGCAGGGCTATCTGCTTGGGCGCCCGGCCGCCGCGCCGCAACCGCTCTGAGGCGGCCACGTGCCGAGCGCGTCCGCATGCGCGTGTTGGCCCCCAGCGCGAGACGTTGCGGCGCGTTTGTTCGATGCGCGCCTCCGTCATCCCCCAGCCGCTGGAGCGACTGAGCATTTCGTCATCGCAGCTTGTCGTGTAGGAGCGGCGTCAGCCGCGACCGGGCGTTCCTGGTAAAGCCCCATCGCGGCTGAAGCCGCTCCTACAGGACTGTTCCCGTCGTGACGCCAAGCGCCCGGCGCTTGCCGCCGACACGTTGCCTTAGGTTTCAGCGCAACGCGTTGCGGCGCTTCTCGTCGATCCGCGCCGCAGTGGCGGTGAGGCGTCGGAGTCGGTAACGCGTCGCCACGCCATGATCCCGCCGCCCCTCAGGCGCTCCTAGCGCAACGCGTTGCGTCGCTTTTCATCAATCCGCGCCATGGAAGCAGTGAGGCGCCGGAATCTGTAACGCGTCGCCACGCGCCAGATGCTTACCGCCGATCAGAGATGCTCTCAGCGCAGCGCGTTACGGCGCTTCTCGTCAATCCACTTCGACGCCTGCGCTGGCGTGTACTCGCGCATCCAGCCCAGCATCGTGTCGATGTCGCTGCCGTACCACAGGTCGGCGCGCTGGTCCGGGTGCAGGAAGCGCTCTTCGACCATGCGATCGATCATGCCGATCAGCGGCGCGTAGAACCCTTCCACGTCGAGGAAGGCGCAGGGCTTGTTGCCGATGCCGAGCTGGCGCCAGGTCAGCATCTCGAAGATTTCTTCCATGGTGCCGAAGCCGCCGGGCAGGGCGACGAAGGCGTCGGACAGGTCGAACATGCGCGACTTGCGCTCGTGCATCGAGCCGACGATCTCCAGC
This sequence comes from Xanthomonas protegens, assembly GCF_038442435.1. NCBI lineage: Bacteria > Pseudomonadati > Pseudomonadota > Gammaproteobacteria > Lysobacterales > Lysobacteraceae > Xanthomonas > Xanthomonas protegens. The sequence continues at coordinate 226,982 of NZ_JAQJCQ010000001.1, read as the reverse complement.
TCGGTGAGGCCGCGGTGCGCCACTTCCCAGTCCGCCAGTTGCTTGGGAATCACGCCGGTGACCTCGCCGCCGGCGGCGAGCACCGCATTGGCAACGGTGCCCATCAGGCCGACATTGCCGCCGCCATAGACCAGGCGCAGCCCCTGCTCGGCGATGCGCGTGCCCAGCGCGGTGGCACGTTCGACATAGGCGGGCTTGTTGCCGGCGTTGGAGCCGCAGTAGACGCAGATGCTTTTCATGGGATTCGGGAGTTGGGATTGGGGATTCGTAAAAGCGGTGGGTTCGTCGGGGCGCTGAGGCTGACGGAGCGGGCGCGGTTCATCGCTTGATCGCTTCACGCGTGAGGCGATCCGCAAAGCACAACGCCGGGCATGTGCCCGGCGCTGTGCGATTGCCGGGCGGGGCAGGAAGAGGGACGCTTTTGCGAATCCCCAATCCCGACTCCCCAATCCCAGCCTCAGTTAGCCTTATGGATCGCCCGCTTGCTCACCGCCATGGCCGCGTCGTGGATCGCTTCGGACAGGGTGGGGTGGGCGTGGCAGATGCGCGCCAGGTCGTCGGCCGAGCCGTTGAACTCCATGGTCAGCACGCCTTCGTGGACCAGTTCGGAGACGCCGACGCCGACCAGGTGCATGCCCAGGACGCGGTCGGTCTCGGCGTGGGCGATGACCTTGACGAAGCCCGCGGGCTCGCCCATCGCCACCGCACGGCCGATCGCCGCGAACGGGAAGCTGCCGGCCTTGTACGGCACGCCTTCGGCCTTGAGCTGCTGCTCGGTCTTGCCGACCCAGGCGATTTCCGGCTCGGTGTAGATGACCCACGGAATGGTGTCGAAGTTGACGTGGCCGGGCAGGCCGGCGATCAGTTCGGCGACCGCGATGCCTTCCTCGAAACCCTTGTGCGCCAGCATCGGCCCACGCACGCAGTCGCCGATCGCCCACACGCCGTCGACGCCGGTGTGGCAGTGCGCATCGACCTCGATCTGGCCGCGCTCGTTGACCTTGACGCCGGTGCCGTCGGCCAGCAGGCCCTTGGTGGCGGCGCGGCGGCCGACGGCTACCAGCAGCTTGTCCACGTTGAGGGTCTTCTCGCCTTCGCCGTCGCTATAGGTGACGACCACTTCCTGCTTCTTGCCCTTGCCGGTGACCTCGGTCTTGGAGACCTTGGCGCCGAGCTTGATGTCCAGGCCCTGCTTCTTGAATTCCTTCAAGGCGGTCTTGGCCACTTCGGCATCGGCCAGGGCCAGGAAGTCCGGCAGCGCTTCGAGGATGGTGACCTCGGCGCCCAGGCGCTTCCACACGCTGCCCAGTTCCAGGCCGATCACGCCGGCGCCGATCACCGCCAGGCGCTTGGGCACCTCGGTGAAGTCCAGCGCGCCGACGTTGTCGACGATGGTCTCGCCGTCGAACTTGGCGAACGGCAGTTCGATCGAATCCGAACCGGCGGCCAGGATCACGTTGGTGCCCTTCAGCTCGACTTCGCTGCCGTCGTGCTGCTTGACCTTGACCACGTTGCCCGGCTGCAGTTCGCCGAAGCCGTAGTACGGGGTGATCTTGTTCGCCTTGAACAGCATCGCGATGCCGCCGGTGAACTGCTTGACGATCTTGTCCTTGCGCCCGACCATCGCCGCGACGTCGATCTTGGCGTCCTTGAAGCTGATGCCGTGCTCGCCGAACAGGTGGCCCATGTTCCAGAACTGGCGCGAGGAATCCAGCAGCGCCTTGGACGGAATGCAGCCCACGCGCAGGCAGGTGCCGCCGAGCGCCGGCTTGCCGTCCTTGCCGAGCGCCGCGTCGATGCACGCGGTCTTCAGGCCCAACTGGGCGGCACGGATGGCCGCGTGATAGCCGGCGGGACCGGCACCGATGACGACGACGTCGAAATTTTCAGCCATTTCAGAATCCTTTGCCTTTCCCTTCTCCCGCCGGGAGAAGGTGGCGCGTAGCGCCGGATGAGGGTGCGGCGGAGCGGGGCGAGCTGCCGTGGCTTGCAGGGTTGGAGGGCGGGCGCTGGGCGTTGTCCAGTGCGGTCGTACCCTCACCCCAACCCCTCTCCCGGTGGGAGAGGGGCTTCAGGCGCTTACAGACCGAACAGCATCCGGCCCGGGTTTTCCAGCTGGTTCTTGATGTCGACCAGGAACTGCACCGAGTCCTTGCCGTCGATGATGCGGTGGTCGTAGGACAGCGCCAGGTACATCATCGGCGCGATCACGACCTGGCCGTTCTCGGCGATCGGACGCTCCTTGATCGCGTGCATGCCCAGGATCGCGCTCTGCGGCGGGTTGATGATCGGGGTCGACAGCAGCGAGCCGAAGGTGCCGCCGTTGGTCACGGTGAAGGTGCCGCCCTGCAGTTCTTCCAGGCTCAGCTTGCCGTCGCGCGCCTTCTTGGCGTAGTCGGCGATGCCCTGTTCGATGTCGGCGAAGGACTGCCGCTCGACGTTGCGCAGCACCGGCGTGACCAGGCCCTTGTCGGTGGACACGGCGATGGAGATGTCGCTGTAGCCGTGGTAGATGATGTCGTCGCCGTCGATCGAGGCATTGACCAGCGGAAAGCGCTGCAGCGCGTTGGCCGCGGCCTTGACGAAGAAGCTCATGAAGCCGAGCTTGATGCCGTGGGCCTTCTGGAACTCGTCCTGCAGTTCCTTGCGCGCGGCGGAGACCTTGGCCAGGTTGACCTCGTTGAAGGTGGTCAGCATCGCGGTCGAGTTCTTCGACTGCATCAGACGCTCGGCGATGCGCTTGCGCACGCGGGTCATCGGCACGCGCTCTTCCGGACGCGCACCGCTGGCCTTGCCGGCGCCGCCGTTCTTGGCGTAGTTGAGGATGTCTTCCTTGGTCACCGCGCCGCGGCGGCCGGTGCCTTCGACCTGCGACGGATCCACGCCTTCGGTGATGGCACTGAAGCGCGCGCCCGGCGGCAGGCTGGAGACGTCGCCGGCAGCCTTCGGCGCATCGGCCTTGGCGGCCTTCGGCGCTTCCGCGGCGGCGGCCTTGGGCGCTTCGGCCTTCGGCGCATCGGCAACCTTGGCCTCGGCCGGCGCCGCAGCGGCGGTCGCGCCTTCCTCGATGATCGCCAGCAGCTGCGAGCTGGTCACGGTGGCGCCGGTCTCGAACTTGATCTCCTTCAGCACGCCATCGACGGGCGAGGGCACTTCCAGCACGACCTTGTCGGTCTCCAGGTCCACCAGGTTCTCGTCGCGCTTGACCGCGTCGCCGGCCTTCTTGTGCCAGCTGGCGATGGTGGCATCGGATACGGATTCGGGCAGTACCGGAACTTTGACTTCGGTGGCCATTGCAGGGGGCGTCCTAGTGGTGTCTTTTTTGAAGTGTGAAAGGGGGGTTATTCAGCGACTTGGTCGTTGAACGGATTCAACAGCGCATCGGCGACCAGCTTCAGCTGCTCTTCCACGTGCTCGGCGAAATGGCCGGCGGCGGGAGACGGCGAACGGGCGCGGCCGGCGTAGTGCAGGCTCTGTCCGTCGGCCAGGCAGGCCTGCAGGTGGTGCTTGATCTGGTACCAGGCGCCCTGGTTCTGCGGCTCTTCCTGGCACCAGACCAGGTCGGTGGCATTGCCGTAGCGCTTCAGTTCGGCCGACAGCAGCTCGCGCGGGAACGGATACAGCTGCTCCACGCGCAGGATGGCGACGTCGTCCTGGCCACGCTTGGTCTGGTCCTCGAGCAGGTCGTAGTAGACCTTGCCCGAGCAGGCGACCACGCGCTTGACCTTCTTCGGGTCGGCCTTGGCGTCCGGGATCAGGTGCTGGAACTCGCCGTCGGCCAGTTCTTCCAGGGTCGACACCGCCAGCTTGTGGCGCAGCAGCGACTTGGGCGTCATCACCACCAGCGGCTTGCGCGTGGACATGCGCATCTGCCGGCGGATCATGTGGAAGGCCTGCGCCGGGGTGGTGGGCACGCACACCAGCATGTTCTCCAGCGCGCACAGCTGCAGGAAGCGCTCCAGGCGCGCGGAGCTGTGCTCCGGGCCCTGGCCTTCGTAGCCGTGCGGCAGGAACAGCGACAGGCCGGAGATGCGGCCCCACTTGGCTTCGCCGGCGGCGATGAACTGGTCGATCACCACCTGCGCGCCGTTGGCGAAGTCGCCGAACTGCGCTTCCCAGATGCACAGCGCATTGGGATCGGTGGTGGAGTAGCCGTACTCGAAGCCCATCACCGCCTCCTCGCTGAGCAGCGAGTCGATCACGGTGGCGTCTTCCGGGTTCTCCACCAGCTGGCGCAGCGGCAGGTAGTAGCTGTCGGTCTTCTGGTCGTGCAGGATCGCGTGGCGGTGGAAGAACGTACCGCGGCCCGCGTCCTGGCCGACCAGGCGCAGCTTGTGGCCTTCGCCCAGCAGGGTGGCGTAGGCCAGGTTCTCGGCGAAGCCCCAGTCGCCCGGCAGTTCGCCGGCGGCCATCTTCACCCGGTCCTCGTAGATCTTGGCCACGCGCGGGTGCAGCTCGACGCCGCCCGGGATGGTGGTGATGATCTTGGCCAGCTGGTCCAGGGTCTTGCGCTTGACCGTGGTGTCGACCTTGTCCGTCAGCTTGCCCGACAGGTACTTGGACCAGTCGATGGCGAATTCGTCGGGCTTGCGGGTCGCCAGCTCGGTGGTGTACTCGCCCGAGTCGAGCTTGTTGCGGTAGCCGTCGACCAGCGCCTGCGCCTCGCCGGCCTGCAGCACGCCTTCGCTTTCCAGCTGGGCGGCGTACAGCTCGCGGGTGGTCTTGTGCTTGCGGATGGTCTGGTACATCACCGGCTGGGTGGCCGCCGGCTCGTCGGCCTCGTTGTGGCCCCAGCGGCGGTAGCAGACCAGGTCGATGACCACGTCCTTGTTGAACTGCTGGCGGAAGTCGTAGGCCAGGTTGGCCACGAACGCCACCGCGTCCGGATCGTCGCCGTTCACATGGAACACCGGCGCGCCGATCATCTTGGCCACGTCGGTGCAGTACAGCGTGGAACGGGCATCGTCGCGGGCGCTGGTGGTGAAGCCGATCTGGTTGTTGACCACGATGTGCACGGTGCCGCCGACCGCGAAGCCGCGCGCCTGCGACATCTGGAACAGCTCCATGACCACGCCCTGGCCGGCGAACGCGGCGTCGCCGTGGATGATCACCGGCAGCACCGACTTGCGCGCGGCGTCGCCGTAGCGCTCCTGGCGCGAACGCACGCTGCCGACCACCACCGGATCGACGATCTCCAGGTGCGAGGGGTTGAACGCCAGCGCCAGGTGCACCGACTTGCCGTCGGCCACCGCCACGTCGGCGGAGAAACCCATGTGGTACTTCACGTCGCCGGTGTGGGCGCGGTCGTCGTGGGCGTGCTCGAACTTGCCTTCGAACTCGTCGAACAGCTTGCGCGGGTTCTTGCCCAGGGTGTTGACCAGCACGTTGAGGCGGCCGCGGTGGGCCATGCCGACCACGATGTCCTTGACCGTGTCGCTGCCGGCGCGCTGCACCAGCACGTCCATCATCGGGATCAGCGAGTCGCCGCCTTCCAGCGAGAAGCGCTTCTGGCCGACGTACTTGGTGTGCAGGTAGCGCTCCAGGCCCTCGGCGGCGGTGATCCGCTCCAGGGTGCGGCGGCGGCTGGCGGTGTCGCCGGCGATGTTGCCGCCCGCGTTCTCCAGGCGCTGGTAGATCCACTGGCGCTGTTCGAACTCGGAGATGTGCATGAACTCGCTGCCGATCGACCCGGTGTAGGTCGCCTTCAGCCGCGCCAGCAGGTCGCGCAGTTTCATCCGCGGCTGGCCGCCGAGGCCGCCGGTGCTGAACTCGCTGCCCAGATCGCTTTCCGACAGGCTGTGGAACGGCAGGCCCAGGTCCGGCGGGTTCACCGGCGGGGTCAGACCCAGCGGATCCAGCCGCGCGCCGAGGTGGCCGCGCGAACGGTAGGCGGTGATCAGGCGGCCGACATGGCGCTCGCGCTCGTCGCCGCTCGGGCCGGTGCCGCTGTTGGCGGCCTGGCGCGCGGCGCTGGCGATGTGGGCGATGACCGCCGAGTGGGGGACGTCACCGGCATCGCGGCCCTGGAAGCCGTCGAAGTAGGTTTTCCACTTGGGATCGATGCTGTCGGGAGAGACCAGATACTGCTCGTACAGGTCTTCGATATAGGCGGCATTGCCGCCGGCGAGTTGCGATGACTGCGCAAACTGCTTGAGTAGATTGTCCACGATGGTGGGGTGCGGTCGCTTTGTTTGGGGTGGCTTGCGGCAGGAACCGGCGGACGCGAGGGCCGCACGGGCGTAATCAAGCGCAAAAATTATACCCCCATGAACCAGCCGGGGTGTGCATTCGGCGTGGGCAAGGCCGATCCCGGTTCATCCGTGGCGCGCGCAGCGGCGTCGGTCCGGCTGCCTCACCAGCCCAGGGCGCGCAGTTCGCTGCATGGGCGCGCACGCTCCCAGACCCGGTCGAAGGTGGCGCGCAACTGGCGTGCGCGGCCGCCACCGAGCAGGTCGGTCTCGCCGTCGTAACGGTGACCGAGTCCACGGAAGTAGTAGCCGCCGCCCTCGTTGACCAGGTAGGCGGTGGCGTCGCTGCGGTCCACCGGATCGCTGACTTCGCGGAACTGGAACACGCTGGGCAGGCGTTGCGCCAGCCCCAGCAAGGGCGCACCGGCACGCTGCGGCGCGGCCGCGTCGTGCAGCAGCACGCGCACCTGCTTGGCATGCCCGGCGACCGCGAAGCGGCGCAGTTGCTCCAGCACGCAGGGATCGTCGAGCAGGCCCGGATCCAGTGCGCGGCTGTGGATCAGCACCTGGCGGCGGGCCTGCGCCAGCACCGCGATGCTGGCGGCGAGGGCCATCGCCGCGTCCTCCACCGCCACGGCGCCGTCGAAGCGGCGGCGCAGCGGCACGGCCTCCGCGGTGGCGGCCACGTCGCCCGGCGGCGGCAGGAAGCCGTGGCGGGCGCAGAACGCCAGTGCCGCGGCCGGCACCTGCAGTTCCAGTTGCGGCCAGTGCCGGCGCTGCGCTTCCTCGATCAGGCCGCGCAGCAACGCGCTGCCGACGCCGCGCCCGCGCCAGTCCGGCAGCACCGCCAGCGCGGCGATCCGCCGGTCCGCGCCGAGCCGGGCCGCGCCCACCGCGTGGCCGTCCTCGCTGCGCGCGACCAGATGCTCGCCCAGCGCGTCGGCGGCGTCGGCCAGGTCCACGGCGGTGCCGGCCGCGGCACGCAGCGCGCGCAGTTCGGCGCCGTCGCGGACGGGGTCGAGCGCAGCGATGCGGACACCGGGGCCGGACATGGTCGGATCAGGCCGGGTCGGCGTCCTCGTCGGGCGCGTCCTCGGCCTCCAGCGGCTGGTAGAAGCCGCCTTCGATCAGCTCCAGCAGGGTCTGCCTGCCGGCCGCCGAGAGCGCCGCGTAGTCGGTGCCGTCGATGTGTTCGGCCGCGGCCAGGCGCTTGGCGTCCTTGACCGGCAGCGCGAACTCCTGGCCGCTGCAGAACAGCATGGCGCCGCGGCTGGTACGCCGCCACGCCGGCCGCGCCCACGGGTGCCGCTGCAGGACAAGGCCCTGCTCCAGCGCGGCGGCGATCTCCTCCGCCGGGGGCAGGCCAGCCGGCGGCAGGATGTCGCCGGCGGCGCGGTAGGTGGTGATGAAGCGGCCGAACCAGGCGCCCAGCTTGTCCGGGTCGTTCATGCGCAGCGCGTTCAGCGCCTCGACCACGCGGCCCATCGCCGCCGCATCGATCTCGTAGGGGTCGGCCGGCGCCTGCAGGTCTTCGTCGTGGTAGCGCAATGCCTCGTCGGCGCCGTCGATCAGGGTGTCCAGGTAATCGGCGATCAGCTCGGCCGAGGACGGTGCGCGCATGCCCACCGAGAAGGTCAGGCAGGCGTCTTCGGCGACGCCGTGATGCGGCACCAAGGGCGGCAGGTACAGCATGTCGCCCGGCCCCAGCACCCAGTCGTGGGTCGGGTCGAACTGGCGCAGCAGCTTCAGCTCGACGTCGTCGCGGAAGTCGGTTGGCGGCGCCGGGCGGCCCAGCGCGACGCTGGCGTCGATCTGCCAGCGGCGATGGCCGTGGGCCTGCAGCAGGAACACGTCGTAGTGGTCCACGTGCGCGCCGACCGAGCCGCCGCGCGCGGCGAAGCTGACCATCACGTCGTCCACCCGCCAGCGCGGCAGGAAGCGGAACTGCTCGAGCAGGGCGCGGATGTCCGGGTCCCACTTGTCCACGTCCTGCACCAGCAGGGTCCAGTCGTGGTCGGGCATGCCGGGGAATTCGTGCTCCTGGAACGGGCCGCTGCGCACGCGCCAGCGGTCGTTGGCGCGGTCGTGCTCGATCAGCCGCGACAGCGCCGCTTCCTCGCAGGCCAGGCCGGCCAGGTCGCCCGGCTCGATCGGCGAGACGAAGCCGGGGAAGGCATTGCGGATCAGCAACGGGCGCTTGTGCCAGTAGTCGCGCAGGAAGGTCGCCGCGGGCATGCCCAGCGGTTGCCCGGGGCGGGCGTGGAGTTCGAAGGCGGGAGCGGCGGTCTTGCGGGCAGCCATGTGCGGTGGGTCCTTGCGACGCGGAAGGTAAAGGGCAGGCGCAGCGGCGCCGGCCGACCCCGCCATTGTCCGCCGGTTTGGTGCGTGGGGCCATCGCGCTGGCCTTCGTGTGCGCCGCCGTGCGCGGATGGGCGGCCATTCGGAGGCCCTGGCGGTGTGTCGCGACCGCGCATAGCGGGTGACCCCGTGCGCGCAGGCCATGGTCGGCGCCAGGCGCATCCGGGCTGGGCGATGACGGCGACGCCCCGGGGGAGGTCAGGGCAGTGGGGACGCAGCGCCGCTCGCGCTACTGGACGAGGATGCGGTTGTCGCGGCCGCCGTCGTCGACCTGGGCGCTGCCGCTGCGCTGGACGATGGCATTGCCGTTGCCCTGCAGGGCGATGGTGTCGATCTCGCTGGCCTGCAGCTGGTTCTGGTCGCCGGATACGTCCAGTGTCGCGATACGTGCCATCTGCAGCCGGCCATGGCGGCCGAACAATGCGACCTGCCCGGCATCGCCGCGCATCGCGATCTGGGCGTTGTCGCCGAGCACGCGCAGGGTGTCGGCCCGCTCGATCTGCAGGTTGCCGTTGCGGCCGAACAGGCTGACGGTGGCGCAGTGGCCGTGCAGCACCAGGGTGGCGTCGCGGCCGACGATGTTCAGGTCGCGACCGTCGCAGTCGATGTCGCCGCTGGCCGAGGCGGCCATGCGGATCGGCGCCTCGGCGTCGCGCTCGTCGCCATCGGCGATGTCGCCGGCCGACGGCGCCGCCGCGATCGGCGGCGCGGCCGGCATGACCACGGTGCGTGGGGCGGCGGTGTGCGCGCCATCGCCGGCCGGCGGGCGTGGCGCCTGCGCGCAGCCGGCCAGGACCAGCAGCGGCAACACAAACAACGGGGTGGGTCTCATCGCGGGGCTCTGCTGTGAGCCACCAGCATGCCCCGGGCCGATTAACCCAGGATGGACGGACCTAGCTCAGACGCCGCGCGCCAGCCGCTCGGCGAGGCCGACGTAGCCGCCCGGGGTCAGGTCGCGCAGGCGCTGCTTGGCGTCCTCGGGCAGGTCCAGGGTCTCGACGAAGGCGCGCATCGAGTCGGCGGTGATGCCCTGGCCGCGGGTCAGCGCCTTGAGCTGCTCGTAGGGATTGGGCAGGCCGTGGCGGCGCATCACCGTCTGCACGGCTTCGGCCAGCACTTCCCAGGCGGCATCCAGGTCGGCGTCCAGGCGCTCCGGGTTCACGGTCAGCTTGCCCAGGCCCTTGCCCAGCGAGTCCAGCGCCACCTGGGTATGGCCGAAGGCGGTGCCGAGCGCGCGGAGCACGGTGGAGTCGGTGAGGTCGCGCTGCCAGCGGCTGATCGGCAGCTTGGCCGAGAAGTGCTCGAACAGGGCGTTGGCGATGCCGAAGTTGCCTTCGGCGTTCTCGAAGTCGATCGGGTTGACCTTGTGCGGCATGGTCGAGGAGCCGACTTCGCCTTCCTTGAGCTTCTGCTTGAAGTAGCCCAGCGAGATGTAGCCCCAGATGTCGCGCGCCAGGTCGATCAGCACGGTGTTGGCGCGGCGGGTGGCGTCGCCCAGTTCGGCGACGTTGTCGTGCGGCTCGATCTGGGTGGTGTACGGGTTGAACACCAGGCCCAGGCTTTCCACGAAACGCTGCGCGAAGCCCGGCCAGTCGACGTCCGGGTAGCTGGCGACGTGGGCGTTGTAGTTGCCGACCGCGCCGTTGATCTTGCCGGTCAGCTCGACCGCGGCGATCTGCCGGCGCTGCCGCTGCAGGCGCGCGACCACGTTGGCCACTTCCTTGCCCAGGGTGGTCGGCGAGGCGGTCTGGCCGTGGGTGCGCGACAGCATCGGCTGCGCGGCCTGCGCATGGGCGAGCGCGCGCAGCGTGGCGATCACCGCATCCAGGGTCGGCAGCAGCACCTCGCGCCGGGCCTGCTCCAGCATCAGCCCGTAGCTGAGGTTGTTGATGTCCTCGCTGGTGCAGGCGAAATGCACGAACTCCAGGGCCGGGCCGAGTTCGGCGTCGTCCTTGAGCTGCTCCTTGATGAAGTACTCCACCGCCTTGACGTCGTGGTTGGTGGTGCGCTCGATCTGCTTGACCCGCGCCGCGTGCTCCACGCCGAAGCCGTCGGCCAGCGCGCGCAGGCGCTGCGCCGCTGCCGGCGAGAAGGCGGCCAGTTCGCCGATGCCCGGTTCGGCGCCCAGCGCCAGCAACCATTCGATCTCCACCTTCACCCGCGCCTTGATCAGGCCGTATTCGGAGAAGATCGGCCGCAGGGCGTCGACCTTGCCGGCATAGCGGCCATCGAGCGGGGACAGGGCGAGCAGGGCGGAATCGGACATGGCGGGGCGTGGGGTGGCGTCGGCGGGGGCGCCATTCTACGTCGGCGCGGCCTCGGCGGCCCGCCAGGTGTGCCATCCCTCCCTGAGTATGCCGCGCCGCGGCCCTTCGGCTTGGGCCTGGCAGGCGCGTCGCCGGTGCCGCGTGGCATGACCCAACCGTCAGTCAGGCGCTGCGCCACGCAACGCCAGCGGGAAGCCCCTCAGGAAGGGATGACGGACCCCAGCCGAACCATGACCGCCTGGATGCGGTGCCCGGCCATGCGCTTGACCGTGAACAGGTGGCCGTCGATCTCCAACTGCTCGCCTTCCTCGGGCAGCCGCTGCAACTGGTGCACGATCAGCCCGCCGACCGAGTTGAGGTGCTCCGGCGCGCGCAGGTCGCGGCCGAGCAGGCGTTCGAGGCGGAAGATCGAGGTCGAGCCGGCCACCAGCACACTGCCGTCGGCGCCGCGGGTCGGCGCGTCCTTGACCACGTGCGGGTGCTCGTCCTCGATGTCGCCGACCACCACTTCCAGCAGGTCTTCCAGGGTGAAGTAGCCGAGGATGCGGCCGTGTTCGTCCACGCACAGCGCCATGTGCGTGGTGCCGGTGCGGAAGCGCTCCAGCACCAGCGGTACCGGCGTTTCCAGCGCGATCAGGTTGGCCGGGCGCAGCAGCGGACGCAGGTCGTCGCTGCGGCGGCCGCGCGCGATCTCCACCAGCAGGTCCTTCATGTGCAGGATGCCCAGCACCTGCTCGCCGTCGCGGTCGAACCACGGATAGCGGCTGTAGCGGCTGTCGGCGAACTCGGCCATCACCGCGTCCAGCGCCATGCCCTCGCGGAACCCGCGCAGATGGTCGCGCGCGCGCATCAGGTCGCCGGCCACCAGTTCCGGCAGCTCCAAGGCATGGCTCATCAGGGTCAGCTCGTGATCGGGGGCGCCGCCGACGGGTTGCTGGCGGCCGACGATCAGCTTCAGTTCCTCGCGCGAATAGCGGTGCGAGGTGTGCTCCACATCGCCCCAGCCCGCGGCCTTCAGCAGGCCGTTGGCGCTGGTGTTGAGCAGCCAGATCGCCGGATACATCGCCCAGTAGAACAGGTACAGCGGTGCGGCGGTCCACAGCGACATGCGCTCCGGGCGGCGGATCGCCATCGACTTGGGGGCCAGTTCGCCCAGCACGATGTGCAGGAACGAGATGACGCTGAAGGCGATGACGAAGGCGCTCAGGCGCGCCGCCTCTTCGCTCAGCCCCAGCAGGTCGAACAGCGGCTGCAGCAGGTGCGCGAAGGCTGGCTCGCCGACCCAGCCCAGGCCCAGCGAGGACAGGGTGATGCCGAGCTGGCAGGCCGACAGGTAGGCGTCGAGGTGGCCGTGCACGTTGAGCAGCAGGCGGCCGCGCCAGCCGTGGTGCTCGGCCAGGCCCACGGCCTGCGTGTGGCGCAGCTTGACCAGGGCGAACTCGGCAGCGACGAAGAAGCCGTTGAGCAGCACCAGCAGCATCGCCAGCGCCAGCAGCAGGAGGTTGCCGATCATGTGCGTTCCCCGGCGCGCGCCGCTGGCGCGTCATGGCGCCGGGCGGGAGGGGTGGAAACGGCGGGGTGCGTGGTCCGGCGCAGCGTGCGCCGGCATCTACAGTCTGAATCGTCGCCCATGGCGGCGTGAGAGTTCCATCGGTGATACGTCGCCGCAGTCTAGCCGATGCACTGCGTCGCCGCCGCAGGCGCGCGCCATCTCGCGCAGTCCGTCACAGGCGAGTGTCGCCAACGAATACCGTGGAAGGACGCGCAACCGCTGTTGCGAATCCCCAATCCCGACTCCCCGGCCTTTCAGCAGCCGAATGGCTGATCATCCCAGCCCTCCAGCCATCACGCCGCGACGATCTTTTCGTTTGCTAGACTTTCTGTAACCGTTTTCAACCTCGATATTCCCCCATGAAATCTTCCTTGCGTCTGGCGGCGCTGGCCGCCGCTGCGTCCGTTTTTCTCACCGCCTGCGGTGGCAAGCCTGCGGCGACGCCAGCCGGTTCCGATGCCAACCATGTATCCGCCGATGCCGGCGCCAGCGACGCGGACCAGGCGCTGACCGGCAAGCTCAACGCCTACATCGAATGCTTCAACAAGGTCGATGGGCGCATCCACGAAGGCGCGCAACAGTACGTGCGCTGGATGGCCGACCCCAAGGCCGGCCCCACCGGCAAGGAAACCAGCGTGTACGGGCCCGCCCCGATCGACGAGTACGCGATGAAGCTGTGCGACGCGCCGATGACCCAGGCGATCGCGGCCAAGCCGTCGTTGCCGGCGCTGGATGCCGCGGCGAAGCGCTATCTGGCCGCCTTGAAGACGCTGCAGCCGCTGGCCAACCAGGCGCGCGACTACTACGACCGCGAGGACTACCAGGACGACCACTTCGCTAAGGGCAAGCAACTGCATGCGCCGCTGATGGCCGCGCTGTCCGAATTCCACGAGGCCAGCGAGGCCTTCAGCCACGAACTGGAGGCGCAGAACGACGCCGCGCAGCGCGAGCAGCTGAAGGCGATGGAAAAGGCCGAGGGCCGCACCCGCGACTTCTATCGGCTGTCGATGATGCTCGAGGCCAAGGACATCGTCGGCCTGATGCAGGACGACGACTTCGACACCGCCAAGGCCACGGCATTGGTGGCCGGCTTCAACAGCCTGTCCGACGAGGCGCACGCCAAGGTCGCCAACCAGGAGCCGGGCAAGTCCGATTGGAGTGGTTTCGAGAGCGCGGCGGAGAACTTCCGCAAGGAATCCAAGGCACGCATCAAGCGGGTGGCGGAGAAGATTCCGTACAGCGAATTCGAGCAGCGCTCGCTGGACAATCCGATCGTCGCGCCGGAGGGTTCGCCGGCACGCTTGCTCAAGAGCTACAACGACCTGGTGTTCCAGAGCAACCGTCAGCGCTGAGAGTGCGGGGGCCGGCGGCGCACGCCGCTGGTCCCGGCCGTGCCGTCGCCACCGCGGCACGGCATGCCGTCGTCTCGTCTTTCGCCGGCAAACGAGCGCGGTGTGCTCCTTACGCAGCACGCCGCTGGTGCGCTTGCAGGGCGAGCATCATTCCCCGTACACGTTGCGGGGCTCAGTGGATCGATCCTCGAGCATGTCTGCCTGCCGACTTCGGCAGCCCGCTAGCTTCCCGCGCCTCCAGACATTCCTAACATCCGCCGGCGCACACTGCTGACGCCGGGCGCTGCGCCACGGATAATGCGCGCGCCAGCCGCAGTCCCGCCAGCCTGCCTCCCCGGACGTCCGACGACGGCGCCGATGGATTCCCTTTTGCAGATGCGGAGATTGCGCAATGAGTGACACATTCAGGGTCGAACACGACAGCATGGGCGAACTGCAGGTGCCCGCCGATGCCTTGTGGGGGGCACAGACCCAGCGTGCGGTACAGAACTTTCCGGTGTCCGGGCAGCCGATGCCGCGCGGCTTCATCCGCGCGCTGGGCCTGATCAAGGCCGCCGCGGCCGGCGTCAATGCCGACCTGGAGTTGTTGCCCAAGGCCGTCGCCAAGGCGATCCAAGCCGCGGCGCTGGAGGTGGCCGACGGTCGCCACGACGCGCACTTCCCGATCGACATCTACCAGACCGGGTCCGGCACCTCGTCGAACATGAACGCCAACGAGGTCATTGCCACGCTGGCCAACCGCGCCGCCAAGGGCGAGGGCAAGAACGGCAGCAAGGCATTGCCGACGGTGCATCCCAACGACCACGTCAACCTCGGCCAGAGTTCCAACGACGTGGTCCCCACTGCGATCCGCGTCGCTGCGCTGCTGGCGGCGCGCGAGCACCTGCTGCCGTCGCTCAAGCACCTGCGCAAGACGATCGACAAGCGCGCCAAGCAACTGCAGGGCGTGGTCAAGACCGGGCGCACCCATCTGATGGACGCGATGCCGCTGACCTTTGGCCAGGAGTTCGGTGCCTGGTCGGCGCAGCTGGTATCGGCGCAGGCGCGCATCGACGACAGCCTCAAGCGCCTGCGCCGGCTGCCGCTGGGCGGCACTGCGATCGGCACCGGCATCAACGCCGATCCGCGCTTCGGCGGCAAGGTCGCCAAGGCGTTGTCGGCGCTGACCCACCAAACCTTCGAGAGCGCCGAGAACAAGTTCGAAGGCCTGGCCGCGCAGGACGATGCGGTGGAACTGTCCGGCCAGCTCAACGCGCTGGCGGTGGCGCTGATCAAGATCGCCAACGACCTGCGCTGGATGAACGCCGGGCCGCTGGCCGGCCTCGGCGAGATCGAGTTGCCGGCGCTGCAGCCGGGCAGCTCGATCATGCCGGGCAAGGTCAATCCGGTGATCCCCGAAGCCACGGTGATGGCCTGCGCGCAGGTCATCGGCCACCACACCGCGATCACCGTGGCCGGGCAGACCGGCAACTTCCAGTTGAACGTGACCCTGCCGTTGATCGCGGCGAACCTGCTGGACTCGATTCAGTTGCTGGGCAATGTGTCGGTGTTGCTGGCCGATTCGGCGATCGCCGGCCTCAAGGTGCGCGAGGAGCGGGTGCGCGAGGCGCTCGACCGCAATCCGATCCTGGTGACCGCGCTGAATCCGATCATCGGCTACGAGAAGGCCGCGGCGATCGCCAAGCGTGCCTACAAGGAGAACCGGCCGGTGCTGGAGGTGGCCAAGGAGGACAGCGGCCTCGGCGAGGACGAGCTGCGCCGGCTGCTGGACCCTGCCGCACTGACCGAAGGCGGCATCCATGCCGGTGCGGGCGGCGGCGGCTGAGCCGCGCCAGCGCTGCACGCAGGCCTGGCACGGCCGTGTGGTCGTGCCAGGCGCAACAGACGATCGCACGGTGAAAGCAGCCGGGACTGAAGCCCCTCCCACATTGCGCCCGGACACCTCGCCGCAAGCCTCCGTAGGAGCGGCTTCAGCCGCGATGGGCCTTCCCGGTAAAGCCCATCGCGGCTGAAGCCGCTCCTACAGGGGCACCTCCAATCCTTGCCCGAGGCTCGCTCGTGCCGGGCTTGCCGACGCCGGCAGCCCTCAGCGGCGTTCGGCCTGCAGGTTGCCGAAACTGTCGCGGTACGGTTGCAGCGACGGAATGTCGCGCAGCACCGCGGCCTGCGCTTCGGTGATTTCCGGGGTCGTCGCGAAGCCGACCGAGCGCATGTTCGGGTCCGGCGCCGCGGTCTCCAGGGTGCGCTGGCGCTGCATCTGCAGGTGCATGAACAACTGCTGCAGTTCGGTGCGCTGCGCGGGCGGCAGCGGCAGTTCGATGTCGTCGATGCGCAGGCTGCCATCGGGGCCGATGGTGGCGTTGGCGGCCGGGGCGCGGCGCAGCATCACGTTCATGCTGTCCACCGCCACCCGCGGCTTGCTGCGCTCGGCGCGCGAGGAGGCGGTCTCGCCGCCGCGTCCGCCGCAGGCGGCGAGCAGCAGGCACAGCGACAGCAGCGAGAACCAGGCGAACAGCGTCTTCTTCATGGCGGCGATGGAGCGGGGAGAGTGCCGCCCATTCTAGAGCGTGTGGCTGTGGTGCGGCGTGCGGCCGCATGTCGCAGGGACCAGCCCACCGCTCGCCCGAGGCCATGCAAGGCCGGCCCGGCACGCGCGCGCGCACCGGGTCGGCGTGGCGGCCTTACGCCGCCGAGTGCTTGCAGTCGCGCACGTCGCTGTCTTCCAGCGTGGAATACGGACGGAACGCCGGCACCTTCTCCATCAGCGCATCCTGCGCGGCGCGCAGCGCCGCGACCTGGTCGCAGATCTTCAGCGCGGCCTGCTTGATCTTGTCGGCCTGCGCCTCGACCCGCTCGCCGATATGGTCGGTGTCGCCGCTGAGCACGCCGCTGATCGCATCGCCGGCCGCTTTCACGCCCAGCGCCGCACCGGCCTTGCCGACCTCCACGCCTTGCTTGCCCACCGCTTCGATCTGGCTGCGGTAGGCCAGCAGCAGGCGCTGCTGCTCGGCGTCCAGCGCGACCGGCTTGCCGTCGATCAACAGCTTGCCGTCGCGGGTGATGGTGGCCGGCGGCTGGCCATTGGCCTTCAGGGTGAGGTCGCCGTTGAGGAAGGTCAGGCTTTGCGCGCCACCGTGATCGACCACGACGCGGTCGTTCGACGAGCGCTGGCAGGCGCTGAGCGCGAGCAGGGCGGCCAGGGCGACGCCGGCCAGGGGCAGGGAACGGTACTGCATGGGCGTGTCCTCGTGCGAAAGGGAAAAGGCGGAGCGGAGGATCAGCGCGGCTTGGGCAGGTTGACGCTGCCACGCACGCCGCGGTGGGTGACGTCGCCGCTGCCGACCTTCTGCACGCTCAGGTTGCCGCCGACGGTGCCGACATCCAGGTCGCCGGAGCCCACGGTCTGCACCGCGACGTTGCCGGCGACGTCGCGCAGTTGCACGTCGCCGGAGCCGACGCTGTCGACCTGCACGCTGCCGCGCACGCCGTGCACGGTCAGGTCGCCGGAGCCGACGGTGCCGACCTTGACGTCGCCGCCGACCTGGTCGGCCTTGACGTCGCCCGAGCCCAGCGTCGGCAGGGCCACGCTGCCGACATTGCGCAGTTCGATGTCGCCGGAGCCGACCGTGGCGCTGACCGCGCCGCGAATGTTCTGCGCGTGCAGGTCGCCGGAGCCGACCTTGGCGTCGAGCGAGGCCACGCCGCTGATCTCGGCATCGCCGGAGCCCAGTTGCAGTTGCACCGGCAGGTTGGCCGGGATGCTGCCGGCCACGTTGAGGTAGGCGTAGCGGTTGCCGACGCTGATGCCGTGGATCTTGCCCTCGTGCTTCAGTGTCACCACCAGGGTGTCGCCGTCGTGGCGCTGGCGCAGGGTCAGCTCCTTGAGCATGTCCGCGTCGGAGGCGCAGGCGCGGCCGCGCAGGGTGGAGTCGCCGCTGGCGCCGCTGAGCTTGAGGTCGTTCTGCTGCACGTCCAGCAGCACCGACTTGACCCCGGTCAGGTCCAGCTTCAGTTCGCGCGGTTCGGAATACTTGCAGTCGTCGGCCAGGGCGACGGCCGGCAGCGACAGCAGGGCACACAGGGCGAGGGTCTTGCGCATCGGAAAACTCCTTGCGGAAAAGGGAAGAGGGACGGAGGTGCGATCAGGCTTCGTCGCGCCAGCGGCGCACGTAGATCGCGGCGACGATGAAGGCCACGCCGACCGCGGCGCCGATCCAGATGTCGGGGTCGCGGAACAGCACCCAGCTGTCGCCGAGATGGATCGCATTGACCAGATCCTGCGGACCGCTGATGTGGGTCTCGGCCACCTGCTCGTTCAGCACCGGGCCCCAGCTGCCGGGCAGCACGCTGAGCAGGCCGCGGTAGACCACGGTGTACCAGATCAGGTTGTGGTTGACGTTGAGCATCGGCAGGATGCCCATCATGCTGGCCATCACGCAGCCCAGGATCGGGATCAGCACCGCCCACAGGAACGGCTTGCTGCGCGCCCAGGCCGAGCACAGCATCAGCCAGCCGATCGCCGGCAGCGACCACATCACCTGCACTGGCAGCGCGGCCAGGACCATGCCGATGATGCGCAGCGGGTGCGATTCGGTGAAGACCGCGGTGCTCTGCGGGATGCCGTTGACCGACAGGGTCAGGGCGGTGACCACCCACAGCGCCAGGCCGATCAGCAGGCCGATGCCGATCGCCAGCAGCGGCGCCAGCAGCAGCGCCCAGGCGGCCTTGGACAGCACGGTGCCGGTGTCCGACAGCGGCAGCGACTTCCAGAACAGCACGCTGCGGTCGCGGCGGTCGTCGTACAGCGCGCCCAGCGCGTAGAAGAACACCACGAAGCCGACCACGATGCAGGCCAGGATCACGCCGGCGAGCATGGTGCCGTCGCCGACCGCGCCGATGATCTGGTGGGCGTTGTTGACCTGGCCTTCCCATTGCACATCGTTCAGATGCACGCCGCCGCCATGGTTGCGGCCGGCGATGCTGCCGATGATCGACAGCACCGTGTACAGGGTGGCGACGATGCCGCCGGTGATGACCGGGGCCCACAGGAAACCGCCGCGGTGTTCCCAGAACTCGCGCTTGAGCAGCCACGTGAACGTGGACACGGGAGAGATCGATTTGGCGGGAGCGTTCATGCGTAGGTGCCCTTCATGATGGCGACGAACAGGTCGGCCAGGCCGGGGGTGCGGGTTTCGCCGAGTGCGGCCAGTTGCGCCTGCGGCACGCCGTCGTACAGGAATACCGACTTGCCGAACGGCAGGCCGCGTTCGTCGATCGGCTGCAGCGCGCGCGCCGCCTCGATGCGCTCGGCCGGCACCAGCAGTTCGGTGTAGCGGGTGGCCATGTGCTCCATGTCGGCGCTGAGCACGATGCGGCCGTCGCGGATGAACAGCACGTCGGTGAGGATGTGCTCGATCTCCTCCACCTGGTGGGTGGTGATGATGATGGTCTTCTGTTCGTCGAAGTAGTCTTCCAGCAGGCGCTGGTAGAACTCCTTGCGGTACAGGATGTCCAGGCCCAGGGTCGGTTCGTCCAGCACCAGCAGGCGCGCGTCGATCGCCATCACCAGGGCCAGGTGCAACTGCACGATCATGCCCTTGGACATCTCGCGCACCCGCAGCTTGGGCGAGAGCTTGGTGTTGGCCAGGAAGCGCTCGCACTTGGCGCGATCGAAGCGCGGATGCACGCCGGCGACGAAGTCGATCGCCTCGCTCACCCGCATCCAGCGCGGCAGCACCGCCACGTCGGCGATGAAGCACACTTCGTTCATCAGCGCGTCGCGTTGCTTGCGCGGGTCCATGCCCAGCACGCGCAGTTCGCCTTCCACGGCGGTCAGGCCCAGCACCGCCTTCAGCGCGGTGGTCTTGCCGGCGCCGTTGGGGCCGATCAGGCCGACGATGCGGCCCGGCGCGATGGCGAAGGACGCATCGGCCAGCGCCGGCTTGTTGTTGTAGGTCTTGCGCAACCCCTGCGCGTAGACGACGGATTCGGATGCGGCGACAGCGGCAGTCATGGCGTTTTCCCCGGTGGCAACAAGTCTTGCAGTGTCAGGCCCAGGCGCTGGATGCGTTCCAGCACCAGAGGCCACTCTTCGTTGAGGAAGCGCTCGCGCTCGCTGCCGCGCAGCTTCTGCGCCGCTTCCTCGGTCATGAACATGCCCAGCCCGCGGCGCTTCTCGACCAGGGCCTCGTCGGCCAGTTCCTGGTAGGCGCGCGAGACGGTGATCGGGTTGAGCTGGTACTCGGCGGCCACCTGGCGCACCGAGGGCAGGGCATCGCCGGGCTTGAGGATGCCGTCGAGCATCATCGCGATGACGCGCTCCTTCAGCTGGCGGTAGATCGGAGCGCCGTCGCTCCATTGGATATCGCTCATGGTCAGCTCCGTGGGCGCAGGGTGCGCGCGAAGGAGAAATAAGGCACGGACAGCGAAGCCCGCAGACGCCGCACCGCCGGGACGGTAGAAGGTGCGGCGCCGGCGGCGCTGTCGTCGTGCGGCGTGCTGGCGCCATAATCCAGCGGCCGTCCCTGGTGGCGTTGGGCGCCGATCCAGCTCGCGAAGAGCAGGGTGCCGACGATGACCAGGGCCGGAAGACTGCGCTGGAGGCGTTTGAGATTCATCGTGGGACCTGCTCTGGGTGAGTGGTGTTGTATTTAACTATAACACCGTTACACGGCATGTCAACACGCTGTGGACCCAACTTCCGACCTGGTCGCGTGCCACTTCCTTCTCCTTCTCGACGGTGCCCCATGAAACTTCCCAAGCGTCTGTTTTTCCTCGCGATCCTGGCTGCTGTCGGCACCGTCGGCAGTGCCTGGGCCGGCTCCCTGCTGGACCGGGACTACCGTCCGCTGGCCGGCAAGGAGAAGGTGAACCTGAACAAGGCCTACGGCGGCAAGGTGCTGCTGGTGGTCAACACCGCCAGCAAGTGCGGCTACACCCCGCAGTACGACGGCCTGGAGAAGCTGCAGCAGCAGTACGCGGCGCAGGGCTTCAGCGTGCTCGGCTTCCCGTCCAACGACTTCAAGGGCCAGGAGCCCGGATCGGAGAAGCAGATCCAGGAATTCTGCACGCTCACCTACGGGGTGAAGTTCCCGATGTTCGAGAAGGTGCACGTGATCGGCGACGAGGCGACGCCGCTGTACAAGCAACTGACCCAGGCCACCGGCGTGGCGCCGGGCTGGAATTTCCACAAGTATTTGATCGCGCGCGATGGGCGCGTGGTCGCGCAATTCCCGAGCAAGGTCACGCCCGACGATCCGGCCTTGCGCAGTGCCATCGAACGCGAACTGAAAGCGCAGCCGGCGTCGCACTGAAAGCGGGTCAACATCTCGGCCGCGCATGCGACAATGCCGGCCTCTGTCTGCGCCAGCTCGGCGCGTCCAGTTCACAGTTCACTTCCAGGGAAAGTAGCGAATGAAGATGGGAATGCGCGGCGCCGTGGCGTCGCTGGTGGTGGGGATGGCGATGGTCGCCGGTCACGCGTCCGCGCAGGCGCCGGCTGCCGGCGGCACGGCGACGACGCTGAGCACCGAGAAGCAGAAGGTCAGCTACGCGATCGGCATGGATGTGGCGCGTTCGTTCGAGCCCATCGCCCAGGACATCGACGTGGACGCGATGCAGCGCGCGATCGAGAACGCCTTCAAGCAGGGCAAGCCGCTGCTGTCCGATGAGCAGACCCAGGCCACCGACACCGCGCTGCGCACGCAACTGGCCGCGCGCAACGGCCAGCCGGTGCCGGGCATGGCGCCGGGCGCGCAGCCGCCGCCGGTGTCCAAGGAGAACGTGGGCCTGATGCTGGGCGACCGTGCGGTCGGTCCGTCGCTGGCGCGGATCCAGAACGACATCGATCTGCCGACGCTGATGGGCGCGGTGCGCACGGTGTTCGCCAAGGGCCAGACCGCGATGACCCAGGAGCAGGCGATGGCCACGCTGCAGGCCTTCGGTGCGTCCAAGCAGGCCGCGGTGGCGACCAAGAACAAGCAGGAAGGCAATGCCTTCCTGGCGCAGAACAAGAACCAGAAGGGCGTGATCACCACCCCGTCCGGCCTGCAGTACATGGTGCTGCGCGAAGGCAGCGGCGCGCGGCCCACGTCCAGCAGCAAGGTGCGGGTGAACTACGAGGGCAAGCTGCTCGACGGCACCGTCTTCGACAGCTCCTACAAGAATGGCCAGCCGGCCGAGTTCGCGCTGAACCAGGTCGTGCCGGGCTGGAGCGAGGGCGTGGCGCTGATGCCGGTGGGGTCCAAGTACCGCTTCTGGATTCCGTCCAATCTGGGCTACGGCCCGCAGGGAATGCCGGGCAGCCCGATCGGCCCGGATGCGATGTTGACCTTCGACGTGGAACTTTTGAACATCCTTCAATAACCGAAAGGAGATTACATGCGCGTAGCGATATTCGGCACCGGCTATGTCGGGCTCGTCACCGGAACCTGTCTGGCCGAAGTCGGCCACCATGTGGTGTGCGTAGACATCGACCAAGCCAAGGTGGATGGGCTCAACAAGGGCGTGGTCCCGATTTACGAGCCTGGCCTCTCGCCGATGGTCAAGGCCAATCACGCCGCACGGAGGCTGTTCTTCACCACCGATGCGGCCAGCGCCATCGCGCATGGGGATATCGTGTTCATCGCCGTCGGCACGCCGCCGGACGAGGACGGTAGCGCAGATCTGCAGTACGTCCTGGCGGTGGCCCGCACCATCGGCCAGCACATCCAGGGGCCGACCATCGTGGTCAACAAGTCGACGGTGCCGGTGGGCACCGCCGACAAGGTGCGCGCGGCGATCGCCGCCGAGCTGGAAGCGCGCGGCGAGGCGATCGAGTTCGACGTGGTCTCCAACCCGGAGTTCCTGAAGGAAGGCGATGCGGTCGCCGATTGCATGCGCCCGGACCGCATCGTCATCGGCAGCAGCAAGCCCGGCTCGGCCGCGCGCCTGCGTCGCCTGTACGCGCCGTTCAACCGCAACCACGACCGCATCGTGGAGATGGACGTGCGCTCGGCCGAACTGACCAAGTACGCGGCCAACGCGATGCTGGCGACCAAGATCAGTTTCATGAACGAGATCGCCAACATCGCCGAGCGGGTCGGTGCCGACGTGGAGAAGGTGCGCCAGGGCATCGGCTCGGATCCGCGCATCGGCTGGCACTTCATCTACCCGGGTGCCGGCTACGGCGGCTCGTGCTTCCCCAAGGACGTGCAGGCGCTGGCGCGCACTGCGCAGCAGTACGGCCATGCGCCGAGGCTGCTGGACGCGGTGGAAGCGGTCAACGAGGCGCAGAAGGGCCATCTGTACGAACTGATCCAGCGCCACTACGGTGCGGCGCAGTCGCTGAAGGGCAAGACCTTCGCGGTGTGGGGCCTGGCCTTCAAGCCCAACACCGACGACATGCGTGCCGCCTCCAGCCGCCGTCTGCTGGCGCAACTGTGGGAGGCGGGCGCGACGGTGCGCGCCTACGATCCGGAGGCGACCGAGGAGGCCAAGCGCATCTTCGGCGAGCGCGCCGACCTGCATTTCTGCGACGATGCCTTCGACGCGCTGGAAGGCGCCGATGCGCTGGCGGTGGTCACCGAGTGGAAGCAGTTCCGCAGCCCCGACTTCACCCGCATGAAGGAGCTGATCGGCGATGCGGTGGTGTTCGACGGCCGCAATCTCTACGATCCGCAGGAAATCGAGAGCTTCGGCCTGGCGTACTACGGCATCGGCCGCGGACGTTCGATCCATGCAGCATGATTTTTCCACCCAGGATCGGTTGCTGGAAAACCGCCTGATCGAGCTGGAAACGCGCCTCTCCTTCCAGGAGCAGGCGCTGTCGGAAATGAGCGATGCCCTGGCCGAAGCGCGTATCGAAAGCCAGCGCAACGCCGAGTTGCTGCGTCACCTGCTCGAAGATCTGGGCAAGGTGCGCAGCACGCTCTACGCCGATCCGGCCGACGAACCGCCGCCGCCGCATTACTGATCCCCCGAACCGACCGATGCCGTCCCGATGAGCGATACCCTCCGCGAGCAGTTGCTGGGCCTGGGCTTCAAGCCCGCGCCGAAACCCGAACGCAAAGCCCCGCCTGCCGCGCCGCGGCCGCAGGGACGGCCGGGCCAGCGCCCGGCACCGGCCGGGGCGCGCGGCGAGCGCGCTCCCGGCGGTGCGCCCAACGCCGGCAAGCCCGGCGGCGGGCGCGGCCGTCCGCATGGCAATGGCCCTGGCCAGGGCAAGCCGCAGGGCGCGGGCGGGCAGCCGGGGCGGCCGCCGCGCAGCCGCGAGGACATCGACCTGGCCAAGGCCTATGCGATCCGCGCCCAGCGCGAGAAGGACGAGCGCATCGAGGCCGAGCGGCAGAAGCAGGAAGAGGCGCGCCTGCGCCGCGAGGCGCGGGCCAAGCTCGACGAACTGCTCAAGGGCCAGGCGCTGAACCGCGCCGAGGCCGACATCGCCCGCCATTTCCCCTATGGCGGCAAGATCAAGCGCATCTACGTCACCGCCGACCAGCTCAAGGCGCTCAACGCCGGCGAGTTGGGCGTGCTGCAGCAGAACGGCCGCTACCTGCTGGTGACCGCGGCGCTGCTGGACCAGGCCGAAGCGATCTTCCCGGCGGCGGTGGCGCTGCGGGTCGATCCGAACGCGACGGCAGAAGAAGACCCCTACGCCGATCCCAAGTACCAGATCCCCGACGACCTGGTCTGGTAAACGTGGCGCTGCCAGGGACGGGCACGCTGGCCGCCGCGCGCGGCCACACGCCGCCGCACGCGCAGGCCGGCGGCGGCTATCTGCCGTACGTGGACGGGCTGCGCGCGATCGCGGTGCTGGCGGTGATCGCCTACCACCTCGATCCGGCATGGCTGCCGGGCGGGTTCACCGGCGTGGACATGTTCTTCGTGATCTCCGGCTTCGTGGTCAGCGCGTCGTTGCAGCGCCTGCCGGCGGCCGGACAGCTGGGTGTGTTCGCGCAGTTCTATGCGCGGCGCCTGCGCCGCATCGCGCCGGCCCTGGTGGTGTGCCTGCTGGTCACGGCCCTGGCCAGCGGCCTGTTCATTCCCGAGTCCTGGCTCAGTGAGACCAGCGCCAAAACCGGACGCATGGCCTTCGTCGGCCTCAGCAACTGGGTGCTGGCCGCGACCGGCAACGATTACTTCTCGCCCAAGGCCGAATTCAATCCGTACACGCATACCTGGTCGCTGGGCGTGGAGGAGCAGTTCTATCTGCTGTTCCCGCTGCTGTTCCTGGCCTGGAACCGTGGCGGCCGCGGCCGGGTGTGGTCGACGCTGCTGGTGGCGCTGGCCTCGGCCGCCTCGCTGGCGTTCGCCTGGCGGCATAGCCGCGACGCCGGCGATGCGGCGGCCGCGTTCTACCTGACCACCGCACGTTTCTGGCAACTGGGCAGCGGCGTGCTGCTGTACCAGGTGCTGGCGCTGCGCGGACGCTTCGAGGCCGGGACGCAGGCGCCGCCGCCGGGCGCCTGGAGCTGGCGTTCGCCGTTGCTGGCGATGGCGCTGGCGGCGGTGGTGGTCGGCCTGTGGTGCGCGCGTCCCGGCCATTCGCCGTGGCCGGATGGACTGTGGCCGGTGCTGGGCACACTCGGCCTGCTGGCGCTGCTGCATGGCGCCCCGGCCGGCTGGACCCGGCGCGCGCTGGCGCACCGCGTCCCGGTGGCGATCGGCCGCGTGTCGTACTCGCTGTATCTGTGGCACTGGCCGGTGTTCGTGCTGTTCCGCTGGACCGTCGGTCTGGAATCGGCGCCGACCAGGGCCGCGGCGCTGCTGCTGGTCACCCTGCTGGCGCTGGCTTCGTACCGCTGGGTGGAGCTGCCGTGGCGGCATGGCCGCATCGGCCGCGCGCGTACGCCGGCGCGGACCATCGTCGCCGGGCTGGGCCTGGTGCTGCTCGCCGGCGGCACCCATGCGCTGCTGCAGAACGCCCAGCGCTACTACGGGCTGAGCACGGTCAGCCGGCATCCGCTGGACTGGTACGCCTATGCCAAGGGCCTGCGTCGGGAGTTTCCGCAGTGCGCGCTGCAGACCCGCCAGGTGCCGGTGCAGGTGGGCAGCGCCAAGCTGTTCGAGCGTGGCGCCTGCACGCTGCACCAACGCGGTGGCGGCCAGGTGTTCGTGGCCGGCGACTCGCATGCGCTGGCCTACAACGAACTGCTGCGGCGTTTCGCGTTGCAGAGCGGGATGCCGGTGCGGCTTTACGGTGTCGGCGGTTGCCCGATCGTCGGCCTGCAGGCCTGGCAGGCCAGCAATCCCGGCTGCCAGGCCTATGAACGCAGCACCCTGGCCGACGTCGCCGCGCACGCGCGCGACGGCGATGTGCTGTTTCTGCCCGCCCTGCGCGTGCTGCGCCTGGCCGATCAGGACCGCCTGTTCGACGAGACCGCGGCGATGGCCGAGCAGGAGGGGGCCGAGGCGCAGGCCGCGCGCAGCGCTGGCGAAGCGGCTGCGGTCGCGCTGCTGCAGCCGCTGGCGCAGCGCGGCGTGCGCATCGTCTTCGAAGCGCCCAAGCCGGTGCTGCGTGCGCCGCCGTATCGCTGTTCGGACGGGTTCAACCGCGGCAATCCGATCTGCGCGCGCGGCATCCCGATCCCACGCGCGACCATGGAGCGTTACCGTGCGCCGGTCCTGCAGAGCCTGCAGCGCATCGCCGCGCAGCTGCCGCATGCCTCGGTGTGGGATCCGTTGCCGCTGCTGTGCGACGCGCAGCACTGCAGTGGCAGCCGCGACGGGCGCCCGCTGTTCTTCGATGCCGATCACCTCAGCGGCTACGGCAACCGGGTGCTGCTGCCGGGCTTCACATCGCACATCGCGGCGATCCAGGCACACTCGCCGCCGGCGCCTTGAGGCGCAGCCCTCCGCTCCCGCATCGCAAGGAGTTCGCGCATGCCTGTTCTGCCTTTTCTCGCGCCGCAGCGATCGCGGGCGGTGCCGTCGTCCGTCGCCACCCGCCATGGCCGCCGGCCGCAGTTGCGCCGCCGCGGCGATGTGCTGCTGCGCGGGGCGCTGCTGCTGGCCGCCACTAGCGGCATTGCCGGCGTGGCCTGCGCCGAGGACGCGCCGGCGTTCGACCGGCCCGGTATCGGCTTCGCCCCGACCACCCTGCAGCGTGGCCAGCTGGCCTGGGAGCAGGCGTTCTTCGATGGCAGCTATGACCGCGACGGCGACGTGCGCAGCACCGAGTACGTCGCTAACAGCCGGCTGCGGTTCGGCCTGAGCGCGCGCACCGAGTTGCAACTGGCGATCGACAGCCAGGTGTGGCAGCGCGTGCGTGGCGGCGGGCAGGACCAGCGCGGGCACAGTGGTGGCGACGCCAGCATCGGCTTGAAGCAGGCGTTGCCCAGCGCCAGCGACCGCGTCAGCTGGGCCTTGCTCGGCAGCGCCAGCCTGCCGGTCGGGCGCGCGCCGTATGGCGATGCCGGCCACCGCTACGACCTGGGCGTGAGCGCCGGCTGGGATCTGCCCGAAGGGCGCAGCCTGGCGCTGTACGGCAATGTCAGCGACAGCGAGGACGGCTCCGGCTGGAGCGTCTCGCCGAGCTACACCTTCTACGCGGGCGACACGCTGAGCGCCTACGTCGAGGCCGGCATCGGCGGCGGCGAGGACGAGATGCGCGCGCTCGGCAGCGGCGTCACCTGGCTGTTCGCCAACCGCGTGCAACTGGATCTGTCGGTGCTGCGCGGCCTGTCGTCGCAGACCCCGGACTGGCAGGGCGGCCTCGGCATTTCGGTATTGCTGCGCTGAGGTCCATGGTGCGGTGATGGCGTGAATCGCGCCTCCGCGCAACCAAGGGCCTGGCACGGTTTCACCCAGGCGCCTTGGATGTCGGGACAGGCATGCGTGAGTGAGTCCCTGCCTGCAAGGAGTTTCAATCCACACGCCGGTGAGGACGTGACGAGGGAATGCTATTAGAACGGGTGCCGTTTATCGTCGTTTCAATCCGCGCGCCCGCGAGGGCGCGACCGACACCTGGTACTTGTCATAGCTGTCCCGCACGGGGTTTCAATCCACGCGCCCGTGAGGGCGCGACGCAGGATGCTGCAGCATCCGCTAGTGCATGCGCTGTTTCAATCCACGCGCCCGTGAGGGCGCGACACTGGTAAAGGCCGGAGCCGTGCACCGGATGGACGTTTCAATCCACGCGCCCGTGAGGGCGCGACCAACCCAGACCTCATCCGTCGGCGTGAGGAACGAGTTTCAATCCACGCGCCCGTGAGGGCGCGACAATCGCGGATGCGTGGCCTGCGTGGCGCCGTTAGGGTTTCAATCCACGCGCCCGTGAGGGCGCGACCGCACCTCCTCACGCACCACCGAGGAGAAGTCCCCGTTTCAATCCACGCGCCCGTGAGAGCGCGACGACAGCAGCGTGCATGCGGTGCTGAGTGCAACTCGGTTTCAATCCACGCGCCCGTGAGAGCGCGACACTCGACGCGGCGAAGGGCGAAGTCGACATCCTGGTTTCAATCCACGCGCCCGTGAGAGCGCGACAGCCCTCAGCATAACTGCCGGCCGGGACTAAGGAAAAAGTGCCGATTTCGCGAAACAGGCGTGCGGCGACGTGCAGGGGGCGGGGCTGTCTTGCCCGGTTTCATGGTGCCAAGGCATTTCACTTTTTCGATCAAGTGCTTATCGGGATTCGCGAACCGGCCGGTAAAACACCGGGCGCTTCCGGTTCGCGCCGACGGCGCACGTCCTTGCTCCGCCATCCGAACCCGGTGTGCCGATCAGAGCCAGGCGCTCAGTCGCTGACGGCGCGCCCGTCGTTGGGCGGCAGCACCTCGGGCACGTGCGTGTCGTATTGGTGCAGCACTTCCGCGAAACCATGGCGCGGTTGCCAGCCCAGCGCGTCCAGCGCCCGTTGCGGCGAATAGACGCGGTCGATCCGCTCCGGCAGTGCCCAGCCGCGTTGCGCGAACGCCGCCACCAGCACCGGCGCGCGGCGGTGCAGGACCGTTGGTGCCGCGGTGTGCAGCTCGGCGCAATCCTCGCGCAGGAACGGCGTGGCCCCGGAAATCACGAACGTCGCGCTCGCCGGCCCGGCATGCCGCAAAGCCGCGGCATGCGCCTCGGCGACGTCGCGCGCGTCGATGCCGCGATGCAGGCGGAATGCCGCCATCACGTTGACCGGTTCCGGGAAGCAGCGCGACATGCGCAGGATGCGCACGCTCGGCCCGCCCTGGTCGGCCGCTTCGCGCAGCAGCGCCTCGGCCTCCAGCTTGGTGTGGTGGTAGATGGTGTGCGGCTGCGGCGTCAGCGTCTCGTCGACCCAGCCGGCGCTGCCGTCGGGAGTGGCGGCGTCGCCATACAGCGCGGTGGTGCTGGTGAACACGATGCGGCGCACGCCGGCCGCCGCCGCGGCATCCAGGACGCGGCGCGTGCCGTCGACATTGACCTGGCGGAAGCGCGCCGCCGGCACATGCGCAACGTGCGGGGCATGCAGCGCGGCGGTGTGGATCACGGCGTCCACGCCCTGCAGTGCGCGTGTCAGCAGTGCGGCATCGTCGAGGTCGCCGACCCAGTCGGCGGTGGAGCAGGGCGTCCGGTCGAAGCCGCTGACGCGGTACTCACGCGCGAGCCGGATATGGATCGCGCGGCCGACCCGGCCGGCACTGCCGGTGACCACGATCTTCAGCGGGGACGGAGTGGACATGGGCATCGGCGATGGACTCGAAGGCACGCGGGGCGACACAGGCGCTATGGGGCACGCCTGCGGGCGGCGTGGGCTCACTCCGGATCGTAGTCCAGGTTCGAGGCCAGCCAGCGTTCGGCCTGTTGCAGCGAGACGCCCTTGCGCCGGGCGTAGTCGGCGAGCTGGTCCTTGCCCAGCCGGCCGACCACGAAGTACTGGCTCTGCGGGTGGCTGAAGTAGTAGCCGGATACCGCCGCGGTCGGCAGCATCGCGAAGCTCTCGGTCAGCGACATGCCGGCGTTGCGACCGGCATCGAGCAGGGCGAACAGGGTCTGCTTCTCGCTGTGGTCGGGGCAGGCCGGATAGCCGGGCGCGGGACGGATGCCGCGATAGCGCTCGGCGATCAGCGCCTCGTTGTCCAGCGCCTCGTCGTCGGCGTAACCCCAGAACTCGGTGCGCACGCGCTGGTGCAGGCGCTCGGCCAGCGCCTCGGCCAGGCGGTCGGCCAGGGCCTTGAGCAGGATCGCGTTGTAGTCGTCGTGCGCCGCCTCGAAGCGCGCCACGTGCGGTTCGATGCCGATGCCGGCGGTCACCGCGAACGCACCGATCCAGTCCTGCCTGCCGCTGTCGCGCGGCGCGATGAAGTCGGCCAGGCAGAAGTCCGGGCGCTCGGCGGGCTTGTCGACCTGTTGGCGCAGGAAGTGCAGGAGGTGCCGGGATTCAGGATTCGGGAGTGGGGAGTCGCTCTGCGTGTGCGAATCCCCAATCCCGATTCCCGACTCCCGCTGGTCCGCCAGGACCACCTCCACATCATCCCCCACCGACTGCGCCGGCCACAGCCCGAACACGGCCTTGGCGGTCAGCCATTTCTCCGCGACGATCCGCTGCAGCATCGCCCGTGCGTCCTGGTACAGCTCGCTGGCCTGCTGGCCGACGATCTCGTCGGTGAGGATCGCCGGGAACTTGCCGGCCAGTTCCCAGGCCTGGAAGAACGGGGTCCAGTCGATCAGCGGGACCAGGTCGTCCAGCGGGTAGTCCTCGAACACGTGCAGGCCGGGCTGCCTGGGCGCCGGTGGGGTGTAGGCGTCCCAGCCGCCGTCGAAGCGCTGCCCGCGCGCGTGCGCGAGCGAGACCAGGCGCTTGGCGTCGCCGCGGTTCTTGTGGCGCTGGCGGATCTCGGCGTAGTCGGCGTCGTTGGCGGCGACGAAGGCCGCGCGCAGTTCGCGCGAGATCAGCGATTGCGCCACACCCACCGCGCGCGAGGCGTCCTTGACCCAGACCGTCGGCGCCGCGTAGTGCGGGTCGATCTTCAGCGCGGTGTGTGCGCGTGAGGTGGTGGCGCCGCCGATCAGCAGCGGCATCGAGAAGCCCTGCCGCTGCATCTCGCGGGCGACGTGGGTCATCTCTTCCAGCGACGGGGTGATCAGCCCCGACAGGCCGATGATGTCGGCGTTCTCGGCGCGGGCGCGATCGAGGATGGTCTGGGTCGGCACCATCACCCCCAGGTCGATCACGTCGAAGTTGTTGCAGGCCAGGACCACGCCGACGATGTTCTTGCCGATGTCGTGCACGTCGCCCTTGACCGTGGCCATGACGATCTTGCCGTTGGACTTGCCGGTGTCGCCGCTGCGCAGCTTCTCCGCCTCGATGTAGGGCAGCAGGTAGGCCACGGCCTTCTTCATCACCCGCGCCGATTTCACCACCTGCGGCAGGAACATCTTGCCGGCGCCGAACAGGTCGCCGACCACGTTCATGCCGTCCATCAGCGGGCCTTCGATCACGTCCAGCGGCCGCGCGGCCTGCTGCCGCGCCTCCTCGGTATCGACCTCGACGAACTCGTCGATGCCGTGCACCAGCGCGTGGCTCAACCGCTCGCGCACGGTCTTCTCACGCCACGCCAGCTTTTCCCGGTTCCCGATTCCCGAATCCCGATTCCCCGCTTTCTTGTAGCGTTCGGCGATTTCCAGCAGGCGTTCGGTGGCATCGCGGCGGCGGTTGAGGATCACGTCCTCCACGCGCTCGCGCAGTTCCGGGTCCAACTCGTCGTAGATCGGCATGCCGCCGGCGTTGACGATGCCCATGTCCATGCCGGCGGCGATGGCGTGGTACAGGAACACCGAATGGATCGCCTGGCGCACGGTCTCGTTGCCGCGGAACGAGAACGACACGTTGGAGACGCCGCCGGAGACGTGGCAGTGCGGCAGGGTGCGCTTGATCTCGCGGGTCGCCTCGATGAAGTCGACCGCGTAGTTGTCGTGTTCCTCGATGCCGGTGGCCACGGCGAAGATGTTCGGATCGAAGATGATGTCTTCCGGCGGGAAGCCGACCTGCTCGGTGAGGATGCGGTAGGCGCGGGTGCAGATCTCCACCTTGCGTGCGCAGGTGTCGGCCTGGCCGACCTCGTCGAAGGCCATCACCACCGCCGCGGCGCCGTAGCGCAGCACCTTGCGCGCGTGCTCGACGAACGGCACTTCGCCTTCCTTGAGCGAGATCGAGTTGACCACGCTCTTGCCCTGCAGGCACTTCAGCCCGGCCTCGATCACGCTCCACTTGGAGGAGTCGACCATCACCGGGATGCGAGCGATGTCCGGCTCGGACATGATCAGGTTGAGAAAGCGCACCATCGCCTTCTCCGAGTCGATCAGTCCCTCGTCCATGTTGACGTCGAGGATCTGCGCGCCGTTGGCGACCTGCTGGCGCGCCACCTCCACCGCTTCCTCGTAGCGCTCTTCCTTGATCAGCTTGCGGAACTGCGCGCTGCCGGTGACGTTGGTGCGCTCGCCGACATTGACGAACAGCAGGTCCGGGGTCAGCAGCAACGGCTCCAGGCCGGACAGGCGGGTGTGGCGGGCGGAGGACATGGTCAGCGTTCCGGAAACGGGGAGGTGCCGGCGCACGCGCAGGCGCCAGCGTGCCCGCGCAGGACTGCGCGGTCGGGGGCGGCGGGCGTGCGCGCGGCGGACATCAGGCGGCCTGCGCCGGCGCCGCCAGCGGCACGCGCGGCGGCAGCCCGCGCACCGCCTCGGCGATGGCGCGGATGTGCGCCGGGGTGGTGCCGCAGCAGCCGCCGACCAGGTTCAGCAGCCCGGACTCGGCGAACTCGCGCAGGGTCGCCGCCATTTCCTCGGGGGTCTCGTCGTACTCGCCGAAGGCGTTGGGCAGGCCGGCGTTGGGATGCGCGCTGACGTAGCCGTCGGCGATGCGTGCCAGGGTCTCCACATGCGGCCGCAGGTCCTTGGCGCCGAGCGCGCAGTTCAGCCCGACCGAGAGCGGCCGCCCGTGCGCGACCGAGGCATAGAACGCTTCGGCGGTCTGCCCGGACAGAGTGCGGCCGGAGGCATCGGTGATGGTGCCGGAGATCATCACCGGCAGGCGCCCGCCGCGCGCGTCGAACACCTCCTCGATCGCGTACAGCGCGGCCTTGGCGTTGAGCGTGTCGAAGATGGTCTCCACCATCAGCGTGTCGGCGCCGCCGTCGATCAGGCCGTCGATCGCCTCGCGGTAGGTGGCGCGCAGCTCGTCGAAGCTGGTGTTGCGGAAGCCGGGGTCGTTGACGTCCGGGCTGATCGAGGCGGTGCGGCTGGTCGGGCCGAGCACGCCGATCACGAACCGCGGCCTGTCCGGCGTCAGCGCTTCGACCGCGTCGCAGCAGGCACGCGCGACCTGCGCGCCGGCCTTGTTGAGTTCGTAGACCAGGTGTTCCAGGTGGTAGTCGGCCTGGCTGATCGACGTCGCGTTGAAGGTATTGGTCTCGAGCAGGTCGGCGCCGGCATCGAGATAGGCACGGTGGATCTCGGCGATCACCTCCGGCCGGGTCAGCAGCAACAGGTCGTTGTTGCCCTTCAGATCGTGGCCCTGCGGCGCGTGGTCGCAGCCGGGGCCGTGCACGTGCACGGCCTGCGCGTCGTAGCCCTCGGCGAAGCGCTCGCCGCGATAGTCGGCCTCCTGCAGCCCATGGCGCTGGATCATCGTGCCCATCGCCCCGTCGATGATCAGGATGCGCTCGGACAGGGCCTGCAGCAGCGCTTCGGCGCGCTGGGGGTGCAGCCAGTTGGAGGCCGGGATTGGGGATTGGGGATTGGGGATTGGTGGAGAAGCGCTGGTCATGCGTCGGCTCCTGCTTTGGCTTTTGCCTTATCAAATCCCGAATCCCCACTCCCCAATCCCGGCTTCCCAGCAATCAACGAAATCACTTCGAAGTGCGGCGGGCGCTTCTCGCGGGTCACGGTTTCCAGGCTGGAGACCTCGAGCCCGGCCTTGCCGACGAACTTGCGCAATTCCTTGGCCGAAAAGCCGAGGTTGACGTGGCCGTAGGCCTGCACCGCGGCCTTGTGTTCGTGGCGCGCCAGGCTGCACAGCAGCAGGCGGCCGCCCGGGCGCAGCACCCGCGCCGATTCGCAGACCGCCTGCGCCGGCTTGGTCGCATAGGTCAGGGCGTGCATCATCACCACCAGGTCGAAGCTGGCATCGGCGAAGGGCAGGGCATGCATGTCGCCCTCGCGCACTTCCACATTCCCGAGCCGGCGCAGGCGCTCGCTGGCCGCGGCCACCACCCGCGCGCTGGTGTCGATGCAGACGTAGCGGCGTGCGTGCGGCGCCACCAGTTCGGCCAGCACGCCATCGCCGGAGGCGATGTCGAGCACGTCGCCGGTCTCCAGCAGCGGCAGGGCGGTGCGTGCCAGCGCTTCCCAGGTGCGGCCGGGCGAATAGTGGCGCTCCATGTCGCCGGCCACCGAGTCGGCCCAGTTCTGGTCGGCGGCGCGGTTGGCCAGCACCGCGGCCACGCGCTCGGCGTCCTGGCGCAGCAGCGGGTCGTCGCTGCCGGTGCTCAGCGCCAGCCACAGCGCACGCTGGGCCGGGTCCAGCAGGGTCTCGTCGAAGCGATAATAGGCCGACACGCCGGCGCGGCGGTCGCGCACCAGCCCGGCCTCCTTGAGCTTGGCCAGGTGGGTCGAGACCCGCGGCTGCGCCAGGCGGGTGATGGCCGACAACTCGGCCACGGTCAGTTCTTCCTGTTCCAGCAGTGCCAGCAGGCGCACGCGGGTGGCGTCGGCGAAGACCTTCAGCCGGGACGACCAGTCCTCTAGATCCATAAATATCTTCCTATCGCGATATAGAGATATTTTGGTCCGCGCGGCGGTTCCGGTCAAGTTGCACACGCCGGCGTATGGTCGGCACGGCTACAATGGCCGGACCAATATGCCCGGGAGGGGTTCGACGTGGATTTCAGCTTTACCGAAGAGCAATTGATGATCCAGGACGTGGCGCGGCGCATCGCCCAGGAGCGCATCGCCCCCAGCGCCGAGCACCACGACCGTGCCGGCGAATTCCCGCTGGAGAACATCCGCCTGCTGGGCGAGAACGGGCTGATGGGCATCGAGGTGCCGGAAGAATACGGCGGCGCCGGCATGGACCCGATCGCCTATGTGCTGGCGATGGTCGAGATCGCCGCCGGCGATGCGGCGCATTCGACCATCATGTCGGTCAACAACTCGCTGTTCTGCGCCGGCATCCTCAAGAACGGCAACGAGGAGCAGAAGCAGAAATACGTGCGCGCCATCGCCGAGGGCCGCGAGATCGGCGCCTTCGCGCTGACCGAGCCGCAGTCCGGCTCCGACGCCACCGCGATGCGGTGCCGCGCGGTGCGCCAGGACGACGGCAGCTTCGTCATCAACGGCAAGAAGAGCTGGATCACCTCCGGCCCGGTCGCCAAGTACATCGTGCTGTTCGCGATGAGCGAGCCGGAGCAGGGCGCGCGCGGCATCACCGCCTTCGTCGTCGACACCGACAAGCCCGGCTTCCACCGCGGCAAGACCGAGCCCAAGCTGGGCATCCGCGCCTCGGCCACCTGCGAGATCGAGTTCCAGGACTACGTGGCCAGCGCCGACGAGGTGCTGGGCACGCCGGGCGAAGGCTTCAAGATCGCGATGAGCGTGCTCGACGCCGGCCGCATCGGCATCGCCTCGCAGGCGATCGGCCTGGCCCGCGCCGCCTACGAGGCCACCCTGGAGTACGTGAAGGAGCGCAAGGCGTTCGGTTCGCCGATCGGCGCGTTCCAGATGACCCAGGCCAAGATCGCGGACATGAAGTGCAAGCTGGACGCGGCGCTGCTGCTGACCTTGCGCGCGGCCTGGCTGAAGGGGCAGGGCCAGCGCTTCACCACCGAAGCCTCGGTGGCCAAGCTGACCGCCTCCGAGGCAGCGATGTGGATCACCCACCAGGCGGTGCAGATCCACGGCGGCATGGGCTATTCCAAGGAGATGCCGCTGGAGCGCTACTTCCGCGATGCGAAGATCACCGAGATCTACGAGGGCACCAGTGAGATCCAGCGCCTGGTGATCGCGCGCAACGAGACGGGGTTGCGGTGAGGCCGGGAGTGGGGATTCGGGAGTCGGGATTCGCCGGTTCCCGAATCGGTTGAGGATTCAGGAGAAGCGGCCGCAAGGCCGCTTTTTCTTTTTGTGGAAAAGGGATGCGTGGCGTCGGGCTGCAATGCGTCGGGACTGAAGTCCCTCCCACAAGGGTTCTCCAGGCTTGCGCTGCCTGTTGAAGGAGTTCGTTCGGCTTCCTGCCAGTATTCCCCCAAACAAAAAGCGGCCTTGCGGCCGCTTTTTGTCTATTTCTACAGAGAGGCATCAGGACCGGGAGTGGGACTCGACTGACGAATCCCCACTCCCGAATCCCCACTCCCCGCCGCTCAGCGATCCGGCTGATGCCGCGCCAGGCCGGCTTCCTGCATCTGCGTGAACTCCTTCGACGGCTCGTCCAGCTTGTCGCCGAGCATGCGCCGCACCATCACGAAGAACAGCGGGATGAACAGCACGCCCAGCACGGTGGCGAACAGCATGCCGCCGATCACGCCGGTACCGATGGCGTGGCGGGCGTTGGCGCCGGCACCGGTGGAGATCGCCATCGGCAGCACGCCGAGGATGAAGGCGAACGAGGTCATCAGGATCGGGCGGAAGCGCAGGTGCGCCGCCTCGGCCGCGGCCTCGCGCAGGGTCTTGCCCATCGCCCGCTGCTCCACCGCGAACTCGACGATCAGGATCGCGTTCTTGGCGGCCAGGCCGATCACCGTGATCAGGCCGATCTTGAAGTAGATGTCGTTCGGCAGGCCACGCAGCAGCGAGAAGGCCACCGCGCCGAGCACGCCGATCGGCACCACCAGCAGCACCGACACCGGGATCGACCAGCTTTCGTACAGCGCCGCCAGGCACAGGAACACCACCACGATCGACAGCACCAGCAGCAGCGTGGCGGTGTTGCCGGCGATGATTTCCTGGTACGACATGCCGCTCCAGTCGAAGCCGAAGCCCGGCGGCAGGTCGTTGTTGACGATGTCCTCCATCGCGCTCATCGCCTGGCCGGAACTGCCGCCCGGCGCCGGGTTGCCGACGATGTTGATCGCCGAGTAGCCGTTGTAGCGGCTCAGCGACGGCGAGCTGTAGATCCAGTCCGAGCTCACCACGGTGCTCAGCGGGATCATCTGCGGCAGGCCGCTGCTATCGGAGGCGGTGCTGCTGGGCACGTAGAAGTTGCGCAGCGACTCCGGACCGGTGCGGAACGGCGCGTCGGCCTGCATGTTGACGCGCTTGATGCGGCCTTCGTAGAAGAAGTCGTTGACGTACACCGGCGCCAGCATCAGCTGGATCGACTGGTAGATGTCGTTGACCGACAGGCCCATCGACTGCGCCTGCACGCGGTCCACCTTCAACTGCAGCTGCGGCGAGTTCTCCAGGCCGTTCGGACGCACGCCGGCCAGGGTGTCCTGGCGCTGCGCGGCCTTGCCGAGCACGATGTTGCGTGCCTGCAGCAGGGCTTCCTCGCCCTGGCCGCTGCGGTCCTGCAGCCACATGTCGAAGCCGCCGAACTGGCCCAGGCCGTTCACCGTGGGCAGGTTGACCACGAAGATCTGCGCGTCCTTGATGCCGTAGAACATCCCGTTCAACTGCTGGATCAGGTCACCGGCGGCGATGTCGCGCTCGTCCCAGGGCTTGAGCCGGATGAAGCCCATGCCCACGTTCTCGCCGCGGCCCAGGAAGCTGAAGCCGGCCACCTGCAGCATGCCTTCGACCGCCTTCTGCTGCTGCAGCACGCCGCGCATCTGCGCGAACACCTCGTTGGTGCGGGTCTTGGTCGCACCCGGCGGCAACTGCACGATCGCCAGCGCGAAGCCCTGGTCCTCTTCCGGCAGGAAGCTGCCCGGCATGCGCGTGAACAGGAAGCCGCACAGCACCACCAGCAGGGCGAACACCGCCATCCAGCGCGGCGCGCGGCGGATGGTGTTGCCCACCGCGCCGACGTAGCGGTGCGCCAGCTTGTCGTAGTACTTGTTGAAGGTGCGGTAGACCCAGTTCGGGTTGTCGTTGTGGGTGGGCTTGAGGAACGCCGCACACAGCGCAGGGGTGAAGCTCAGCGCCAGGAAGGCGGAGAACGCCATCGACATGGCGATGGTGATCGCGAACTGCTTGTAGATCGCGCCGGCCGCGCCGGGCTGCATCGCCGACGGAATGAACACCGCCGCCAGCACCACGGTGATGGCCACCACCGCGCCGGTGATCTGGGTCATCGCCTTGTGCGTGGCCGCCTTCGGCGCCAGGTGCTCCTCGGACATGATGCGTTCGACGTTCTCGATCACCACGATCGCGTCGTCGACCACGATGCCGATCGCCAGCACCATCGCGAACAGGGTCAGCTGGTTGATGGTGAAGCCGATCGCCCACATGCCCAGGAAGGTGCCCAGCAGCGCCACCGGGATGACCAGGGTGGGGATGATGGTGGCGCGGAAGTTCTGCAGGAACACCAGCATCACCAGGAACACCAGCACGATCGCCTCGGCCAGGGTCTTGACCACTTCCTCGATCGAGATCTTGACGAAGGTGGTGCTCTCGTAAGGCGTGAACCAGGTGACGCCCTGCGGGAAGCTGGGCTGCAGCTCGTCCATCTTGGCCTTGACCGCCTCGGACACGCTCAGCGCATTGGCGCCCGGCAGCAGCTGGATGGCGAAGGCGCCGGTCGGCTTGCCGTTGTACTGGGTATCGAAGCCGAAGTTGGTCGGGCCGAACGCGACCCGGGCCACGTCCTTCAGCCGCACCACGGTGCCGTTGCCGTCGGCGCGAAGGATGATGTTCTCGAACTGCTCGGGCGAGGTGAAGCGGCCCTCGGCGCTGACCGTGGCGGTGAACGACTGGCCCTGCGGCGCCGGATCCGAACCGAGCGAACCGGCGGCGAACTGCACGTTCTGCGCGCGGATCGCGTTGTACACGTCGGTGGCGGACATGTGGTAACCCTGCAGCTTCTCCGGGTTCAACCAGATGTCCATGGCGTACTCGGCACCGAACTGCTGGGTGCTGCCGACGCCGGGCACGCGCGAGATCTGTTCCAGCACGCGCGACCCGACGATGTCGTTGAGCGCGTCGCGGTCGATCGACGGGTTGTCCGAACGCAGCGCGATCACGCTCAGGAAGCCGGCGTTGGCCTTGGCCACCACCACGCCCTGCGCGGTCACTTCCGAGGGCAGGCGCGGGGTCGCCAGCGACACCTTGTT
This sequence comes from Xanthomonas protegens, assembly GCF_038442435.1. Taxonomy (NCBI): domain Bacteria; kingdom Pseudomonadati; phylum Pseudomonadota; class Gammaproteobacteria; order Lysobacterales; family Lysobacteraceae; genus Xanthomonas; species Xanthomonas protegens. The sequence goes on along the minus strand of NZ_JAQJCQ010000001.1, from coordinate 188,114 downwards.
CTGCACCTGCACCTGGGCGATGTCCGGGTCGGTGCCGGTCTCGAAGGTCAGGGTGATGGTGGCGCTGCCGCTGGAGGACGACGACGAGCTGAAGTACAGCAAGTGGTCGATGCCGGTCAGCTGCTGCTCGATCACCTGGGTGACCGAGCGTTCGGTGGTGCTGGCGCTGGCGCCGGGATAGGTGGCGGTGACGGTGACCTGGGGTGGGGCGATCGAGGGATACGACTCGACGCCGAGATTGAGGATGGCGATCACGCCGCTGAGCGAGATCAGGATCGCCACCACCCAGGCGAAGACCGGGTGTTCGATGAAGAACTTAGGCATGGGGGGAGTCCGTTACTGCTTCGGCTGGTCGGAAGACGAGGCGGCGTTCGGCGCATCGCCGTGCGCTGCGCCCTGCGCCGGGGCGGCGCCCTTGGCCGGCGCCGCGGCGCCTTGGGCACCTTGGCCGGGCGCTGCGCCGGCACCCGGGCCCTGGCCCTGGGCGGCGGCATTCGGATTCCACGGCTTGGCCACGGCCGGTGCGCCTTCCTTGACCTTGGGCAGGCCGCTGACCACCACCTGGTCGCCGTTCTGCAGGCCGCCGCTGACGATCCACTTGTCGCCCTGCTGGCCGGCCGTGGTCAGATCCTTGCGCACCACCTTGCTGTCCTTGCCGACGACCATCGCATAGGCGCCCTTGGCGTCGCGCAGCACGGCCGCCTGCGGGATCAGGTACACGTCCTTGCGCTGGCCCAGGTTGGCCGAGAAGCTGACGAAGGCGCCGGGCAGCAGCACCCGGTCCGGATTGGGCAGCAGCGCGCGCAGCGTCACCGAGCCGGTGCTCGGGTCGACCGCGGCGCCGGAGAAGTCCAGGGTGCCGGCATGCGCATAGGTGCTGCCGTCGCCGAGCTTGATCTGCACGGTGGACTTGTCCTCGGCGTTGAGGGCGACGTTGCCTTCGGTCTGCGCCTGGCGCAGCTGCGCCAGTTCGTCGGAACTCATCGAGAAGTTGACGTACAGCGGGTCCAGCTGGTCGATCGTGGTCAGCAGCGTGCTGTCGCCCTGGCCGACCAGCGCGCCCTCGGTGACCTGCTGCTTGCCGGCGCGGCCGGCGATCGGCGCAGTGACGGTGGCGTAGCCGAGGTTGATGCGCGCGGTTTCCACCGCCGCACGGGCCTGCTGCACCGACGCGGCGGAGCTGCGTTCGGTGGCCTCGGCGTTGTCCAGGTCGGACTTGGACACGTAGGCCTGCGGCGCCAGGCTGCGGGCGCGGGCGGCGGCGGCCTTGGCGTTGGCGTAGGTGGCTTCGGCCGCGGCCAGCTGGCCCTGCGCCGAGGCCAGGGTCGCACGCAGCGGCGCCGGGTCGATCTGGAACAGCGGCTGGCCTTCCTTGACGTCGGTGCCTTCGGTGTACAGGCGCTTTTCCAGCACGCCGGGCACGCGGGCGCGCACGTCGGCGCTACGGAACGCGGACAGGCGGCCGACCAGTTCGCGCTCAAGCGGCACGGTCTGCGGCTGCGCCTGCAGCACGCCCACTTCCGGCGGCGGCATGGCCTGCTGCTGCTCCTGTTTCTTGCAGGATGCCAACACCACCACGACGGCGCAGGCCAGGGCGAGAGAACGCAACGGGGAGGTCATCGGGTGGTACTCCGGTCTGGTTTTGTAGAAGGAAGGAAAGGGGCGGCGGCGAACGCGCGCAAGAAGCCGTCCACGGCGAACTCGGCCCAGGCGCGCTGCGCGGCGGCGTCGCCGCGATGCGCGCTGTGGAAGCGCTGACGCTCGAAATCCATGCCGACGATCATGCTCAACAGCAGCTCGGCCATGAAGTGCGGATCGTCATGCCGGAGCTGGCCGCGCGCCATGGCGCCGCGCAGGCGCTCGCTCAGGCGCTGCATCAGCGCGCCGGCGCTGTCGCGGAACAGGGCGCGCGCTTCTTCGGGGAAGTGCCGCGACTCGGCGGCGATCAGCTGGCAACTCTGCAGTACACGGGGTTCGGACAGCTGTTCCAGGTACTCGCAGGCGAAGCGCAGCAGGCTGCCGCGCAGGTCGTCCTGCACCGGCTCCAGGTGCGCGGTGGCCAGATCGAGGTGATCCTGCATCGCCCGCCGCAGCAGGCCCTGCTTGCTGCAGTAGCGGCTGTAAAGGGTCTGCTTGGAGCAGCCGGCGCGTGCCGCCACCGCATCCATGCTCAGGCCCATGCCTTCCTCGGCCAGCAATTCGCGCACGGCAGCGTACACGCGCTGGTCGCGCGCCTGGCGCTGTGCGGCGGAGGCGAGGGGAGTGCTCATCGATTGTGGACTATACCGTCCAGTTTAGAATTAGAACAGCCTTGACACAGGGGTGTTCTTGCTGACAACAGCGTGGCCGGCAAAGCATGGTGACCGCCGCGTGATGATGGTGTTGCGGTCGCTTTGCGCGATCTGGCGCGTCGCCGCGGCCGCGCCGTCGGTTTGCGATGCAGCAAGGTAGTTGAACGGAGCACCGGTACAATTCCGGCTTTCCCATCGAGCATCGTTGCTGCTCTCCGTCATGAAACCCAAACACGCCGCTTCCCGTTCCAAATCTTCGGCCGCCACCCGCACCTCCGCGACCCCGTCCGCCACCAAGCCGGCCAAGGCGCCTGCCAAGACCAAGGCGGCGGCCAAGCCTCCGGCCAAGTCCGCCGCCCCGCGCAAGGCGGCGACGCCGCCCAAGCTGGCCGCGACCGTGCCGGCGACCGCCAAGGTGATCGATGCGGCGCCCGCCGCCAGCGCCTTCAGCCTGGCACCGGTGTTCGCGGCGCTGCGCAAGCGCTATCCGGCCGCGCGCCAGGAGGAGGCGCAGACCTTCGCCGAAGAGTTCTACAAGCGCATGGAGGAGGACGAGTTCCCCCACCACAGCGCGCAGGAGTGGGCGGCGCTGGCCGCGTCGATGCTGGAGTTCGCACGCAAGCGCAAGCCGGGCACGGTCAACGTGCGGGTGTTCAATCCGAACCTGAAGGACGACGGCTGGGAGTCGTCGCACACGGTGCTGCAGATCGTCAACGACGACATGCCGTTCCTGGTCGATTCGGTGAGCATGGCGCTGGCCGAGCTGGGCATCGGCGTGCACGTGCTCGGCCACCCGGTGCTGCGCATGCAGCGCGACAAGGGCGGCACGCTGGAGAACGTGGGCGAGGGCAAGGCGGAATCGCTGATGGCGCTGGAGATCGACCGCCAGCCGCCGGAAGACATGGCGCAGGTGGAAGCGGCGATCCGGCGCATCCTCGGCGAGGTGCGCAACATCGTGCGCGACTGGGGCGGCATGCGCGAGAAGATGCTGGCGCTGGCCGACGACCTGACCACGCGGCGCCTGCCGGTGGACGACAAGGGCCGGCGCGAGGCGCAGGAATTCCTGCGCTGGGCCACGGCCGACCATTTCACCTTCTTCGGCTACCGCGAGTACCGGGTGGAGAAGCAGGGCGGCGAAGACGTGCTGGCGCCGCTGGAAGACAGCGGCCTGGGCCTGCTGCGCGGGCAGGACAAGTCGCCGGCGCGGCCGGTGCGCACGCTGGCCGCACACGGTCTCAGCGAGTCCGGCACCAAGGAAGCGCTGATCCTGACCAAGACCAATGCGCGCTCGCGGGTGCACCGCAGCGGCTACATGGACTACATCGGCGTGCTGGAGTTCGACGCCAAGGGCCGCATCGTCGCCGAACAGCGCTTCCTCGGCCTGTTCACCTCCAGCGCCTACAACCGCCGCCCGTGGGAGATCCCGCTGGTGCGCGAGCGCTTCGACTACGTGATGCGCAAGTCCGAGCTGACCCCGAGCAGCCACAGCGGCAAGGCGCTGCGCCATATCCTGGAGACGCTGCCGCGCGAGGAACTGTTCCAGTCCAACGAGGAAGAGCTGTACCGCACCGCGATGGGCATTCTCGGCCTGCAGGAGCGGGTGCGCAGCCGCCTGTTCCTGCGCCGCGACAAGTACGGCCGCTTCATTTCCGCGCTGGTGTACATCCCGCGCGAGCGCTTCAACACCGACGTGCGCCTGCGCATCGAGGCCTTGCTCAAGGACGCGCTGCACGGCGAGTACATCGATTCCAACGTGGTGCTGGGCGAATCGCCGCTGGCGCAGCTGCACATGATCGTGCGGCCCAAGCCGGGCGAGGCGCTGGAGTTCGATACCACCGAACTGGAATCGCGCCTGGCGCACCTGCTGCGCAACTGGCACGACGACCTGCGCGAGGCGCTGGTGGCCAGCTGCGGCGAGCGCGATGGCCTGCGCCTGGCCGCCGGCTACGGCCGCGCGCTGCCGGCCGGCTACATCGAGGAGTCGACCGCGCAGATCGCCGCGCGCGACGTCGAGCGCCTGGCCGCGCTGCGCGGTCCGGAAGACCTGCACCTGAGCCTGCAGGCGCTGCGCCGCGACGGCGCCGACAGCCTGCGCCTGAAGCTGTACCGCCAGCACGACGACCTGCCGCTGTCGGACGTGCTGCCGATGATGGAGAACCTGGGCCTGCGGGTGATCTCCGAACGTCCGTACCGGCTGGTGGTCGATGGCACCGCGCTGTCGATCCAGGACTTCGAGGTCGAGCCGCTGGCCGGCAGCATCGACGTGGCCGCCGCCGATGCGCCGCTGTGCGAGGCGTTCGTGCGGATCTGGCGCGGCGACGCCGAGAACGACGGCTTCAACCGCCTGATCGTCGGCGCCAGCCTGAGCTGGCGCCAGGTCGCGGTGCTGCGCGGCTACTGCAAGTACCTGCTGCAGACCGGCGTGCCGTTCTCGCAGGCTTACGTGGAAGAGACCTGCAACCGCTATCCGCTGCTGGCGCGGCTGCTGGTGGAACTGTTCGAGGCGCGCTTCGATCCGGCCACCGGCAACGAGAGCAAGGCGCAGATCGCCGAGGGACAGGCTGCGCTGACGGCGCAACTGCACCTGCTGGCCAAGGACGATGCCGCGGCGCTGAAGGCGCTGCAGCCGGTGATCGATGCGCGCAGCGGCAACCGCGACGCGCAGCTGGAGGCGGTCTCGGCCGCCCTGCTGAAGCTGTTCGACCAGGTCGCCAGCCTCGACGAGGATCGCATCCTGCGCAGCTTCAAGGGTGTGATCGAGGCGACCCTGCGCACCAGCCACTACCAGCGCACCGCCGATGGCGGACTGGGCCACTGCATCAGCTTCAAGCTGGATTCGGCCAAGGTGCCGGACCTGCCCAAGCCGCGTCCGTACCGCGAGATCTTCGTGTACGGCCCGCGCGTGGAAGGCGTGCACCTGCGCTTCGGCGCGGTGGCGCGTGGCGGCCTGCGCTGGTCCGACCGGCGCGAGGACTTCCGCACCGAGGTGCTGGGCCTGGTCAAGGCGCAGATGGTCAAGAACACGGTGATCGTGCCGGTCGGCGCCAAGGGCGGCTTCTTCTGCAAGCGCCCGCCGGTCGGCGGCGACCGCGACGCGGTGCTGGCCGAAGGCATCGCCTGCTACAAGCTGTTCATCCAGGGCCTGCTGGACATCACCGACAACATCGTCGGCGGCAAGATCGTGCCGCCGCCGCAGGTGGTGCGCCACGACCAGGACGACCCGTACCTGGTGGTCGCCGCCGACAAGGGCACGGCCACCTTCTCCGACATCGCCAATGGCCTGGCGCTGGACCACGGCTTCTGGCTGGGCGATGCGTTCGCCTCCGGCGGCTCGGTCGGCTACGACCACAAGGGCATGGGCATCACCGCGCGCGGCGCCTGGGAGTCGGTCAAGCGCCACTTCCGCGCACTGGGCCGCGACTGCCAGAGCGAGGACTTCACCTGCGTGGGCATCGGCGACATGTCCGGCGACGTGTTCGGCAACGGCATGCTGCTGTCGCGCCACATCCGTCTGCTGGCCGCGTTCGACCATCGCCACATCTTCCTCGACCCGAACCCGGACGCGGCGGCGTCCTTCGCCGAGCGCGAGCGCCTGTTCAAGCTGCCGCGCTCCAGCTGGGCCGACTACGACGCCAAGTTGATCAGCGCCGGCGGCGGCATCTACCCGCGCACGCTCAAGTCGATCGAGATCAGCGCGCCGGTACGCGAGGCGCTGGGCCTGGAGCCGGGCGTCAAGCAGCTCTCGCCGAACGACCTGATGAACGCCATCCTCAAGGCGCCGGTGGACCTGTTCTGGAACGGCGGCATCGGCACCTACGTCAAGGCCGCCAGCGAGACCCACGGCGACGTCGGCGACCGCGCCAACAACGGCCTGCGCGTCAACGGCGGCGAGCTGCGCTGCAAGGTCGTGGGTGAGGGCGGCAACCTCGGCCTGACCCAGCTCGGCCGCATCGAGGCCGCACAGGTCGGCGTGCTGCTCAACACCGACTTCATCGACAACTCGGCCGGCGTGGATACGTCCGACCACGAGGTCAACATCAAGATCCTGCTCAACGACGTGGTGCAGGCCAAGAAGCTGACCCTGGACGCGCGCAACAAGCTGCTGGCGTCGATGACCGACGAAGTGGCCGAGCTGGTGCTGTGGGACAACATCCGCCAGAACCAGGCGCTGAGCCTGATGGAGCGGATGAGCGTCACCCGCCTGGGCTCCAAGCAGCACTTCATCCGCACCCTGGAAGCGCAGGGCCTGCTCGACCGGCAGATCGAATACCTGCCTTCGGACGCGGAAATCTCTGCGCGCAAGGCGCGTGGCCAGGGCCTGACCCGGCCGGAACTGGCGGTGCTGCTGTCCTATTCCAAGCTGGTGGCGTTCCAGCAACTGCTGGAATCGGACATCCCCGAGGACCCGTACCTGTCCAAGGAGCTGCAGCGCTACTTCCCGCAGCCGCTGCAGAAGAAGTACGCCGACGCGATGGAGCGGCACCGCCTCAAGCGCGAGATCATCGCCACCGCGGTGACCAACACCACCATCAACCGCATGGGCGCCACCTTCCTGATGCGCATGCAGGAAGACACCGGCCGCAGCATCGCCGAGGTCGCCAAGGCCTACACCATCAGCCGCGAGACGCTGGATGCGCGCGCGCTGTGGACGCAGATCGACGCGCTGGATGGCAAGGTACCCGAGTCGGTGCAGATCGACGCGCTGGAGGTGATCTGGACGCTGCAGCGCGCCTTCGTGCGCTGGCTGCTGTTCCGCCCGGGCCCGATGCCGGGCATCACCGCGGCGGTGGAGCGCTACTACGAGCCGTTCAACGACATCCGCGTCGCCTCCGGTGTGTTGCCCGATTCGCAGCGTCCGCGCTACGAGGCGCTGGTGCAGGAGTGGCAGGACAAGGGCCTGCCGCCGGCGCTCGCCCAGCAGCTGTCGGAACTGCGCTTCCTGGAGCCGGCGTTCGACATCATCGAGATGGCGCGCACCCGCAAGCTCAAGCCGGTGGAGGTGTCGAAGGTGCACTTCCGCCTCGGCGAGGCGCTGCAGTTGCCGTGGCTGTTCGAGCAGATCGACGCGCTGGAGGTCAACGGCCGCTGGCATGCGGTGGCCCGCGGCGTGCTGCGCGACGAACTGGCCAAGCACCACGGCGTGCTGGCCGGCCAGGCGCTGAGCCTGCCGGGCGGCACCGCCGAGGCCAAGGTGCAGCACTGGCTGCAGCGCGACGACAGTAGCCTGCGCTTCACCCTGAGCATGCTGCAGGAACTGGCTGCGCAGAAGACGCTGGACTACCCGACGGTGTCGGTGGCGGTGCAGCGACTCGGCCAGCTGGCGGCGCACGGCGTCTGACCGATCGCGCCGATGGCCAGGCCCGCGCGTGCGGGCCTGGCCCACAGCGGTACCGCGTCGCCCGATGGTGACGCATGGCGCGTGGCAGGCGATTGCTGTCACGCGTCCTTGGTGGGGGACCCGCGTTTGCCCCACTTTCCCCGTTGGAGCCAGGTCGGCGGCGCACCGCTGCGGCGACCGACCGCGTCTTGCAAGGCCGCGGGATTCTGGCAGCCCGCGCTGATACGATCCGCGCCATCGGGCGAGCACACGGCTGCAGCGCCGCAGTTCGAGGCGCACATGCTGTACCTGGTCATCCCCGCGGTGCTCCTGTTGTTGATCGTCTTCCTGGCACGGCAGCCTCCGCTGGAGCTGCGGCTGGAGCGGGCGTTGCAGCAGGCACGGCAGGGCGACCTGCGAGGCTTGCGCGCACTTGCCAGGAAATCGGTGGGCGATGCCGCCTATGCGCTGTTTCTGCAACTGGACGCCAACGGCGAGCAGGCCGCGGCACTGGCGGCACTGAAGCGTGCGGTCTATGCCCGCACCTGGCTGGACATCCGTGGCTGCAGCGTGGCGATGCGCGCGTACGGCCGCCGTCGCTTCCTGGGCGTGGGCACCATTCCGGACCATGCCGCGCTGCTGGCCGAATGGAGCCGTCCCGGCTGGTGCTCGGGTGCCGGCTGGGAACCCGAACTGGCCTGGATCCAGGCCTGCGGCCCGGAAGCGTGCCGGGATCTGGCGCGCGCCTGGTATTGGCTGTGTCTGGCCGATGCGCGCAAGCAGCAGGGAATGGGCGAGATCCGGTCGGTGGAACTGGCGCAGCAGGTGCGGGAGCATCTGGGTCCGCTGGTGCCGGCATCGGTGCGCCAGGCGATGGAGGAGCAGGCGGCAGAGACTGCGTGCCGCGATTTCATGTCCGGCAGATAAGGCGGGCGGAGCGACTCGGCCCGGTACCGGGCACCGGCCTGCAATGGCTGTCGCCACAGATCCCATCACATCGCGGTGCGGACGCGGCATGCAACTGCCGCGGATTGGCCGCTGCCTCGGCTGCAATCGCGTGCCGCCGGTTCGCCGCCGCGCGCCGGTCATGGCGCCCCGGGTATGATCGGGGCCATGAATGCTTCCGTCCTGCCGTCCTCGCCCCGCATCTGTTTCCTCGCCAGCGTCGCGCCGGAGGCGCAGCACGCGCGCACCCAACTGGTCGGGCGCTACGGCGATTGCGAGCCGGCCGACGCCGATGTGCTGTGTGCGCTCGGCGGCGATGGCTTCATGCTGCAGACCCTGCATCGCCACGGCAGCCTGGGCAAGCCGGTGTTCGGCATGAAGCTGGGCACGGTCGGCTTCCTGATGAACCAGTTCCGCGACGACGATCTGGTCGCGCGCCTGGCCCTGGCCGAGCCGGCCAAGCTGCGCCCGCTGGAAATGCTGGCGCAGACCGAATCCGGCGCCACCACCGGCTCGCTGGCCTACAACGAGGTCTCGCTGCTGCGGCAGACCCGCCAGGCCGCGCACGTGAGCATCGATCTCAACGGCCAGACCCGGGTCGACGAACTGATCTGCGACGGCGTGCTGGTGTCGACCCCGGCCGGCAGCACCGCCTACAACTCCTCCGCGCACGGACCGATCCTGCCGCTGGGCTCGCACACCCTGGCGCTGACCCCGATCGCGCCGTACCGGCCGCGGCGCTGGCGCGGCGCGATCCTCAAGGCCGACATCGAGGTGCGCTTCCGCGTGCTGGACCCGTACAAGCGCCCGGTCAGCGTCACCGCCGACTCGCACGAGACCCGCGACGTGGTCGAAGTCACCATCCGCGAATCCCGCGACCGCCTGGTCACCCTGCTGTTCGATCCGGAACACAATCTGGAGGAGCGAATCTTGAGCGAGCAATTTATGGTGTAGGGGCGGGGATTCGTGATTGGGGATTGGGGATTCGCAACGGCGCATCCGCTTTCTTGCCCAGTCCTGCATCCACTGTCCGATCCCTTTGCCCGCTCTTGCCAATCCCCAATCCCCACTGCCGAATCCCTGCTCTCATGTCCGACAACTCCCCCCGTCTGCTCACCGTCGCGGTCACCTCGCGCGCCCTGTTCGATCTGGAAGAGGGCCATGCCCTGTTCGAGCGGGAGGGGGTGGAGGCGTACAGCGCGTATCAGCGCGAGCGCGAGGACGATGTGCTGGCGCCCGGAGTGGCGTTCCCGGTGGTGCGCAAGCTGCTGGCGCTGAACCAGGGCACGCCGCCGGAGACGCCGCCGGTGGAGGTGATCCTGCTGTCGCGCAATTCCGCCGACACCGGGCTGCGCATCTTCAATTCGATCCAGCACTACGGGCTGGGCATCGTCCGTGCCACCTTCACCTCCGGCGAGGCGACCTGGCCCTACGTCAAGCCGTTCGGCACCGATCTATTCCTCTCGGCCAATCCGGAGTCGGTGCGGCGCGCGCTCAGCCACGGCATCGCCGCGGCGACGATCCTGCCCAAGCCGCCCGGCGAGCATGCGCAGGAAGCGGCCGCCGCCGCCGGCGCGATCGACGCCGACCGCCTGTCCACCCAGTTGCGCATCGCCTTCGACGGCGATGCGGTGATCTTCGGCGACGAGGGCGAGCGCTTCTCGCGCGAGCAGGGCGTGGAGGCGTTCGGCCGCTACGAGCGCGAGAACGCGCGCGAGCCGCTGACCGGCGGGCCGTTCCGCAATTTCCTGTCGGCGCTGCATGCGCTGCAGTCCGCCTTCCCGGCCGGCGAGGCCTCGCCGATCCGCACCGCGCTGGTCACCGCGCGCTCGGCGCCCGCCCATGAGCGGGTGATCCGCACCCTGCGCGAATGGGGCGTGCGCCTGGACGAGGCGCTGTTCCTCGGCGGCCGCCACAAGGGGCCGTTCCTGCAGGCGTTCGGCGCGGACATCTTCTTCGACGATTCGCAGCACAACATCGACAGCGCCGCCCGCGAGCGCGTCGCCGCCGGGCATGTGCCGCACGGGGTCGCCAACGACATCGCCAAGCCGTGAGTGCGGCGCCCAGCGGCGGCCGCTGGGCCGCGCTGCGTCGCCTGCTGCGGCAGGGAGCGGACGCGCCCGCCGACCTGCGTCCCGGGCGGCCTTACGTGCGCCAAGGCTGGCGCTACACCAGCCTGCAGTTCAAGGGCGAGGTGACCCAGAGCCGCATGTACACCTGGTGGCCGGACGTGCTGCAGGTGGGCTACACCCGCAGCATGCTCGGCGCGCTGCTGCTGCGCCCGGATCCGCGACGGATCGGTATCGTCGGTCTCGGCGGCGGCTCGCAGGCCAAGTTCTGCTACCGGCACCTGCCGCAGGCGCGGATCGAGGCGATCGAGGCCGACGCCGACGTGCTGGCCTTGCGCGCCGCCTTCCGTATCCCGGACGACGATGCGCGCTTCGAGGCCGTGCACGGCGACGGTGCGCGGCTGTTGCCGCAGCGGCGCGACCGCTACGACCTGCTGCTGCTCGACGCCTACGACGCCGAGGGCATCCCGGCGGCGCTGCTCAGCCGCGGCTTCTACGAGGACTGCCATGCGGCGCTGGCGCCGGGCGGGGTGCTGGCGGTGAACCTGTACGACACCGACACGCGCCGCCACCTGGCGCATCTGCGCGCGCTGTTCGGCGGCCGCGTGCTGCGCCTGGACGAGCCGCAGATGGATAACCACGTGGTGTTCGCCTGGACCGGCGCACTGCCTGCGCTGGATGCGCACGCGGCCTTGGCCCGCCTGCCGTGGTCGGCGCGTTGGCAACTGCGCACGCCGTTCCGGCGCGTGCAGCAGGCGATGGCCGGCAGGACGGGAGCGGACGGGGTGCGTTAGCCAGGGCTGCTGCCGGGGGATGGCCGCGTCGGCCAGACGGTTCAGTCCACGCCATGCCGCCGCCGGTGCAAGCACGACGGGGGGAGACACTGCATGCGGTCCCTGGCGACACCACGCGCCAGGACAATGGCAAGTCGCCTACAACGGCAACAGGATGTTGCTGAGCTTCCAGCGCAGGCCGTCGCGGGTGAACACGAAGGGCACGGCGGTGCCGTCGGCGGTGTGCACGGTGGCGACGAAGCGCGTGGTCGATTCGAAGCGGTGTTCGGCCTGGCGCAACGGTTGCGGCGGGCGCGGCGCGGCGTAGGTGTCGCCGCCGACGGTGTCGCCGCTGGCACGTTTCCACAACGCGTCGCCCTGCATCAGTGCACCGATGCCGGCCGGGGTGACCATCGCATCCACGCTCATGCCGCCAAGGCCGCCGGCCAGCGACAGCAGCGCACCGCCGAACAGGCTGGACTGCAGGTCCGGGCCGGCGCGGCGCACCAGCGCATCGTCCACCTGGGCCTTGAGGTTGACCCGCAGGGTGGGGAAGTCGACATAGCGCTCCAATGCCGCGGCATCGCGCTCGCGCAGCGCCTGGTCGATGCCGCGGATGGCGAGGTAGGGCCCGGCCACGACGTAGCCGCCGAGGGCGAGCAGGGCGAGGAACAGCAAGGCCAGCCATTTCTTCATCGCATGTCTCCTTGCGCGTGTGGGTCTTCTGTAGGAGCGGCTTCAGCCGCGACGCGCTTATCGGGGATGCCTGTCGCGGCTGAAGCCGCTCCTACGGGGGAGCGTTGCCTCTCTAGAATTCCAGGTCCAGCGCCGCGCACAGATAGTCCACGAACGGGCCCAGCGTCTGCAGGTCGGCGGCGATCTGCGTACGCAGCCGCGGGCCGGTCATGGTCGCGTCGTCGAGCTGGCGCCAGAACACCCAGTTCTTGTGCTTGAGGTCGTCGATGTAGTCGAAGTCGGCCGGGAAACCGCGCGGTGGCCGCACCAGCATCTCGCTTTCCTCGAAGTCGAAGCGGCGACGCAGCGCCGGCGCATGCGCGGCGGCCTTCCAGCTGCCGGGATTGTCGAAGATGAACTGGCGCACCTTGCGCTGCGTGTCCGGTTCCGGATGCCACAGCCCGGCGCCGACGAAGCTCTCGCCCGGCTGCAGGTGGATGTAGAACGAGGGCGCCGGCACCTGCTTGCGCCGCTCGTGGAACAGGCGCGCACCCTGCCAGGTCTTGTACGGCGACTTGTCGTGGGAGAAGCGCGCGTCGCGGTGGATGCGGAACAGCGAGCCGCCGACGCCGCGTGGGTCGGCGCGGAAATGCTCGCTGACCTGGGCCAGGTCCGGCTGCAGGTCGGTGATCAGGCGCAGGAACGGCTGGCGCACGTGTTCTTCGTACTTGTGCCGGTTGTCGTTGAACCAGGCCTTGTCGTTGTGCCGCGCCAGGGCACGCAGGAACTTGAAGCTGGCGTCGCTGAAGTAGCTGGTCATAGGCTGCGTTGCAGGTCGTGGCCCCAGGCGGCCAACTGGTCGAGCAGGGCTTGCTTGGTAGCATCCTGCGGGTGAGCCAGGCGTAAACCGGCCAGTTCCGCGTAGAAGGCGTCGAAGCTCAGTTCGGACAGGCCGCTGTCCTGCTGCAGGCGCTGACGACGGTAGTCGTCCCAGCGCGCCTGCTCGGCGATGGACAGGCTCTGCGGCCAGTTGCGTGCGCGGTAGCGGAACAGCAGTTCGGGCAGGCGTGGATCGCGGAACTGGCCTTCCAACGCGGCCAGCTGCGCCGGCGGCGTGGCGCGGACCTGGGCCATCGTGCGCTTGTCGCCATCGGCGAGGAAGCCGTCGTACAGCGAGGCGTCGACATCGGCCGGCGCCGTGGCGCGCTCGCTGGCGAACACCCGCCGCACCTTCTCCGCCAGCGCCGGGCCGGCCTCGCGCAGGCGCGCGGCCTTGGCCAGCAGCTGCACCGGGTCCAGATGCAGCCGGGCGAAATCCGCCTCGCGCAGGTGCGCCCAGGCGACCAGCGCCGGCGCCTTGTTCAGATGCACTTCCTTGAGCGGGATGCGCTGTTCGCCCTCGGGCAGGTCGGCCTGCGGGGTGTACAGGCGGTCGGCGATCTGTTCCGGCGAATAGCGCAGCAGCGGCTCGATGTCGCCTTCCAGGTCGAACACCAGCACCCGGCTGTCGATGCGCGGATGCCGCGCCAGCGGCAGCACCGGCGCCGCGCACAGGCGCGCGGCCGGATAGCGCATCGACACGTGCAGCACCGGCTGCATCGCCACCGCGTCGAGCAGGCCGCCGCAGAAGCGCTTGTCGCGCAGCTTCAGCGCGTACTCCCACAGCCGCGGCTGGCTGCGGCGGAAGTGCCGGGCCATGCCGATGGTGGCGTAGACGTCGGACAGCGCCTCGTGCGCATCGCCGTCGCGCACGCCGTTGGCCAATGCCAGTTGCTCCAGCTTGAACGAGGTGGCGCCGTCCTCGCGCTGCGGCCAGACGATGCCCTCCGGGCGCAGCGCGTGCATCAGCCGCAGCATGTCCAGCAGGTCCCAGCGCGAGTTGCCGTTGCGCCACTCGCGTTCGTAGGGATCGTAGAAGTTGCGGAACAGGCCATGGCGCACGAACTCGTCGTCGAAACGCAGCGAGTTGTAGCCCAGCGTGCAGGTCTGCGGCCGCGCCATCTGCTCGGCGATGCGTGCGAACGCCTCGGCTTCGCTGACGCCCTCGCGCAAGGCCTGCTGCGGGGTGATGCCGGTGATCAGGGTGGCGACCGGCGAGGGCAGCAGGTCGTCGGCCGGCTTGACGAAGAAACTGATCGGCTCCTCGATCACGTTGAGTTCGGCATCGGTGCGCACCGCGGCGAACTGCGCGATGCGCGTGCGCCGCGGATCGGCGCCGAAGGTTTCCAGGTCGTAGAAGAGGAAGCTGTCTGGCATGTGGGTCGAATGGTGCGGGCAAGGCAGGCGAGGCACGAAGCGTGGGAGTGCGTGTAGGAGCGGCTTCAGCCGCGACGGGCGTCACCGGTCATGCGGTCGCGGCCGATGGCCCCAGGCCACGTAGAGCCACTCCTACGACGATGCGGACACCCTGACAGGGTACGCCGGTTCAATGCGCCCCCTCCAGCGGCGCCAGCCGCGCGTGCACGATGCGCTCCAGCCAGTGCCAGTCGATCCGCGACAGGTCGCTGTGGCCCTGCGTGGCCTGGACCAGGATGTCGCGCTGTACCTCGCTGCGTTCCAGCGCCTGCGCGTACGGCGTGCGCAGGAAGGTGACCATGGTGTAGTGCGGCACGAAGCGGGTCGGATGCCGCGCCTGCAGGGCCTGGCCGAGTTCGCGCTGCAGCAGGAAGCCGGCATCGCCGACGCGGTCGCGCATTTCCACGTAGTTCTCCAGCGCCATCTGCTGGATCGCGCCGGCGTTGGGCTTGCGCTCGGCCTCGAAGGCGGCATAGGCGCGCGCCAGGTCCGGCTCGCGCTGCAGGTGCGCGGCCAGCGCCGCGCAATCCTCGAACGCGCAGTTCATGCCTTGCCCGTGGAACGGCACCATCGCGTGCGCGGCGTCGCCCAGCAGCACCGCGCGGCCGTCCAGGTGCCAGCGCTCCAGGCGCAGCGTGCCGAGCAGGCCCGGCGGATGCTGCTCCCAATGCTCGGCCAATTGCGGCATCAGCGGCAGCGCATCGGCGAAATCGCGCGCGAACAGGGCGAGTGCCTCCTCGCCGCTGCGCACGGTGGCGAAGCTGGGCTCGCCCTTGTTGGGCAGGAACAGGGTGACGGTGAAGGTGCCTTCGTGATTGGGCAGGGCGATGCACATGTAGTGCCCGCGCGGCCAGATATGCAGGGCGTTGGCTTCGATGCGGAAGCCGCCGTCGGCGCCGGGCGGGATCTCCAGTTCCTTGTACGAGTGGTCGAGGAACTCGATGTGCTCGGCCATCGGCGCCTTGCGCTGCATCGCCGCGCGCAGCGCCGAGCCGGCGCCGTCGGCGCCGATCATGCTGTCGAAGCGGATGTCGTGCGGCTGGTCGTCGCGGTCGTCGATGAAACGCGCATAGCCGGCATCGAAATCCACGGTGTGCAGGCGCCGGTAGAAGTGGATGCGCGCGCCGGCCTGTTCGGCGAGCTGCAGCAGGGTGATGTTGAGATCGTTGCGGTGTACCGACCAGATCACCTCGCTGTCGTCGCGGCCATAACGCTGCAGCTGCTGGTGGCCGTCGGCGAAATGCACCATGCGCCCGCGCATCATCACCGCCTTGGCCATCACCGCGGCATCGGCGCCGGCCTGGCGCAGCACGTGCAGGCCGCGTTCGGCCAGGGCCAGGTTGATCGAGCGGCCGCGCTCGTAATCGTGCACGCGCGGGTCGCCACGGCGTTCGTAGACGGTGACCTGCCAGCCCTGGCGCGAGAGCAGGATGGCGAGCAGGGAGCCGGCCAGGCCGGCGCCGATCAGGGTGATGCTGCGGGGGGATGCGTTCAATGCGGTGTCCGGAAGGCGCGGCAGGCCGCCGCGCGAAGAAGGCGGCTCAGACGCCGGCCCAGGTTTCCACTTCCTCGACGAAGCGGTAGACGTCGCGGTAGCGGTTGTACAGCGGCACCGGGCTGATCCGGATCACGTCCGGCTCGCGCCAGTCGCCGAGCACGCCGACCGATTGCAGGTATTCGAACAGGGCGCGACCGCGCTCCCGCCCGCCGGCCACGCGCAGCGACAGCTGGCAGCCGCGTTGCGCCGGGTCGGAGGGGGTGATGATCTGCAGGGTATCGGCCAGGCGGGCGCGGATCAGCGTCTCCAGGTAGCCGGTCAGTTGCTGCGATTTCTGCCGCAGCGCGTCCAGCCCGGCGCGCTCGAACAGGTCCAGCGAGGCGCGCAGCGGGGCCATGCTCAGGATCGGCGGATTGCTCAGCTGCCAGCCGTCGGCGCCGGGCGCGGCGACGAACTTAGGCGCCATGCGGAAACGGGTGCGCTTGTCGTGGCCCCACCAGCCGGCGAAGCGTGGGGTCTCGCCGTGGCCGTGGCGCTCGTGCACGAAGGCGCCGGCGACCGCGCCGGGGCCGGCGTTGAGATATTTGTAGTGGCACCACACCGCGAAGTCCGGGGCGGCATCGTGCAGGTGCAGCGGCACGTTGCCGATGGCGTGGGCCAGGTCGAAGCCGACCGCGGCGCCGACCCCGCGCGCCAGCCGCGCCACCGCGGCCAGGTCGAAGGCCTGGCCGGTGCGGTACTGCACGCCCGGCCACAGCACCAGCGCCAGGCGCGGGCCGTGCTCGGCGATGGCGCGCTCAATCGCCGCCAGCGACACGGTGCCGTCGGCGCCGTCGGGCTGCACTTCGATCAGGTCGGTGGCCGGGTCGAAGCCGTGGAAACGGATCTGCGAGGCCACCGCATGCTGGTCGGAGGGGAACGCGCCGGCCTCGATCAGGATCGCCGGGCGCTCGCGGGTGGGCCGGTAGAAGCTGACCATGAGCAGGTGCAGGTTCACCGTCAGCGTGTTCATCGCCACCACTTCGTGCGGATGCGCGCCGACCAAGCGCGCCAGCGGCGCGGCCAGCAGTTCGTGGTAGGTCATCCACTGGGTATCGCCGTTGAAATGGCCTTCCACTGCCAGCGACGACCACTTGTCCAGCACCTCCTGCACCGCGGCGCGCGCGCCGCGCGGCTGCAGGCCCAGCGAGTTGCCGACGAAATAGGCTTGGTCGGCGCCCTGATGCTGCGGGAACAGGAATTCCTGGCGCAGGGCCCGCAGCGGATCGGCGGCGTCGAGGGCGATGGCGTGCTGGCGGGACAGGATCTCGTTCATCGGCATTGGGTTCCGGGAAAGCAGGGCGAGAGTCTAGAGCGTGTAGGACGACGGAAGGTGAGTGCGTGGCATGGCGCGGGGCGAGGCCGCGTGTCCCTCTGCAACAGCGACCGCGCGGGCCGGCGCGAGGCGATGGCACGTTCATCCGCTGCGGTGCGCGGTCACGGCGATTGTTCCTTGGCGGCTGCGGCAGCCGGCAGCAAGGCGCTGCGGACCAGGTGGGTCAGGGTACCGATGCTGTCGGCGACGCGGTCGCTGGTGTCGGCCAGCGCGGGCAGCGCGCCGCCGTCGCTGCCGTCCTGCGGCTGCGCGGCCAGCGCCTCGGCCAGGCGCCGCTCGTCCGCGCGCAGGCTGGCCTGCGCCGGCGGCGTGCCGGTGCGCAGGCTCTCGGCCAGTTCGGTCAGTGCGGCATGCGCCTGTTGCCGGAACTGCTGCAGCTCCGGCAGGGGCGGCAATGGCGGTGCATCGCGCAGCACGGCCTCCAGCGCCAGCGAGGCGCGGATCAGCCGGTTGCCGTTGGCCAGCACCGATTCGGCCAGGGTCAGTTCGCGCAGGTTGCGCTTGCGCCGCGGCTCGCCGCGCAGGCGTTCGATCGAGGCCTGCGCGTTGGTGCGCGCGGTGCGCGAGGCCGCGCGGGTCTCCGGCAGCGCCTGCAGGCGGCCCTCCAGCACCGCGTCGAGATGGTCGCGGTAGGCGAGCAGCAACTGCGCCAGGATCGCGCGGATGTGCTTGCGTTCCCAGGTCGGCCACAGCGCGTAGGCCGCCAGCGCCAGCGCGCTGCCGAGCACGGTGGCCTGGATGCGCTCGCCGATCGCCTCGCCCGGGGCCATGCCCTCGAACGACAGCAGCAGCACCAGCATGCCGGTCAGGCAGGCCACGCCGAGCCCGTAGTTGACCTGGGTCAGCAGGCGGAACCCCAGGCAGAACACGGTCAGCAACAGCAGCCGCACCACCGCCCCGTCCATCACGAAGTGCGCCAGCACGGTGGCCAGCAACAGCCCGCCGAAGGTGCCGGCCACGCGCAGCGCGCCGAAGCTGAGGGTGCCGCCGAAATCCGGCTTGAGCACGATCGCCGTGGTCATCGGGATCCAGTAGCCGTGCGGGATCGCCTGCCAGCGGGCGAACAGCACCGCCAGCGCCAGACACACGCCGCAGCGCAGCGCATGGCGGAACGCCACCGAGGACAGCTTCAGATTCGCCCGCAAGGTCTGCAACGGCGCCAGCGGACGCAGCGCCGCCGGCAACTGCGCCTCGGCCAGTTCGGCCTGGATCTCGCCGCGGCTGCTGGCCCAGCGGCCATTGCGCGCCAGCGCGCGCAGCTGGCCGCCCAGGCCCTGCGCGCGGGCCACGGCGATGCGCAGCAGGCGGCGTTCGCGGGTGTCCTCGGCCTGCGCCTGCACCTGCGCGAGGGCGTCGACCAGATCGTCGAACCCGGTCATCGACGCGGTGGCCGCGGCCGGGTCCTCGGCAGTGTCCAGCGCGTGCGCGAGCTGGTCCAGCACCACCGCGCTGCGTTCGAGCACGCGCTCGATCGGCAGCCGCGCGGGCGACGCCGGGTCCAGGCGTCCGTGCAGGTCGGCCAGGGTCAGCAGCTCCAGCCGCGCGCGTTCGCACAGCTCGGCGATGACCCGGAACGCCTGCACCGCACGCCCACGCGAGCGGTGCTCGCCGTGCAGCATCACCATCGCCTCGAGCACCGCTTCGGTCGCCGGCGGCGCCGCGGTCGCGCCGGGACGCTGGCGGGCGATGCCGGCCAGTTGCCGCATCAGGTCGGCCAGGGCGAAGCGTTCCGGGCGGTAGCGCTGCAGCGGCCAGGCGGCCAGCGCCATCAGCATCTGCAGCACGCCGCCGGCGAAGATCAGCGTGGCCACGCCCACGCTCTGCAGCGGCGGCAGGCGTACGTCGGCGCTGACCACCAGCAGGATCATGCTGGTCAGCCCGACCCGCGCCGCCACCGGGCCCAGCGCCACCAGCAGACCGCCGCCCAGGCCGAGCAGCAGCGCGCTCAGCGCCAGCGCCAAGGTGTGCGCGCCGATCAGCATGCCCAGCAGCGCGGCCACGCCCGCCGCCAGCGCGGCCATCAGCATGCGCTGCATCCGCGCCCGGTACGGGCCGGGCTGGTCGGAGAATATGGTGTTGAGCGCGCCGGTGGACACCGCCAGGCCCAGTTCGGCATGGCCGGCGGCCACGCCCAGCGCCAGCGGCGCGACCACCGCGGCGGTGTTGCGCAGGGCCACGCGCACCGGCACGTCGCGCGGCTTGAGCGCGATCAGGCTGCGCAGCATCGCGAGCCGGAACGGCGCGGGGGCAGGGCGGTCACGGCGCGTTGGCCGCCGGCCGCGGATGCACGTGGCCGCAGTTGGCGCAGGTGCGCAGCGATTCGGAGGCGTAGAAGCGCGCGAACACCGGCGGGAAGTCGGTCTCGATGTTCTGCAGCGGGAAGTAGGCTTCGTACAGCAGGTGGTTGCAGCGCTCGCAGAACCACAGCAGGCCGTCCTGCTCGTGCGGCAGGCGCCGCCGCTCGATCACCAGGCCGACCGAGTTCGCGCCGCGCTGCGGCGAGTGCGGCACCTTCGGCGGCAGCAGGAAGGTCTCGCCGGCGCGGATCGGGATCTCGCGCACCGCGCCGTCCTCCTGGATCTTCAGCACCATCTCGCCTTCGAGCTGGTAGAACCACTCCGGGCCTTCGTCGTAGTGGTAGTCGCTGCGCGCGTTCGGCCCGCCGACCACCATCACGATGAAGTCGCCGGCGTGGATGCACTTGTTGCCCACCGGCGGCTTCAGCAGGTGCCGGTGGGCGTCGATCCAGGCGTGCAGGTTGAGCGGGCCGGGGAGCATGCGGATCCTTGATCGAGATGGCGGAGCGGCGCGCCGCTCAGCGGTCCTCGCGGTCCTGGCTGATGCGCGCCAGGGCGGCATCGTAGCGCGGCGCCAGGTCGTCGATGCGGCCAAGTTCCATGCCCAGGTCGTGCACGCGGCCGTCGCGCAGACTGTAGACCCAGCCGTGCACGGTCAGTTCCTGGCCGCGCGCCCAGGCGTCGAGCACGATCGAAGTGCGGCTGACGTTGACCACCTGCTCGAGCACGTTGAGCTCGCACAGGCGCGCGTGCTGCACGTTGAGGTCGCCGGCCTGCTGCAGGCAGTGCTCGTGCTTCTCGGCCACGTCGGTGACGTGGCGGATCCAGTTGTCGACCAGGCCCAGCCGCGCGCGGGTCAGGCCCGCGTGCACGCCGCCGCAGCCGTAGTGGCCGACCACCAGGATGTGCCGCACCTTCAGCACCTCGACCGCGAACTGGATCACCGACAGGCAGTTCAGGTCGGTGTGCACGACCACGTTGGCGATGTTGCGGTGGACGAACACCTCGCCCGGCGCCATGTCGATGATCTGGTTCGCCGGCACCCGCGAGTCGGAGCAGCCGATCCACAGGTACTCCGGGGTCTGCTGCTTGGACAGGCGGCTGAAGAACTCCGGATCCTCGCGGTTGATGCGTTCGGACCAGGAGCGGTTGTTGTCCAGCAGTTGTTCGATTTTGCTCATAGCCCGGCATTATTCCAGAAGCCCGCGGCCGGTGCGCGGCGCGCGCCGACGCCGCTGCCCGGATCGCCGGGATCCGCATGCACGCGGCGCCTCAGTGCGCAGGCGCCGCCGGATCGGGCTTTTGCCGATCCCGCCGATGCGGCCCGCTGCGCAGACTTCCTCCACGCCCACACCGGGCATCAGCGGAGGATCCCATGGCCGACTTCAACGCGTTCTTTCCGACCCTGCTCAAGCACGAGGGCGGCTTCGTCAACGATCCGGTGGACCCGGGCGGCGCCACCAACAAGGGCATCACCCTTGCGACGTTCCGCGTCTACGCCAAGAGCCTGCTGCAACTGGAGCCGACCCTGGACAACCTGCGTGCGCTCACCGACGCGCAGGCCGGGGTGATCTACAAGACCTGCTACTGGAACGCGGTGCATGGCGATGAGATCGCGGTGCAGCCGCTGGCCAACATCCTGTTCGACTTCCAGGTCAACGCCGGCAACAACGCGATCAAGCTGCTGCAGCGCGTGCTCAACGCGCAGACCCCGACGCTGCAGCTGCCGGAGGACGGCAAGCTCGGCCCGGCCACGCTGGCGGCGTTGCTGGCGGCCGACCAGCGCGATCTCTATGCCCGCTACAAGCAGGGCCGGCGCGACTACTACCAGCGCCTGGTCGCGGCCAGGCCGCCGCTCGGCAAGTTCCTCAAGGGCTGGCTGGCGCGCACCGACTCCTTCCCCGACCTGAGCTGAGCGCGCGCGCGGCAAGCGTCGCCGATCCGCTGCCGTCGCCGACGGCGGCCTTCTTTCCCCAGGAGCGACCATGGCTGGACCGACCGCATTGAACGACCTGATCGAAGCGCTGGCCGGCGCCGTGATCGAGGCGCAGGACCGCATCGAGCAGCACCAGATGGCCAACCTCGGCGATTACTTCGACGAGTTCCACCGGCCCAAGAGCGTGATCATCCGCCTGCCGTCGCAGCACCCGCAGGCCGCCGAAGGCGACGAGGACTACTACCGCGCGCCGCTGCTGCCGCTGGTCTCGACCAACGTGCTGCGGATCAAGGACGTGGAGATCAGCTTCGATGCGCAGCTCGGCGACCTCGGCGGCCTGCAGTCCGCCGACGGCTTCTTCGCGCCGGAGTCGCCCGGCCCGCGCGGTGTCTGGCAGGCCAAGCGCACCGCCACCCGTTCCAGCGTGCGCGTGGATACCAGCGCCAGCGCGCGGAGCCAGCGCCAGAGTGCCGTCCACGTCGTGTTGCGCGTGGAGGGGACCGAACCGACTGACGGAGCGGCCAGATTGCTCAACCATCTGGCGCAGACGCAGGGCGTGTTCAAGACGGTCATGGCCGACAAGCCGGACGTCGCGGGCACGGACGATGTAACCAATCCCACCAACTAAGGAGTCACTGCAATGGCTGACGAACTCGTCAATATGTCAAGTCAATTCAAGGGTCTGCCGATGGGCGACCTGATCGGCGGTCCGCTCGATGCGGCCTGCGACGCGCAGGTCAAGCTGGCCCGCGCCACCGCCGATTTCATCCGCGTCATCGGCTTCCTGCCGCCCACCGATCCCAAGGATCCGCAGGGCAGCGGCGCGACCCGCACCGCCAGCTTCCGCTTCAAGCGGCCGGTCGACGACCCGGACAAGGCCGGCGGCATCGCCGAGGAAGAGGTCGAACTGGAAGTGCCGCTGCTGGCCATCGTCAACGTGCCCAGCCTGAGCATCCAGACCGTGGACATCACCTTCGACATGGAAGTGAAGTCGTCCTTCTCCTCGAAGGAGAAGACCGATGCCTCGGCGTCGATGTCGGCGGACGTGGAATACGGCTTCGGCCTGTTCAAGGCCAAGGTGCATATCCAGGGCTCGGTCTCCACCAGCAAGGAGAACACGCGCAGTTCGGACAACTCGGCCAAGTACCACGTCTCGGTGCATGCCGCGGACAAGGGACCGCCGGAAGGTCTGGCGCGGGTGCTGGACATCCTGCAGACCTCGGTGGCGCCGCGCAAGATCGGCAAGCCCGAGCCGGTTCCCGCGTAAGTCCATAGCGGTCCGTTGAACCATCTCGTCGGGGGACTCGTCAACGATGTTCGACCTTACTGAAGTCAAGTTCGTCAAGCGGGTCGTGGTCGGCAGCGACAACCCGACGCAGATGCAATCGCCCGAGCAGATCGAAGCCGCGCGGGCCTTGCTCAACCGCTGCCTGAGCGATTCGCCGAAGGGCGCGATCATCGGCACCGAGAAGAATTTCGCCGTGCTGCAGATCGGCGAGCACCAGGTGGTGATGCAGTGGCTGTGCTACCACGTCGGCTTCCCGCGCAAGCCCGGCTGGCTGAAGGACGACTGATGGCCAGCCTGCGCTGCGAGTTCGACCTGCTGCTGCAGGGGCTGTCGGCGGCCCTGCTGGATGCGCAGCGGCGCTGCCGAGCGCGTCACGCACAGGCCTTGCGCGCCTGCTTCGGCGCAGGCGAGACGCTGCCGGTGGCCTCGGACGCGGCCGAGCCGCCGACGCTGCAGATCCCGTTGTGGGAGCTGCGCGCCTGGCAATTGCCGCAGATCGGCGAACTGGCCCTGGCCTTCGACGTCGAACTGGACGTGGAGGAGGTGCCGGACGAGGCGCCGCGTCTGCTGCTGCAAGTGTTGCCGCGCCGGCCGCGGCGGCCCGGGCACCGCCTGCAGATCCTGTTCCGCGGCACCCACACCCCGGTCGGCGAGGTGCTGTTCGACGGTCAGCGGCTGAAGCTGTGGCAGCTGTCCGATGCGCCCGCCCCGCACGATCCCGCCCAGGAGACCGCACATGCGTAGACACGGCTTCATCCTGTCCCGGCACGACACCGACCTGTGGTGCCGAGAACTGCACATCGACCTGCGCTCGCTGGCCCGCGCGCAGCGGCTGCGCCGGCGTCGACGCCGGGCGCTGTGGCTGCTTGCCGTACTGTGCCTGGTGGCGGCCGTGGTGGCGCTGCTCTGGTTCGGTCTGTCCTGACCGCGCCCGTCGTTTCCTTTCGTATCCAACAGGAGAGTCGCATGCGTATCCGTTCGCGTGGTGTTGCGCGTTTCCCGCTCTGGCTGGCGCTGTGCCTGGCCATGCCGTTCGCCGCCGGTGCCGCACCGCAGGCGCCGACGCCTGCTGCGCCGGCCGCAGCGGCCAACGCAGACGCGCTGCCGCCCGGCGAATGGAGCGGCACCCTGGCGCTGGATGCGCAGCGCCTGGCCGCCGTGCGCCTGGCCCAGCGCGACGACAAGGCCAGGCTGATGTTCGGCTCGCCGTTGAACTGCGCCTTGCTGGTCAAGCCGCAACCGGGCGCCGGTTTCGCACTGGAATCGATCAATGGCGGCGCCTACTGCGACAAGCTGATGGGCAAGCCGCTGCGCGTGCAGCGCAGCGGCGACGACCTGCGCTTGAACGTCGACGGCAAGGACCTGCCGGTGGTGCTGCATGGCGATCCGGGCCAGCCTAGCCCGCTGCAGGGCACGTGGCGCGGAGTGATTCATACCGACTACAGCAATAGGGTCGTCGCCGTGCAACTGAGTGTCGCTGCAACCCCTCAGGCTCCCGGCAGCGCCACGGTGCAGCTGCGCTACGGCGCGCCGCGCGAGTGCAGGGTGCAGGGCCGCTACCTCGGCATGCGCGAAGGAGACGCGCTGTACGCGTTGGACATGAACAATCAGGGTGTCTGCACGCGTTTGAGCGACGGCCAGCTGACCCTGCGCGCCAGGCCGGACGGCGAGCTCGAACTGCAGACCGTTGACGGCGGCGGGAAGGGGCGGGAAAGCGCGCTGCTTGAACGCGTCCCCGCCAACCCTTAATCCACTGCGCAGACGCGCCGGCCGTCGTTTCCATCCAGGAGTCGTGCGATGAACCTCGTCTGGATCAAGACGCTGGCCGGCGCCGCGTGGCGCCGGCTCACCGCGGCCCGTCGTGCCGGACCGCGTCTGCCGCCGCCGGGCATCCTGCCGCAACTGCGCGCCGAGTGCGAAGCGATGGCGCGCTATGCGCTGGAGCACGGCATGGCGGTGCCGCCGGAGCTGATCGCCCGTCTGTCGGCGCTGCTGGGCGCCGGCACGCCGGACGCCGATGGCGGCGACATCGAGGTGCACGCGCACGAACTGGCGCTCACCCACCGGCGGTTGGCGCAACTGATCCGCCCGGCCACGCCGCAGGCGGTGTTCCTGCTCGACGCCGAGCGCCGCCGCCCGCACTGGGCGACCCTGCTCGGCCCGCTGCCGCTGGTGCGCGCGCTGACCACGACCTCGCTGCTGTTCCTGTTCGCGGTGGTGGCGACGGCCCTGTCCAGCAAGGTCAGCGCGGACAACGTGCGCCTGGGCTTCCTGGATTCCTCGGGCAGCGTGTTGCTGTGGAATGCGCTGTTCCTGCTGTTCTGCGCCGGCCTGGGCGCCTCGTTCTCCTCGCTGTTCCAGGTGCACCGCTATGTCGCCGACGCCAGCTACGACCCCAAGTACGACGCCTCCTACGGCGCGCGCATGATCCTGGGCCTGATCGCCGGGCTGATCCTGGTCGAAGTGTTGCCGCCGGATCTGTTCGAAAGCGGCAGCATGCGCAGTTTCGGCAAGCCGACCCTGGCGATGCTGGGCGGCTTCTCCGCGACCGCGGTGTACCGCCTGCTGCAGCGTCTGGTCGATCTGATGGAGACGCTGGTGCGCGGCGATACCTCGGCGCAGGCGCAGGCGTCGCTGGAAGTGCAGCGCGCCAGCAACGACACCGAGCGCATGCGCTGGCAAGGCGAGTTGGCCGCGCAGTTGATGGCGCTGCAGCAGTCGATCGAGGCCGGCACGCCGCCGGCGGCGATCCAGCAGCGGCTCGCCGAGTTCGCCCGCGGGATGCTGCAGGTGGAAGCCGCGCGTCTGCCACCGCCGCCATCGCCATCGCCGGCAGCGGACTGAACCCGACGGCGCGGTACCGGCGCATCGCCGGTGTTCCCATCATCATGCGTCGGCGCAGGACTTCGTTCTGCGTCACAGCGCGTGCGCGGTAGCACGGGATTCTGTCTACGAACCGAGACGAATGCGGCAATCCGCACAAGTTCAGCCGTCGTCGCCATTCATATCAGCCTGAAGCCGATGGCCGCCATGACACGGCGTGACAAGCTGAGAACGTAGCGCAAGCGCAGGTTCAGCGCTGTCGCATCGATTGAAAAAGGGGCGCGTCGCGCTGCAGGGGGACGCGGGTTGCCGCGCGGTCGCGCGTTGGGAGTTCCATTGCCAACACAGGTAGAGAATGAACACACGTATCGTGATTGCCGCCGAACGCAGCATCGTGCTGGAGGGCATGGTGGCCCTGCTCAACAACACGCCGGACATCGACGTGGTCGGCCACGCGGTCGACGGACTGGAGTGCGTGCAACTGGTGACCCGACGGCAGCCGGATATCGTGCTGATGGACGTGATGCTGCCGGGCCTCAACGGCATCGAGGCCACCCGCCGGCTGCTGCAGCGCAGCCCGCGCAGCAAGGCGATCTGCATCGCCGCCTCCGATGCCGCGGCCAACGTGCGCGCCGCCATCGATGCCGGCGCCAAGGGCTACCTGGCGCGCAACAGCACCTTCCACGAATTGCTGCGTGCGATCCAGCAGGTCGGCAACGATCAGCTGTACATCAGCCCGCAACTGTCGCAGTCGCTGGTCAGCGAGTACCGCTGTCCGCCCGGCGATGCCGTCTCCGCCTACACGCTTCTGACCTCGCGCGAACGCGAGATCGTGCAGTTGCTGTCCGAGGGCCTGTCGACCAAGGAGATCGCCGCGCGCCTGCACATCAGCGTCAAGACCATCGGCACCCACCGCGAACACATCATGCTCAAGCTGGGCATGCAGAGCATCGCGCAACTGACGCGCTATGCGATCCGCGAAGGTCTGTCGCCGCTGGAGGGAGGCAGGGCCAGTGCGCGCCATGTCGGGCACGACCGGCAAGGACCGGCCAGCCGTTGTGGGTGAGGCGGCGCACGCCGCCGCGGGCCCTGTAGCGGTGCGCACAACTGCATGGTCGGCCGCGCTGCGTGGCGGCGTGGTTCAGTCCGGACGTCGCGCGTGCATCAGCGCCGCGACGGCCTGCGCGCCGGTGTCGGCCCGGGCCTGCAGCGCCTCGCGTACCGCGGCCTGGTTCGCTGGCGGATGGTTCTGGCTGAGCTTGAACTTCAATTCGACCCGCTCGACCTCCAGGCGAAAGCCGACGATGCCGCGCAACTGGCGCCGGTGCGCGTCGTTGTCCGGCTCGTAGCGCCAGTCGCTGCCCAGCGCGCGTTCGTGGCGTTCGCTCAGCCGCGCCACCACATCGGCCAGCATCGCTTCGTCGTCGCTGGGCTGCAGGTGTCCGTGCAAGTGCGCGGTGGCGTAGTTCCAGGTCGGCACCCGCGCCATCGTCTCCTTGTCCGGATACCAGCCCGGGGAGACGTAGGCATGCGGGCCGTGCACGATCAGCAAGGCCGGCCCGGCGTGCCGCGCCTGCGGGTTGGCCCGCGACCAATGGCCTTCGACCAGGATGCGTTCACTGTCGCGCCGGTACAGCACCGGCAACGGCGTGGCGCAGGGCAGGCCGTCGGCGACGGTGACCAGGGTGGCGAACGGGTGGTCCGCGATCAGCGCGTCCAGCGCGCCCAGGTCGTGTTCGGCGAAGGCGGGCGCAACGTGCATCGCAGCAGGATCAGGCGCGCGCGCCCAGGGTCTGGGTCATGCGCCCGCGCAGGCCGGCGTCGTCGTCGGCCTGCGGCGGCGACACCTCGCCCAGCGAGAAGCCGCGCGCTCGCGCATCGTCCTCGTCCAGGCCATCGAAGGCGACGAATTCGGCATCGAACAGCGCCGCGCGGGCGGTGTCCTCGCTGTCGTAGCTGAGGGTGTTGCCGTCGCTGTCCAGCACCTCGGCGGTGCCAGCTTCGCGCACGCGCAGGCGTGCCCACACCAGCAGGCGGCCGAGGCTGGCCAGGTACCACTGATCGTGGGCGGGAGAATCTGAGGTCATGGAATCACCAGGGAAAGCAGCCAGAGCAGGGCGGCCATGCCCAGGCCGAAGAAGATGGTCATCAGCGACAGCCAGGCCGGCGTCGCCAGCCCAGAGAGCCCGCGGTCGCCGAGCGGACGGTAGCGCCGCGCCAGCAGCCAGCCGAGCGCGACCGGCTTGAGGAAGGCGCCCGGGCCGAACGCCGCCACCAGCGGCGGATGGCGGTCGCGGATGTGCACCAGGGTCAGCGGCCAGAAGATCAGGAACGCGCTGGCCCCGGCGATCGCCACACCGACGAAGCACAGCGCGAAGAACAGGATCATGGCGCGCGCTCCCCGTGCCCGCTCAGAACTCGGCGCTGCCCGGGGCGCGCGGGTAGGGGATGGCGTCGCGGATGTTGCTCAGCCCGCACACGTACACCACCAGCCGCTCGAAGCCGAGGCCGAAGCCGGCATGCGGCACCGTGCCGTAGCGGCGGAAGTCGCGGTACCAGC
This sequence comes from Xanthomonas protegens, assembly GCF_038442435.1. Classification (NCBI taxonomy): domain Bacteria; kingdom Pseudomonadati; phylum Pseudomonadota; class Gammaproteobacteria; order Lysobacterales; family Lysobacteraceae; genus Xanthomonas; species Xanthomonas protegens. The sequence continues at coordinate 159,972 of NZ_JAQJCQ010000001.1, read as the reverse complement.
CGTAGTGCTGCGGATCCAGGCCGAACTGCAGCATGCGCGCGTCGAGCACGTCCAGGCGCTCCTCGCGCTGGCTGCCGCCGATGATCTCGCCGATGCCGGGGGCCAGCACGTCCATCGCCGCGACGGTCTTGCCGTCGTCGTTCAGCCGCATGTAGAAGGCCTTGATGTGCTCGGGGTAGTTGGTCACCACCACCGGGCGGCCGACGTGCTGCTCGGTCAGCCAGCGCTCGTGCTCGGTCTGCAGGTCCAGGCCCCATTCCACCGGGAACTCGAACTTCTGCCCGGACTTCTGCAGCAGGCCGATTGCGTCGCCGTACTCGATGCGCTCGAACGGCGAGTTGATGAAGGTCTCCAGCTTGCTGATCGCGGTCTTGTCCACGCGCTCGGCGATGAACGCCAGGTCGTCGGCGCGCTCGTCCAGCACCGCGCGGAACAGATACTTGAGGAAGTCCTCGGCGACCCGCGCGTCCTCGGCCAGGTCGGCGAAGGCGATCTCCGGCTCGATCATCCAGAACTCGGCCAGGTGCCGGGTGGTGTGGCTGTTCTCGGCGCGGAAGGTCGGGCCGAAGGTGTAGACCTTGCTCAGCGCCAGGCAGTAGGCCTCGACGTTGAGCTGGCCGGACACGGTCAGGAAGGTCTCCTTGCCGAAGAAGTCGCGGCCGAAGTCGACCTGGCCCTGCGCGTCGCGCGGCAGGTTGGCCATGTCCAGGGTGGAGACGCGGAACATCTGCCCGGCGCCTTCGGCGTCGGAGGTGGTGATGATCGGCGTGCTGATCCAGTTGTAGCCGTTCTGGTGGAAATAGCGGTGCACCGCCTGCGCCAGGCAGTTGCGGATGCGCGTCACCGCGCCGAACAGGTTGGTGCGCGGGCGCAGGTGCGCGACCTCGCGCAGGAACTCCGGCGACATCGGCTTGGGCTGGATCGGGTAGGTCAGCGGGTCCTCGACCCAGCCCACCACCTCGACCGCGCTGGCCTGGATCTCGTACGACTGGCCCTTGCCCTGCGACTTCACCAGCACGCCCTTGGCGATCAGCGAGCAGCTGCCGGTGAGCCGCTTGACCTCGTCGAAGTTGGGCAGGGCATCGGTCGCCACCACCTGGATCGGGGCGAAGCAGGAGCCGTCGGACACGTTGATGAAAGCCAGTCCGGCAGATCCGCGCAGCGTGCGCACCCATCCCCGTACCGTGACTTCGCCGCCTTCCGGGATCTTCCCGGCCAGCGCATGTGCAACGCTCACCACCGTCATGACTTGAATCCTCGCCGCAGCGACTCGATATGGAAGGGGCAAGTGTACTGGCTGGAGCGCAGCGCTTGCGAGGCGTGGCGGCGATCGGTCGCCAACCTTCCTATAATGTCCGCTCGCAGTCGCCGGAGTCGTTCGTCATGGCCATCCGTCTCACCCCCGTCGCCCACGCCCGCGTGCAGCGCTTCGTCGCGCAGACGCCTGGCGCGCTGGGCTTGCGTTTCGGCGTGGAGCGCACCGGCTGTTCGGGGTGGGGCCACGTCACCGACCTGGCGCGCGAGGCGCGTCCGGACGACGCGGTGTTCGAGCAGGACGGCGTGCGCATCTATGTCGATGCCACCAGCCTGCCGCTGGTGGACGGCACCGAGATCGACTTCGCCAAGCAGGGCCTGGGCGAGACCTTCGTGTTCCGCAACCCGAATGCCACCGCCGAGTGCGGCTGCGGCGAGAGCTTCACCACCGACGCCGCGCACGCCGGCACGGCCTGAGCGTCGCCGCTGCGGCGGCGCGGCCTCCTTGTGGAGGACGCGGGGGGGGGCGGTCCGGTTTTCGCATGCCACTGCCTGAGTTCCTCCATCACCACATGCCTAAGCGCTGTGCTTCGCGCAGGAACACGGCGTCTGCGATTGCTGAGGCGGACCCCGCGCCTGGCGCTACGAGGGGCCGTTCTGCTGCGCCGGCGATGGCCCGCAGTCGCTGGTCGGTCTCGCTATTCCGGGCCCCGGGTCCCGGGTCCCGGCGTCATCGAGTCAGGACATCACCCGGCGGCCCGCCACGGCACCTTGTCCGCAGCGGCACTTCTGCGCCATAATGTGCGGCTTCCTGCCTTCCCGGCAGGAGTCCTTGCCCCACCGCCGTCGCACCGCGGGGGGCTGTCCGGCCGCAAGGCCACATCCGAAAGGTAAACACCATGAGTCGTCATTACGAAATCGTGTTCCTGGTCCACCCGGATCAGAGCGAGCAGGTCCCGGCCATGATCGAGCGCTACAAGTCGCTGGTCGAGAACGGCAAGGGCACCATCCACCGTCTGGAAGACTGGGGCCGCCGCCAGCTGGCGTACCCGATCCAGAACCTGGTGAAGGCCCACTACGTCATGCTGAACATCGAAGTGGACCAGGCCGTGCTGAGCGAGCTGGTCGAGAGCTTCCGCTTCAACGACGCCGTGCTGCGCCACCTGGTGATCAAGCGCGACGGCGCCGACACCGAGCAGTCGCTGATCATGAAGAGCAAGGACGAGAAGGCCGACAAGCCCGAGCGCGGTGAGCGCCGTCGTCGCGACGACGAAGAGGGCGATGCGCCCGCCGCCGCCACCGAAACCGACGGCGACGCCGCCGAAGCCGCCTAAGGAGCACGCTCATGTCCAAGTTCTTCCGTCGTCGCAAGTTCTGCAAGTTCACCGCCGAGGGCGTCAAGGAGATCGACTACAAGGATCTCAACACCCTGCGCCAGTACCTCACCGAGAACGGCAAGATCGTGCCGAGCCGCGTGACCGGCACCAAGTCCAAGTACCAGCGTCAGCTGGCCACGGCGGTCAAGCGCGCGCGTTTCCTGGCGCTGATCCCGTACACGGACAACCACGACGTCTAATTCCGGGTCTCCCGGAGCGATACGGCCCGCACCCTCCGGTGCGGGCATTCAAGCGAAGTCTGGCGATTAGAAAAGTGCGGTGTCGGTCGGGCGCAATCCCGACTCGCCAATCCCCAATCCCGGCTTCTCCTATTCGGACAGCACCCGTTGCGGCGGCCGCGTGCCGACGCTAACGAATAACGGAGCAAGACCATGCAACTGATTCTTCTGCAGAAAGTGACCAACCTGGGCGGCCTCGGCGACAAGGTCGACGTCAAGCCGGGCTATGGCCGCAACTACCTGGTGCCGCAGGGCAAGGCCGTGCCGGCCACCGCCGCCAACATCGCCGAGTTCGAAGCCAAGCGCGCCGAGTACGAAGCCAAGGCCAAGTCGATCCACGACGACGCCGAAGCCCGCGCCGCCAAGCTGGAAGCCGCCAGCGTGACCGTCAAGGCCAACGCGTCGACCGAAGGCAAGCTGTACGGCTCGGTCGGCCCCCGCGACATCGCCGAGGCCTTCACCGCCGCCGGCATGCCGCTGGAGAAGGGCGAAGTGGTGCTGGGCGAAGGCGCGTTCCGCAACATCGGCGAGTACGAGGTGCTGGTGCGCCTGCACGCCGACGTGGAAACCACGGTCAAGGTCGTGGTCGAAGCCGACGCCTGATCCCTGCGTCATCGCTGTACCGACACGGGCACCGCAAGGTGCCCGTGTCGTTTTTGCCGACCGGCGCCGCCCTCGGCGGGCCATGCGGCCCTGGTCGGGCGCGGCCGGCGCAAGACCCGTCGGCTGCGAGTGCGACCGCCGTCGCATCACCGCCGCCCGGCGCAGGCCGCCCCAGTGCCGCGCGGGGGCCGCTATACTCAGCGACTCGTGTCCGATGTCGGCCCGGCGGTGTAGCCGCATCAATGGGTTGGACGCAGGACCTCACCTGGATCTTCATTAGCGGCAGCGCAGCTCGGAATGCCGGCGGCGTCTGCCATGGATTGCCCGCACCATGCGCCTGTCGACCATCAAGCTGTCCGGCTTCAAGTCCTTCGTCGATCCGACCACGCTGCACCTGCCGACCAACATGACCGGCATCGTCGGTCCGAACGGCTGCGGCAAGTCGAACATCATCGACGCGGTGCGCTGGGTGATGGGCGAAAGCTCGGCCAGCCGGCTGCGCGGCGATTCGCTGACCGACGTGATCTTCTCCGGGTCCTCGGCGCGCAAGCCGGTGTCGCAGGCCACGGTGGAGCTGATCTTCGACAACACCGACCACACCATCGCCGGCGAGTACGCCTCGTTCAACGAGATCTCGGTCAAGCGCCAGGTCAGCCGCGACGGCAGCAGCAGCTATTACCTCAACGGCACCAAGTGCCGGCGCCGCGACATCACCGATCTGTTCCTGGGCACCGGCCTGGGCCCGCGCAGCTACTCGATCATCGAGCAGGGCATGATCAGCCAGATCATCGAGGCGCGCCCGGAAGACCTGCGCGTGTACCTGGAAGAGGCCGCCGGCATCTCCAAGTACAAGGAGCGGCGCAAGGAGACCGAGACCCGCATCCGCCACACCCGCGAGAACCTGGAGCGCCTGGGCGACCTGCGCGAGGAGATCGGCAAGCAGCTCGAGCACCTCAAGCGGCAGGCGCGGCAGGCCGAGCAGTACCAGGCGCTGCAGGAAGAGCGGCGGATCAAGGACGCGCAGTGGAAGGCGCTGGAATACCGCGGCCTGGACGGGCGCCTGCAGGGCCTGCGCGAGGCGCTGGGCCAGGAAGAGACCCGCCTGCAGCAGCTGATCGCCGAGCAGCGCGATGCCGAGGCGCGCATCGAGACCGGCCGCGTGCGTCGCGAGGAGGCCGCCGAAGCGCTGAGCACCGCGCAGGCCGAGGTCTACAAGGTCGGCAGCACGCTGGCCCGGATCGAACAGCAGATCCAGCACCAGCGCGACCTGTCGCAGCGCCTGCACAAGGCGCGCGACGAGGCGCAGCTGGCGCTGGCCGAACTCGGCCAGCACATCGGCACCGACGAGGCCAAGCTGGCGCTGTTGCGCGAATCGGTCGACGTGGCCGGCCCGCAGCTGGAGCAGCTGCAGGAGGACAACGAATACAAGCAGGAAGCGCTGCGCGAGGCCGAGGCACGCCTGGCCGACTGGCAGCAGCGCTGGGAATCGCACCAGCGCAATACCGCCGAAGCCTCGCGCGCCGGCGAAGTGGAGCGCACCCGCGTCGATTACCTGGACCGGCAGTCGCTGGAGGCCGAGCGCCGCCGCGAGGCGCTGGTGGCAGAGCGCGCCGGGCTGGACCTGGACGCGCTGGCCGAGGCGTTCGCGCAACTGGAACTGCAGCACGAGACCCAGCGCGCCGCGCTGGACGGCCTGAACGAGCAGGTCGAGGCGCGCAAGCAGGCGGTCGCGGCGCTGCAGGACCAGCAGCGCACCGCCCAGGCCGAACTGGCCGACGTGCGCAAGCAGGCGCAGGCCGCGCGGGGCCGGCTGTCGTCGCTGGAGACCCTGCAGCAGGCCGCGCTCGGCCAGGAGCAGGGTGCGGCGGTGGCCTGGCTGCAGGCGCGCGGGCTGGATTCGGCGGCGCGCGTCGGCGAGCGGCTCAGCGTGGAGAGCGGCTGGGAGAACGCGGTCGAAGGCGCGCTCGGGCAGTTGATCGAAGGCGTGCTGGTGGAGGCGCCGGAAACCCTGGTCGACGCCCTTGGCGAACTCGGCGAAGGCCGCATCGCCCTGGTCAGCGGCGCCGAGGCGGCCGAGACCTTCGCGCCGACCTCGCTCGCGGCCAAGGTGCAGGGGCCGATCGCGATCCGCCGGCTGCTGGCGCGGCTGCACGCGGCCGAGGATTTGACTGCGGCACGGGCGCTGCTGCCGCAACTGGGCGAGGGCGATTCCATCGTCACCCGCGATGGCGCGCGCCTGGGCCAGGGTTGGCTGCGGGTGTCGCGCTCCGGCGCGGCCAAGCAGGGCGCACTGCTGCGTGAGCGCGAGATCCAGAGCCTGCGCGGCCAGATCGAGACCTTGCAGGAGCGCGAGGCCGACCTCGAACACCGCCTCGGCGAGATGCGCGCGCAGTTGCTGGCCGGCGAGCAGCAGCGCGAGGACGCGCAGCGCCAGCTGTACCAGGCGCACCGCAGCGTGTCGGAACTGGCCGGGCAGTTGCAGAGCCAGCAGGGCAAGGTCGACGCCGCTCGCACCCGCATCGAGCGCATCGAGCTGGAGGTCGCGCAACTGCTGGAAACCCTGGACAGCAGCCGCGAGCAGGCGCGCGAGGCGCGTTCCAAGCTGGAAGACGCGGTCACCAGCATGGGCGACCTGGAGTCGGTGCGGCATGCGCTGGAAAGCGAGCGCCGCCAGCTGACCGAGGCCCGCGACCTGGCCCGCGACGCCGCGCGGCGGGTGCGCGAGGCCTCGCACGCCCTGGCGCTGACCCTGGAATCGCAGCGCACCCAGATCGCCTCGCTGAGCCAGGCGCTGGAGCGCATGGGCAACCAGCGCGGACAGCTGGACGCGCGCCTGGGCGAACTCAGCGCACAACTGAACGAGGGCGACTCGCCGGTGCTGGCGCTGGAGGCCGAACACCAGGCCGCGCTGAGCGAGCGCGTGCGCACCGACCGCGCGCTCGGCGAGGCGCGCGCGCTGCTGGACGGCATCGACAACGAATTGCGCGCGCTCGAGCAGACCCGCCAGCAGCGCGACGAACAGGCACTGGCCCAGCGCGAACGCATCGCCCAGCGCCGGCTCGACCAGCAGGCGCTGGTGCTCAGCGCCGAGCAGCTGTCGGCGGCGGTGGTCAAGGCCGGCTTCGTGCTCGAAGACGTGATCAACGGCCTGCCCGAACACGCCGACCCGGCCGAATGGGAGCAGGCGGTGCAGCAGATCGATGGGCGCATGCGCCGGCTGGAGCCGGTCAACCTGGCGGCGATCAGCGAGTACGGCGAGGCCGCGCAGCGCGCCGAGTACCTGGAAGCGCAGGACGTCGACCTGAACACCGCGCTGGAGACCCTGGAAGACGCCATCCGCAAGATCGACCGCGAGACCCGCGGCCGCTTCAAGGACACCTTCGACCGGGTCAACTCCGGCGTGCAGGCGCTGTATCCGCGCCTGTTCGGCGGCGGCCACGCCTACCTGGAGCTGACCGGCGAGGACCTGCTGGACACCGGCGTGGCGATCATGGCGCGGCCCCCGGGCAAGCGCGTGTCCAGCATCTCGCTGCTGTCCGGTGGCGAGAAGGCGATGACCGCGGTTGCCCTGGTGTTCGCGATCTTCCAGCTCAACCCGGCGCCGTTCTGCCTGCTCGACGAGGTGGACGCGCCGCTGGACGAGGCCAACGTCGGCCGCCTGGCGGCGATGGTCAAGGAAATGAGCGAGAAAGTGCAGTTCCTGTTCGTCAGCCACAACAAGGCGACGATGGAGGCGGCGCATCAGCTCAGTGGCGTCACCATGCGCGAGCCCGGCGTCAGCCGCCTGGTCAGCGTGGACCTCGAGGAGGCCGCGCGTTTGGCGGGCGCGGCCTGACGTGACATGCTAAAGGACGTGATGCGCGTCGAGGCCTGGTTCCCGCGTTGGCGGACCCGATGCGCACCCAGCAGTTGTTTTCCCCCTGTGTACCCTTGCCGGAGTAACCCCTGAATGTCCGACATGGCAATGCTACGCATCGGCATCCTCGCCGCCGGCTTGCTGTTGATTGCGGCGATCTTCCTGTTCGGCCGCCCGAAGAAACCGAGCCAGGGCCGGCGCGTGGAGCCGGCCGATCCGGCCGCGCCGCGCCGCGAACCCTCGCTGGGCGACGCCGCCCCGGCCGCCGGCGATGACGCGCTGGTCGCGCCCGGCGCGGACGGCGAAGCACACCAGCCCGACCTGGGCCTGCCTGCGGCGGAGGCGCCCGGCGCCGACCTCGGCAAGCGGCCGAGCCAGGATTTCGACAAGATCGTCTCGCTGTACGTCGCCGCCCGCGCCGGTCAGGTACTGCGCGGCGAGGACATCGTGGTGGCCGCGGAGAAGACCGGCCTGACCTTCGGCCACATGAACGTGTTCCACCGCCTGGTGGAAGGGCATCCCGAGCGCGGCCCGATCTTCAGCATGGCCAGCATCATGAAGCCGGGCAGCTTCGACATGGCGCACATCCGTGAGATGGAGACCCCGGCGATCGCCTTCTTCCTGACCCTGCCGGCGCCGCTGACCGCGCTCGATGCCTGGGAGAAGATGCTGCCGACCGTGCAGCGCATGGGCGAACTGCTCGACGGCGTGGTCCTGGACGACAGCCGCAATGCCCTCGGACGCCAGCGCATCGCCCACATTCGCGACGACCTGCGCGCCTACGACCGCCAGCACCAGGCGCCGCCATTGACGAAGGCGCCGCGCTGGTGAGCGCCGCGCCGGTGGCGCGGCGCCGGGATTGGATAGTCGGGATTGGGGATTCGTAAAAGCGAGTTCCTGGTGCTGGTTCCCCCGCGTGCCTTTCCCTTCTCCCTTCGGGAGAAGGTGCCCCGAAGGGGCGGATGAGGGTACGACCGCCGCCGACGCCAGAAGCCTGACTTTGGCTCTCGCGAATCCCCAATTCTCATCTCCGAATTCCTGCTCCCCACTCCTGGCGCGCTGGCGCCAGAACTAGCGAATCGTGTTGATGGGGAACGAGAAGGCCAGAGCAAAACCAGCCAAGCTTCAGCGACGCCGCAGCCCCGCTTTTACGAATCCCCAATCCCGACTCCCCAATCCCAGGCGCGCGCTATTTGCGCGCCTTCCCAAACGCCTCCCGAAACCGCAGCATCTCCGCCTCCGTGCCGACGGTGACGCGCACCAGTTTCGGCCAGATCGGCCAGCTGCGGCCGACGATCACGCCTTGCTTGGCCATCGCCGCGGCGAACGCGGCGCCGTCGCGCTTGACGTCGACCATGAAGCAGTTGGCCTGCGACGGCAGGCACTTGTAGCCCTTGCTCTGCAGCCAGGCGATGGTGGCGTCGCGGATGCGCGCGTTCTCGGCGCGGCGGGTCGGCACCAGTTGCAGGTCCTGCAGGCTGGCGATGCCGGCGGCCAGCGCAGGCACCGACACCGGATTCTGGCCGAACGTGGCCAGCCTGGTCTGCAGCCCCGGCGCGGCCACTGCCAGGCCCAGGCGCAGCCCGGCCATGCCGTACAGCTTGGAGAAGGTGCGCAGCACCAGCAGGTCCTGGCGCTGGCCGATCAGGTCGATCACCGACGGCTCGTCGCTGTAGTGCAGGTAGGCCTCGTCGACCAGCAGCACGCTGGAGGCCGGCTTGTTGGCCAGCAGCCATTCGATGTCGGCGCGCTTGGTGATCGAGCCGGTCGGGTTATTGGGATTGCACAGGTAGATCAGGCCGGCATTCGGATCGGCGCTGGCCATGGCCTTGACGTCGTGCGCGCCGTCGGCGCGCAGCGGCACCCGCCGTACCGGCGCGCCGTGCGCGGCGGCCACATCGGCCACCGCCTCGAAGGTCGGATCGGCCACCACCACGCCGGCGCGCGGCGAGGTGAAGGCGCGCGCGGCGCGCGCGAGCGGCTCGCTGGAGCCCGGATACACGGCGACGTGGTCGGCCGGCAGGCGCTGCTGGCCGACGAAGGCGGCGCTCAGCTCGTCGGACAGCTCGAACAGGTAGCGGCCGCTGCGCGGCAGGATCGCCTGTGCCGCGGCCAGCGCCGCGGGCGAAGGGCCCAGCGGGCATTCGTTGAAGTTCAGGTACACCGTGCCGGTTGCTGGCACTACGCCAGGTGTTGCCGCTGCAGTGTCGGCGGCCTTGCGCCGCGCCGCCTCGGCGACGGGCGCCAGGCCCACGGCGCCGAGCGCCAGACCGGAGGTAGCCAGGGACAGGAAGGAACGGCGCGAGACCGGTAGCGACACGTAGCTCTCCAGAGCGGGCGGGGGATGTCACGTTAACGAGGTGTTAATGGTGGGGCAAGGGAGTGAGGGGCCGGGATTCGGGATTTGGGATTTCGGGATGGGCTTGAGGCCGGGATTGAGGATTGGGGATTGGGAAAAGCCGGGTGGTGACGTCGATGGCGCTGCGCGCCCCGTACCCTCACCCCAACCCCTCTCCCGGCGGGAGAGGGGCTTTGGCTTCTCCCTTCTCCCCTTGGGAGAAGGTGCCCCGCAGGGGCGGATGAGGGTACGACCGCCAACAACGCGAGAAGTCCGAGCTTGGGCTCTTGCGAATCCCCACTCCCGAATCGCCAATCTCGGCCATCAAGCGAATCCCCACTCCCGAATCGCCAATCTCGGCCGTCAAGCGAATCCCCAATCCCAAATCGCCAATCCCAGCCGTCAAGCCAATCCCCAATCCCGACTCCCCAATCCCGCCTTCAAGCTACTATCGCCCCCCTCTCCGTTACCCCCATTTCCGCTGCGCATGACCGCAACTCCCGATCCCCAGCAGCGTGCCGCCGACCTGCGCCAGCGCATCGACGACGCCAATCACCGCTACTACGTGCTCGACGACAATACGATTCCCGATGCCGAGTACGACGCGCTGATGCGCGAGCTGGAGGCGCTGGAAGCCGCGCACCCGGAGCTGGCCAGCGCGGACTCGCCGACGCGCAAGGTCGGTGCGCGGCCGGACGGCGGCTTCCCGGAAGTGCGCCATGCGATCCCGATGCTGTCGCTGGCCAATGCCTTCGAAACGCCTGGCGTGGCCGAGGACGCCGACGATCGCACGCGCTTCGCCGAGGTCGCCGATTTCGAGCGCCGCATCGAGCGCGAACTGGACTTGGCCGCGCCGGTGTTCTCGGTGGAGCCGAAGCTGGACGGCCTGGCGATCAGCCTGCGCTACGAGGATGGCGTGTTCGTGCAGGGCGCCACCCGCGGCGACGGCAGCACCGGCGAGGACGTCACCGCCAACCTGCGCCAGGTGCGTTCGGTGCCGCTGAAGCTGCGCGACCTCGGCGCGCCGCCGCCGGCGGTGCTGGAGGTGCGCGGCGAGATCTACATGCCGCGCGCCGCCTTCGCCGCCTGGAACGCGCAGGCGCTGGAGCGCAACGAGAAGCTGCTGGCCAACCCGCGCAATGGCGCCGCCGGCTCGCTGCGCCAGCTCGATCCAGCGGTCACCCGGCGCCGGCCGCTGGCGTTCTTCGCCTACTCGGTGGGCGAGGTGCGCGGCCTGGAACTGCCCGAAACCCACTCGCAGACCCTGCAACTGCTGCGCGACTACGGCTTCCCCGTCGCCCCGGAGGCGGACACCGCCACCGGCTTCGATGGCCTGATCGCCTATTTCCGCCGCATCGGCGCCGCCCGCGATACCTTGCCGTACGACATCGACGGCGTGGTCTACAAGCTCGACGACTACGACCAGCAACAGGCGATGGGCTTCGTCTCGCGCGCGCCGCGCTGGGCGCTGGCGCACAAGTTCCCGGCGCAGGAGCAGTCCACCGTGCTGCGTGCGATCGAGGTGCAGATCGGCCGCACCGGCGCGGTCACCCCGGTGGCGCGGCTGGAGCCGGTGCAGGTCGCTGGCGTCACCGTCACCAACGCCACCTTGCACAACGCCGACCAGATCGCGCGGCTGGACGTGCGCGAGGGCGATACCGTGATCGTGCGCCGCGCCGGCGACGTGATCCCGGAGGTCGTGCGGGTGATCGAGGAACGGCGTCCGCCCGGCACCGTGCCGTGGACGATGCCGGCGGCGTGTCCGGTGTGCGGCTCGGAACTGGTCAAGGAGGAGGACGCGGTGGCCTGGCGCTGCAGCGGTGGCCTGGCCTGCGCCGCGCAGCGCAAGGAAGCCTTGCGTCACTTCGCCTCGCGCCGCGCGCTGGACATCGAAGGCCTGGGCGAGCGCCAGGCCGATGCCCTGGTCGAGTTCGGTTTCGTGCAGTCGCTGGCCGACCTGTACGCGTTGAGCGTGGAGGACCTGGTGCGGATGAAGGCCGCGCTGGACGCGGCCACCGCCGCCGACCTGCTGCAGGCGGTGGAGGACAGCAAGGGCGCGCTGGCGCTGGACGCGGCCGGACGCGCCGCGTTGGAGGACGAGACCACGTCGTGGCGGCGCGCCGACTTCCTGCGCGCGCACCTGTCGGTGGACCTGAGCGGCAAGCTGGCGACCAAGTGGGCCGAGAACCTGGTCGCCGGCATCGACGCCAGCCGCGCCACCACGCTGCCGCGCTTCCTGTTCGCGCTGGGCATTCCGCACCTGGGCGAAACCACGGCCAAGGCGCTGGCCTACTGGCTGGGCTCGCTGGCGTTCGTGCGCAGCACCCCGGCGGTGCTGCTGCAGGCCTTGCCGGACATCGGCGGCGAAGTGGCGCGCTCGATCGCGACCTTCTTCGAGCAGCCCGGCAACGCCGCGGTGGTCGATGCGCTGATCGATGCCGGTATCGGCTTCTCCGACGAGGGCAAGCCGCCGGCGGAACTGCGCGAGCGCCTGGATCTGGCGCATCTGCTCGGCACGCTGCCGGTGGACAAGCTCGGCGGCAAGAGTGCGCAGCGTCTGGCCGCCACCTACGGCACCCTCGACGCGCTGCTGCGCGCCAACGAAAGCGGCTGGACCGGGGCGGGCCTGTCCACGGCCGGTGCCGCCAACCTGGCCGCGTATCTGGCCGATCCGGCACAGAAGCAGGCGCTGTTGGACGCCGAGGCGGCGATGCAACGCCTGCTCGATGCCGCGCCGGCGCAGACGCAGCGTCGCGCCGGCCCGCTGGATGGGCAGACCGTGGTGTTGACCGGCACCCTGACCGCGCTGACCCGCGACGAGGCCAAGGCGCAACTGGAGGCGCTGGGCGCCAAGGTCGCCGGCAGCGTGTCGAAGAAGACCGCCTTCGTGGTCGCCGGCGAGGCCGCCGGCTCCAAGCTCGACAAGGCGCAGGAGTTGGGCGTGGCGGTGTGGGACGAGGCGCAGTTGCTGGCGTTCCTGCAGTCGCAGGGGCAGGGCGCATGAGTGCGCTTGGCACCACGCAGGAGGAACTGCGCTGGCGCACTGCCGGCGCGGCCGATCAGCCGGCCCTGCTGGCGATGCTGCAGGCGTTCTACGCCGAAGACGGTATCGCCTTCGATGCCGAGCGCGTAGCGCGCGGCCTGCAGGCGCTGCTGACGCAGCCGGCACTGGGCGAGGCGCTGCTGTGGCTGGCGCCGGACGGCGCGGTGGTCGGCTATGCGCTGATCACCGCCTGTTTCAGCGTCGAACTGGGCGGGCGCTATCTGCTGCTCGACGAGTTGTACCTGGGCCCGGCCGCACGCGGCCGCGGCTGGGGTCGGCGCGCGGTGGCGCTGGTCGAGGCGCGCGCCCGCGCGCTGGGCGTGGACGTGCTGCGGATGGAGGTCAATCACCACAACGCCGCCGCCAAGCGCCTGTACCTGGGCCTGGGCTACCGCGACGACGCGCGCGACCAACTGAGCCGCCGGCTCGACACGGCGCGCTGATGGACCTACTGGCAACTCTCCAGTTGCGCGCCCGGCTCAATGCCGCTATCCGCGGCTTCTTCGCCGCGCGCGGCGTGCTGGAAGTGGAGACGCCGATGCTGTCGGCGGCCGGCAACACCGAGCCGAACATCGACAGCTTCCAGACCCGTTTCAGCGGCCACGTCGACGCCGGTCCGGCGCTGCGTTGGCTGCGCACCTCGCCCGAGTACCCGCTGAAGCGGCTGCTCGCCGCCGGCATCGGCGACTGCTACGAACTGGGGCGGGTGTTCCGCAACGGCGAGGCCGGCGGCCGTCACAATCCCGAGTTCACCATGCTCGAGTGGTACCGGGTCGGCTGGGATCACGGGCAGTTGATCGAGGAGACCGTGGAGTTGGTGCGCACCGCGCTGGCCCTGGTCGAACGCAGCGCCACGCTGCAGGTGCTCAGCTACCGCGAGCTGTTTCAGCAGGGGCTGGGCCTGGATCCATTCACTGCGCCATTGGAGGCGCTGCAGCAGCCGCTACGCGATATCCGCATCGATGGCGACGGTCTGGGCCGCGACGACTGGCTGGACCTGCTGATGACCCACTGCCTGCAGCCGGGGTTCCCGGCCGACCGCCTCACCGTGGTCCACGACTGGCCGGCCAGCCAGTGCGCGCTGGCGCGCATTCGCGATGGCGATCCGCCGGTGGCCGAGCGCTTCGAGCTGTACCTGGGCGGCTACGAACTGGCCAATGGCTACCACGAGCTCAACGATGCGGCCGAGCAGCGCCGGCGCTTCCTGCGCGACCATGCGCTGCGCCAGGCGCGCGGCGCAGTGCTGCCGCCGCTGGACGAACACCTGCTGCAGGCATTGCCTGCCTTGCCCGATTGCGCCGGCGTCGCGGTCGGCGTGGACCGGCTGCTGATGGCGATGCGCGGCACTGCGCAGATCGGCGAGGTGCTCGCCTACGATTTCGCGCATGCCTGAACGGGCCGTCACGAATCGCCGCGGCGCGTTGTTGCGTTGTCCACACCGATGATGGTTTGATCGGGCACGGCAAGCGCACGCTGCGCGCCAGCAGGTCTTCGTTGTTCAGGTTCTAGGCATAGGGGCAGAGCCAAGCATGAAGTGGGCGTACGGGCTCGGTGGCTGGTGTTGGCTGGGATTGGCGGCAAGCGCGTGGCCGATGCCATCGCCGGCGCAGACCGCCGACGCGTACGACGCCGCGGTGGTGCGCTGCGAGTCGCGCGACATGACCTGGGTGCACTGCCCGATGCCCACCGACCAGGGGGTGCAACTGGTGCGGCAGCTCTCCGACAACGACTGCATCCGCGGCAGCGAGTGGGGCTCCGACGCCACCGGCGTGTGGGTGACCCTGGGCTGTCGCGCCGAGTTCCGTCCGAATCCGGTTGAAGCGCCGCGCAGCGCGATGCGCCGCGTGTTGCGCTGCGAGTCCGACGGACGCCTCGAAAGCTGCCCGGTGATGCTGCGCGGGGCGCCGGTGCGGCTGATGCGGCAACTGTCGTCGGTGCCGTGCCGCGAGGAGCGCAGTTGGGGCGTGCGCCGCAACGAGATCTGGGTCGCGCGCGGTTGCCGCGGCGAGTTCGAGATCGGCGCCGCCGATGGCTCCGGCTTTCCCGCCGGCCCGCGGCCGGTGCTGTGCGAATCCAAGGGCAAGGCGCGGCGCCGCTGCGGCGTCAGCGTGCAGGAGCGTGTCGAACTGCGCCGACAATTGTCCGGCGCGCCCTGCGTGCAGGACGACAGCTGGGGCTGGGACCGCGACGGCATCTGGGTCGACAAGGGATGCCGCGCCGAGTTCGGCGTCAACTGAGCACGCCGGCGCGGTGGCGCGCCGTCCTCAATCCGCAATCGCCGGCGTTTACAATGGCGCGATGAACGCCGCCCTCGATATCGATTACGCCCGCTACGACCATATCCGCCCGATCCTGTGGACCGGCGACGCGCTGGAGCTGCTGGACCAGCGCAAGCTGCCGTTCGCGGTCGAACACGTGCGCTGCACCGACAGCGACCAGGTCGCCGCGGCGATCCACGCCCTGGCCGTGCGCGGCGCGCCGGCGATCGGCATCGCTGCCGGCTGGGGCACGGTGCTGGCCGCACGCGAGGTGCAGGCCGAGGACGGCGCCGAGGCGCTGCTGAAGCTGGAGCCGGCCCTGCAGCGGCTCAATGCCGCGCGCCCGACCGCGGTCAACCTGGCCTGGGCGCTGGCGCGCATGCGCGGCGCGCTGGGCGCGGCCGGCAGCGACTGGCAGTCCGTGCTGGAGCGCGAGGCGCAGGCGATCGCCGAAGAGGACCTGGCCGCCAACCGGCACATGGGCGCGCTCGGTGCCGGCCTGATCGTGCCGGGCAGCGGCGTGCTGACCCATTGCAACACCGGCTCGCTGGCCACCGCCGGCTTCGGCACCGCGCTGGGCGTGATCCGCGCCGGCGTCGCCCAGCAGCGCATCGCCAAGGTGTTCGCTGGCGAGACCCGGCCCTGGCTGCAGGGCGCGCGGCTGACCGTGTGGGAACTGCAGCAGGACGGCATCGATGCGACCCTGATCGCCGATTCGGCGGCTTCGCACCTGATGAAGACCGGGGCGGTGCAGTGGGTGATCGTCGGCGCCGACCGCATCTGCGCCAATGGCGACACCGCCAACAAGATCGGCACCTACCAGCTGGCGATCGCCGCGCGCCATCACGGCGTCAAATTCATGGTGGTGGCGCCGTCGTCCACCGTGGACATGGACACCGCCGACGGCGCGCAGATCGAGATCGAGCAGCGCGACCCGGGCGAACTGTTCGGCGTCGGCGGCACGCGCACCGTGGCCGACGGCATCGCCGCCTGGAACCCGGTGTTCGACGTGACCCCGGCGGCGCTGATCGATGCCATCGTCACCGAGCGCGGGGTGATCGAGCAGCCGGACCCGGCACGCATGCGCGCCGCCTTCGGCGGCTGAGTTCCAGGGGGGCGCCGCCGCGCCCGGCAGAGGCTGCCGATGGCGCGCAAGTGCTTGTTCGCGCCGGCAAAAACCGGGCAATCGGGCGCCCGTCATGCTAGAATCCGGCGGTTCGATCGACCGCCGTGCGCCCTAGGCGTGCGGCCGCGGCGGACCCGCCTGTCGCGGGCCCGCGTGGTGGTCGATCCGCCACCAGACTTACGGAACCCGAATGGCAGAATCCGCCAAGGAAATCATCCAGGTCAACCTGGAAGACGAGATGCGCAAGAGCTACCTCGATTACGCCATGAGCGTGATCGTGGGGCGTGCCCTCCCGGATGCGCGCGACGGCCTCAAGCCGGTGCATCGCCGCGTGTTGTTCGCGATGAACGAGTTGGGCGCGCACAGCAACAAGCCCTACTACAAGTCGGCGCGTATCGTCGGCGACGTCATCGGTAAGTACCACCCGCACGGCGACCAGTCGGTGTACGACACGCTGGTGCGCATGGCGCAGCCGTTCTCGCTGCGCTACCTGATGGTGGACGGGCAGGGTAACTTCGGTTCGGTCGACGGCGACTCCGCGGCGGCGATGCGTTACACCGAGGCGCGCATGTCGCGGCTCGCGCACGAGATGATGGCCGACATCGACAAGGAAACCGTCGATTTCCAGCCCAACTACGACGAGAAGGAACAGGAACCGTCGGTGATGCCGACGCGCTTCCCGAGCCTGCTGGTCAACGGCTCGGCCGGTATCGCGGTGGGCATGGCCACCAACATCCCGCCGCACAACCTGACCGAGTCGATCAACGCCTGCCTGGCGCTGATCGACAACCCGCAGATCGACGTCGACGGGTTGATGGAGCACATTCCCGGCCCGGATTTCCCGACCGCCGGCATCATCAACGGCACCACCGGCATCGTCGCCGGCTACCGCACCGGCCGCGGCCGCGTGCGCATGCGCGCCAAGGCCGAGATCGAGATCCAGGACAACGGCCGCGAAGCGATCGTGGTCACCGAGATCCCGTACCAGGTCAACAAGGCGCGGCTGATCGAGAAGATCGCCGAGCTGGTCAAGGAAAAGAAGCTCGAAGGCATCAGTGAGCTGCGCGACGAGTCCGACAAGGACGGCATGCGCATCTACATCGAGGTCAAGCGCGGCGAAGCCGCCGACGTGGTGCTGAACAACCTGTACCAGCAGACCCAGATGGAGTCGGTGTTCGGCATCAACATGGTGGCGCTGGTCGACGGCCGCCCGCAGTTGATGAACCTCAAGCAGATGCTGGAGGCGTTCGTCCGCCACCGCCGCGAAGTGGTCACCCGCCGCACCATCTTCGAACTGCGCAAGGCGCGCGCCCGCGCGCACATCCTCGAAGGCCTGACCGTCGCGCTCGCCAACATCGACGAGATGATCGAGCTGATCAAGACCTCGGCGAATCCGAACGAAGCGCGCGAGCGCATGCTGGCCAAGACCTGGCAGCCGGGCCTGGTCGGTGCGCTGCTCAATGCGGCCGGCGCCGAGGCCTCGCGCCCGGAAGACCTGCCCAGCGGCGTCGGCCTGGTCGGCGGCGGCTACCAGCTGACCGAAGTGCAGGCCACGCAGATCCTGGAAATGCGCCTGCACCGCCTGACTGGCCTGGAGCAGGAGCGCCTGACCGAGGAATACAAGCAGCTGCTGGACGCCATCGCCGGGCTGATCCGCATCCTGGAAAACCCGGACGTGCTGCTGCAGGTGATCCGCGAGGAACTGGTCAACATCCGCGAGGAATACGGCGATGCGCGCCGTACCGAGATCCGCCACAGCGAAGAGGATCTGGACATCCTCGACCTGATCGCGCCGGAAGACGTGGTGGTGACCCTGTCGCATGCCGGCTACGCCAAGCGCCAGCCGGTCAGCGCCTACCGCGCGCAGCGCCGCGGCGGTCGCGGCCGCAGCGCGGCGGCGACCAAGGAAGAGGATTTCATCGATCAGCTGTGGCTGGTCAACACCCACGACACGCTGCTGACCTTCACCAGCAGCGGCAAGGTGTTCTGGCTGCCCGTGCACCAGTTGCCCGAGGCCGGGCCGAACGCGCGCGGCCGCCCGATCGTCAACTGGATTCCGCTGGAGAACGGCGAGCGCGTGCAGGCGGTGCTGCCGGTGCGCGAGTACGCCGAGGGCCGCTACGTGTTCTTCGCCACCCGCAACGGCATGGTCAAGAAGACCCCGCTTAGCGAGTTCGCGTTCCAGCGCAAGATCGGCAAGATCGCGATCAATCTGGACGAGGGCGACGCCCTGGTCGGCGTGGCACTCACCGACGGCGAGCGCGACGTGCTGCTGTTCGCCTCAAACGGCAAGACCGTGCGCTTCTCCGAACGGCCCAAGGACGACGAGGCCGATGATGCGGTCGTCGACGAGGCCGGTGCCGACGACGGCGCCGTGGCCGACGACGAGGCCGCGGGCGAGGAGGGCGACGACGCCCGTGGCGCGCGTCGCAAGAGCCGCGGCGGTGTCAAGCCGACCGGGCGCAGCAGCCGCGGCGTGCGCGGCATCCGCCTGGCCAAGAGCGAGTACGTGGTCAGCCTGATCGTGGCCGAGCCGGCCGTGGGCCAGGACGAGGACGCCGAGGACGTCGACGCCGCAGCGGACACCGAGGTCGATGCCGAGGCGCGCAACGGCGACGAGGCCGATGCCTACATCCTCACCGCGACCGAGAACGGCTACGGCAAGCGCACCCCGCTGGGCGAGTATCCGCGCAAGGGCCGCGGCACCCAGGGCGTCATCGGCATCCAGACCAGCGAGCGCAACGGCAAGTTGGTCGGTGCGGTGCTGCTGAGCACCCGCGACGAAGTGCTGCTGATCTCCGACGGCGGTACGCTGGTGCGGACCCGCGCCTCGGAAATCTCCCGCGTCGGCCGCAATACCCAGGGCGTGACCCTGATCCGCCTGTCCAAGGGCGAGAAGCTGCAGGCGGTCGAACGCCTGGATGGCTCGCTGGTCGAGGAGGACGTGCTGCCGGGCGAGGACGGCGTCGCCGAAGGCGCTGGCGAGGCGGCACCACCACAGGAGTGATCCGCTCCTGAGCGAACGACGACGCCGGCCTTGTGCCGGCGTCGTCGTTTTTAGGGATGGCCACCGCGACGATGCGGATGCACATGCCGTCGGGTCGTCGTCGCTCTCGACGACACAGGCCGCGTGATGCCCAGGTCGACGTTGGATCACGGGGACGACAAGGTTGCGTGTCAGCGTGTGTCAGCAGGAAACGCGCGGCATTCACCGGCCGCTTGGGATAAGGATGCGCGGCGCGCATGCGCCGCTGCCACGGCGGATGTTCCGCGTGGCCGTGTCCTGCAAGGAGTGGCAATGAACGAATTCGAACGAACGCAGCGTCGCGGCGGCTGGCCGCTGCGCCTGCTCGGCGGCGCCTGCGTGCTGATCGGCGTGGTGCTGGCGATCGGTGGCGCCTGGCTGCTGGCGATAGGCGGCTCCTGGTACTACCTGGTCGCCGGCCTCGGCCTGACGATCTCCGGCGTGCAGCTGTGGCGCGCGCGGCGCAATGGTGCGCTGTGGTTTGCGGCGACCTTCCTGCTCTCGCTGTTGTGGGCGGCATGGGAGTCGGGCGCCGACTACTGGCGCTGGGTGCCGCGCATGGGCCTGATGGTGTTCCTGGCGCTGCTGTTGGCGCTACTCCTGCCGCGGCTGGACCGGCCATTCTCGCGCACGCTGTCGCGCACGCTCGCCGCAGTGCTGGCGCTGGTGTTCGTCGGCGCGTTCGCGCTGGCGTTCCTGCCGTACGGCGTGACCGAGGCCGACGGCACGCTGGCGCATGCGGCCGGCATGGCCGCGGCGCTGGCGACCCCGCGCACCGGCGCGCAGCCGGCCGACGCGCCCGCCGATGCCGACTGGGCCGCCTACGGTCGCGACAATGCCGGCAGCCGCTACACGCCGCTGCGGCAGATCGCCCCGGGCAACGTGGCGCAGTTGCGCACCGCCTGGACCTTCCGCACCGGCGACTTGCCGGACAAGCGCTGGGGTGCGGAAACCACGCCGTTGAAGATCGGCGACAGCCTGTATCTGTGCAGTGCGCGCAACCAACTGATCGCGCTGGATGCGCGCAGCGGCCGCGAGCGCTGGCGCTACGATCCCAAGGTGGCCGACAAGGCGATCCCGTACACCGCCGCCTGCCGCGGCGTCAGCTATTACGCGGTGCCCGAGGCCGAGGCCGAGGCGACGGCGTCGACCGCGTGCCGCCATCGCATCATCGAAGGCACGCTGGACGGGCGCCTGATCGCGGTCGATGCCGCCGACGGCAAGCCCTGCGAGGACTTCGGCCAGCACGGCCAGGTCGACATCACCGTCGGCATGGGTTCCACGCCGCCCGGCTATGTGTCGATCAATTCGCCGCCGACCATCGTGCGCGGCGTGGTCGTCACCGGCCACCAGGTGCTGGATGGACAGATGCGCTACGAACCGTCCGGCGTGATCCAGGGCTTCGACGCGGTCACCGGCGCGCTGCGCTGGGCCTGGGACATGACCCATCCGGACTGGACCGGCGCGCCGCCGCCGGGGCAGACCTGGACCCGCGGCACGCCGAACATGTGGACCAGCGCCGCCGGCGATGAACGGCTCGGCTACGTGTACCTGCCGATGGGCAATTCCTCGGCCGATTACTGGAGCAGTTCGCGCACCCCGCAGGAGGATCGCTACGCGACCTCGCTGGTCGCGCTGGACGTCGCCACCGGCAAGCCGGTGTGGAACTTCCAGACCACCCACATCGACGTGTGGGACTACGACCTGGGTTCGCAGCCGACGTTGCTGGATTTCCCGCACGACGGCACGACCGTGCCGGCGGTGCTGCTGCCGAGCAAGCAGGGCGAGCTGTACGTGCTCGACCGGCGCACCGGCAAGCCGCTGGTCGGGGTCGAGGAACGTGCGGTGCCCGGCGGCGGCGTGGAACCGCAGCGCCGCGCCAGGACCCAGCCGTTCTCGCTGTATCACTCGCTGCGCAAGCGCGACCTGACCGAGCGCGACATGTGGGGCATGACCCCGATCGATCAGCTGGTGTGCCGCATCCAGTTCCGCAGCGCCAGCTACAAGGGTATCTACACGCCGCCCGAGGCCGATCGCCATTCGATCGAGTATCCCGGCTACAACGGCGGCTCTGACTGGGGCAGCGTGGCGGTGGACCCGCAGCGCGGGGTGATCGTCGCCAACTATAACGACATGCCCAACTACAACCGGCTGGTGCCGCGGGCCAAGGCCGACAAGTTGGGCTGGGCGCCGCGCGACCAGGTGCGCGGCGACAGCGGCGGTGCCGAGGGCGCGGGCGATCCGCAGGCGGGCACGCCGTACGCGATCAACGTCAACGCCGGCTGGCGCCTGCCGTTCACCGGGCTGCTGTGCAAGCAGCCGCCCTACGGCGGCATCCGTGCGATCGACCTGGCCAGCGGCAAGACCCTGTGGGACCGTCCGTTCGGCAGCGCGCGCGGCAATGGCCCGTTCGGCATCCACTCGGGATTGCCGATCGAGATCGGCACGCCCAACAACGGCGGCGCGGTGGTCAGCGCCAGCGGCCTGATCTTCATCGCCGCGGCCACCGACGACATGATCCGCGCGATCGATCTGGCCAGCGGCAAGACCCTGTGGCAGGCCAAGCTGCCGGCCGGCGGCCAGGCCACGCCCATGGTGTATGCGGTCGACGGTCGCGAGTATCTGGTCATCGTCGCCGCTGGCCATCATTTCATGGAGACCAAGCGCGGCGACGACGTGATCGCCTACGCGCTGCCGCCGGCAGGGTGATGCGGGCTGCCGCTGCGGGTCGCGATGCGGCTTCGCGGCGGCGGGACGCGGTGGGCGTGGGAAGGGCGTGTTCGGTCGCCTGCCGAGCCCGCGAGCAGCATTGTGTCGCGAGCTGTCCGTGCGAGGCGTGTGCGATTTGCAAGCTGCACGTAGGAGCGGCTTCAGCCGCGACAGGCTTTCCCGGTAAAACCTGTCGCGGCTGAAGCCGCTCCTGCGAGACACGATAGTGTCGGCGGCGCATTGCGATCGCAAAGGCAGGCGCGGCAAATGACGTGTCTGCCCGCGCCCATGTCACGCTGCCATCCGCAGGGTTGCGCTTACTCCAACTGGTCGCGCGCAAACCCCGCGTCCAGCGCTTCCATCGCATCGCGCGGCTTGAGCTTGGCGGCCTTCTCGAACGCCGCGGCGGCGTCCTCCTCGCGCTTGTCGCCGTACAGCAACAGCAGCACGTTGGCGTGTTCGACGTGGGCGATCGGCGCATCCGGCACCAACTTCAGCGCCTGCTGGATGTGCTGTTCGGCGGCGGCGGCCTTGGCGCCGTAGGTCAGGCCGCCGATCATCGCGCCGACCTTGCCGATGATCTCGGCGTGGTACAGGGCCAGCGCCATGTGCGCCTCGGCATGCTTGGGCTCCAGCTCCAGCGCCGCTTCCAGCGAGGCACGCACCTTGCTGGCGATGCCCTGCTTGAGTGCCTTGACGATGCTCAGGCCCTGGCTGTAGCGACCCAGCGCGAAGGCGTGGCGGTAGTGGCTGTTGGCCTCGTCCGGCAGCGCGGCGATCGCCGCCTCGGCCAGCGTTGCGGCCTGCTGCAGCCGCTGCAACTGCTCTTTTTCGTCCTCGACCAGATAGCCGGCGTGGATGCCGATCGCCTTGACCGCAACCGAGGCGCCGAACACGCCCAGCGCCTTGCCGGCCTCGTAGGCCTGCTGGAACTGTCCGTGGTGGAACGCCCGCCAGGCTTCGATCAGCGCGGCCGACAGGGTCTGTGCGTCGTGGCCCTTGCCGGCCTTGCCGGCGGCATCCAGCAGCGCCTGAGCGCGCGCCGGGTCCGGATAGGGTTCGCGGTCGCCGGCGTGCAGCTTGGGCCAGGCTTTCTTCAGCGTATCGCCGGCGTAGGCGTAGGCCTTGGCGTCGTACGGAAACGGCGCCCACGCGCCCGATTTTGCTGCCATGCGGATCTCCCTGTGCGGCGCCGGGCCACGGCGTCCGCGCCGAGCATGGCGCCGCTGCCGGCGCGTGGCAAGGGTGGGGCGCCGATAGTGTGTTTGCTCAAGCCGCCGGCGCCAGCATGGTGCGCATCGGGGCCACTGCCGGCCCCCTCTGGAGATCCTGCGATGGCGACCAAGAAGCGTTCCACCTCCGCGCTGCGGCCGGACCGGCTGAACCCGCGGCACCTGTGGCTGGCCGGGCTGGGCGTGGTCGCGCTGACCCGCAAGCGCGCGCTGGCCGCCGCCGCCGATGCCGCGCAGGGCGCTGCCACGCTCAAGGCGCTGGCCACGCAGCTGGCCGACGAGGCCGAGAGCAGCGTGCGCGAGGGCGCCGCGGCGTTGCGCGGCCAGGTGCAGCCGCTGAGCGCCGAGGTCGAGGCGCGCCTGCAGCCGGTGCTGGTCAAGCTGGGGTTGCAGGCCGCGCCGCGCGCCACCTCGCGCAAACGTAAGGCCGCGCCCAAGCCGGCCAAGCCTGCGGCCAAAAAGCGCGTGGTCGCGCGGCGCCCACGCAGCGCCGGCAAGCGCAGCGCTGGGGTGCGATAGCCGAGCACAGGCGCAGATGGAATGGTGTCAGCGCGGCTGCCGCCGTGTTGCAGCGGCGCACGCGGCGCCTTGCATGCGGGTCCTGCCATTGGCCCTTGCATGCGGTTCGGGGATCGGTTGCATGCTCGCAAAAACAGTTCCTATTGATCACAATAAGGGATGAAAACGATTCTGCTGTTGAGCTGCCTGGCGGCCGCTCCTTTTGTTGCCCATGCCGCCACTTCCGCGGATGGCGGAACGTGTCTTGGCGCCGTCAAGCAAGAGCTCAGACTGGCTTGGCCGCAGAATCAGACGATCAATATCGTGACCTTCGGGCACAGCGTACCCGCTGGATATTTCGTCGTTCCGGCAGTGCATAGCAAGGATGCGTATCCGCAACGTGTCGCGGATGCGCTGGAGCAGCTTTACCCGACCGCGGTCATCAACGTGATCACCTCGGCGGTGGGCGGGGAGAATTCCAGTCAGGGGATCAGCCGGTTCGCCGCGGAAGGACTGGGGCATCGGCCGAAAGTGATCACGATCGACTATGGCCTCAACGACCGCAATTTGACTGTCGCGCAGGCGCGCTCCAACCTCACCGCGATGATCCGTGAGGCGCGTGCGGCGAAGGCGTGCGTGGTGCTGATGACGCCGAGCATCGATCTGAAGGGCGATCCGCCGGCAGCCAAGTCGACCTTGCTCGAACAGGTCGACATGATCCGCAAGCTCGCGAAGACGCAAGGTGTCTCGTTGGTCGATTCCTACGCGGCCTTTGCGGCTTACAAGGGGAATCGGCAAGATCTGATGGCGCAGTCGAATCATCCGAATGCCAAGGGGCATCAGCTCATCGCCGACAAAGTGGTCGAGTTGCTCAAGTAGCCGCTGCGGATCGGCGCTGCCGCTGTGCCCTAGGAACCTGCGGTCACTCCCGCTGGGCATTCCACCCGCATGACCTGGCGTGCGGATTCGCGCCGGCGCAGGACGGGCCGCGCTCGGGCATACTTGCCGGCGACCACAGACCCGAGACGCCGACGCCATGCAGATCCGGCCCGCCACGCTTGACGATGCCGAGGCGATGGTCGCGGTGCAGACTGCGATCTTCGCCGCCGGGCTGCGCAAGGCGCCGACCGATCTGGCGACGGTGCGCGCGACCTATCTGCAACATCCCGATCGTCTCCAGTGCGTGCTGGCCGAGGACGCCGACGGGCGTGTCCTCGGCTTCCAGTCGCTGCGCATCGCGCGTCCCGGCAATGCCTACGACGTGGCCGAGGGCTGGGGCATCATCGGCACCCACGTCGATCCGCGCGCGGCGCGCCGTGGGGTCGGCAGCGCGCTGTTCCGGGCCACCTGTGCGGCCGCGCGCAGCGCCGGGCTGGTGCAGATCGACGCCAGCATCGCCGCCGACAATGCGCTCGGGCAGGCGTACTACGAGGCCATCGGCTTTCGCACCTACCGCACCCCGCCGGGCCTGGTCTGCAAGGTCTATCGGCTCGACGGGCCAGCCGCGCAGGCCGCCGCCGACTGAGCGGCACCGCTCCGCCTGTGCTTGCGCGCAGGGTAGGGCGCTTCAGTCCAGATAGGCGTCCATCAGCGCGGCCAGGTGTGCGCGCTCGGCATCGCGCAGGAACGGCGCGATCAGTTGCATCACCTGCACGATGCCGTGGCGGATCGCCACTTGCTCGTCCTTTTCGCCGCGCGCGGCCGCGTAATTGAGCCAGAACGTGGCCACCACCAGCACGTTGGTGGCCACGCCGCCGCGTTCCTGGGCGCTGGCGCGCATCGCGCCGGTCTGCGCCAGTCCCTCGAACACCGCCTGCACGCTGGCGTCGGCACGGCGCAGGATGCGCGCGAAGCGCAGGCGCAGGCGCCGGCTGCGGCTGAGGATCTCGACCAGGTCGCGGTACAGGAAGCGGTAGTCCCAGATGCACTCGAACACCAGGTGCAACTGCAGCCAGATATCCTCCAGCCCCGGCAGGCGCGTGCTCGGCAGCGCCAGCGCCGTGTCCATGCGCTCCTCGTAGCGCGCGAACAGGTGCTCGATGATGTCGTCCTTGTTGCGGAAGTGGTAGTACAGGTTGCCGGGGCTGATCTCCAGCTCGTCGGCGATGTGGTTGGTGGTGACGTGCGGCTCGCCCTGCGCGTTGAACATCGCCAGGGCGGTCTCGAGGATGCGCCGCCGGGTGTCGCGGGCCATCAGGCCAGCAGCTTCTTCACCAGGTCCACGTATTTCTTCTGCGCGTCCGCCTGCGGCATGCCCTTGAGCTTGGCCCAGGCCTCGTACTTGGCGGTGCCGACGAAGTCGAAGAAGCCCGGCTTGGCGCCGCTGACGTCGCCCTCGGAGCCTTGCTTGTACAGCGCGTACAGCCGCAACAGGGTGTCGTTGTCGGGACGCTCGGCCCGCTGCTTGATGTCCTGGACCGCTTTCTCGAAGGCCGCCTTGCTGTCTGCCATGATCCCGCTCCGCCCTGACCGGCAGGCATCACAGCACGGGCGGGAGGCCGGGTCAACGCGGGCCGCGGCCGGTGGCCGGCGCGGATGCCGTGGTCACAGCATCGACAGTGCGTCGGCCTGGCGGCTGTCGGCGACGCGTTCGTGCGCATGCGCGGCCTCTTCGTGCGCGGCCTGCGCCTGCCGCGCCAGCGAGGCCTTGGCCGCGATGGAACGGATCGCGTCGGTGACTTCGGCCAGCGGCACCTGCGTGCTGAGCCGCTGGAAGGTGTCGCGGCTGTTGTAGCCGGAGCCGTCGCGCAGGTACTGCTCGTACATGGTCAGCAGTTCGGTGCAGGCGGCGGTGAGGGTTTCCATGTTGTTGCGCGCCAGCGCATGGCCGACCTGGTCCAGGTTGTGCAGGCAGTCGGACAGCCAGTGCAGGTCGTAGCGCGCGCTGGCCGGCTCCGGGCCGTTGTGGCCGCGGCTGTAGGCGCTGTAGCGGCGAATGCTGCGCGCCACGCGGGCGACGTGGGCGAGCAGGGTGCCGACTTCGTCGGCGATGTCGATCTGCGCCAGGGCGATGGTCGATGGCGGCGCGGCCGGCGACGCCGCCGGTGCCGGCGCCGGCTTCGGGGGGGCGGACGAAGGCGCCGCGGCCGGTGCGGCAGTGGCGGACGCCGCCGCCGCGGGCGCCGCCTCGTACTCGTAGGTCGCGCGCAGGCGCTCGTGGTCCTGGCGCAGCGTTTCCAGTTCCTGCGCGCTGGCGGCGGCCTGCGCCTTCAGCTGGCTCAGCGCCGCCTGATACCGCGCGATCGTCTCCTTCGCAGTCGCGTCGCGCCGATAGGCATGCCCCAGACGCTGGAACAAGCCATGCGCGAACGCTGTGGCAACGGCAGCCCACAGCGCCACGGCAGGAGTGAGGTAGATCAGGATGCCCATGCAGGCTCCTTGAAACGATGCATCCCTTGTCGGCGCATCTCGGCCGAACTTGAGGCTGCATCGTGCGAGCGGTGACGCAGTTCCGCTTTGCCGCGTCGTGCGCCCGCCCGCCGCGCGCAGGCGGCGGGCGGGTGCCGGCCTCAGCGCAGGATGCCGGGCAGGTCCAGGTGCTTGTCGCGGGCGCAGTCGAGGGCGATGGCATACCCCGCATCGGCATGACGCATGACGCCGGTCGCGGGGTCGTTCCACAGCACACGGGCGATGCGCTTGGCCGCCGCCTCGGTGCCGTCGCAGACGATGACCATGCCGGCGTGTTGCGAGAAGCCCATGCCGACGCCGCCGCCGTGATGCAGCGAGACCCAGGTGGCGCCGCTGGCGGTGTTGAGCAGGGCGTTGAGCAGCGGCCAGTCGGAGACCGCGTCGGAGCCATCGGCCATGGCCTCGGTCTCGCGGTTCGGCGAGGCGACGCTGCCGCTGTCCAGGTGGTCGCGGCCGATCACCACCGGCGCCTTCAGTTCGCCGTTGGCGACCATCTCGTTGAACGCCAGCCCCAGGCGGTCGCGGTCGCCCAGGCCGACCCAGCAGATGCGCGCAGGCAGGCCCTGGAACTGGATCTTCTCGGCGGCCATGTCCAGCCAGCGATGCAGGTGGGCATCGTCCGGAATCAGTTCCTTGACCTTGGCATCGGTCCTGGCGATGTCCTCCGGGTCGCCGCTCAGCGCGGCCCAGCGGAACGGGCCGACGCCGCGGCAGAACAGCGGGCGGATGTAGGCGGGGACGAAGCCCGGGAAGTCGAAGGCATTGGCCACGCCTTCCTCCAGCGCCATCTGCCGCAGGTTGTTGCCGTAGTCCACGGTCGGCACGCCCAGGGCGTGGAAGCCGAGCATGGCGCGGATGTGGTTGGCCATCGAGGCGCGCGCGGCCTGTTCCACCTCCTTCGGTGCGGAGACGCGCCTGGCGTCCCACTGCTCGACCGTCCAGCCCTGCGGCAGGTAGCCGTTGACCGGGTCGTGCGCGGAGGTCTGGTCGGTCAGCAGGTCCGGCTTGACGCCACGCACCAGCAGTTCGTCCAGCACGTCGGCGACGTTGCCGAGCAGGCCGACCGACAGCGGCGTCTTCGCCGTGCACGATTCGGCGATCAGGCGCAGCGCCTCGTCCAGATTATCGGTCCAGGTATCGAGGTAGCCGGTGCGCAGGCGCATGTCGATGCTGCTCTTGCGGCACTCCACCGCCAGGCACGAGGCGCCGGCCATCACCGCGGCCAGCGGCTGCGCGCCGCCCATGCCGCCGAGGCCGCCGGTGAACAGCCACTTGCCGGACAGATCGCCGCCGTAGTGCTGCCGGCCCATTTCCACGAAGGTTTCGTAGGTGCCCTGCACGATGCCCTGGGCGCCGATGTAGATCCAACTGCCGGCGGTCATCTGCCCGTACATGGCCAGGCCCTTCTTGTCCAACTCGTTGAAGTGGTCCCAGTTGGCCCAGCGCGGCACCAGGTTGGAGTTGGCGATCAGCACCCGCGGCGCGTCGGCATGGGTGCGGAACACGCCGACCGGCTTGCCCGACTGCACCAGCAGGGTCTGGTCGTCGTCCAGCCGCTTGAGCGTCTCGACGATGGCGTCGAAGCTCTCCCAGTCGCGCGCGGCGCGGCCGATGCCGCCGTACACCACCAGTTCCTGCGGACGCTCGGCCACGTCCGGATGCAGGTTGTTCATCAGCATGCGCAGCGGCGCCTCGGTCAGCCAGCTCTTGGCGGTGAGGGTGCTGCCGGTGGGCGCTTGGATGGTGCGGGTGGCGTCGAGGCGGGTCATGCGGGAATCCTCAGGTGGATGCGCGGAAGGCGAAAGCGCGGTGCGCGCGCGTCAGTCGGCGGCGCGGCTGGATGCGGCGGGGCGGCGGGCGAAGTCGAGGCAGGCCTGCAGCACCTGCTGCAGCACCGCGCGCAACGGCGCGGCGTGGTCGGGTTGCCACGGCGAGGGCCAGTTGCTGGGGTCTACCGTGTCGGGCTCGTGCATGTAGCCGCGGCAGGCCAGTTCCATCTGGATCGCGTGTACGCCGTCGGCCGGCGCGCCGTGGTGGCGGGTGCTCCAGCCGCCCTTGAAGCGGCCGTTGCGCACGTGGCTGAAGCCGCCGACGGCGCAGACGCGTTCGACCGCATCGGTCAGCGCTGCCGCGCAACTGCTGTCCACCGCGCCGGAGGCACCGGCGCTGCCGATGTTGAACTGCGGCAACTCGCCGTCGAACAGGTGCGGGATGCGCGAGCGGATCGAATGCGCGTCGTACACCACGATCGCCGGGTGCAGCGCGCGCAGGCGCGCGATCTCCGCGTCCAGTGCGGCGTGGTAGGGCGCGAACCAGCGCGTGCGGCGCGCGTCGATCTCGTCAGCGTCGGGTTCGGCGCCGGGCCGGTACAGCGGCTGCGCGTCGAAGGTGGTGAGCGGGCACAACCCGGTGGTGTTCTGCCCGGGATACAGCGACACCCCGGCCGGGTCGCGGTTGACGTCGATGACCGAGCGCGAGATCGCGGTGCGCACGGTGGTCGCGCCGAGCGATTCGGCGAAGTCGTACAGCAGGTGCACCCACCAGTCGGCATCGCGCTGCGCCAGCCACGGCGAGACGAAGCGGTCGGCCAGCGCCTCCGGCAGTTCGGTGCCGGTATGCGGGAAGCTGAGGATCAGCGGCGCATCGCCGCGGTGCACACTGAGCCAGTCGGGCAGGGATGTCATACGGCCTCGCGTTGTGCGTGTTCTGTAGGAGCGGCTTCAGCCGCGAACGGGGCATTACCCGGTAAAGCCTCGTTCGCGGCTAAAGCCGCTCCTACGACGGGTTCATCGGATCAGGCGCTCACCTCGGGCAGCCGCATCCCCACCGCCGCAGCCAGCGCGCCGTCGCGCACCAGCGCGGTCGCGGCCAGCATGTCCGGGTGGAAGTAACGGTCGTCCTGCAGGGCCGGGACGCGGGCGCGAAGCAGCGCGCGTGCCGCTTCCAGGGCGGCGCTGGAGCGCAGCGGCGCGTGGAAGTCGCAACCCTGCGCGGCCGCCAGCAGTTCGATGCCGACGACGTTGGCCGCGTTCTCGGCCATCGCAAGCAGGCGGCGCGCGCCGTGCGCGGCCATCGACACGTGGTCTTCCTGGTTGGCCGAGGTCGGGATCGAGTCGACGCTGGCCGGATAGGCGCGCTGCTTGTTCTCCGAGACCAGCGCCGCGGCGGTGACCTGCGGGATCATGAAGCCGGAGTTGAGGCCGGGCTTGGGGGTCAGGAACGCCGGCAATCCGGACAGCGCCGGATCCACCAGCATGGCGACGCGGCGCTCGCTGATCGAGCCGATCTCGCACACCGCCAGCGCCAGCATGTCGGCGGCGAAGGCCACCGGCTCGGCGTGGAAGTTGCCGCCGGACAGCGCCTCGCCGGTGTCGCTGAACACCAGGGGGTTGTCGGAGACGCCGTTGGCCTCGGTGGCCAGGGTGGTGGCGGCCTGGCGCATCACGTCCAGCGCCGCGCCCATCACCTGCGGCTGGCAGCGCAGGCAGTACGGATCCTGCACGCGCACGTCGTTGTCGCGGTGCGAATCGCGGATCGCCGAGGCGTGCATCAAATCGCGCAGCGCCGCGGCGGTGGCGATCTGCCCGGGCTGGCCGCGCAGCGCATGGATGCGCGGATCGAACGGGGTGTCCGAGCCTTTCGCGGCCTCGGTGGACAGCGCGCCGGCGACCAGCGCGGCATGGAACACGCGCTCGATCTCGAACAGCCCGGCCAGCGCGTAGGCGGTGGAGAACTGGGTGCCGTTGAGCAGGGCCAGGCCCTCCTTGGCGCCCAGCGTCAGCGGCTGCAGCCCGGCCTGCGCCAGCGCCTGCGCCGCCGGCAGGCGTGCGTCGCCGACGAAGGCCTCGCCGACGCCGAGCATCACCGTGGCCAGATGCGCCAGCGGCGCCAGATCGCCGGAGGCGCCGACCGAGCCCTGGCACGGCACCACCGGGATCACCTCGTGCTGCAGCAGCGCTTCCAGCATCGACAAGGTTTCCGGGCGCACACCGGAGGCGCCCTGGGCGAGGCTGGCCAGCTTCAGCGCCATCATCAGCCGCACCACCGGCACCGGCATCGGCGCGCCGACCCCGGCTGCGTGCGACAGCACGATGTTGCGCTGCAGGGCCTCCAGGTCTTCGCGCTCGATGCGCACGCTGGCCAGCTTGCCGAAGCCGGTGTTGATGCCGTACACCGGCGCGCCGGTGGCGACGATCGCCTCCACGGTGCGCGCGCTGCGCAGCACCGCGTCGGCGCAGGCCGGGTCCAGGCGCACGCTGGCGCCGCGGTACACGGCGCGCCACTGCGCCAGGCTGACCGCGCCGGGGCGCAGCAGGATCTCGTCGTCGCTCATTGTCCTCTCCAGATACGCGCATGCAGCGGGTTGAAGCCCATGCGATAGACCAATTCGGCCGGTTCGGCGATGTCCCAGATCGCCAGGTCGCAGGCCAGCCCGGCGCGCAGCCGGCCGACCTGGTCCTGGCGCCCGAGCGCACGCGCCGCCTCACGGGTGAAGCCGGCGATGCACTCGGCCACGGTCAGCCGGAACAGCGTCGCCGCCAGGTTCATCGCCAGCAGCGGGCTGGTCAGCGGCGAAGTGCCGGGGTTGCAGTCGGTGGCCAGCGCGCGCGGCACGCCGGCGGCGCGCAGCGCGGCGATCGGCGGCAACTGGGTGTCGCGGGTGAAATAGAACGCGCCCGGCAGCAGCACCGCGACGGTGCCGGCGGCGGCCATCGCGGCCACGCCGGCGGCGTCCAGGTATTCGACATGGTCGGCCGAGCGCGCGCCGTAGCGTGCGGCCAGCGCCGCGCCGCCCTGGTTGGACAGCTGCTCGGCGTGGATCTTCAGCGCCAGGCCATGGCGTTGCGCGGCCTGGAACACCTGCTCGGTCTGCGCCGGGGTGAACGCCAGGTGCTCGCAGAACACGTCCACTGCCTCGGCCAGGCCCTGTGCGGCCACCGCCGGGATCATGCGCTCGCAGACTTCGTCGATGTAGGCCTGGGCCTCGCCGCCGGGCGGTACCGCGTGCGCGCCGAGGAAGGTCGGCGACACCGCCACAGGGCGCAGCTCGCCCAGGCGCCGCGCCACGCGCAGCAGGCGCAGTTCGTCGTCCAGGGTCAGGCCATAGCCGGACTTGATCTCCACGGTGGTCACGCCTTCGGCCAGCAGCGCGTCCAGCCGCGGCAGGCTGGCGGCGAGCAGGGCGTCCTCGTCGGCGGCGCGGGTGGCGCGCACCGTGGAGACGATGCCGCCGCCGGCGCGGGCGATGTCGGCGTAGCTGGCGCCGAGCAGGCGCTGCTCGAACTCGCCGGCGCGGTTGCCGGCATAGACCAGGTGGGTGTGGCAATCGATCAGGCCGGGGCCGATCCAGCGTCCGCCGCAATCGATGCTGCGCTGCGCCGACAGCGGGCCGGGCAACTGCGCGGCGGCGCCGGCGTAGACGATGCGGCCGTCGCGGCAGGCCACCACGCCGTCGTGGACCAGGCCCAATCCGCCGTCCTCGGCGTCCAGCGTCATCAGGTGCGCGTTGTGCCAGAGCGTGTCGTTGTGCCAGAGCGTGTCGCAGGGCATGGTCACGGGCAGGCTCGTCGGTTATTTTGTATATACAATATTGTGGTCGATAGAGGGTGTCCAGTGCAGACCCAGGCGCAGCAGCAGGCCAACGGCAACGCGGGATCTGGCGATTTCTGGTGCGCGCACGCGCTGCTGCCGCAGGGCTGGGCGCGCGACGTGCGCATCGGCGTGCGCGGCGGCCGCATCGCCACGGTGGAGCGCGGCGTGGCCGCGGCCCTGGGCGATCAGCGCCTGGACATCGTGGTGTCCGGGCTGGGCAATCTGCACAGCCACGCCTTCCAGCGCGGCATGGCCGGCCTGACCGAGATCGGCGGGCGCAGCGGCGACAGCTTCTGGAGCTGGCGCGAACTGATGTACCGCTTCCTGCAGCGGCTGAGCCCCGACGATCTGCAGGCCATCGCCGAGCAGGCCTATGTGGAGATGCTCGAGGCCGGCTTCACCCGGGTCGGCGAATTCCATTACGTGCATCACGCCGCCGACGGCCGGCCCTATGCCGACCGCGCCGAGATGGCGCAGCGCCTGGCTGCCGCGGCGCAGACCAGCGGGATCGGCATGACCCTGCTGCCGGTGTTCTACGCGCATGCCGACTTCGGCGGCGCCGCGCCGAACCCGGCGCAGCAGCGCCTGCTGCACGACGTCGACGGGTTCGCCGCACTGCTGGACGGCAGCCGCCGCGCCCTGCAGGGGCTGGACGACGCGGTGCTGGGCCTGGCCCCGCACAGCCTGCGCGCGGTCACCCCGGACGAACTGGCGGCGCTGCTGCCGCTGTGCGACGGCCCGGTGCACATCCATATCGCCGAGCAGACCCGCGAAGTCGACGCCTGCCTGGCCTGGAGCGGGCAGCGGCCGGTGCAGTGGCTGCTGGCGCACGCGCCGGTGGATGCGCGCTGGTGCCTGGTGCACGCCACCCATGTCGACGCCGCTGAAGTGCAGGGCATCGCCGCCAGCGGCGCGGTGGTCGGGCTGTGCCCGATCACCGAGGCCAACCTCGGCGACGGCCTGTTCCCGATGCAGGACTTCCTGCGCGCCGGCGGCCGTTTCGGCGTGGGGTCGGACTCCAACGTGCTGATCGACGCGGCCGAAGAGCTGCGCCTGCTCGAGTACGGCCAGCGCCTGAGTCTGCGCGGGCGCAACGTGCTCACCGGCGACACCGCGCTGTCCAGCGGCCGCTTCCTGTTCCAGTCCGCCGCACAGGGCGCGGCGCAGGCGCTCGGCGTCGTCCAGGGCCTGTGCGAGGGCGCGTCGGCCGATCTGGTCGAACTGGACGCCACGCATCCGGCCTTGCAGGCGCGCGACGGCGACGCCTGGCTCGACAGCTGGCTGTTCGCCGCGCGCGGCGGCGCGGTGCGTTCGGTCTGGCGCCATGGGCGTGCGCTGGTACGCGAGGGCCGCCACCTGCAGCGCGAGGGCGTGGCCGCCCGCTACGCGCGTGCGCTGACCCGGCTGCTGGACGCATGAGCCGCGACCCGCGCGTGCTGTGCGCTGCCTGCCGTGGCACGGACTGCCGATGACCCCGGCCGCGCCGACGCTGCCGCTCAGCCAGCGCATCCGCCGCGACATCGAGGCGCACATCCGCAGCGGCGCGTGGCCGCCTGGCCACCGCATTCCGTTCGAGCACGAACTGATGGCGCAGTACGGCTGCTCGCGGATGACCGTCAACAAGGTGCTGGCGCTGCTCGCCGACGCCGGCATGATCGAGCGCCGGCGCCGCGCCGGTTCGTTCGTGGCGCGGCCGCATCCGCACATGGAGCAGGTGGCGCTGGAGATCCCGGACATCCCGGTCGAGGTCGCGGCGCGTGGCCATGCCTATCGCTTCGAACTGCTGGAGCGGCAGCAGCGCGCCCCGCGCGCGGCGCTGCCGCAGGAGGCCGAGGTCGCCGCGGGCGGCAGCCTGCTGGCGCTTCAGTGCCTGCACTACGCCGACGGCCGTCCGTTCGCGCTGGAAGAGCGGGTGATCAATCCGGTGGCGGTGCCGGAGGCCCTGCAGATGGACTTCGCGGTCACCGTGCCCGGCAGTTGGCTGCTGCAGCACGTGCCCTGGACCCGCGCCGAGCACCGCATCAGCGCGGTCGGGGCCAGTGCCGCACAGGCGGCACGGCTGCAGGTGCCGGCCGGCACCGCGTGTCTACTGATCGACCGCCGCACCTGGCGCGGCGAGCAGGCGGTGACCTTCGTGCGTCAGGTGTTCCTCGGCGACACCTACGACCTGGTCGCGCGGTTCTCGCCCGGCGCGCGCTGAGCCTGGCGCGCACGGCCACTGCAGGTAACTCACTTACTCCCGGAAGCATCGTGCAGGAGCGGCTTCAGCCGCGACGACGTTGTCCGTGGAAGGCCGTTGCGGCTGACGCCGTTTTCCGGACGACACGACGCGCGACGAGTGCAGGCGACGAGGGGCACCGGCAGTCGCCTTGGCGCTGCGCGATGCTGCGATGCCGCACGTTCGCCATACGCCGGCGTGCGTTTGTCCTGCCCGCCGCACTCTGGCAAGTTAGCGCCGGGGCCGGGCGAGGGGCCGTGGCCGCGGAACGAGGGATGGTTCGGCATGACGTATTTCGTGACAGGCGCCACCGGTTTCATCGGCCGCTACCTGATGGCCAAGCTGATGCGGCGCAAGGGCGTCGTGCATGTCCTGCTGCGCAAGGAGTCGCAGCGCAAGTTCGACGCGCTGGTGCGCGAGCAGGGCTGGGATCCCAAGCGCCTGGTGGTGCTGCACGGCGACGTCGGTGCCGAGTACTGCGGGCTGTCTGCGGCGCAGCGCAAGGCGCTGCACGGCAAGGTCAAGCATTTCTTCCACCTGGCCGCGCTGTACGACCTCACCGCCAAGGCCGAGGACCAGCGCATCGCCAACCTCGACGGCACCCGCAACGCGCTGGAGCTGGCCGCGCAGCTCGGCGCCGGCATCTTCCACCACACCAGTTCGATCGCAGTGGCCGGGCTGTACCCGGGCATCTTCCGCGAGGACATGTTCGAGGAAGCCGAGGGCCTGGACGATCCCTACCTGCGCACCAAGCACGATGCCGAGGCGCTGGTGCGCGCCGAGACCCGGATCAAGTGGCGCATCTACCGCCCGGCGATGGTGGTCGGCGATTCGCGCACCGGCGCCATCGACAAGATCGACGGTCCGTACTACTTCTTCCCGCTGATCAAGAAACTGCGCCAGCTGCTGCCGCCGTGGGCGCCGATGCTGGGCATCGAGGGCGGGCGGATCAACCTGGTGCCGGTGGACTTCGTCGCCGACGCGATGGACCACATCGCGCACAAGCCCAAGCTCGACGGCCACACCTTCCACCTCACCGACCCCGAGCCGCTGCGCGTGGGCGAGGTGCTCAACGTGTTCTGCCGCGCCGGCCACGCCCCGGAGATGACCCTGCGGGTGGACGCGCGCATGTTCGCGTTCGTGCCCTCGAGCATCCGCGCCGCGGTCGGCAGCCTGCCGCCGATCCGTCGTTTCACCGGCATGCTGCTGCGCGACTTCCGCATCCCGCGCGAGGTGCTGAAGTTCATCACCTATCCCACGCGCTTCGACAGCCGCGAGACCGAGCGCGCGCTCAAGGGCAGCGGCATCGCCGTGCCGCGGCTGGAGGACTACGCCTGGCGCCTGTGGGACCACTGGGAACGGCACCTGGATCCGGACCTGTTCGTCGACCGCTCGCTCAAGGGCAAGGTCCGCGGCAAGGTGGTGCTGATCACCGGCGGTTCCTCGGGCATCGGCCTGGCCACCGCGCAGCGCGTCGCCGAGGCCGGCGCCATCACCGTCATCGTCGCCCGCGGCGAGCAGGAACTGCATGCCGCGCGCGACGCGATGAACGCCAAGGGCGGCAAGGTCTTCGCCTATACTGCCGACCTGTCGGACCTGGCCGACTGCGACCGCCTGCTCAAGACCGTGCTGGACGCGCATGGCCACGTCGACGTGCTGATCAACAACGCCGGCCGCTCGATCCGTCGCTCGATCGAACTCAGCTACGACCGCTTCCACGATTTCGAGCGGACCATGCAGTTGAACTACTTCGGCAGCCTGCGCCTGATCATGGGCGTGCTGCCGGGCATGACCGCGCGGCGCAAGGGCCACATCATCAACGTCAGCTCGATCGGCGTGCTGGCCAACTCGCCGCGCTTCTCCGCCTACGTCGCCTCCAAGGCCGCGCTGGACGCCTGGAGCCGCTGCGCGCAGGGCGAGCTGTCAGGCAAGGGCATCAGCTTCACCACGGTCAACATGCCGCTGGTGAAGACCCCGATGATCGCCCCGACCAAGATGTACGACAGCGTGCCGACGCTGAGCGTGGACGAGGCCGCCGACCTGATGGTCAAGGCGATCATCGAACGCCCCAGCCGCGTGGCCACGCGCCTGGGCATCTTCGCCGCCCTGGTCAACGCCGTGGCGCCGAAGGCCTACGAGGTGGTGATGAACACCGCCTTCGAACTGTTCCCCGACTCGGCCGCGGCCAAGGGCGACCGCAAGGCGCTACGCGAGACCAAACCCAGCCAGGAGCAGATCGCGTTTGCCGCGCTGATGCGGGGCGTCCATTGGTGATGGGGCGGGGATTGGGGAGTTGGGATTGGGGATTCGCAGAGGCGCACATCCGGCGCGCTGATCCGCTTTTACCAATCCCCAATCCCGACTCCCCAATCCCCGCTCAAAACGTCCTACATTGCCGCCAGCGCACCGGTTCCTCTTTGCCCGGGCGCGGGTTGAGCTGGATGCGGACGGTGCGCAGGGAAGGGTAGCGCTCCACTTCGCGGCAGATGCGCGGCCACACCTGGGCGTCGTCGCCGCTGCGGTCGACCACCAGGGTCATCTGCGTCTGCCAGATGCCGCGGATCACGCCCGGAGTGCCGGCGAGGGCCTTGGAGAGTTCCTGGCGGTTGCGCTGTTCGGTGGCGGGATCGGGGTCGGCCAGGTCGCCGGCGTCGTCGAGCTCCGGCTGGGGCGCGGCGGCGGTCGTCGTCGGCGTGGCTGGCGCCTGTGTGGGGGCGGCAGCGCCGGCGGGCATGGGTGGTGGCGCAGGCGCGGCCACGGCTGCCGGCTGCTCTGCGGGCTGCTGCAACGCCAGCGCACCGACGCCTGTCACCACGCCCAGGGCGAGCGAGGCCAGGCCGGCGATGGCGATGTGGCGCTGTGCGCGGCGGCGGCTGGCGCCGATCACCCCGTCTTCCAGTTCGCTGGGCAGGTAGGGCTTGAGCATCGGCCAGATGCGCCGGCCGTCGAGGATTTCCACCGCCTGCTTCTCGGCCGCGGCGATGCCGTCGCGCTGCACCTTGCCTTCGGTGATCAGGATGCCGCCCTGCGCGCCCATCAGCCGTGCCGCCGCGCCCAGTTCGTTGACCGCGGCCGAGCCGATCCGGTAGGCCCGGCCGTGCTTGCACGACAGCAGCCAGCGCGCGTCGCCGCGGGTCATCACGAAGTCGCTTTGCGGTTCCTGGCTCGCGTGCTCGTCGACGGTGGCGTCCTGCAGGTCGCGCTGTTCGCGCATCGCGCGCCGCACCATGTAGGAGAAATCGCGCCAGTGCAGGCCGGCCAGCGCATGCAGCCCGGCCATGGCCTCATTCTCGCGGCGCCGTACCAGCCACAGGTAGAGGCTGGCCGCCAGCCATGCTGCGACTGCCAAGACCGCTGCCGCTATCCAGGAAAACATGCTCGCACCCGCACACGCGCCGTAAGGAAGTCAGTGTATCGCCAGCGTGTCACGGCGCCGGCAAGGCGACAGCGGTGGAAGGCGGACAAAAAAGACCCGCCAGTCCGAAGCCGAGAGGGGAGGGGAGCAAACGGTCTTCTGATGGACTGGCGGGTCCGTTTCGATTGTCTGGAAAAACGTGCTGCTTTGCAACAATCCGGTTACTCGGCCGTGGTCGGCGTCTCGCTGCGCTTGCGGCTGGCGCGCTTGGGCGCGGTTGCGCGCTGGGCGGGCGCGACCTTGGCGACCACCGGGCCGGCGCGGCGGCGCGCCGGTGCCGCGCGCTTGGCCGTGGCGGGGCGCGGCGCGGCGGTCTTCTTGGCGGCCTTCTTCGCCGCCGGCGCCTTGCCCGCCGCCTGCGACGCCCGGCCGCCGCGCAGATGGCGCAGTTCGCCATTGAGCGCGTCCACGCGCTCGATCAGCGCGCCCAGGTCCTCGCGGCTGGGGACTTCCAGGCGGCGCAGGGCGCGCTGCACGCGGTCCTCGAACACCTTCTCCAGGCGGTCCCAGGTGTCGGCAGCGCGCTCGCGGGCCTGGCCGACCCGGTTCTCCACCGCATCGCGCACTGCGTCGACGCCGCCGCCGGCCAGCTTGCGCGTGCTCTGCTCCAGGCTCAGGCCTTCCTTCACCAGGGTCTCGAACAGCTTGCCGCCCTCGGCCTGCGCACGGCCGAACGCGCCGACCCCGGCCAGCCAGACCTGCTGCGCCGATTCGCCCAGGCGCTTGGACAGCTTTTCCGCCTGCGCCTGCAGGGTGTCGTCGGCAGCGGCGGTGCTGCGCTTCTTGCGGGCGGACTTCTTCAGAGTGGCCATGACGGTGCGGTTCCTTCGGCGGGTGAGTGGCGGGGTTCGAGACTCGGGACTGTGACTAGAGTAATCACACCAGCGTGCGCGGGAAGTGCGCCGGGTGCGATGGCGCCGTCAGCCTGGGCGGCACGCGCTACGCCTCCGGCGAACGGCGGGTGCGGCGCGTGGCACGGCGGCCGGCGATGACCTGGTCGACGTCGTCCAGCGCACGCCGCAGCCGCGCGGTGGTCTCGGTCATGCGCCGCGGCTGCACGTCCACGCCATCGAGGAAGGTGCGCTTGCGGTCGTTGAGGATATCGTGGCGCAGCGCGATGCCGTGCGCAGCCAGCAGCGGTTCCAGCGTCTGCGCGTTGCGGCGCAGGTCGGACAGGGTGTTGCGGTAGGCGAGCTGGCACACGCGGTGGCGCGCGGCATAGCTGAAGAGATTGGTGAAGAACAGCTCGCCGTTGTCGGCGTTGGGCTCGAACACCAGTTGGTCCACCTGCGGGTACTGCCGCGCGTACTTCTCCAGCCCCACCTGCATGCGCGATTGCAGCAGGGTGCGGAAGGTCTGCGACAGCACCGCCGGCAGGCCGCCGGCGAGCAGTCGCGCGCGGTCGACGTGGCCGTTGCGGCGCGGCGCGTGGGTGGCGTCGTAGGGCACCAGCGGGTTGATCCCGATCATCAGGTCGATGCCGCGCTCCAGCAGGGTGGAGGCATGCATGGTGCGGCGCAGCGCGCCGTCCACGTAATGGCGGCCGTCGATCTGCACCGGTGGATACAGCCCCGGCAGCGCCGCGCTGGCCTGGATCGCCAGCGAGATCGGCACGTGGTCCATGCCCGGCTCGCCGAAGCGCACCGCGCCGCCGCTGTCCAGGTCCACCGCGACCACGAACAGATTGGCGTCGAGGTCGCGGAAATCGTTGCTGCGGCCGCGGCGGCTGAACACGTCCTGCAGGAAGCGCTCGACCCCGGCGTTGTCGAACAGGCCGCTGGGCACCAGTCCGCCGAAGCGGGTGATCAGGTCCGACCAGCGGGTCTTGCGCGGTTCGGTGAGCAGGTCGTGCCACCAGCCGTAGGCCAGCCCCGGCAGGGTCGCGGCGCGTCGCAGGTATTCGTAGACGTTGGGCCGCAGGAAGTCTTCCGGGCGGAACCGCGCATCGTCGCTGTTGCCGGTGACGAAGATCCGGCAGATCTCGGCACTGCTGATGCGGTTGGCCAGACCGGCGGTCAGGAACGCACCGGAGCTGACGCCCACGTAGCAATCCAGGCGGGTCAGGTCCAGTCCGTCCAGCGCCTCGTCCAGGGCACGCAGCGCACCGAGGCCGTACATGCCGCCGATCGGGCCGCCGCCGGCGATGGCCAGGCCGATGCGGCCGTTGGAATGGGGACGGGGCGAGGCGCTGTGGAGGGAAAGCATGCGCGGTCCGCAGGAGACAGTGGCGCGAGTGTAGCCGAGCGCCGTGACGCTTGCGGTCGTGCCGGGCTGCGACCATCATCGGCGCCCATGGCGCGCAGCACTCCCGTCCTGGAACGACTCGGCCGCCGCCTGGCATGGCACCAGGCGCTGCACGACCCCGCGCGCGAACCGCGCAACACGCTGCGCTGGCTGCAGGAGCTGCGGCGCTGGCAGTCGCAGCGGCTGGAGCACAGCTTCGAGCATTTCCTGGAGGATCCGCAGCGGCGTCCGGCGGCGATGTTCTTTCTCACCGACGTCTATGGCGACCGCGACTTCAGC
Source organism: Xanthomonas protegens (assembly GCF_038442435.1). Classification (NCBI taxonomy): domain Bacteria; kingdom Pseudomonadati; phylum Pseudomonadota; class Gammaproteobacteria; order Lysobacterales; family Lysobacteraceae; genus Xanthomonas; species Xanthomonas protegens. Next base: position 119,259 of record NZ_JAQJCQ010000001.1, on the reverse strand, counting down.
CGCCGCGACGCCGACATCGTCAAGGTGTTGCCGATGATGCAGCGGCTGATGCCGGCGTCGTTGCTGGACACGGTCGCCGACGGCATCGAACTGGGCGCGCTGACCCACGCCCTGGACCTGCGCATGGCCGAGGCGCTGCAGGCCCTGGCGCCGCGGCGCAAGCGCCTGGACGAGGCGCTGTATGCCGAGGCCTATCGGCAGACCGGCTTGCCGCGGCTGCGCCAGCGCCAGATCGACCTGATCGCCCGCGTCGGCCTGGGCCTGGCCAAGGCGGTACACACACCGGGCGTGCGCATGCTGCTGCGCTTCGCCCGCGGCCCGGCCAAGGCGGCGGGATTGTCGGAACTGCAGGGGTTTCTGGAGCGCGGTTTCGACGCGTTTTCCACCCTGGGCGATGCCGAGGGGTTCATTGGCGATATCGAGAGCACCGAACGTGCCGTGTCGCGGCGGTTGTTCGCGGGCGATCCGGATCCGTTTGCGTTGGAGTGAGTCAGCGGTCGGACCCTCACCCCAACCCCTCTCCCGATGGGAGAGGGGCTTTGCTTCTCCCTTCTCCCCTCGGGAGAAGGTGCCCCGCAGGGGCGGATGAGGGTCCGGGCGAAGCCTCGTGCAGTTGATTGCACTAGCGCTTGACGCCGCCCCCTCACCCCAACCCCTGTCCCGGTGGGAGAGGGGCTTCGGCTTCTCCCTTCTCCCCTCGGGAGAAGGTGCCCCGCAGGGGCGGATGAGGGTCCGGGCGAAGCCTCGTGCAGTCGATTGCGCTAGCGCTTGATGCCGCACCCTCGCCCCAACCCCTCTCCCAGCGGGAGGGGGCTAGATCCACTTACGCCAGCTTCTCCGCCAGCACGCGACGGATCTCGCTTTCCACCGTGCCCTTCATCGCCGAGAGCAGGAAGCCCAGTTCGGCGGTGACGTGCACCTGCTTTGGCAGCAGTTCGATGCGTCCGTCCACGCCCGAGCGCGAGAACAGCAGGGAATCGCCATCCCAGTGCGATTCCAGGTCGAAGCGCTCGGACAGTTTCTTGGCGGCGGTTTCGATGGCCTTGCGGGCCTGCGCGGGGGTCTTGGTGTGGTCGTGGCGGATGTCGATGCTGGACATGCTGGCTCCTGTACGGGCGGGTGCCCGCGTGAACGATCAGGCATTGTGCGTATGCGCGGTGCATTGTCCAGCACGCGCGCTTCTGCACGCGCAGGCAACCTGCTAGGCTGCCCGCCGTGCTCGATCTGCAAGTCCATTTCAGCAACCGCCAACATCCCGACCGGCCCCTGCGCGCGGGCGTGCATCGCATCGTGCGGCTGGCCTCCGGCCAGGTCAGCGTGGTCGACGACACCCAGGGCGCGTTGCTGCTGGCGCAGTTCTGCCTGGACCGGCGCGGCCTGTGGCTGCAGGTCGCCAATGGCAGCCGCGGCATCCACGTGAACGGCCGCCCGGTGCGGCGCATGGCCCTGCTGCGCGCCGGCGACGCGGTCTACGCCGACGGCGTCGAAATGGTGGTGCAGGGCAAGTGCGAGCCGCTGCAGCGGCTGCCCGAGGTCAGCGAGGCCGAGCACGACGATCCGCGCCTGGTGCTGCGCGGCGTCGGCGGTCCGCACCATGGCCGCAGTTTCACCGTGGACCGCGTACGCAGCATCGGCCGCCTGCGCGAGTGCGACATCCGCATCGACGATCCGGCCTGCGCCGAGCAGCATGCGCGCCTGGAACGGCATGGCGAGCGGGTGTTGCTGCGCGGCTTCGGCGATGCGCAGACCCAGGTCAACGGCGTCGCCGTGCGCAGCTGCTGGCTGCAGCCCGGCGACCAGGTGGTGTTCGATGCCCAGCACCGGTTCGTGCTGGAAGTGCCGCAGGTCGTCGGTGCCGAGCCGCTGCGCGACGACCAGGCCTTGGCCGCGTTGGCGTTGACCTCGGCGGTGGCGCCGCGCCCGGCCACCGCGCGGCGCTGGCCGTGGCTGTTGCTCAGCGCCTTGCTGCTGGCCGCCGCGCTCAGCGGCCTGCTGTGGTTCGGCGCGCGCTGAGCGCCCGCCAGCCGCGCCAGCCCAGCAGCACCGCCAGGATCGCCGCGTACAGCAGCGGTTCGCGGATGTCCGATTTAACCAGCCACCAGAAGTGCAGCACGGCGAGCACGCCGATCGCGTAGATCGCCTTGTGCAGCTTGCCCCAGTTGCGCTTGAGCCGGCGCATCCAGCCCTGGGTGGAGGTGATCGCCAGCGGCACTAGTAGCAGCCAGGCGAGGAAACCGACGGTGATGTACGGGCGTTTGACGATCTCCTCGAAGATCTGCGTCCAGTAGCCGCGCAGGTCCAGCCCCAGATAGGCCGCCAGATGCACGGTCGCGTAGAAGAACGCGTACAGCCCGAGCATGCGCCGGAAACGCAGCAGCACCGATTGCCCGGTCAACTGCCGCAGCGGCGTGATCGCCAGGGTCAGCAGCAACAGCCGCAGCGCCCACAGCCCGGTGCGGTGCTCGACCTCGGCCACCGGATCGGCACCGAGCGCATCGCTGCCGGTCTGCCACACCTGCCAGAACTGCCAGCCCAGGTACGCCATCGGCGCCAGCGCCAGCGCATGCACCACCGCCTTGGCAGCGATCAACGAAGCGGAGGTCTTAGCCATGCAGTCTCAAACCAATGCGCGCCAACGATGCCAGGGAGGACGCGCAAACCCGCCGCGCGCAGCGACCGCTCGACGAATCCCCACTCCCGAATCCCCAATCCCGGCTCAATACCATTTCTTCAGATCCATCCCCGCATACAGCGACGCCACCTGGTCGGCATAGCCGTTGAACGGGCGGGTGGGAATGCGTTCGGCGAACAGCTTGCTGGCCTTGCCGGCGATGCGGCGCTCGGTCTTCTGGCTCCAGCGCGGGTGGTCCACCGCCGGATTGACGTTGGAGAAGAACCCGTACTCGGAGGGTTGCAGCTCGTGCCAGGCGGTTTCCGGCATGCGCTCGACGAAGCGGATCTCGACGATCGACTTGATGCTCTTGAAGCCGTACTTCCACGGCACCACCAGCCGCAGCGGCGCGCCGTTCTGCTGCGGCAGCGGCTTGCCGTACAGGCCGGTGGCGAGCAGGGTCAGCGGGTGCATGGCCTCGTCGATGCGCAGGCCTTCCTTGTACGGCCAGTCGATCGAGCTGTAGCGGATGCCGGGCATCTGCTGCGGATCGGCCAGGGTGGTGAAGGCGACGTACTTGGCCTTGGAGGTCGGCGCGAAGCGCTTGAGCACGTCGCCCAGCGGCACGCCCAGCCACGGGATCACCATCGACCAGCCTTCCACGCAGCGCAGCCGGTAGATCCGCTCCTCGGGCGTATGGCCCTTGAGCAGGTCGTCCAGGGACAGCGTGCCGGGCTTCTCGCATTCGCCGGAGACCTTCACCGACCACGGCGAGGTGCGCAGGGTCTTGGCCGCCTTGGACGGATCGGTCTTGTCGGTGCCGAACTCGTAGAAGTTGTTGTAGCTGGTCACGTCCTCGTAGCGGGTCAGCTCCTCGTTGGTGCGGAACCCGCTGCGTGCCTGCTCCGGCGTCACCACGGTCTTCGGCGGGGCCGGCGGCTCGGCGTCGGCGCAGCCGACCAGGCCGGACAGCGGGGTCAGCGCCAGGGCCTGCAGCAGGCGCCGCCGGTCGCGGTAGACCGCCTCGTCGGTGATATCGCGGCTGGGGACGGTGAGGGCATCGTGCAACGACATGGCGGACTCCTGGAGCGAAGGGGGCGAGCAGTGGCGGGGACTTCAACACAGACTACGCATGCGCAGGGCGAATGGATGCAAATGCAACCTAAATTGCCCGGGCCGCAAGCTGTTGCGCTGCGGCATACTAGGGGTCCTGTCCGATAGGTGCCCCATGACGCGCGCGTTCAATTTCAGTGCCGGCCCCGCTGCCTTGCCGGAATCGGTCCTGCGCCAGGCGCAGGCGGAGATGTTGGAGTGGAACGGCGTGGGCGCCTCGATCGTGGAGCTGAGCCACCGCGGTGCCGAGTTCATGGAAGTGGCGGCGCAGGCCGACGCCGACCTGCGCCGGCTGATCGGCATTCCCGACGACTATGCGGTGCTGTTCCTGGCCGGTGGCGCCACCACCCAGCAGGCGCTGCTGGCGCTGAACTTCGCCGCGCCCGGGCAGACCGTCGACTACGTGGTGACCGGGCACTGGGGCAAGACCGCGATCAAGCAGGTCGGGCCGTACGTCGACGTGCACGTGGCCGCCAGCAGCGAGGCCGACGGCTTCCGCGACATCCCGCCGCGCGCCGCCTGGCAGTTGCGCGACGATGCCGCCTACGTGCACATCACCGCCAACGAGACCATCCACGGCGTGGAGTTCCGCGACACGCCGGACGTCGGCGACGTGCCGCTGTTCGCCGACTTCAGCTCCAGCATCGCCTCCGAGCCGATCGATGTGTCCAGGTACGCGCTGATCTATGCCGGCGCGCAGAAGAACCTCGGCCCGGTCGGCGTCACGGTGGTGATCATCCGCCGCGACTTGCTCGAACGCGCCGGCCAACCGCGCGCGGACATCTTCGACTACCGCTCGCACGTGGCGCGCGACTCCATGCTCAACACCCCGCCGACCTGGAACTGGTACCTGGCCGGGCTGGTGTTCAAGTGGATGCTGGCCGAGGGCGGCGTGGAGGCGTTCGCCGCGCGCAACCAGGCCAAGTCGGCGCTGGTGTATGCGGCGATCGACGCCTCCGGCGGTTTCTACCGCAACGACGTCGCGGCGGCGGTGCGCTCGCGGATGAACATCCCGTTCTTCCTGCCGGACGAGACGCTGACCACGCGCTTCGTCGCCGAGTCCAAGGCGGCCGGCCTGCTGGCGCTGAAGGGCCACAAGGCGGTCGGCGGCATCCGCGCGTCGCTGTACAACGCCATGCCCCTGGCCGGCGCGCAGGCGCTGGTCGCGTTCATGCACGACTTCCAGCAGCGCCACGGCTGAGTCGCCGATTTTTGTAGGAGCGGCTTCAGCCGCGACCGGATCGCGCCGGCGATCCGGACCACCGAGGAACCCCCGATCCATGGCCGCAAAGCCTAAGAAATCCCCCGCCGCCGACGCCAAGCCGGCCAAGTCCGCGAAACCCGCTGCCACGCCGGCCCTGGCCGATGTGCGCGCCAAGATCGACGAGATCGACCGCACCATCCAGGCGTTGATCGCCGAGCGTGCGCAGTTCGCGCACCAGGTCGGCAAGGCCAAGGGCAAGCTTGCCGCGGCGGTGGACTACTACCGGCCCGAGCGCGAGGCGCAGGTGCTGCGCATGGTGGTGGACCGCAACCAGGGCCCGCTCAGCGACGAAGTGCTGGTGCACGTGTTCCGCGAGATCATGTCCGCGTGCCTGGCGCAGCAGGAGCCGCTGAAGATCGGCTACCTGGGGCCGGAGGGCACCTTCAGCCAGCAGGCGGTGCTCAAGCACTTCGGCCGCTCGGCGGTGGGCCTGCCGATGGCCACGATCGAGGAAGTGTTCCAGGAAGTGGAAAGCGGCAACGCCGACTTCGGCGTGGTGCCGGTGGAGAACTCCGGGCAGGGCACGATCCAGGTCACCCTGGACATGTTCCTCACGTCCAACCTGAAGATCTGCGGCGAGACCGAGTTGCGCGTGCACCAGTTCCTGCTCTCGCGCAGCGGGCGGCTGGACGCGATCGAGCGGATCTATGCGCATCCGCAGTCGTTCGCGCAGACCGCCGGCTGGCTGCGCGCGAACCTGCCCAAGGTGGAGAAGATTCCGGTCTCCAGCAACGCCGAGGGCGCGCGCCGGGCGCGCAATGCCGACGATGCGGCGGCGATCGGCGGGGAGAGTGCGGCGCATGTGTACGCGCTGAAGAAGGTGATCATGAAGTCGATCGAGGACGACGCGGACAACACGACGCGCTTCCTGGTGATCGGGCGGCAGATCTTCCCGCCGTCGGGGCACGATCGCACGTCGGTGCTGGTGTTCATCCACGACAAGCCGGGTGCGTTGTTCGATGTGCTCAGTCCGTTCGCGCGGCATGGGATCAGCATGAATCGGATCGAGTCGCGGCCGTCGCATCAGGCGAAGTGGGAGTACGGGTTCTTCATCGATCTGGCGGGGCATGTGGAGGATGAGGCGATGAAGTTGGCGTTGGCGGAGTTGAAGGCGCATTCGGCGCAGATCAAGGTGTTGGGGTCGTATCCGGTGGCGGTGCCTTGAGGTGGTTGCGCTGTTGTTTCGGCTCTGACCGTGGCGGGGCGCTTTGGCCACGAGGAGATGTACATCTGTTGTAGGAGCGGCTTCAGCCGCGACGGGGCGTTCTCGGGGAAATGAACTCTTTTTTCAATAGCAACAGCTTTAACGGCAACAGCTAACGGCAACAGCTTTCGCGCTTGCGCGCGAGTTACTTTTCTTTGCTTGTGCAAAGAAAAGTAACCAAAAGAAACACACCCCCGGGCGGGCTGCCCCGCGCTGCGCGCGGGGTCCGCGGACACGACGGGAATTTTCGGAAGGCACATCCATGTGCCTGCCGAAAACGACGCGCATCCTGCGCGCCGCCCCTCGCGGGGTTTTACCCGCCGTGTCCGCCAGCCCTCACGGGGGATTGAGAGCAACAGCGAAAGCAAGAACAACGGCAACAGCAGGAACAACAGCAAGAGCAAGAGCAAGAGCAACAGCAAGAGCAACAGCAAGAGCAACAGCAAGAGCAACGGCGGTGGCTGACTTGGTGTAAGCGTCGTGGCAGCAGCGCAAGCGCGCTGTAGCGGCGCCGATGTCGCCGGGTGGTAGTGGATCTTCGGGTGGTTGGACTTTCAGGAACGATAATGAGCAACGAGCAAGGCTGGATCGCAACGCGCGGCACTGCGCTGCAGGGCACGCTGACGGTGCCGGGGGACAAGTCGGTGTCGCACCGGGCGGTGATGTTCGCGGCGTTGGCCGATGGCACGTCGCGGATCGAGGGGTTTCTCGAGGGCGAGGACACGCGTTCGACGGCGGCGATCTTCGCGCGGCTCGGGGTGCGGATCGAGACGCCGTCGCCGTCGCAGCGTGTCGTGCATGGCGTGGGCGTGGATGGGTTGCAGGCGCCACAGGGCGAGCTGGATTGCGGTAACGCCGGCACCGGCATGCGTCTGCTCGCCGGTCTGCTCGCGGCGCAGCCGTTCGATAGCGTGCTGGTCGGCGATGCGTCGCTGTCCAAGCGGCCGATGCGGCGGGTGACCGAGCCGCTGGCGCTGATGGGCGCGCGCATCGACACCGAGGCCAATGGCGTGCCGCCGCTGCGCATCCACGGCGGCCAGCCGCTGCGCGGCATCGACTTCGTCTCGCCAGTGGCCAGCGCCCAGGTCAAGTCGGCGGTGCTGCTGGCCGGTCTGTATGCCGACGGTGTCACCACGGTGCAGGAGCCGCATCCCACACGCGACTACACCGAGCGCATGCTGTCCGCGTTCGGCGTGGAGATCGAGTTCGCGCCCGGCCAGGCGCGCCTGCGCGGCGGCCAGCGTCTGCGCGCCACCGATATCGCGGTGCCGGCGGACTTCTCCTCGGCGGCGTTCTTCATCGTCGCTGCCAGCATCATTCCCGGCTCGGACATCACCCTGAAGGCGGTCGGGCTCAATCCGCGCCGCACCGGTCTGCTGGCTGCGCTGCGCTTGATGGGCGCGGACATCGTCGAGCACAACCACAGCGAGCACGGCGGCGAGCCGGTCGCCGACCTGCGGGTGCGCTACGCGGCGCTGCGCGGCGCGACGATTCCCGAGAGCGTGGTGCCGGACATGATCGACGAGTTCCCGGCGCTGTTCGTCGCTGCCGCCGCGGCCGAAGGGCAGACCGTGGTCAGTGGCGCGGCGGAGCTGCGGGTCAAGGAGTCGGACCGCCTGGCGGCGATGGCCACCGGGCTGCGCAGCCTCGGCATCGTCGTCGATGAGACCCCGGACGGCGCCACCATCCACGGCGGCACGCTGGGTGCCGGGACCATCGAGAGCCACGGCGACCATCGCATCGCCATGGCCTTCGCCATCGCCGGGCAGTTGGCGCAAGGCGAGGTGCGGATCCAGGACGTGGCGAACGTGGCGACGTCGTTCCCGGGTTTCGACACGCTGGCGCGCGGCGCCGGCTTCGCGTTGCGCACCGCCTGACCGCCTGCGCAGCACCGGCCGCGTGCAAGCGCGGCCGGCGGAAGAGGCAAGTCTGGTTTCGGAACGTCAGTGCGTCGGCTGCGGACGCGGCGGGTCGTTGGCGGGTGTCGACGGTGTCGCCTGGGTAGCACGGGAGCCGCTGCCGTCGTCGTCGCGGTCCACCGCCAGCCACCAGCCGGCCACCGCCAGAGCCAGTGCGATCACGATCATCCAGGCCCACGGCGACCCGCGATCGGCCCGCGCATGTGCTTCCCTACGCGCAGACGACGGGCGGGCGGGGCGCTTCCACGCGTCCAGCGGCTGTGTCGACTTGTACGGGGTGGGCATGGCGGCAACTCCGGTGCCGTGGGACGGGTCCAGTGTCACCCAGGACCCGCCTCGGGGGTGTCACCCCCATGTGAACGCCGCCCGCGTGTCCGGGCGGCGGTTCAGTTACGGACCCGGCTTGAAGTCGAACGGAATCTCGATGCTGGCCGGCACCGCACGGCCGTTCTGTTGCGCCGGGCGGAATTTCCAGCGGCGCACGGTTTCCATCGCCGCGCGGTCCAGATCGCGCGAGCCGCTGCGGCGGAGCAGGGCCACGCCGGCGGGCGCGCCGCTGGCATCGACCTCGACCCGCACCACCACCGTGCCGGCATCGCCACGGCGCAGCGCCGCCGGGGGATAGCGCGGTGGCGGGGTCTGCCCTTCCAGCGGCACCGGGCGGTTGCCCGGTGCCAGCGCGGTGGCCGTGTTGCCGGCGGCATCGCCGCCTGCGGCCGGCGCCGGCGCTTCCGTGGTCGGCGGCGGCGCCGGTGCGGTCTCCACCAGCTTCGGCGCGTCGCCGGCGGGCGCGGGCTTGGCCTGCGGCATGCTGCTGGCGGCGCTGCCGGCGGGCAGTGGCTCGGGCAGCGGCTTCACCTGTTCGGTTTCCTGCTGCACCTGCGCCGGCTGCGGCTTGTAGAAATCGTTGTCCTTGCGTCCGACCAGCCACACCACCAGGAACAGCAGCAGGCCGGCGGCGAAGGCGATGCCGACGATCGCGAGCAGGCGCCGCGGCAGATGCAGCACGATGCCGGACTTGGAGGACGAGGGCGACGTGGACATGGGACTCACCGTAGGGAACCGTTCGATTCTGGCATAGCCGCGGTGAATCGCGCGCCGCGGCGGGCGCGAGTCGGCAAAACCGCGACGGACAGGCGATAATCCCGGGTTCGTTCCCCTGGCACCCCGCGCCCATGCTCGATCCCGCTCTGCTTCGCCAACAGCCCGCCGACCTCGCCGAGCGCCTGCGCACCAGCCGCGGATATGCGCTGGACGTGGCCGCCCTGGAGGCCCTGGAGGCCGACCGCAAGCGCATCCAGGTGCGGACCCAGGAACTGCAGAGCCTGCGCAACAGCCGTTCCAAGGCGATCGGCCAGGCCAAGGCCAAGGGCGAGGATGCAAGTGCGCTGATGGCCGAAGTGGCCGGCTTCGGCGACGAGCTGAAGGCCTCCGAGCAGCGCCTGGACGAGATCCGCGCGCAGCTGGAGACGCTGGCGCTGGAGATTCCCAACCTGCCGCAGGCCGACGTGCCCGCCGGCAAGGACGAGGCCGACAATGTCGAACTGCAGCGCTGGGGCACCCCGCGCAGCTTCGATTTCGAGGTCAAGGACCACGTCGAACTCGGCGCGCGCCACGGCTGGCTGGACGGCGAGTCGGCGGCCAAGCTGTCGGGCGCGCGCTTCACCGTGCTGCGCGGGCCGATCGCGCGTCTGCACCGCGCCCTGGCGCAGTTCATGCTGGACCTGCACACCGGCCCGCATGCCTACCAGGAAACCAACGTGCCGGTGATCGTCAACGCCGACAGCCTGTACGGCACCGGCCAGTTGCCGAAGTTCGAGGAAGACATGTTCGCCACCGCGCTGGGCGAACAGAAGCGCTACCTGATCTCCACCTCGGAAATCTCGCTGACCAACCTGGTGCGCGACGAGATCGTCGAGGCCGAGCGCCTGCCGTTGCGCATGACCGCGCACTCGCTGTGCTTCCGTTCCGAGGCCGGCAGCGGCGGCCGCGACACCCGCGGCATGATCCGCCAGCACCAGTTCGAGAAGGTGGAACTGGTCAGCGTGTGCCGCCCGGAGGACAGCGCCGCCGAACACGAGCGCATGACCCGTTGTGCCGAAGTGGTGCTGGAGACGCTTGGCCTGCCGTACCGCAAGATGCTGCTGTGCACCGGCGACATGGGCTTCTCGGCCAGCAAGACCTACGACCTGGAAGTCTGGCTGCCGTCGCAGCAGACCTATCGCGAGATCTCCTCCTGCTCCAACTGCGGCGATTTCCAGGCGCGGCGCATGCAGGCGCGCTGGCGCAACCCGGCCACCGGCAAGCCCGAACTGCTGCACACGCTCAACGGCTCCGGCACCGCGGTCGGCCGCGCCATGATCGCGGTGATGGAGAACTACCAGAACGCCGACGGCTCGATCACCGTGCCCGACGCGCTGCGCCCTTACATGGGCGGGGCCGAGCGGATCGGCTGATCGCTCGGGCCCGGGGTGTCCGCCCCGGGCGCGCCTCGCGTCGCCGTTGCGGCGGCGACGCTCTTCTGTCCGTCCCTGCGCTCAGGCAAATTGTCCTGATGCGGGCAGTGCCCCGCCTTGCGCCACAAGTGGGGCTTCGGCCCGGATGGGGCAGGGCGTTCGCTTGGAGTGGCCACTGCAGCAGCGCCGCGGCGGCGTTCCGCGTGCGCCGAACTCCCGTCCCCGTCACTTCGCGCTAGCCCGGCCGGGGTTACCCTGCGCGCGTCTACATCCGTGCCTGAGCCACCGCGCGAGCGCGACCGGCGTCCCTGCAGCGCAAATCGTTGTAGGAGTAGAATGAACCGGATCCGATTGTCCCCATCGTTCTAAATATCGAAAGAACATGCACGACCTCAACGATCTGTACTACTTCGCCATGGTGGTCGACCACGGCGGGTTCGCCGCCGCCGAGCGCGCCCTGGGCATCCCCAAGTCGCGCCTGAGCCGCCGCATCAGCCAGCTGGAGAGCGACCTGGGCGTGCGCCTGCTGCAGCGCTCCACCCGCCGTTTCGCCGTCACCGACCTGGGCATGAGCGTGCACCGCCACGCCCAGACCATGCTGGCCGAGGCGCAGGCCGCGCGCGAAGTGGTCGACCGGCTCAGTGCCGAGCCGCGCGGGCTGGTGCGGGTGAGCGTGCCGGTGTCGCTGGCGCAGATGCAGCTGCCCAAGCTGTTGCCGATGTTCCTGGACCAGTACCCCAAGGTGCGGCTGCAACTGAACATCAGCAACCGCCGCGTCGACATCATCAACGAAGGCTACGACGTCGCCCTGCGCGTGCGCTCGCGCCTGGACGACGACGGCAGCCTGGTGATGCGCAGCTTCGGCCAGGTGCAGGAACTGCTGGTCGCCAGCCCCAAGTACCTGGATCGCGCCGGCCGCCCCAAGGACCCCGAGGAACTGACCTCGCACGTCACCCTCAGCATCAGTGAGGACGAAGCCCGGCAGCGCTGGGAACTGCACGGCCCGGCCGGCGAAGTACGGCGCGTCGACCTGCAGCCGCGCGTGGCCGGCTTCGACTTCCCGCTGCTGCAGTCCATGGTCAAGGACGGCTTCGGCATCACCCTGCTGCCCGAGACCGTTTGCGCCGAAGCCGTGCGCAACGGCGAACTGGAAGTGGTGCTGCCGGAATGGTCGCTGCCGCAGGGCATCTGCCACGCCGTGTTCGCCTCGCGCCGCGGCCTGCTGCCAGCGGTGCGCGTGTTCATCGACTTCCTCGCCGAACACCTGCCGCGCCAGATCGAGGCCTCGCGCCTGGACTGCGGCGGCAACTGCCCCGAACGTACCAAGGCCCGCCACTCGACCCTGGGCGCGATGGCGGTCGAGGCGGGTTGATCCAGACGCCGGCCTAGCACGTCGGTCGAGCAAAACTGCTGCGGGCGTGCAAAAATGCGCGCCCGTGCTGGTGGGTTTGGGTTCGGGGTGCATGTGGGGCCGTCGGCGGCACCGACCGCGTCGAGCGGGACAGGCACTGCAGCGTCGCGCTTCCGCGGCGTTGTGCTTCAAGCGGCTGCGATGCTCTTCCGTAGTACCGCTGCGTTCGCAAACGGAGAGATGGCCGAGCGGTTTAAGGCACCGGTCTTGAAAACCGGCGAAGGGTCAAACCTTCCGTGGGTTCGAATCCCACTCTCTCCGCCATTTCCAGTTACTTATTAAATGGCGACGCATGATTGCTGGTGTGACTCTGGCTCATTTGCAATTTTACAGCTTTTTAATAGTGAATCCCTGGGATCGATGCGATGAATTTTATTTGCTCATGTTTGGAGTGCGCGTCTGAGCGAAAACATGGGTTCCTCTATGTGCCTTTTCATCAGCAAGGTATTTATCGCGTTACTTGTGGAAATGGGCATCGGATTGTTTTCATCGTTCAGGAGCATCCCTTTGAAGTTCTTTTTCATATCGCTTCCAATGCTGTAATCGACGGCTATTATCGAGAGGCCATCACATCATTTGCGGCAAGTCTTGAAAGATTTTATGAGTTCACGGCTCGGGTTCTTTTGTTGGCGCGAGGCTTGGATCACTCGCTGATCGATGCGTCGTGGAAGGTAATCACTGATAAGTCTGAGCGCCAGTTGGGAGCCTACATTGCTCTTTGGTCCGCTCGCTTTATGGAGCCTCCAAAGATGCTGTCAGGATCACTTGTACAGTTTCGCAATGATGTGGTGCATAAGGGCGTAATACCGACCCAAGATAAGGCGCTTGATTTTGGACAGGCCATCCTGGAGTTGATTGCGACACAGCGTGACAAGCTAAAAGCCTCTTGTCATGCGGAAATTAATGCTGTTGTGATGAATAGGAATGCCGGTTTGATTAGCTCAGTCGCCGGCGAGCCAAAGGTCGGAGTTGCTACTGTGGACTCGGCGGTGGGACTTTCGTCTTCTCAATCGGAGCCTCTAAAGCAAGTCATCGAACGTATGCGGCGAGATCGTCATGATATCGATATGGCTGTAAAGGCTCTCGATGGCTTTTCGCGTCAAGTTGATGGCTGCTAGGTCTCGAAGAAAATATGGCGACTTTGAAGTCGCGTCCTGCGCTAAATCGGCACCGGATTTCTCATTCATTTCGTAAGTTGTAACTTCTCGTGCCCCGGTGCTACCGTCCCCTCGAGCTTCCAAAAGGGTCACCTGGTTTGGCGAGCAAAGCGTCTCTAGGACAGTGGCGGACACGGATGCTGGCCGGGATCGGTGGCATTGCCGCGATCGTGGTGGGGTGGGGCATCGGCTTGTTCGAGGCCAAGGAGGCGCCGGTGCCGCCCGCGCTGCAGGCCGGAAAGGACGTCGCCGCAGGCGAATGGTCGCTGCGCTTCGATCACGTAGAGAGCAGCGACCGGTTACCGGATGGCGAGGTGGTGTCGCGCGACGGTCGCAAGGCGATCGTGCTGTATCTGCAGGCCACCAATCGCACCACGCAGACCAGCGGATCGCTGGTGCAGGCAGTGGCGTTGAAGACGCCGCCGCGCGGTGCCGATGCGCGGCCGACGGCCTATCTGTTGCGCGATCGTGCGGCGACCACCGAGTTGCAACCTGGCCTGCCGGAACAGGTCGCTCTGGTGTGGACGTATCCGGCGACGGAGCAGACGGCTGCGCGCCTGCGCTTCGACGTCACCGCCAGGACTTTCAAGGCCTTCGACAATCTCTACGCGCAGCCGCTGTGGACCGATCCGCATCCGGTCGGGGTCGTGGAACTGCCGCTTGGCGCAGCGCGTGCCGGCGCACAGGCGGGTGAACCGTGAAGCGGCTGGCTGGCATCGCGATCCTGGTGCTCGGCTTCGTGCTGCTTGCCGGGATGCGCTGGACGATGCCGCGCTATGAGCGCATCACCGGCCCGATCGCGGTGTCCGGAGCGCCGGGCGGCTGGGTGCAGACCGACAATCTGGCCGTGGACGCCGGCACGCCGCAGCTCGCGCACACGATCCGCTTCAAGGCGGCGGGCGCGGTGCAGCAGCGCGACAGCGGTGGCGTGTGGCTGGTGGTGCCGGTGCGGTCGAAGGTCGCGCGCGCGACCGCGCGCGTGTACGGCCGGGTCTGGGCGACGCCCGATGGGCGTCGTTATCGCGCCAGCGCCCGCGCGGAGATGGGCGATGCGGTGTTGTCGTCGATCAAGACGCTGCAGCCCGGGCTGGAGCGCAAGGACGTGCTGGTCTTCGAACTGCCGACCGCGCTCGCCAGGGCCGGCGGCACGCTGGTGCTGTCGGAAGACCGCGACCCGCAGCTGACGGCCGAGGCGCAGGTGCGTTATCCGCCGCTCTCGCCCGCGGCGGCGGTCACCGATGTGCTCGATCTGGATGCGCTGCATGCACGCCTCTGACCGCGACGTGGCTCCGGCCGCTTCCGAGCGGCGCATGCGCTGGCTTGCACTGGCGGCATTGGTGGTGCTGGTGCCGTGCACGATGGCCGCGATCGGCTGGCGCGACGTGCGGGAACTGTTGCATGCGCGCGAATGGCGGCCGGTGGATGTGGCGATGGCGCAGACCGTGGACTACGACGGCGCCGCCGTTCGGCTCGCGTCGGTCGATGTGCTGCCGCTTGAGCCAGGACTGCCCGCCGATCGTACGTTCGTGCGCACGCGGCTGACGCTGGTGCCGGGTGCATCCGGCGCGCAGTGGAGCGATTGCACGCTCAAGCTGGTCGACGGTGCCAGTCGCTCCTGGTCTGCGATCGATACCGTACCGGACCTGTTGCAGCGTGCCCTGGCCAAGCCTGGCGAGTCGCCCGGCGTGGCCTGCGATGGATTGGCCGTATCCGCGGCCAAGCCGGGCGTGCCGTTGGCGATCGATGGCTACTACCTGGTGCCACGTGCGGTGGCTGCGCAGCTGCAACTCACCGTGAGCACGCGCGGCGGTCGCCCGCACTATCTGCGTTTCGCGCGGGGGCAAGGCCATGACTGAGTTGGCGCTGCGTGGTGGGCCGCTGGGACTGATCGGCGACACGCTGCGGCTCTGGGGTCGCTACCTGCCGCAACTGCTGGCCGTGGCGCTGGCCGGCGTGTTGCTCAACGAACTGCTGCTGCAGGCCGCGGTGTGGATCGGCTACCAGAACCGGCTCGCCGGCTTGCTGTCGCTGACGCTGGTGGTGCTGGTCAAGCTGGTGATCTTCGTCCTGCTGTTCGAAACGCTGCGCCCGGCCTTGCCCGGGATCGCCAGTGCGGCGCTTGCTGACCAGACCGACGCGACGACAGCACAGGACGAAGGCAGGGCGCGCTGGCGCCGCCTGTCGGCGATCGTTTCGCAGGCGCTGGTGCCGTTCTTCGCCTATTACGCCGCCTGGGGTTTCCTCGGCGAGACGATCCGTGCCTACGGGCGCGAGGGCTTGGGGCAGTTCAATCCGTTCGGTCCGACCTACCGCGGGTCGCTGTTCGAGGTGTCCGGCGGCTGGTGGC
The DNA here is from genome assembly GCF_038442435.1 of Xanthomonas protegens. NCBI lineage: Bacteria > Pseudomonadati > Pseudomonadota > Gammaproteobacteria > Lysobacterales > Lysobacteraceae > Xanthomonas > Xanthomonas protegens. Next base: position 103,777 of record NZ_JAQJCQ010000001.1, on the reverse strand, counting down.
TGGCGGCGTCGGTGGCGTTGCTGTGGCTGATCCGGCGCGGCGCGAAAAAACAGAAGCAGCGCAGCGCGCATCCGGCGTGGAACGTGCTGATCGTGCTGTGCGAGGCCGGCTGGACCTTCGTCGGCATGTACGTGCTCACCGAATGGAAGGGCGGCGTGTTCCGCTGGCTGGCGCATCTGCGCATCGCCGATCTCGGCCAGCACCTGTGGCAGGGCATCAGCCATCCCATCGGTGTCGCGCATGCCGCGTTGCCGGGCGCGGTGGAGCAGGCGCCGCCGGGCGTGGCGGACACGTTGGTGGTGATCTTCTTCTCGGCCTTGTTGCCGGTGGTCTGGCTGGCATTGGCTGCGCTGATCTACCGCTACGACGTGCACAACGCCGAATTGAATGCGCCCGGCAAGTGGTCAAGCAAGGTCGACGGCACGCTGGGGCTGTGGCGGAAGCTGCCGACGTGGTTGCGCGACTTCATCGGCCATTTCTGGGCGGGCACCGTGTCGCGCTATCGCGCTGCGGCCAACAGCGTGCAGTTGGCCGGCGCCACCGGGCTGGCGGCCCTGGTCACCCTGATCGTGCTGTATCGCGCCCTGGACTGGGCCTCGGCCTGGGCCTGGATGGGACTGACCCGGTTGATCGGCCCGCACCCGCAGGTGGTGTGGCAGACGATCGCCAATCAGCTGTCGGTGGTGCTGGGCACGCCCAGCGATCCGGGCGATGGCATCCTGCCGCAGACGCTGAAGATCTGCCTGCTCGCGGCGACGCTCGAGCGCGCCTTCCGTGCGGGGCGGAGCTGGCGGGCGTTGAAGTAGTTCGGAGCATCGCGTCGTTACGTGACGACGCAGCCCTGGCGGATGTCCTGGCATCGGCGCGACGCGGAGATGGTGGGACAGTAGGTGCACCCAGGCGGTCAATGCACGGTCGGGCCTTTGCGTCACGCTGGCGGACGCGCGCTTGGCGCTCGTCACCTTTCCCTGTGCGGCGTGAAACAGAACGAAATGCAGCGGTCAGTGCAGTGCTCGCATGCCCCTGACGACTGGAGACGATCGTGGCAGCGCGCGTAGGACGATGACATCCATGCTGCCAGGCCCTGCACGGGTAAGACGCGCTGCACCAGCGCCAACAAAAGCGCCGCGATGGCGAACCATCGCGGCGCTGCAGACCAGGGAAGAAATCAGAGTGGCGTGCCCTTGATTTCCCCCGACGGGAGAAACTGACTCAGCCGGCAGGCGGTGCCTTGGTGTCGCCCGCCTTGATATCGCCCGGCTGGCACTCGCCCAGGCGCTTGCCGTCCATCTTCATGTGCGTCTTCATCGACATGCCGCCCGGCAGGCCGGTGATCTCGGAATGCGATTCGGAAGCCATCTCGGTGGCACTGAAGGTGCCGGTGCTCGTGCCGGCGACCTTGATGTCGCCCATCGTGCAATGCATCTTCGCGTCGATCTTTCCGTCCTTCATGCTGAAGGAGTCGTACACGCAGTTCTTCTGCATCGGCGAGGCGCTGCCGAAGAGGCTGGTGGGATCGTTGATCTGCTCGGCGGTGAGGCAGACCTTGGCGGTGCTCGGCGGCACCTTCGGCATCTGCGGCATGTTGCCGGAGCCGCCGCTGGTCTCGCTGCTCACTTGCTCGACCCGCATCTCCCATTGGCCGGGCTGCAGCTTGGCCGCCTGCACCTTGGCCACGTCGGCGACCGAGGCGTTGGACATCGCGACGTTGTCGCCGTTCTTGTCGCCACCCTTGCTGCAGGCGGCGAGCAGCACACACACAGCAACCGTTGCCGGCATGGTCAGACGCATGAACTTCTCCCTAAGTTATGTGAGGTGCGCGGAGCATAGCCGGGGGCGTGATTAAGATGACGTCGACGCCGGGCGCTGCCGTTGGCGCGTGCCTGGTCACGCGGGAGGCAGCGGAGAGGCTGGATCCGACCGACGCAGGCAGGCGCGTCGGTGGCAGAAGAAGCGGGAAACCCGCGTAATCGCACACCACCACCGCGCTTGCATGCGGGGCGTGGCCGCGCGATCCCCGCGATCATTGCGTATGTTGCCCAGGCACCTGCGCCGTGCACGGACCATTCCGTTCGGCTCTGCTAGCGTCGGCGCCGCCGCGCGTGACCCCCACGCCATCCGCTCCAGGTCCGACCTTCGATGCCCAGCCTCGCCGAACGCCCCGTCATCCTCGAACGCAAACGCACGTTGAAGATGGCCCGCTCCGCCCACGCCTATGTCCGCGGCAACACGCTCAAGTTCTACGAATGGCTGGCGGCGTCGCCGGCGGCGCGGCGCGTGCCGATGGGGCCGGCGATCTGGATCTGCGGCGACTGCCATCTCGGCAACCTGGGTCCGGTCGCCGACGGCGAGGGGCACGTCGAGATCCAGATCCGCGACCTCGACCAGGGCGTGATCGGCAATCCCGCGCACGATCTGATCCGCCTGGGCCTGTCGCTGGCCACCGCGGCACGCGGCTCGGACCTGCCCGGTGTCACCACGGCGCGGATGATGGAGGCGATGATCGACGGCTATGGCGCCGCCATCGAGGATCCGACCCGCGATCACCCCGGTGCCGAACCCGAGACCGTGCGCAGCATCCGCCGCGAGGCCTTCGGCCGGCGCTGGCGGCATCTGGCCAAGGAGCGTCTGCAGGCGGTGGAGCCGCGCATTCCGCTGGGCGAGAAGTTCTGGGCATTGGCGCCGGAAGAGCGCGAGGCGCTGGAGCGGCTGTTCGCCGATCCGGCGGTCGCGCAGATGGTGCTGTCGCTGAAGGGAAAGCCCAAGGATCGCGAGGTGCGCCTGGTCGATGCGGCGTACTGGATGAAGGGCTGCAGTTCGCTCGGCCTGCTGCGCTACGCGGCGATCGTCGGCCTGAAGACCGGCAAGGGCCACTGGTCCTATGCGCTGGTCGATCTGAAGGAGGCGATCGCACCGATCGCCCCGGCAGCGCCCGATGCGCGGATGCCGGCGGACAACGCCGAACGCGTGACCGCCGCGGCGCGAGCGCTGTCGCCCTACCTGGGCAGCAGAATGTTGCCGGTACATCTGCTGGGCCGCTCGCTGTTCATTCGCGAACTCTCGCCGCGCGATCTGAAACTCGAAGTCGACCAGTTCAATCACGCCGAGGCGGTGCGCTCGGCGCGCTATCTCGCCTTCGTCGTCGGCAAGGCGCATGCGCGGCAGATGAAGCCGCGGACGCGCGCCGGGTGGCTAGAACTGCTGAACGCCGATCGGCGCAAGGCCATCGACGCACCGTCGTGGCTCTGGGAGAGCGTGGTCGCGCTCGCCGGCCACCACGAGGCCGGCTATTTGGAGCACTGCCGTCGCTATGCGCTCGCCGCATGAGGACGAATGCGGCGCGGCGAAGGAGCGGGGCCGCGTTCGACAGCGCGTGTCGACCCAACGAAGCGATCTGCGGACGTCGTTGACGGATGAATTTTACCCGGGTATAAATTGCCGAACGTTTCCAGCGTGTCTGCCATGCCCGATCCCCTGCAAATGCCCTCTACCGCCTTCGCCGGCCACCGCATGTGGATGGCCGGGCCGCTGGGCGAGGTCGCATTGGCTGCAAAGCGCGCGGTACTGGCGGGCGAGACGCTGCTGATCTTCGACGACGCCAGCGGCGGCATCGTCGATCTCGATGTGCGGGGCAGCGATGCGGAGGTTCTGGCACGGTGGTCGAGACCGCCGGCGTCCGCCACCGAACGCGACGGCTCTGGCGCCGTCGCCGCCGTCGTGCCGGACGCGGGGGGACACGGCAGAAGCCGCGGACGCCCCAAGCTGGGGGTCGTCGCGCGCGAGGTGACCTTGTTGCCGCGGCAATGGGAATGGCTGGCGTCGCAGCCCGGTGGTGCCTCGGCCGTGCTGCGTCGGCTGGTGGACGAGGCCCGCAAGGCGACGCAGCCACGCCAGCAGCGTCGCGCTGCGCAGGAGCGCGCATATCGTTTCATGCAGGCGCTGGCCGGCGATTTGCCCGGTTACGAAGAGGCGCTGCGCGCACTCTTTGCGGACGATCGCGCCGCATTGGAACACCGCATCGCCGGTTGGCCTGCGGATGTCCGCGCATATGCGCTGCACCTCGCCTTCGACGCCCCCGCTGGCGCGTCTTCGCCCCCCATATCTGGAGCGCCGCATGCATGACCCGGGCCGCACGCGTTATCTCGAACCGACCCAGGACGCCGGTCGCCGCTTCCTGCAGCGTGGCATGACTGCGTCGCTGGTGATGCTCAACCTGCTGCGATTTCGCGAGGTTGCCGATTACGCGCAGCATCCGCAACTGGCACCCGCCGTGCCCATCAGCGGCGCGCAGGCGTTCGATCGCTACATCCGGCATACGTTGCCGCACCTGCGCGCGAGCGGGGGCGACCTGCTGTTCCTCGGTCGCGGCGGTCCGTTCCTGATCGGCCCCGACGACGAGCGCTGGGACATGGCGATGCTGATCCGGCAAGCGAGTCCGGCGGCGTTCGTCGGCTTCGCCAGCCATCCCGCGTATCTCGCCGGTCTTGGGCATCGCACTGCGGCGCTGCAGGACGCGCGCCTGTTGCCACTGTCCGAGTGTTCTGTCGGATGATCGGCGATGCTGGAGCGATCGGCACTGTACAACGCGTACGCGTCGAAGGCCTCGACATCGCATGGGACAGCGTGGGCGATGCCGATGCCGAGGCGGTGCTGCTGATCTCCGGATTGGGGACGCAGATGATTCGTTGGACCAGCTCCTTTTGCACGGGGCTGGCAGCCAGGGGCTATCGCGTCATCCGCTTCGACAACCGCGATGCCGGTGCCTCCACTCACTTCAGCACGTGCGCAGTGCCGGATTTCGCCGAACTCGCCGCCGCACTGCGGGCCGGGCGACGGCCCGAGACGCCGTATACGCTCGCCGCAATGGCCAGCGATGCGATCGGACTGCTCGATGGGCTGGGCGTGGCGCGTGCGCACATCGTCGGACGCTCGATGGGCGGCATGATCGCGCAGATACTGGCAAGCGATTATCCGCAGCGGGTGCTGTCGCTCACCTCGATCATGTCGAGCACGGGAAACCCCGCGCTGCCACAGGCGACGCCGGAGGTCATGGCGCTGATGTTGGCGCCTGAACCCGATCCCGCGCACGATCTGGACGGCTATCTGCGAGCGCGTCTGGCGTTCGCGCGCCGGCTCGCGGGCAGGCGGTATCCGTTCGATGCTCAAGCCCATCGTAAGCTGCTGCTGCAGGAACTGGCGCGTTGCCGTGGCACGGGCGGCACGGCACGGCAGATGGCGGCTGTCGCGACGGTCGGCGATCGGCGCGCGCGCTTGGCCACCATCGCCGCGCCCACGTTGGTCGTTCACGGCAGCGACGATCCCTTGATCCTGTCGGCCTGTGGCGAGGACACGGCGCACGCGATTCCCAGCGCCAGGTATCTGCCCGTGCCGGGCATGGGCCATGATCTGCCGCGCGGCTGCGAGCGCCTGCTGATCGAGGCGATCTGCGCGGTGGCGCGCGGCTGAGGGAGTGTGCGTGGGGGCGGCGGCGATCAGTGCATCGATCGGATGCGCCGAGCGCAGTGCGCCGCCTGCGTGTGTGCTTTTTCGTCCTGGTCGCAGGCCTTGCCTGCAGCGGGGCATGTTGCTGCTTTCGTCCTGGCCAAGGGCCGCCATGGCCGAGCGCACTGCAGCTTGGCGCATGCCGGTGGCCGGGGGGAGTCAGCAGGCGAGCAGGCGATCCAGGTTCAGCGCCATGTCCCAACGGTCCAGCCCCGGGCCATAGCCGTCCGTCATCACGCGTTCGACGCCGAAGCCGAAGCGCGCGTAGAACGCCTGGGTATGCTGGCTGGTGTCCAGTTCGATCCGCGTCACGCCGGCGCTGCGGCGGCAGGCGTCGATCCGGGCCTCCGTCAGTGCGCGGCCCAGGCCCTGGCGGTGCAGGCGGCGGTCGACCATGCCCCAGCCGAAGCTGGCGACGCGGCCGTCGGCACGCAGCGCGTGGCCGCCGCAGGCCACGACCGCGCCGGCGCGGGCGATAACCAGGTAATGCCAGGCACCGGTGTCGTGCTGCAGGAAGCGGTCGAAACCGGCGCGTTCGCTGCGATCGAAGAACTGCGGGACATTGCTGTCGAACAGCGCCAGGCAGGCGGCGTGGTCCTGTATGACATAGCGGCGGATCGTGTTCACTCGGGCAGTGTGCCGCAGGCGGCCAGGCATGTCGTGGCTGCGCCGCGTGGGAGAGGTCGCATCGGCCATTTCCGACGCGAGTGTCGGAAAATTTCGCCGGGCCTGTCCGGGAACCGCAGCGGGGTGGTGTCCGGAAGCGGGAAGGGGGAGGGTCAGATAATTCTGACGTGAGATCAGGATTGTCCTGATAACGCTTTTATCGCCGCACCAGCATACTGGCCCCGGCCTGACGCAGGGACCGTCGCGCGCCTTACGGGGAGAGCGCTGGCAGGTCACTCGACCCTGCGTGCCGAGCCTTGAGTAAGCTCGGCAGGGTTTTGATGACGACACGATGACGTTTCGCGAAGTGCAGATGAGCACTCCGTGAAGCGTCGTCGTTTGTCTACGAATTCGTATTGCCCTGAATAATTCACGCAGATAGTCTGGATGGTGCGGTATCCGCTGCGTTGGGGTTATACGAGATGGCCATCAGGGTTTTTCTGGTCGATGATCACGCTCTTGTCCGTACGGGCATGAAGCTGATCCTGTCGAATCAAACGGATATCGAGATCGTCGGCGAGGCCGACAGCGGTGAAAATGCGCTCCCGCAGATCCGGCAGCTGAAGCCGGACATCGTCCTGTGCGATCTGCACATGCCCGGCGTCAGCGGGCTGGAAGTCACCGAGCGCATCGTCAAGGGCGACCACGGCACCAAGGTCATCATCGTCTCGGTGCTGGAAGACGGCCCGCTGCCCAAGCGCCTGCTGGAAGCCGGTGCGTCCGGCTATGTCGGCAAGGCCGGCGACGCGCAGGAACTGCTGCGCGCGGTCCGCGACGTGGCGATGGGCAAGCGCTATCTCGGCGCCAACATCGCGCAGAACCTGGCGCTGGCCAATCTGGAAGGCGGCGGTTCGCCATTCGATACACTGTCGCCGCGTGAGCTGGAAGTGGCCCTGCTGCTGACCCGCGGCCTGCGCCAGGAAGACATCGCCAAGCGCCTGAGCCTCAGCGCCAAGACCGTCAACACGCACAAGGCGCGCCTGTTCGAAAAGGTCGGCATCCAGGACAACATCGCCCTGGCGCGCCTGGCCACGCAATACGGCTTGCTGGATCCGACGCATCCGCTGTAGTCGGCGTTGCCTGCCGAGCTGACAGGAGAGCGGCCTTCGGGCCGCTTTTGCGTTGTGCTTGCGCCAACGCACGGATTGTTCGCAGAGGATCGATTGCGAACGCGCGTCCGCGGGTATCGCCGACGCCCCCGGCATTGGCGCGTGCCGCGGTCTGACTGGCTGGGTATCGCCGCGGCATCACTTGGCGAAAGCGTGGAGTAGGGACTGCGTGCTCTGCGCGATGCATCATTCGCGGCTGCAGCGAGCGCACAACGACGCGGACGTGCATGGGGTGGTGGGTCTTCAAAACACTTCGGTCGCAGCGTTCCGCGCAGCACGTACTGCACGCATCGCGTGTTTCCGTAGGATCGGCTTCAGCCGCGACCGGCGCATCGGGAAAGCCCCGTCGCGGCTGAAGCCGCTCCTACGAGGGGATGGTGTATCTCGTTGAGCCACGGCAAAACGAGTTTTGCCGTGGCTTTGGAAGGGAAACCCCTGCCGCTGCGCCGAACGGGACGCGCGAAAGACAGTGCGCGTGCAGACGATCGTCTTGAGCCGTAGCGATGGATGCGCTTGACGGGCGCCCACAAAAAAAGCGGCCCGAAGGCCGCTTCTTTCATGCTGCAACGGCAGGGGCGGGGATCAGCCGCGATCCTTGTGCTCGTCGCTGTCCGCCTTGTCCGCGGCATGCGGCGCAGGCGCTGCGGACTGCGCCGCGGCAGCAGCGCGTTCCTTCCGCGCCGCCTCGTCCACAGCCGCGATCTCCGCCTGCGCCGGCGTCGCCGGAGCAGCGATGGACGTTGCGGTGTCGTCGCGTACCGGCGTGACCGAAGCGGCCTCGGTCGACGCTGCGGCCGCTGCCTCACCACTGTGCGGAACCGCCGCCGGTGCCTCGGCGAAGGCGTCGAGCAGGGTGGTCTGCACCGGTGCGTAAGCCGGCTTGGCCGGGGCAGCGTCTTCCGCACGCGGTTCCGCGGGAGCGGTGGGCGTGACGGTGACGGCCGGCGCTGCGCTCGGCGCGACGGTGGTTGCCGCCGGCGTGGTCACGCTTGCCGGATCCTCGACGGTGGCCGTGGCATCCGCCGCGTCCGGCTCGGCGACCGGCGCCTTGGCGGCGGTGGCAGTCGGCTGCTCGACGGCGGTGGTGACCGCCTGCGGCTGCGGCGCGACGGCCGGCGTTGCGGGTTCGGCCGGTGCCGCGGCGCGCTCGGTGGCGACAGTTTCCTGCACGACCGGCTTGGTCTCGGCGACTGCGGCTGCTACCGGTGCGGCAGCGACCACGGTGTCGGCGTGGGCCACGGCGGCGTCGCTGACGCCCTGGGCTGCAGCGGCCGGCGCGGTCGGCGCAGGCGATGCGGTCGCGGCCTCGGCAGGGGCGGCCGGCTGCATCGGTGCGGTGGCCGGCGCAGGCACGGGGTCGGCGGCGATCGGCGCGGGGGCCTGGGCAGCGTCGTCGGCCGGTGCCGGTGCACCGACAGCAGCCGGACGCTCGCGACGCGGCTCGCGCTTCTCCTGCGGCTCGCGCTTTTCCTGCACGGGCGGCTGCGGCTTGGCCGGAGCGGCATCGGTGGTGCCGTCGTCATCGAAGTCGAACTCCGGCTGGCTGCGGCTCGGCGCGGGCGCGCTTTCGCCGTCGCTGTCGCCGGCATCCAGGTCGGCATCGTCCAGGCCGGCGGCATCGCCGGCAGCACCGGCTTCGCCATTGCCACGGCGACGGCGGCGGCCACCGCGACGGCCACGACGGCGGCGGCCGCCGGCGTCGCCGGCACCGTCCTCGCCCTCGGCGCCTTCGCCGGCGGGCACGGCCTGGGCGGTTTCGGCGGCGCTTTCGCGTTCATCGATGCTCGCTGCTGCCGCGGTCTGCGCCGGCTGCACCGGTGCGGCGGCTGCAGCGTCGACGGCCGCAGCAGGTTCCTGCGACGCGGCGATCGCGCCACCGGCGACCGCGGCGGCGGCCAGGGTGGTGGCGTCCTGCGCCGGGGTCACCGGTGCGGTGGCGGCGGGCGCGGCCTGCTGCCTGGCGACGGCCTCCTCGGCGCGCGGCTGCCGCGGCGGCTTGTCGCCCTGTACGGCGGCCTGTGCCGGATCCTGCTGCGGCTTCGGCTGGCGCGGCGGGTTCTGCGGCTGCTGCTGCTGCTTCGGCGGCTTGGGCTGTTGCGGCTGCTGCTGCGGCTTGGGCTGCTGCGTGGCCTGTTCGTTGCGCGGCGCCTTGGGCTGCTGGTTCTGCTGCCCGGCCGGCGCGGCGGCGCCGTTGCCGGCGCGGCGCTCGTCGCGGCGCGCGTTGCCGCCGCCGTTGTTGCCGTTGCCACGCGCGGCATTGCCGCCCTGGCCGCCATTGCGGTTGCCGTCGCGGCGCGCATTGCGGTCGCTGCGATCGCCACGGTCGTTGCGGTTGCGATTGCCGTCCTGCGGGCGCTGGCGCTGTGCCGGCTCGGCGGCGGCCGGGGCCGGGGCCGGGCTCTCGCCGGCGCCGAAGATGCGCTTCAGCCAGCCGACCACGCCGGTGGCCGGCGGTGCGACCGGGGCCGGCGCAACCACTGGCGCCGGTGCCGGCGCGGCCACGGGTTCTTCGACCACTTCGCGCACCGGGGCCGGCTGCGAGTGCTTCACATTGGTCACCGCAGGCGCCGGGATGTTCAACTGCGCCTTGGTCAGCGCGTGCACCGGCAGCTTGCGCGGGGTGCCGCGCTGGTAGCTGGGCTTGGTGCTTTCCTCGCCCAGCTCGTTCTCGCGCAGGCGGGTCACTTCGTAGTGCGGGGTGTGCAGCTGCTCGTCGGCGACGATCACGATCGGCGCGTCGTGGCGCTTCTCGATCTCGCTGAGCGCACGGCGCTTCTCGTTGAGCAGGTAGTTGGCGATCTCCACCGGGGCCTGCACCAGCACCTGCCCGGTGTTCTCCTTCATCGCGTGCTCTTCGGCGACGCGGATGATCGACAGCGACAGCGACTCGACGCTGCGCATGCGGCCGTGACCGTCGCAGCGCGGGCAGACGATCTGGCTGGATTCGCCCAGCGACGGACGCAGGCGCTGGCGGCTCATCTCCAGCAGGCCGAAGCGCGAGATGCGGCCGATCTGCACCCGTGCGCGGTCGTACTTGAGCGCGTTCTGCAGGCGGTTCTCGACCTCGCGCTGGTGCTTGTTGGAGGCCATGTCGATGAAGTCGATCACCACCAGGCCGCCGAGGTCGCGCAGGCGCAGCTGGCGCGCGACCTCTTCGGCCGCCTCCAGGTTGGTCTGGAACGCGGTGTCCTCGATGTCGCTGCCCTTGGTGGCGCGCGAGGAGTTGACGTCCACCGCGGTCAGCGCTTCGGTCTGGTCGACCACGATGGAGCCGCCGGAGGGCAGGCGCACGCTGCGCTCGTAGGCGGCCTCGATCTGCGACTCGATCTGGAAGCGGTTGAACAGCGGGATGTCGTCGGTGTAGTGCTTGAGCTTGCGCAGGCTCTGCGGCATCACCTGCTGCATGAACTCCTGGGCGTCGCCGTACATCTCGGCGGTGTCGACCAGGATCTCGCCGATGTCGGCGCGCAGGTAGTCGCGCAGAGCGCGGATGATCAGCCGCGACTCCTGGTAGATCAGGAACGGCGCCGGCTTGGCCAGGGCGGCCTCGGCGATCGACTTCCACACCTGCAGCAGGTAGTCCAGGTCCCACTGCAGCTCTTCGGCATCGCGGCCGACGCCGGCGGTGCGGATGATCACGCCCATGTCGTCGGGGATGTTCAGCTTGTCCAGCGCTTCCTTCAGCGCGGCACGGTCCTCGCCCTCGATCCGGCGCGAGACGCCGCCGGCGCTGGGCGAGTTCGGCATCAGCACCATGTAGCGGCCGGCCAGGGAGATGAACGTGGTCAGGGCCGCGCCCTTGTTGCCGCGCTCTTCCTTGTCCACCTGGACCACGACTTCCTGGCCCTCGCGCAGCAGTTCGCGGATCGTCGCCTTGTTGTGGTCGACGCCGGCCTGGAAGTAATCGCGGGAGATTTCCTTCAGCGGCAGGAAGCCGTGGCGCTCGCCGCCGTATTCGACGAAGGCCGCTTCCAGCGAGGGTTCGAGCCGGGTGATGCGGCCCTTGTAGATGTTGGACTTCTTCTGTTCCTTGGACGGCTGCTCGATGTCGATGTCGTACAGGGTCTGGCCGTCCACGATGGCCACACGCAGTTCTTCTGCCTGCGTGGCGTTGATCAGCATTCGCTTCATTGTTGCGTTCCTCGCGCTGCTACCGCGCGGAACGCCATGGGGTTTCGCTTCTGGTCACGCTTCGTCGCCCATCGCGCAGGCGCGGGGTGGGCGTCTTGGGTTTCCAGCGCTACGACACCACGGCGAGCCGCGGGAGCGCTTCTTGCTTTTAGGTGGTTCAGGACCGGCGGCGACTCCAGCCAGGCTGGGCGCCGCACGGGGCATGTTCAGCGCGGACGCTTGCGGCGTCCGGCGATGGCCGGGCAGGCCGGTGAGCCGCTAACATGGCCGCCCCGGGGGCGGTGGTCGCGCACTGTGCCGGAATCGTCGTAAGCCGGGCTTCTGGCCCTCAACTAACTTCCAACGAAATCAAACCCTTATCTCGCCCCCCGAGTGTAACAGAATAAACTGCCTGATGACTTCCCCCCCGATCCCTCCAAAGCCGCGCGATGTCGCGACCAGCGCGGTGCGCATTCTCAAGGTCCCGGAAGACAGGGCCGGACAGCGCGTAGACAATTTCCTGCTCGGCCAGCTCAAGGGCGCGCCGCGCAGCCTGATCTACAAACTGATGCGCAGCGGCCAGGTGCGGGTCAATGGCGGCCGCACCAAGGCCGAGCGCAAGCTCGAGGCCGGCGACGAGGTGCGCATCCCGCCGGTGCGGCTGAGCGAGGAGGGCGAGAAGAGCGCGCCGCCGGACGCGTTCATGGCCCGGCTGGAGGCGGCGATCGTCTACGAGGACGCGCGGCTGCTGGCGCTGAACAAACCCTCGGGCGTCGCCAGCCATGGCGGCAGCGGGATCAGTTTCGGCGCCATCGAGACGCTGCGTGCGCTTCGTCCCAATCAGTCGCTGGAGCTGGTGCACCGGCTCGATCGCGACACCTCCGGGCTGCTGATCGTGGCCAAGAAGCGCTCGGCGCTGACCGAGTTGCAGGCGCTGATGCGCGAGGACGACCGGGTCCAGGGCCGTGGCATCAGCAAGCGCTACCTGACCCTGCTGGTCGGGCGCATGCCCGATGGCACCATGAGCGTGGACGCGCCGCTGCACATCGGCCTGCGCCAGGGCGGCGAGCGCCACGTGCAGGTGAACGCGGCGGGCAAGCCGTCGCTGAGCCACTTCCGGGTGCTGGAGCGGCGCGGCGGACATTCCTATTGCGAGGTGCGGATCGAGACCGGCCGCACCCACCAGATCCGCGTGCATGCCCAGCACCTGGGGCATCCGGTCGCCGGCGACGACAAGTACGGCGATCCGGCGGTCAACAAGCGCCTGCGCGAGCAGATCGGGCTCAAGCGCCTGTTCCTGCATGCCGCCTCGCTGGAGTTCAGCCTGGACGACGGCAAGACGCCTTATCTATTGAATGCCCCGCTGGCCGAGGAACTGGCCGAAGCGCTGAACCGCCTCGGCTGAGGCGAGGCTCCTGAACCCGGGAGCGGCATCGCGGCCGCCCCCGGATCGTGCTCAGCTTTCGTGGTGGTCGTGGTCGTGGTCGTGATGCCCGTCGTGATGGGCAGGTGCTTGCCGTTGCTGTGCCGGATGCGACTCGGCCGGCCGCGGCTCGGGCATGCGCGGTGGCGGGGAGAACCGGGCCACGCGCTGCTCCTGGCGCGGTTCCGGCATCGGCGCACGCATCGCCTCGCGCTCGGGTGCCGGCGCATGCCAGGCCTGCGCGCGCGGGGCTTCGCCCGGCATCGCCTGGCGCGGCGGCTGCGTGCGTGCCATCTCGCGGGCGAAGCCGGACGGCTGCATGCCGGGGTCGCCGCGCCGCGGCGGTTCGGCGAAGCGCGCTTCCGGCATGCCGCCGCGATTGGCGATGGCCTCGCGCGGCGCCTGGCTGGGCGTCAGCGCCTGCGGCACGGGACGGCCGTGGAACTGCGGGACCGGCATCGCCGGAGTCGCGCGCGGCGTATTCGGCTGGGCCATCGCCACGATGCGTTGCGGGGCCGCGGCATGCTGGACGAAGCCGGGCAGCAGGCGCGGATCGCGTGCGGCCGCCATGGCCGCCGGCGTGCCTGTGGCCGGCAGGCGCTGCACCGGCGGCGGCATCGCCGCGACCGGACGGCCGGCCTGCAGCATCTGGTTGGTGAAGTGCGGCATGGTCTGCGGCATCGCCGGCGGCTGCGCGCGCGCCGGCCCGAACGCCGCTGCCGGGGCGCGCGCCGCCATCGCCGCGGCGGCCATCGCGGCCCCCGGCGCACGCGCGGCAGCGAAGGCCTGCTGCCCGCCCGGACCGCCCATCGGCGCGGCCGGCGGCGGCGCACCGCGGTAGTCGTTGTGCACGTAGCTGCGGTTGTCGTAGTGGTTGTTGATGATGGTGGTGCGCGGCGCGTACACGCTGTTGCGGTAGACCACGTAGTTCGGCGCCGACGGCGGCGCGTTCCAGTTCACTCCCCAGTTGTTCCAGCCCCAGCTGTGCCACGGCGGCGCCGGTTCCAGCCAGCCGAACACGCTGTGGTGGTGGTGTTCGAGCGCGTCGCCGACCAGCACGCCGACGCCGAAGGAGATGATGCCGGCGGTGACCAGGTCGCCGGTGTCGTAGTAGGGGCGCGGCGGGCGATAGCGGTATTCGCGGTAGACGTTGACCGGTGCGCCGTAGACCACGTCGGGGTCGTAACGCGGCACGTAGACCACGTCCGGCTGCGCCGGTTCGATGACGATGGTGCGGGTCGGCGGCGGCACCGCGTCGGCATAGGCCGGGGCCGGCTCCACCACGGTGCGCTGCACCACCTGCACACGCTGCTGCGGGGTGCTGCGCAGGTGGCCCTGCGCCTGCGCGCGCTGGCGCATCACCTGCACCGCGTCCAGCACCTGGTTGGGATCGTGCGCATAGGCGTCGCCGAGCGCGCGGGTCCAGTCGCCGTTGCCGGCCAGCTGGTCGACCACGTCGGGGAAGGCGGTCAGCGCCTTGACGCTAGGGTCCCAGGGTTGCGCCGCGGCCGCCTGCAGGCGGTCGGTGGCCGACAGGGTGCGGTTGTTGCGCAGCCAGTCCTGCGCGGACACCACCTGGTCCGGGTACACCGAGGCGGCCAGGGTCTGCGCCAGCAGCTTGTCCGGGAACAGCGCGATCGGTGCGACCAGTTGATAGAGTTGGTCGGCGGTCGGCGCCACGTAGGGGGCAGGGGCGGGTGCCGCGGCCGGGGTGGGCGCATCGGCCTGGGCCGCGGGGGCGGGCGCGTCCTGTCGCTGGCAGGCGCCCAGCGCCACCACGCTCAGTGCGGTGAACAGGGCCAGCCTGGCCGGGGGCAGGGGACGGAGATCCATGCGACACCTCATCGAGCGGGGCGAAGGTGGCCGCAGCATGCGCCGCCTTGGGTGTCTGCGACCTTTCTGCGCGGCGTGCTCGTGCAGGCCAGCGAGCGCGCGTTCAGCCGGCGTCGGCCGCTGCCATCAGACCGGTGCGGACAGGCGGAACAGCACCAGGCTGAGCGCCAGCGTGGCCATGCCTGCGACCAGGCCGTACACCGTCTCGTGCCCCTGCGCGTAGCGCTTGGCCGCCGGCAGCAGTTCGTCCAGGGCCAGGAACACCATCACCCCGGCGATCAGCCCGAACACCGCGCCGAACACCGCATCGGACAAAAAGCGCGCCAGCGCGACGTAGCCGATCAGCGCACCGATCGGCTCGGCCAGGCCGGACAGCAGGCTGGCGGCGAAGGCATAGGACTTGCGCCCGGTGGCGTAATGCACCGGCACCGCGATGGCGATGCCCTCGGGGATGTTGTGCACGGCGATGGCGAAGGCCAGCGGCATGCCGACCGCCGGGCTCTCCAGCGTCGCGAAGAAAGTGGCCAGACCCTCGGGGAAGTTGTGCGCGGTGATCGCCACCGCGGTGAGCAGGCCGACGCGCTTGACGTAGGCGCGGTTGTCGTCGCGGAACAGCGGATCGCGGCTGTTGAGGCTTTCGTGCGGATTGGGCACCAATCGGTCGATGGCCACGATCAGCACCATGCCGGCCAGGAACGCCAGGGTGGCATAGGCCTGGCCCAGGCGTGGATCGAACGCCTCGCTGAAGGCGGCGATCGACTTGCCGAGGATCTCGGTCAGCGAGACGTACACCATCGCGCCGGCGGAGAACGCCAGGCCGAAGGCGAGCAGGCGCGGATTGGGCCCCTTGCTGAACAACACCAGCACGCTGCCCAGGCCGGTGGCCAGGCCGGCGCCGAGGGTCACGGCGAGCGCGACCAGGACATTGTGCAGTGGGATCTCCAGCATGCGCCGGCGGCTCCGAGGAAGAGGCGTCGATCAAACCCGGCGCAGTGCGGGTGTCGCGTGAAGGCGCGCGATGCGCGCCCGTGGCTCAGCCGGCCTTGTGCGCCTGCGCGTCCAGCGCGAAGCAACGGTCCGGGCGCGGCTGCGGCGGATTGAAGTTGACCGGTACCTGGATGGTCCACGGCACCGCCTTGCCGTTGCGGGTGGCGGGATTGAAGGTCCAGCCGCGCACGGCCTCCTGCGCCGAGGCGTCGAGCTTGGCCTGGCCGCTGCCGGTGACCACGTCCACTTCGGTGGGCTTGCCCTGCACGCCGACCACCACCTTCAGCACCACGGTGCCGCCGATGCCGGCGCAGGCCACGTCGATCGGGTAGTCCGGCGGCGGCGTCTTCACCGCGGCGACCTCGGTCGGCGGCTGCGTCACGGTGTGTTGCTGGGATTGCTGGGATTGGCCGCAGGCGCTGAGCAGCACGGCGCTCAGGCAGGCCAGGGGGAGCAGACGGCGGGCGGCAGCAGTCATGTGGGTCATTCCGGAAGAGCGGAGGCCTTGGCGGCGCAGATGAAGTCGTTCTCGCTGAGACCGCCGACATCGTGGGTGGAATAGCGCACCACCACGCGGTCGTAGTGCACGCCCAGATCGGGGTGGTGGTCCTCGCGGTGCGCGATCCAGGCCAGTGCGTTGACGAAGGCCAGGGTGCGGTAATAGTCGGGGAAGCGGAAGGTGCGGCTGATCGCGTTGCCGTTCTCGACCACTTCCCAGCCGGGCACCTGCGGCAGCAGTTCGGCCAGGCGCGCCTGGGTCAGTCTGTATTCGCTGCCCTTGCAGGGCGAGCAATGGGCCTGGGCGAGCGGGATCAGGTCGTTCATGGAAGGTCTCTGCGGTGGAACGGACAGGGCCGGTCAAGATACCGCCCGCGATGAGCGCAGGGCGTGGAAGGGTCTAGAATACCCGCATGATCCAGATCTCAGACAACGCACAGGCCCATTTCCGCAAGTTGCTCGAACGCGAGGCCGTGCCCGGCATGGGCGTGCGCCTGAGCGCGGTCGATGCCGGCACCCCGCGCGCCGATGCGCGGCTGGAGTTCGCCGAGCCGGCGGACCTGGCCGGCGACGAATGGGCGATCGACTGCGACGGCTTCACCCTGTACGTGGCGGCCGACAGCGTCGGCTGGCTCGACGGCGCCGAAATCGACTACGTCACCCAGGGCACCGGCCAGCAGCTCACCATCAAGGCGCCGAAGATCAAGGGCGAAGCCCCGGGCGAGGCGGCCTCGCTGGTGGAGCGGGTGCGCTGGGTGGTGGAGAACGAGGTCAATCCGCAGCTGGCGCAGCACGGCGGCCGCGTGGCGGTGCAAGAAGTGTCCGCCGACGGCGTGGTGCTGCTGCGCTTCGGCGGCGGCTGCCATGGCTGCGGCATGGCCGACGTGACCTTGAAGCAGGGCATCGAGAAGACGCTGATGGGCCGCGTGCCGGGGGTGACCGCGGTGCGCGACGCCACCGACCACGACAGCGGCAGCGCTCCCTACATCCCGCGCGATTCGGCCGCCTGACGTTCCGCTGCCGGTGACGCGCGCCGCCGACATCCTCGATGTGTTGTTGGCGCGCACGCCGCGCAAGCTGCTGCGCGATCGCCGCACCGGCCTGCCGTATGCATGGGCGCACTGGATCGCGGCGCAGCCTGCGCTGCCGCGTCCGTTCGCGGCCCCCGAGCTGATCGCGGCGATGCCGCCGGCACAGCCGCCGGCGACCCTGCGCCTGCCGGCCCTGCCGCTGTGGCAGGCGTTTCGCCGCCTGTGGTGGCAGCACTGGGATCCGGCGCCGTACGACCAACGCTGGTGGCGGCGCATCGCCGTGCTGCTCAGCCTGCTGCTGCATCTGCTGTTCGCCATCTTCCTGCTGTGGGTGGCGTTCGTGCGCTGGCTGCCGCCACGCGCCGATGCGGATGCCGCCGGACGCGTGCAGGTGGAATTCGTCGGCCGCGGCGCCCCGGCCGAGAGCGGTGGCGGTGCGCCGGCCGAAGCGGCCGCGTCCACGGAGGCGACGTCGCCGACGCCGCCGCGTGCGCAGCGCGCCGTGTCGCGTGCGCGCCCGACGCCGCCGGCCGCTGCAGCGCCCGCGCCTGCGCCTGCACCGGCCGCGGAGCCAGCGCCGGCTCCTCCGGTGCCCGCGCCGACCACGGCCAGTGCGCCACCGCCGCCGCCAGCGGAGCAGCCGCTGCAGGTGACCGAAACGCCGACGCCCACCCGCGACTTCGTACTGCCGCCGCCACCGCGCGTGCGTGTCCCGGTGCCAACACCGCGCGCGGTGGTGCCGCCCGACGTACAGGTGCCTCTGCGCGAGGTCGAAGTGGTCACCGACGTGCCGACCGTGGCGCAACTGCGGCCGCGCGACATCGCGGTGCCGCGCCCAGCCGCGCCGCAGGTGCAGGTGCGCGAACGGGAAGTGCCGGCACCGCTGCCGCAGGTGCAGGTTCCCGCACCACAGCTGCGCACGCCGACGCCCACGCCGGTGTTGCGCAGTGCGGACGTGCCGCAGGTGCGTCAGATCGAAGTGCCGACGCCGAGCACCGCCACCGCGAGCGCACCCACGCCGGCGCCGGCGGCTGCCCCGGCCGCAAGCCCGGACACGACGCCGACGAGCATGCCGACCCCACAGCCGGCACCGGCCGCCGCTGCCGGCGCTGCGGCCAGCGCGGCCGCCAAGCCGACCGCGCCCGCGGCCGGCACCGCGCCGCCCGGCAGCCAGGCCGCGAGCCCGGGCAGCGGTCCGGCGCCGGTCGCACGTGACGGCGGCTGGGCCACGCCGCAGCGCGGCGACGACTGGGGCGCGGCCGCACGCAACCGCCCCGGCGATGCCGGTGCCGGCGCCAGCAAGGGCGGCGGCCTGTTCAATACCGACGGCAGCGTGCGCCTGGCCGATGGCCGCGGCAACGACCAGGCGCCGGCGCGCAGCGCGCCCGGCTCGGAGACCGACACCTGGACGCGCGAGCGCATCGAAAAGGCCGGGGAATGGCTCAAGCGTCCGCCGTACGACTACACGCCGACCTCGTTCGACAAGTACTGGCTGCCGAACGCGACGCTGCTGGAAGAGTGGGTGCGGCGCGGCATCAAGTCGGTGAAGATCCCGATCCCGGGCACCACCAGCAGCATCTCCTGCGTGGTCTCGATCCTGCAGGTGGGCGGCGGCTGCAGCATCACCGACCCCAATCTCAACGAGCAGCCGGCTGGTGCGCGGCCGCCGCCGAACGTGCCATTCAAGCGCGAGCTGCAGGAAGACAACGGCAGTCGCTGAGTGGCGGTGTACCCGCCCGCTCCGAAATGCGGGCGTCGCACATCACCAGCTGCGGCACACGTGGACCGGACGCGGTTTGGTCCGAGTGGGCGGCTTCAGCCTGCACGGCGTTGCCTGCGAGGGCTCATCGCGACTGAAAGGCAGCACCAACAACCCGTGGCGCACGAGGTGCTGTTTCGTAGGAGCGGCTTCAGCCGCGAAGGGCATTACCGGGAACGCCAATCGCGGCTGAAGCCGCTCCTACGTATGTGCCTCACGTCGTTGGATAGGGTCGGAGCGACACCGGATTGCGCACCACGCGAAAGTGGCGGCGAGCTGGTCGCGCGTCGACAGTGGCGCATCCGGAACGCGCGCTGTGCGCGGTCCCCCCCGCCGCTGCTCAGCACAGCGTGGTGCAGGCGACCGCGCGCGTCATGCGGCGTGCGAGGTCCGTCTGCGCGTGGTGCGCTCAATTCACGCCGTGCAAATCGCGCAACTGGCTGCTGCGCGAGCCGAAGTAGGCCGCCAGGTCGGCGATGTCCTGGTCGCTCAGCTGCGCCGCCTGCGGGCTCATCAGCGGATGCGTGCGGGTGCCGCCGCGGTAGGCTTGCAGCGCGTGCGCGAGGTAGTCGCCGTACTGGCCGCCGAGCTTGGGATAGGTCGGGTCGATCGGCGCGTTGCCGTCGGCACCGTGGCAGTCGATGCAGCTCTGCCCGGTGGCCTTGCCCTTGGCGTGAGCGAGCTTGTCGCCGGCCTCGATGCGCCCGCCGGGCAGGCCGGCGGACGAGCCGGAACCGTGCTCGCCGCTGGCGTGGCCGGGGTCGCCGGCGGATTTGCTGGTGGATTCCACCTGCGATTGCGAACAGGCCCCCAGGCACAGGGCGGCAAGCAGGACGAGGGCGGGACGCAAGGCGTGCGCGGCGTTCGGCATGGGAGGCCTACTTGAGGGTGGACAGGAAAGCGGCGATGTCGGCGATCTCCTGGTCGGAGAAGCTTTCCGCCTGGGCCTGCATGGTCGGATGCTTGCGCTTGCCGAGCCGGTATTCGGTCAGCGCCTGGGTCAGGTACTGCGCCGACTGCCCGCCGATCTTGGGGATGCGGTAGCTGGGGTAGGCGTTCTTGTAGCCGGTGACGCCGTGGCAGCCCTGGCAGGTGTAGGTGAGCACCCGGCCGTTGGCCGCGTTGCCCTGAAGGGGCGCGGGTGCCGCGGCTGCGGCGGCGGGAGCGGCGGGCGCCGGCGCGGTCTGCGCCATGGCCGGGGCGGCCCCAACAGAAACGAGTACGGCCAGAGCAAAACAAGCGGCTAGCGGCTGCGTGCGCATGGTTTCGTGGTCCGGAGGACGGATTGGGGTTCCGGCGTGGGGGAACACGGAACGGCCCGAGTATAGCCTCACCTTTCGCGGCTTCGAAACTGGCGGCGGTGGGCGACCCGTGACCTTTGGGGCATTCGGCACGACGTCGATTGGTGATCTACTTATCTACAACACCATTCACGCCATCCACCAAGGACACGACGATGACGCGACCGCTCACGCGCCGCACTGCCACCTACGCTGCCGCGCTGCTGGTCACCACCACGCTGCTGCTGAGCGCCTGCAAGCCGGCCGCGGAGGCCAAGGCCAAGGCCGCCGACAGCGAGAAGGCGCCGGAGGCGGTGCCGGTGGAGGTGGCGGCGGCCAGCCGCCGTGCGGTGGCCGCCAGCTACAGCGGCACCGCGGCGCTGGAGGCGCGCGCCGAATCGCAGGTGGTGGCCAAGACCTCCGGCGTGGCCCTGGCGGTGCTGGCCGAGGAAGGCCAGCAGGTGCGCGCCGGGCAGCCGCTGGTGCGGCTGGACCCCGACCGCGCGCGACTGGCGCTGGCGCAGAGCGAGGCGCAGCTGCGCAAGCTGGAGAACAACTACCGGCGCTCGCAGCAGCTGGTGGGCCAGCAACTGGTCAGCGCCGCCGACGTCGACCAGATCAAGTACGACCTGGCCAACGTGCGCGCACAACACCAGTTGGCGGCGCTGGAACTGTCCTATGCCACGGTGGTGGCGCCGATCTCCGGGGTGATCGCCTCGCGCTCGATCAAGACCGGCAACTTCGTGCAGATCAATACGCCGATCTTCCGCATCGTCGACGATTCGCGGCTGGAAGCCACGCTCAACGTGCCTGAGCGCGAACTGGCCACGCTCAAGACCGGGCAACCGGTGACCCTGCTGGCCGACGCGCTGCCGGGCAAGCAGTTCCGCGGCCGGGTCGACCGCATCGCGCCGGTGGTGGATGCCGGCAGCGGCACCTTCCGCGTGGTCTGCGCCTTCGACGAGGGGGCGGAAGCGCTGCAGCCGGGCATGTTCGGCCGCATCCGCATCGATTACGACCAGCGCGCCGATGCGCTGGTGGTGCCGCGGCTGGCGCTGCTCGACGATGGCGAGCCGGCGGTGTTCCGCGTGGTCGCCGGCAAGGTCGCGCGGGTGCCGGTGACCCTGGGGTATGCCGAAGGGCCGTGGGTGGAGATTCGCCAGGGCCTGCAGGCCGGCGACCAGGTGGTCACCGCCGGCAAGGTCGCGCTGCGCGACGGCAGCCGCGTGCAGGTGATCGCGCCGCAGCGCGAGGTGGCCGAAGCCGCCCCGGCCAGCACCGCCGGAGCGCGCTGATGCACGGCGCCGATTCCGACGCGCACGCACCGCCTGCGCCCGCCACCGCGCACGGCGGCGGCCTGGTCGAATTCGCCACCCGCCGCCGCGTGACCATCGCGATGATCACGCTGACCATGCTGCTGTTCGGTGCGATCGCACTGCACGGGCTCAAGGTCAACCTGCTGCCGGACCTGAGCTATCCGACCCTGACCGTGCGCACCGAGTACGCCGGCGCCGCGCCGTCGGAGATCGAGACGCTGGTGACCGAGCCTGTGGAAGAAGCGGTCGGCGTGGTCAAGAACCTGCGCAAGCTCAAGTCGGTCTCGCGCACCGGGCAGAGCGACGTGGTGCTGGAGTTCGCCTGGGGCACCAACATGGACCAGGCCAGCCTGGAGGTGCGCGACAAGATGGAGGCGCTGTCGCTGCCGCTGGAGGCCAAGGCGCCGGTGCTGCTGCGCTTCAATCCGTCCACCCAACCGATCATGCGCCTGGTGCTGTCGAGCAAGACCGCCGCGCACAGCGACGCCGAGGCGGTGCGCGCGCTGACCCAGTTGCGCCGCTATGCCGACGAAGACCTGAAGAAGAAGCTGGAGCCGGTCGCGGGCGTGGCCGCGGTCAAGGTCGGCGGCGGCCTGGAGGACGAGATCCAGGTGGATATCGACCAGCAGCGGCTGGCGCAGCTCAACATGCCGATCGACACGGTGATCGCGCGGCTCAAGGACGAGAACGTCAATCTCTCCGGCGGGCGCCTGGAGCAGGGCACGCAGCGCTACCTGGTGCGCACCGTCAACCAGTTCGCCGACCTGGACGAGATCCGCAATCTGTTGCTGACCACGCAGGGCGCCGGCGGCAACGCGGCCGACGCGGCCCTGCAGCAGATGTACGCGATCGCCGCCTCCACCGGCTCGGAAGCCGCGATCGCGGCGGCCTCGGCGGCGCAGAGCGCGACGTCCAGCACGACCACCACCGTCGCCGGCGGCATGCCGATCCGGCTCAAGGACGTGGCGCAGGTGCGGCAGGGCTACAAGGAGCGCGAGGCGATCATCCGCCTGGGCGGCAAGGAGGCGGTGGAACTGGCCATCTACAAGGAAGGCGACGCCAACACCGTGGCCACCGCGGCGGCGCTGCGCAAGCGCCTGGAACAACTGCAGGCGCAGATCCCGGCCGATGCCGAGCTGACCACGCTGGAAGACCAGTCGCGCTTCATCGAGCACGCCATCGGCGACGTCAAGAAGGATGCGGTGATCGGCGGCCTGCTGGCGATCCTGATCATCTTCCTGTTCCTGCGCGACGGCTGGAGCACCTTCGTGATCGGCCTGTCGCTGCCGGTGTCGATCGTGACCACGTTCTTCTTCATGGACCGGCTCGGGCTGAGCCTCAACGTGATGTCGCTGGGCGGACTGGCGCTGGCCACCGGCCTGGTGGTGGACGACTCGATCGTGGTGCTGGAAAGCATCGCCAAGGCGCGCGAGCGCGGCCTGAGCGTGCTGGATGCGGCGATCGTCGGTACCCGCGAGGTCGGCATGGCGGTGGTCGCCTCGACCCTGACCACGATCGCGGTGTTCCTGCCGCTGGTGTTCGTGGAGGGCGTGGCCGGGCAGCTGTTCCGCGATCAGGCGCTGACCGTGGCGATCGCCATCGCGATCTCGCTGGTGGTGTCGATGACCCTGATCCCGATGCTCAGTTCGCTGAAGGGCCGTGCGCCGCTGGCGTTCCCGGTGGAACCGCCGCCGCCGCGCTGGCAGCCGCGGCGCGGCTGGCTGAAGCCGCTGGCCTGGAGCCGGCGCGGCGCCGCTGCGGCGGTGCGTGGGGTGTTCTTCGGCGTGGCCTGGTCGGTCGTGCGGCTGTGGCGCGGTGCGGTGGCGGTGGTCGCGCCGGTGATGCGCAAGGCCAGCGACGTGGCGATGGCGCCGTACGCGCTGGCCGAACGCGGCTACCTGCGGCTGCTGCCGGGTGCGCTGGCGCGTCCGGGCTGGGTGCTGGGGCTGGCGGCGCTGGCCTTCGCCGCGACCCTGGCGGTGGCGCCGCTGCTGGGCGCCGACCTGATCCCGCAGTTGGCGCAGGACCGCTTCGAGATGACCGTGAAGCTGCCGGCCGGCACGCCGCTGCGGCAGACCGATGCGCTGGTGCGCGAACTGCAGGAGGTCCACGGCAAGGACGCCGGCGTGCAGGCGCTGTACGGCGTCAGCGGCAGCGGCACCCGGCTCGACGCCAACCCCACCGAGAGCGGCGAGAACATCGGCAAGCTGACCATCGCCATGGCCGGCGGCGGCAGCGCGCAGTTCGAGGCGCAGCAGAGCGAGCGCATGCGCGCGACGATGCGCAACCACCCGGGCGTGCAGGTCGGTTTCAGCCGGCCCGAGCTGTTCAGTTTCTCCACGCCGCTGGAGATCGAACTGCGCGGCCAGGATCTGCAAACCATCCAGCACGCCGGGCAGAAGCTGGCGGCGCTGCTGCGCGGCAACGGCCACTTCGCCGACGTCAAATCCACGGTGGAGGAGGGCTTTCCGGAGATCCAGATCCGCTTCGACCAGGAGCGCGCCGGCGCGCTGGGGCTGACCACGCGGCAGATCGCCGACGTGGTGGTGAAGAAGGTGCGCGGCGACGTCGCCACCCGCTACAGCTTCCGCGACCGCAAGATCGACGTGCTGGTGCGCGCGCAACAGAGCGACCGCGCCAGCGTCGACAGCATCCGCCGGCTGATCGTCAATCCGGGCAGCAGCCGGCCGGTGACGCTGGACGCGGTCGCCGACGTGGTCGCCACCACCGGTCCCAGCGAGATCCACCGCGCCGACCAGATCCGCGTGGCGATCGTCTCGGCCAATCTGCGCGACATCGACCTGGGCACGGCGGTGCGCGAGGTCGGCGAGATGGTGGCGCGCGATCCGCTCGGCGCCGGCGTCGGCATGCACATCGGCGGGCAGGGCGAGGAACTGGCGCAATCGGCGCGCTCGCTGCTGTTCGCGTTCGGCTTGGCGGTGTTCCTGGTGTACCTGGTGATGGCCTCGCAGTTCGAGTCGTTGCTGCACCCGTTCGTCATCCTGTTCACCATCCCGCTGGCGCTGGTCGGCGCGGTGCTGGCGCTGCTGCTGACCGGCAAGCCGGTGTCGGTGGTGGTGTTCATCGGCCTGATCCTGCTGGTGGGCCTGGTGACCAAGAACGCGATCATCCTGATCGACAAGGTCAACCAGTTGCGCGAGGAGGGCGTGGCCAAGCGCGCGGCGCTGATCGAAGGCGCGCGCTCGCGGTTGCGGCCGATCGTGATGACCACGCTGTGCACGCTGTTCGGCTTCCTGCCGCTGGCGATCGCCAGTGGCGAGGGCGCCGAGGTGCGCGCGCCGATGGCGATCACCGTGATCGGCGGGCTGCTGGTGTCCACGCTGCTGACCCTGCTGGTGATCCCGGTGGTCTACGACCGCCTGGACCGTCGCGCCGACGCGTACTACGCCGAGCGCGGGCGGCGCGCGCGGCAACGTGAAAACGGCGAGCAGCGCCTGCAGGACGGCGAGGGCGCACCGGCATGAGCGTCGCCGAGTTCAGCATCCGCCGTCCGGTCACCACCATCATGTGCTTCGTGTCGTTGGTGGTGGTCGGGCTGATCGCCGCCTTCCGCCTGCCGCTGGAGGCCTTGCCGGACATCTCCGCGCCGTTCCTGTTCGTGCAGTTGCCGTACACCGGCTCGACCCCGGACGAGGTCGAGCGCAACCTGGTGCGGCCGACCGAGGAAGCGCTGGCGACGATGACCGGGATCAAGCGCATGCGCTCGACCGCCACCGCCGACGGCGCCAACATCTTCATCGAGTTCTCCGACTGGGACCGCGACATCGCCATCGCCGCCTCCGACGCGCGCGAGCGCATCGATGCGATCCGTGCCGACCTGCCGACCGACCTGCGGCGCTACAACGTGTTCAAGTGGTCCAGCAGCGACCAGCCGGTGCTGAAGGTGCGCCTGGCCGGTGCGGCCGACCTGACCGGCGCGTACGACATGCTCGACCGCGAGTTCAAGCGCCGCCTGGAACGCATTCCCGGGGTGGCCAAGGTGTCGGTGTCCGGGGCGCCGCCGAACGAGGTCGAGATCGCCATCGCCCCGGACCGGCTCAGCGCGCACAACCTCAGCCTCAACCAGCTCAGCGAGCGCCTGGGCAAGCTCAACTTCTCGCTGTCGGCCGGGCAGATCGACGACAACGGCCAGCGCCTGCGTGTGCAGCCGGTCGGCGAACTGCGCGACCTGCAGGAACTGCGCGACCTGGGCATCGACGCCAAGGGCCTGCGCCTGGGCGACATCGCCGAGGTGCGGCTGAAGCCGACCCGGATGAGCTACGGCCGTCGCCTGGACGGGCGCCCGGCAGTGGGCCTGGACGTGTTCAAGGAGCGCAGCGCCAATCTGGTCGAGGTCTCGCGCGCGGTGCTGGCCGAGGTCGAGCAGATCCGCAAGCAGCCGGCGCTGAGCGACGTGCAGATCAAGGTCATCGACAACCAGGGCAAGGCGGTGACCTCGTCGCTGGCGGAACTGGCCGAAGCCGGCGCGGTCGGCCTGCTGCTGTCGGTGACGGTGCTGTTCTTCTTCCTGCGGCATTGGCCGTCGACGCTGATGGTGACCCTGGCGATCCCGATCTGTTTCGCCATCACCCTGGGCTTCATGTACTTCGCCGGCGTCACCCTCAACATCCTGACCATGATGGGCCTGCTGCTGGCGGTGGGCATGCTGGTGGACAACGCGGTGGTGGTGGTGGAGAGCATCTACCAGGAGCGCGAGCGCATGCCGGACCAGCCGCAGCGCGCTTCCATCCTCGGCACCCGCAATGTCGCCATCGCGCTGTCGGCCGGCACCCTGTGCCACTGCATCGTGTTCCTGCCGAACCTGTTCGGCGAGACCAACAACATCAGCATCTTCATGTCGCAGATCGCCATCACCATCTCGGTGTCGCTGCTGGCGTCGTGGCTGGTGGCGGTGAGTCTGATCCCGATGCTGTCGGCGCGCATGCGCACCCCGGCGCTGGTGCATTCCCCGCACGGGCTGATCCCGCGCCTGCAGCGCCGCTACGCGCGGGTGCTGGCCTGGTCGCTGGCGCACCGTGGCTGGAGCGTGTGCGCGATCGTGCTGATCAGCGCGCTGAGCGTGATCCCGATGCTGCAGACCAAGAAGGACATGTTCGGCGGCGACGGCGGCGAGCAGGTCTTCATCGGCTACCAGTGGAAGGGCGCCTACACACGCGAGCAGATGGCCGAGGAAGTGACCCGGCTGGAACGCTTCATCGACGCGCGCCGCGCGCAATACCACGTGACCCAGGTGTATTCCTGGTTCAGCGAGGAGGAGGGCAGCAGCACCACGCTCACCGTCGATCTGAAGCAGGTCCGCGACCTGCCCGCGCTGATGGAACGTATCCGCAAGGAACTGCCGCGCTCGGCGCGGGTGGATTTCCACGTCGGCAACAGCAACGGCGGCGATGGCGGCAACGGCGGCGGGCAGACCGTGCAGGTGCAGTTGGTCGGCGATTCCACCGAGGCGCTGCGCGCGCTCGCCGACGACGTGGTGCCGGTGCTGGCGCGGCGCAAGGAGCTGCGCGACGTGCGCGTGGACAGCGGCGATCGCAGCGCCGAACTGGCGGTGCGGGTGGACCGCGAGCGCGCCGCCGCGTTCGGCTTCAGCGCCGAGCAGGTCGCCAGCTTCGTCGGCCTGGCGCTGCGCGGCGCGTCGCTGCGCGAGTTCCGCCATGGCGACAACGAGGTGCCGGTGTGGGTGCGCTTCGCCGGCGCCGAGCAGACCTCGCCGGAAGACCTGGACAGCTTCAACGTGCGCACCCAGGACGGGCGCAGCGTGCCGCTGCTGAGCCTGGTCGAAACGCAGCCGCGCGCGGCCGCGACCCAGATCGCCCGCACCAACCGGCAGACCACGCTGACCATCACCGCCAACCTCGGCGCCAAGGTCACCGCGCCGGAAGCCAAGCAGGCGATCGAGGACACCCTCAACGCAGTCAGCTTCCCGGTCGGCTACCGCTACAGTTTCGACGGCGCCGACGGCCAGGACGACGACCAGGCCAGCAAGCAGATGCTGTTCAACCTGCTGATCGCGCTGGTGATGATCTACGTGGTCATGGCCGCGATGTTCGAATCGCTGCTGTTCCCGGTGGCGATCATGAGCGGTGTGCTGTTCTCGGTGTTCGGCGTGTTCTGGCTGTTCTGGATCACCGGCACCAGCTTCGGGATCATGGCCTTCATCGGCATCCTGGTGCTGATGGGCGTGGTGGTGAACAACGGCATCGTGATGATCGAGCACATCAACAATCTGCGCCGGCGCGGGCTGGGCCGCACCGAGGCGCTGATCGAAGGCTCGCGCGAGCGCCTGCGGCCGATCATGATGACCATGGGCACGGCGATCCTGGCGATGGTGCCGATCTCGCTGACCACCACGCAGATGTTCGGCGACGGCCCGGCCTATTACCCGATGGCGCGCGCCATCGCCGGCGGCCTTGCGTTCTCGACCGTGGTCAGCCTGCTGTTCCTGCCGACCATCTACGCGATCCTGGACGATCTGAGTAACGGCGTGGCGGGCTTGGTGCGGCGTGCGCGTGGTATCGCCGCACCGCAAGCCGCATGAGCTTTTCGTAGGAGCGGCTCTTGTCCCATTTTGTGGGATCAGCCGCGACAGGCGTCTCAGGGAAGGCCCGTCGCGGCTGAAGCCGCTCCTACGAGGTCAATGCCTTTGGCTGTTCATCCCGCCAGCTTGCCGAAGATGCGGAAGCCGGCCAGCCACACGCCGAGCATGCTGCCCAGGTTGGTCAGCAGGAAGGTCAGCACCACCCGCGAGACGCGGTTGCGGTACCAGCCGCGCAGGTTCTGCGCATCGTCGCGCAACGCCAGGAAGTCGCCATAGGCCGGCTTGCGCATGTGTACTTCGACCAAGGCGCTGAACGCCCCGGCCGGTACGCCAGGGCGGAACGGCTTCAGCGGCGCGGCGATGGCGCCGGCGATCACGCTCAGCGGATGCCCGCCGGCCAGAATGCAGCCCAGCCCGGCCAGGCCGCCGGTGAACAGCACCCACTGCAGCAGCAGGTCGGTGCCCAGGGCGAAGCCGCCGTGCCAGTAGCCCCAGGCCACGCCGCCCAGCACCAGTGCGGTCAGGGTCAGGGTGATCCACGGCACCTTCTTCTTGGTCTGCACCTCTTCCAGCGCCTTGCGCAGCGTCGCCGGGTCGTCCTGGTCGCCCTGCAGGTGCCGCGCCAGGCCGGCCAGGTGGCCCGCGCCGACCACCGCCAGTACCTCGCGCACGCCGGCGCCGGGGGCGCCTTCCAGCGGTTCGGCGTTGCCGGCCAGCGGCAGCGCGCGCTGTTGCGCCTGTTCCTCGCGCAGGCGCGTGGCCATGTAGCGGTCGCGCTCGGCGATGATGGTGTCGTACAGCGCCGGGCTCTCGCTGGCGAAATCGCCGAAGCTGGCTTCGAGCATGTCGCCCTGCTTGAGCTTCTCGATCTCCGCCTCGCCGACCTCGTCGGAGGCGAACAGGCCGCCGAGCAGGCCGCTGGCCAGCTTCAGCTTGCCGAAGAAGCCGAGCCGGCTGGAGGCGCGCTTGAAGGTCAGGCCGACTTCGCGATCGATCAGGTACACCGGCAACTGCCGTTCGCGCGCGAGCAACACCGCGCGCTTGAGTTCGGCACCGGGCTCGATGCCCAGTTGCTCGGCCAGGCGCCGCTGGTAGGCGGCCAGCGCCAGATTGGCGGCGAACAGGGCCACGCGGCCCTTGCGGATCACCTGCACCAGGTCCAGCTTGGTCAGCGCGTCCGGATCGGTCAGCGCCTGCAGGCGTTGCGGATCCAGTTCCACCGCCACTGCATCGAAACGGCCGCTGCCGATCGCCCGTTCCACCGCGGCGACGCTGGCCAGGGACACGTGCGCGGTGCCGAGCAGGGTGTAGCGGATGCCGTCGCGTTCGACGATGCGGTACGGCTGGCCGTCGAACAGCGCGTCGTCGCCGTCGGCCTGGGAAAGTTCGTTCATTCCATCACTCATCGGAGGGCGCCTCGGCAGCGCCGGGGCTCAGCGGGCATGGGGGTGTGAGGGCATCGGCCGCAATCGGCATGGGCGCCTGAGACCGAGTCGCGCCGCGCCGCAGTCAACGGCGCTGCACAAGCAACGACCCGGCACGGCGCTGCGGGTCAGTCGATGTAGCGCTTCAGCAGGTCGCCGTAGGCATCGATGCGGCGGTCGCGCAGGAACGGCCAGATCCGCCGCACGTGCTCGCTGCGCTGCAGGTCCACGTCGCAGACCAGCACGGTCGGCTCGCCACCGGCCTCGGCGATGAACTCGCCCTGCGGGCCGAGCACGTGGCTGTTGCCCCAGAACTGGATGCCCGACGCGCCCAGTGGCGACGGCTCGTGGCCGACCCGGTTGCAGCTCAGCACCGGCACGCCGTTGGCCACGGCATGGCCGCGATGGCTGAGGATCCAGGCATCGCGCTGGCGTTCCTGCTCGGCCTGTTCGTCGCTGGGGTCCCAGCCGATCGCAGTGGGATACAGCAGCAGTTCGGCGCCGGCCAGGGCCATCAGCCGCGCCGCTTCCGGATACCACTGGTCCCAGCACACCAGCACGCCGAGGCGGCCGACCGAGGTCTGGATCGGGGTGAAGCCCAGATCGCCCGGGGTGAAGTAGAACTTCTCGTAGAAACCCGGATCGTCGGGAATGTGCATCTTGCGGTACTTGCCCAGCAGGCTGCCGTCCTTTTCGAACACCACCGCGGTGTTGTGGTACAGCCCGGCGGCGCGGCGCTCGAACAGCGAGCCGACCAGGACCACGCCGTGGCGCTTGGCCAGCGCGCCCAGGCGCTCGGTGCTGGGACCGGGAATCGGCTCGGCCAGGTCGAATTCGTCCACCGACTCGTGCTGGCAGAAGTACGCGCCATTGTGCAGTTCCTGCAGCAGCACCAGCTGCGCGCCCTGCGCGGCGGCCTCGGCCACACGCGATTCGATCGCTGCCAGGTTCGCCGCGGCGTCGCCGTGGTTGCGCTCCTGGATCAGCGCGACGGAAAGAGTGGTTCGGGTCATTGCGGAATCAAGGTTCGCGGTAAACCGGCATGGTAGCGCGGATGGCCGCGCGGCAGGTTCCGGGGAGATGAATCCCGCGCCACGCGTGGCGGCGGCGCGGGGTGCTTGGGGCTGCGCCGACGTGCGACGCAGGCGCGGCGGCTCAGTTCGCCAGCAGTCCGGCCGGCAGCTGCATGGTGATGCAGTGCAGGCTGCCGTTCTGCCAGATCAGCGCGCGGCAGGGGATCGGCACGATCTCGTGCTGCGGGAAGGCCTGCGCCATCACCGCCTGCGCCTGCGCATCGGCCGCGTCGCCGTAGGCCGGCATCAGCACCGCGCCGTTGACGATCAGGAAGTTGGCGTAGGACGCGGCCAGGCGCCGGCCCTGATCGATCACCGGCTGCGCCCACGGCAACGGGAACAGGCGATAGGGCGCGCCGTCTGCGGTACGCAACGCGGCCAGTTCGGCGCCCATCGCCTGCAGCTCGGCGTAGTGCGAATCGCCGGCGTCGTCGCAGGCCTGGTAGACGATCGCGTCGGGGCTGGCGAAGCGGGCGAGGGTGTCGATGTGCGCGTCGGTGTCGTCGCCTTCCAGGTAGCCGTGGTCCAGCCACAGCACGCGCTGCTGCGCCAGCCAGTCGGCCAGGTCGTGGCTGAGCGATTCGCGGCTGCGCTGCGGGTGGCGCTCGTGCAGGCACTGCCAGGTGGTCAGCAGCGTGCCGGCACCGTCGCAGTCGATGGCGCCGCCTTCCAGGGCGAAGTCGATGCGGCGCACGTCACTGTCGGCGAACAGGCCTTGTTCGGCCAGCACGCTCACCAACTGGTCGTCGCGGCTGGCCTGGAACTTGCCGCCCCAGCCGGTGAAGCGGAAGTCCAGCAGCTGGAAGCCACCGCCGGCGCGCGCCAGGGTGATCGGGCCGGAATCGCGCAGCCAGGTGTCGTCGTACTCGGCCTCGACGAAGCGCACCCGCTGCATGTCCACCCGCGCCGAGCGCAAGCGCGCCTCTGCGTAGATTTGCAGGTCGGCGTCGGCCACGCAGATCAGCACCCGCTGGAAGCGCACGATCGCCGCGACCAGGGCGATGTAGGTTTCCTCGACCTCGGCCAGGCGCTCGGCCCAGTCGGTGCCGGCATGCGGCCAGGCGATCAGGATGGCGGACTGGGGCTCCCATTCCGCGGGAAGGCGAAGACGATCAGTCATTGCGACCACTACTCAGGTTGTGCCCGGCATCGCGCCAGGGTGTGTGTCGTTCCTATCCCGCACCGGCGAGGCGCGGGAGCTTTGCACCGCGCCGCGGCTGGGCGGCGGCGACGCGGCAGTACTGGGGTGCTCGGCCAGGCGCAGGCGCGACCGGGCGCAGGATCGGCGTCAGCGGATCGCGGGTTTCGGGCCGATCTCGTTGGCGTCGGCCTTGTTGGCGACCACGTCCACCACCTTCTGCTTCTCGAAGTACACGGTGAAGGCCGGATAGACCCAGCGGTTGATGGTCGGCCATTGCCGCTTCTGGCCGCCACGCGGCTCCAGCTTCTGCTGCGGGGCGCCGTAGCGCGCCTGCACCTGGGCCATGCTCAGGCCGCGGGTCGGCAGCGCCGCGGCGGGTTCTTCCTTGACCCGGTCGACCAGCAGGGTCTCGGCGTGGGCGCCGCCGGCCAGGCCCAACACGGCCAGCAGCGGCAGGACGGACAGACGATGCTTCATCACGTGTACTCCCCAGAGGACGAACGCCGATTACAGCAAACTTCGATAACAAAAAACCGCCCGAAGGCGGCTTTCGTCGACGACCGGCCACCGCTGCGCGCGGCGCGGCAGGGCAGGCCGGGTCGGATCAGCGCTGACGCGCCTTGAAACGGGGGTTGGACTTGCAGATCACGAAGACCTTACCGCGGCGGCGGACCACCTTGCAGTCGCGGTGACGGGCCTTCGCCGACTTCAGGGAGGACAGGACTTTCATGGCACACCTCGGCGTAAACTTGTGGATTCGAAGGAGGGCGGCACGGCCGAAACCATGGCGCGGGATCAGTAAGCCGGCGATTGTAGCCTGGTTTTCTTCATGGTTTCAACTGCTTGCGCCAGCCCGGCCGGCGTCGGCGCTACAATGCGCCGCCCCCCGTCCGAGGAACCGCATGAACGAGCCCGCTCCCGTCCTGACCATCGATGGCCCTTCCGGGGCCGGCAAAGGCACCGTCAGCCGCATCGTCGCCGCCCGCCTGGGCTGGCATTACCTGGATTCGGGGGCGCTGTACCGGGCGGTCGGAGTGGCGGCCAGCTGGGCCAATCTGGACATTTCCGATGCCGCCGCCCTGGTGCGCTGCACCTTCGACACCCGGGTGGAGTTCGACGAGGTTGCCGATGGCGGCCTGCGGGTGCGGATCAACGGCGCCGATGCCACCGACGAGCTGCGCCTGGAGACCACCGGCGCGGTGGCCTCGGCGATCGCCGCGATCCCCGAGGTGCGCGCGGCGCTGAAACAGCGCCAGCGCGCCTTCCGCACCCCGCCGGGGCTGGTCGCCGACGGCCGCGACATGGGCACGGTGATTTTTCCGGACGCCCCGTACAAGGTGTTCCTGACCGCCAGCGCCGAGGAGCGCGCCCAGCGCCGGCATAAGCAGTTGAAGGAAAAAGGAGTTTCGGTTATATTCGGCGACCTGCTGCGCGAGATCATGGCCCGCGACGCACGCGATGCGCAACGCGCGGTGGCCCCGCTGAGGCCGGCAGACGATGCCGTCCTCCTCGATACCACCGGCATGGACATCGACCAGGTGGTGGGCCGCGTCCTGCAGTTGCTGCCGGTCTGAGCGGCACGCAGGGCAGGGCAGCAGTTTGGTGGCGTCGTGCACGCCACCGGTTCCTCGTTACACCCGCAACATCCATGTTCCACCGATAGCGTCAAAGGCTCCGCTGCGCAATTCCGCGCTGCGGTTTTTCCATTCCACACCCGGCCGCCGTTCGGGCCGACTAACAGGTGGACAGTCGCTGTTTTCCAGAAGAAAACGCCCTGTCCGTGTGTCCACTAGAGTAATTTCAAATGACCGAATCTTTTGCCGAACTGTTCGAAGCCAGCCAAGCCAATCTGGCCAAGCTGAAGCCCGGCGCCATCGTCACCGGTACCGTCGTGGAAGTCCGCGGCGACGTGGTGGTGATCAACGCCGGCCTGAAGTCCGAAGGCATCGTGCCGATCGAGCAGTTCCGTAACGACGCTGGCGAAATCGACGTCGCCGAAGGCGACCTGGTCAAGGTCGCGCTCGACTCGCTCGAGAACGGCTTCGGCGAGACCGTGCTGTCGCGCGAGAAGGCCAAGCGCGCCATGGTGTGGGACGAGCTGGAAGAAGCGTTGGAGAAGAACGAGACCATCACCGGCCGCATCAGCGGCAAGGTCAAGGGTGGTTTCACCGTGGACATCAAGGATGTCCGCGCGTTCCTGCCCGGTTCGCTGGTGGATGTGCGCCCGGTGCGCGACCCGGCCTACCTGGAAGGCAAGGAACTGGAGTTCAAGCTGATCAAGCTGGACCGCAAGCGCAACAACGTGGTGGTCTCGCGTCGTGCGGTGGTCGAAAGCGAGCACTCGGAAGAGCGCGAGCAGCTGATGGACAAGCTGCAGGAAGGCGCGATCCTGAAGGGCGTGGTCAAGAACCTGACCGACTACGGCGCGTTCGTGGACCTGGGCGGCATCGACGGCCTGCTGCACATCACCGACATGGCCTGGAAGCGCGTGCGCCATCCGTCCGAAGTGGTCAACGTCGGCGACGAGCTGGACGTGCGCGTGCTGAAGTTCGATCGCGAGCGTAACCGCGTCAGCCTCGGCCTGAAGCAGCTGGGCGAGGATCCGTGGGACAACATCGCGCGTCGTTACCCGGCCAACAGCCGCGTGTTCGGCAAGGTCTCCAACGTCACCGATTACGGCGCGTTCGTCGAGATCGAGCCGGGCGTGGAAGGCCTGGTGCACGTGTCCGAGATGGACTGGACCAACAAGAACGTCAACCCGTCCAAGGTCGTGCAGGTCGGCGACGAAGTCGAAGTGATGGTGCTGGACGTGGACGAAGAGCGTCGCCGCATCTCGCTGGGCATGAAGCAGGTCGCCGCCAATCCGTGGGAAACCTTCGCTGCCACCCACAAGAAGAACGACAAGGTGTCCGGCCAGATCAAGTCGATCACCGATTTCGGCATCTTCATCGGCCTGGACGGCGGCATC
This sequence comes from Xanthomonas protegens, assembly GCF_038442435.1. Classification (NCBI taxonomy): domain Bacteria; kingdom Pseudomonadati; phylum Pseudomonadota; class Gammaproteobacteria; order Lysobacterales; family Lysobacteraceae; genus Xanthomonas; species Xanthomonas protegens. Next base: position 69,098 of record NZ_JAQJCQ010000001.1, on the reverse strand, counting down.
GACGGCCTGGTGCACCTGTCCGACATCAGCTGGAACACCACCGGCGAAGACATCGTGCGCAACTTCAAGAAGGGCGACACGCTGGAAGCCGTGGTGCTGGCGGTGGACCCGGAGCGCGAGCGCATCAGCCTGGGCGTCAAGCAGCTGGAGCAGGATCCGTTCGGCCAGTACATGGCTGCCAACCCGAAGGGCTCGAAGGTCGAGGGCGTGGTGCGTGAAGTGGACGCCAAGGGCGCCACCATCGACCTGGCCGACGGCATCGAAGGCTACGTCGCCGCGCGCGACATCGCCAACGAGCGCGTCGACGACGCCAGCCAGCACCTGAAGGTCGGCGACAAGATCGAAGCCAAGTTCGTGGGCATGGACCGCAAGGGCCGCACCCTGCAGCTGTCGATCAAGGCCAAGGACGATGCCGAAATGCGCGAAGTGCTGGAGGAATACCAGTCCGCGTCGGGCGGCACCACCCAGCTGGGCGCGCTGCTGCGTGCGCAGCTGAACGGCAACAAGTCCGAGTAATCCGCCACACGCAGCGTTACTGGCACGGCCCGGTGTTCCCGGGCCGTGCCAGGTTGCGACCCCACTGCACGAATCCGTAATGACCAAATCCGAGCTGATCGAAATCCTGGCGCGCAAGCAGGCGCATCTGAAGTCGGACGACGTCGATCTGGCGGTGAAGTCGTTGTTGGAAATGATGGGCGGCGCCCTGTCCGGCGGCGATCGCATCGAGATCCGCGGCTTCGGCAGCTTTTCCCTGCATTACCGGCCGCCGCGCCTGGGACGCAATCCCAAGACCGGCGAGTCCGTCGCGCTTCCTGGCAAGCACGTGCCGCATTTCAAGCCTGGCAAAGAGCTGCGCGAGCGCGTGAGCGGCGTCGTCCCGGTCGAATCCGACACGCCCTGAGCCCGGCGTCCGGCGCTTGCCGGAATCCACGCCTGTTCGGCTAATCTAGTGTCTCCCGACGCTGGAGTTGCTCATGAAGATTGCACGACTGCTGATCCTGCTGGTGTTGCTGTTGGCCGGCCTGGTCATCGGGTCGCTCAATTCGCAGCCGATCCAGATCAACTTCGTGTTCTCCAGCATCGCCACCACCTCCGGCATCGCCATCATCGTCTCGCTGTTCGCCGGCGTGCTGATCGGCGCCTCGCTGGTCCTGGCGGCCCTGGTGATCCCCCTGTATGCCAAGCTGCGTCGCGCCAATAAGGCCGCGAACGCCGCTGCCCCGGCCGTCGCGCCGGTTTCCTCCCATGCCCACCAGCCCTTGGACGGACGCTGATCTTCGATGGACTTTCTGACCGAGTGGTTCTGGTTCTTCCTGTTCCTGCCGCTGGCGGCCTTGAGCGGCTGGGTGATCGGCCGCCGTGGCGGCCAGCGCCATGGCGATACCCAGGTCAGCCGGCTGTCCAGCACCTATTTCCGCGGCCTCAACTACCTGCTCAACGAGCAGCCGGACAAGGCGATCGAGCTGTTCCTGCACATCGCCGAACTGGACAAGGAAACCTTCGAGACCCAGGTCGCGCTGGGCCACCTGTTCCGCCGCCGCGGTGAGGTCGACCGCGCCATCCGCCTGCACCAGGGCCTGGTCCAGCGCGGCGACCTGAGCGACGCGCAGCGCGTGCAGGCCTTGCTGGCGCTGGGCGAGGACTACATGAAGTCGGGGCTGCTGGACCGCGCCGAAACCGTGTTCACCGAACTGGCGCAGATCGACCAGCGTGCGCCGCAGGCGCTCAAGCACCTGATCGGCATCTACCAGGCCGAACGCGACTGGGAAAAGGCCATCGACAACGCCACCCGCTACGAAGAGGTGACCGGCGAGCCGATGGGCAAGCTGATCGCCCAGTTCGAATGCGAACTGGCCGACCGCTATCGCGCCTCGGGCAAGAATGACCTGGCGCGGGAGGCGATCGCGCGCGCCTACCAGGCCGATGCCAAGTCTGTGCGTGCCGGCATCCTGGAAGGGCGCATCGATGTCGACGACGGCAACGACGAGGCCGCCATCCGCGCCTTCGAGCGCGCCGCGCGCCACGATCCCGACTATCTGCCGGAGATCATGCCGGCGCTGATGGAGTGCTACCGCCGCGGCGACGATCTCAGCGGCGCGCGCGCGTTCCTGTCGGAGATGACCGAGCACTACCGCGGCATCGCCCCGGTGCTGGCGCTGACCCGCCTGATGGAGTCGCAGGAAGGCATTTCCGCCGCGCGTTCCTACCTGGGCCGGCAGCTCAAGGACCGGCCGTCGGTGCGCGGCGAGTCCGCGCTGATCGACCTGACCCTGGCCGAGGGCGCCGATTCCACCGCGACCCTGCAGGATCTCAAGCACATCACCGACCAGTTGCTGGTGCGCAATCCCAGCTACCGCTGCACCCGCTGCGGCTTCGGCGCGCGCACCCACCACTGGCAATGCCCCAGTTGCAAGGAGTGGGGCACGGTCAAGCCCCTGCTCAACTACGCGGTGGTGTAGTGCCCATCGCAGGAGCCGCGCTGCTCTTGGCGCTCGGGGTGTTCAGCGCGGCTGGCACCTGGCTGTCGCGCCAGTACGCACTCAAACGCAAGCTGATGGACGCGCCGGGCGAGCGGCGTAGCCACACCGTGGCCACGCCGCGCGGCGGTGGCGTGGCGATCGTGGCGGCGGTGCTGCTGGCCTGCGCCTGGGCGGCGCTGCAGTGGCCCCAGCACGGCGCCGGCGTCGCCACCGTCGCGGCGGGCCTGCTGCTGGTGGCCGGCATCGGTTGGTGGGACGACCACCGGTCGCTATCGGCGGCGCTGCGATTGCTGGTGCATGCGGTCGCCGCGACCCTGCTGGCTGCACTTGTCTACAAGGCGAGCCAACCGCTGTGGATGGTCGCGCTGGTGTGGTTGGCGACGGTTTCGCTAATCAATATCTGGAATTTCATGGACGGCATCAATGGGCTGGCCAGCAGCCAGGCGATGCTCGCCGCCCTCGGATTCGCCAGCCTTCTATCGGCTCCGCTGCATTGGCCGTGCTGGGTGCTGCTGGTGGCCTGCGCGGGATTTTTGCCGTTCAACTACCCCCGGGCGCGCATTTTCCTCGGCGATGTCGGCAGCGGCGCGCTTGGCTACCTGATCGCCGCGCTGTTCGCCTGGTGCCTCGTTGCTGGCGAGCAGGCGCCCTGGCTGCCGGCATTGCCGCTGTCGGCCTTTGCAATCGACGCAGGCTTCACGCTCGTCTCGCGCATGCTCGCCGGCGAACGCTGGTGGCAACCGCACGCGCAACATTTCTATCAGCGTTGGGTACATACCGGCAGTAGCCATACTGTCGTCACGCTCGCCTACGGTCTGTTCAGCATTGTCGCGATTACAATTGCGCGGCTGGGCAGGCCCCTGGATGCGGGCATGCAGGCCGGTCTGACGATCGCCTGGTTCTGTTCGGCAGGTGTGCTTTGGCTGGCCTTGCGCAACCGGATGCGCCGAACTCTCACGGATCACTGATGCTTTCCACGCGCGACCGAGTCACCGAGCTGTTTCCCAAGGCCTCCGTGGTTGTCCACGATCTGGTCATCGTCTGGGTCTGTTGGCAGCTGCTGCACGCGGCGCGTTACACCATGCTCCCCGGCGAGCACCCGCTGCCGTTGTGGAACCTCAACACCGCCATCGTTTTGGTGGCGCAGGGGCTGGTGTTCTGGAAGGTCGGCCTGTACCGCGGCCTGTGGCGCTTTGCCAGCGTCCCGGACCTGCTCAATATCTTCAAGGCCAGCTTCTATGGCCTGGTGGCGATCGTGCTGGGGCTGGCCTACAGCCGCTTCGACGCGATCCCGCTCTCTGTGCTGATGGTGTATCCGTTTGCGTTGTCGGCGCTGCTGGGCGCGCCGCGCCTGCTGTACCGCGCCTGGAAGGATTATCAGATCGCGCATTCGGACGATACCGCGCGGCGGGTGTTGATCGTCGGCGCAGGCCGTGCGGCCGAGGCGCTGGTACGCGACCTGCGCCGTTCCGGCGCCTATCATCCGGTCGGCTTCGTCGACGACGCTGGTCACCTGCACGGCGCCAAGCTGCAGGGCCTGCCGATCCTGGGCCGCATCGATGAAGCCGGCGCAATCGCCAAGGAAACCGCCGCGAAGCTGCTGGTGATCGCGATCCCGTCGCTGGACGCGGCCGGCATGCAGCGGGTGGTGGCGATCTGCGAGAGCACCGGCCTGCCGTTCCGCACCGTGCCGCGCCTGCTCGACGTGCTCGAAGGTCATTACCTGCCGGGCGAGCTCAAGGAGGTCGCGATCGAGGACCTGCTCGGTCGCAAGCCGGTGACCCCAGACTGGAAGCTGATCAAGGGCTGGCTCTCGGGGCGTACCGTGCTGGTGACCGGCGCCGGCGGTTCGATCGGCTCGGAACTGTGCCGGCAGTGCGCGCGTCACGGCGCGCGCAAGATCGTGCTGCTTGAGATCAACGAGCTGGCGCTGATCACCATCCATGCCGACCTGCACCGCACGTTCCCCGATCTGGAGATCGACTGCGTGCTCGGCGATTGCGGCGATCCGGCGGTGATCCGCCACGCCATGCAGGTGGCCGAGCCGGACGCGGTGTTCCATGCCGCCGCCTACAAGCAGGTGCCGCTGCTGGAGCGGCAGTGCCGCGAGGCGGTGCGCAACAACGTGCTGGCCACCGAGAACGTGGCGCGCGCCTGTGTCGCGGCCAAGGTCTCGACCTTCGTGTTCATTTCCACCGACAAGGCGGTCAATCCGGTCAACCTGCTCGGTGCGTCCAAGCGCTACGCCGAGATGGTGTGCCAGTCGCTGGACGACCAGGCGGTGAGCACGCGCTTCGTGACCGTGCGCTTCGGCAATGTGTTGGACTCGGCCGGCAGCGTGGTGCCTCTGTTCCGCGAGCAGATCCGCCAGGGCGGTCCGGTGACGGTTACCGATCCGCAGGTGACGCGTTACTTCATGACCATTCCCGAAGCCAGCCAGCTGATCGTGCAGGCGGCGGCCTCGGCATCGCATGGCGCCATCTATACGCTGGACATGGGCGAGCCGGTACCGATCCGTTTGCTTGCCGAGCAGATGATCCGCCTGGCGGGCAAGCAGCCCGGGCGCGACATCGCCATCGTCTACACCGGCCTGCGGCCTGGCGAAAAGCTGCACGAGACGCTGTTCTACGCCGACGAGAACTACCGGCCCACCTCGCATCCGAAGATCCTTGAGGCCGGCGTGCGCAGTTTCTCGCGCGAGGACGTGCTGCGCGGCGTGCAGCAGTTGCGCGCCGCGGTGGCCGACTACGACAGCGACACCATCGAGAAGGTGTTGCGCATGACCATGCCGGAGTTCGCGCCCTTGCGTCAGCAAGACGGTCACGACAGCTCCGCTACCATCGTTCCATTCCCCGCACGCGAGGCCAGAAGGCTCTGATGAGCAAGAGAATCCGCAAGGCAGTATTCCCGGTGGCAGGTTTGGGTACCCGCTTCCTTCCCGCCACCAAGACGGTTCCCAAGGAAATGTTGCCGATCATCGATCGGCCGCTGATCCAGTACGCCGTGGACGAGGCGATCGAAGCCGGGTGCGATACCCTGATCTTCGTCACCAACCGCTACAAGCACGCGGTCGCGGATTATTTCGACAAGGCCTACGAACTGGAGCAGAAGCTGGAGCGTGCCGGCAAGCACGAACAGCTGGAAATGATCCGCCACGTGCTGCCGGAAGGCGTGCGCGCGATCTTCGTGACCCAGGCCGAAGCGCTGGGCCTGGGCCACGCCGTCCTGTGCGCCAAGTCGGTCATCGGCGACGAGCCGTTTGCGGTGTTGCTGCCGGACGACCTGATCTGGAACCGCGGCGACGGCGCGCTGAAGCAGATGGCCGACCTCAACGAGCGCAGCGGCGCCAGCGTGATCGCGGTGGAAGACGTGCCGCATGAGAACACCGCCAGCTACGGCATCGTCGCCACCGAGGCCTTCGACGGCCGCAAGGGCCGCATCGCGCAGATCGTCGAGAAGCCCAAGCCGGAAGACGCGCCGAGCGATCTGGCGGTGGTCGGGCGCTACGTGCTCAGCTCGAAGATCTTCGAACTGCTGGAAAGCACCGGCACCGGTGCCGGCGGCGAGATCCAGCTGACCGACGCCATCGCCGCGCTGCTAAAGAGCGAGGAAGTCGATGCGTATCGCTTCGAGGGCACCCGTTTCGACTGCGGTACCCACCTGGGCCTGGTCGAGGCGACCATCCGGTTTGCGCTGGAGAACAAGAAGCTGGCCAAGCCGGCGCGTGAGAAGCTGACCCAGATGCTCGCCGAGGAGTGAGCCTGGTGCCGTGCGCCGCTGTAGGCGGCGCGCTGGCCAAGGAGCTTCAGGCATTGATCCGATCCAGATAGGTCGAATCAGGTGACAAACAGAAAAAGGCAGCCGTGAGGCTGCCTTTTTCTGTTTTTGCGCTGGTCTGACAACAACGCTTGGTGCCGGACCCTCACCCCAACCCCTCTCCCGGTGGGAGAGGGGCCATAGCTGTTCCCTTTTCCCATCGGGACCATGGCGCCCTTTGGGGAAAGGTGGCACGCAGGAACGGACGAGGGTAGGGCGCCGCATGCTTACAGCGCCTCGATGATCCCCGCGGCGCCCATGCCGGTGCCGATGCACATGGTGACCATGCCGTACTTCTGCTTGTGGCGACGCAGGCCGTGCACCAGGGTCGCGGTGCGGATCGCGCCGGTGGCGCCGAGCGGATGGCCCAGGGCGATGGCGCCGCCCAGCGGATTGACCTTGGACGGATCCAGGCCGCTGTCGCGGATCACCGCCAGCGACTGCGCGGCGAAGGCTTCGTTGAGCTCGATCCAGTCCAGTTGGTCCTTGCTCAGGCCGGCCTGCTTGAGCGCCTTCGGAATCGCCTCGATCGGGCCGATGCCCATCACTTCCGGACGCACGCCGGCGACCGAGAAGCTGACGAAGCGGGCCAGCGGGGTCAGCCCGTAGTCCTTGATCGCCTGCTCGGAGGCCAGCAGCACCGCACCGGCGCCGTCGCTCATCTGCGAGGAGTTGCCGGCGGTGACGCTGCCGCCGAACTGGCCGTTGCGGAACACCGGGCGCAGCTTGGCCAGGCCTTCGATCGAGCTGTCCGGACGCGGGCCTTCGTCGGTGTCGACCAGCTTCTTGCGCAGGGCGATGACGTTGCCGGCCAGGTCGGGCTGGTGCGAGACGATCTCGTAGGGGCTGATCTCGTCGCGGAACTCGCCGGCGGCGATCGCGGCGATGGCCTTCTGGTGCGAGGCGAGGGCGAAGGCATCCTGGTCCTCGCGCGACACCTTCCATTCCTCGGCCACCTTCTCGGCGGTGATGCCCATGCCGTAGGCGATGGCCACGTGGTCGTCGGCGAACACGCTCGGCGACAGCGCGACCTTGTTGCCCATCATCGGCACCATCGACATCGATTCGGTGCCGCCGGCCAGCATCAGGTCGGCGTTGCCCAGGCGGATCTGGTCGGCGGCCAGCGCCACCGCCTGGATGCCCGAGGAGCAGAAGCGGTTGATGGTCTGCCCGGCCACCGAGTTCGGCAGGCCGGCCAGCAGCACGCCGATGCGCGCCACGTTCATGCCTTGCTCGCCCTCGGGCATCGCGCAGCCGATGATCGCGTCGTCGATGCGCGAGGTGTCGATGCCCGGCGCCTGCGCCACCACCGCGCGCAGCACGTGCGCCAGCATGTCGTCGGGACGGGTGTTGCGGAACATGCCCTTGGGCGCCTTGCCGACCGGGGTACGGGTGGCGGCGACGATGTAGGCTTCCTGGATCTGTTTGCTCATTTGGCTTTCTCCGAAAGCCGGGATTGAGGATTCGGGATTGGGGATTCGTCAGAGCGGATCCCGACGTCGAATGCGTTTTGCCCGGCTGATAAATGGTGGGAGGCGAGGGTGGCATCAGGTGTTGGGGATCCGCTGTCACGAATCCCCAATCCCGACTCCCGAATCTCAGTTCCTAAGCGGCTTACCCGTCTTGAGCATGTGCCCGATGCGCGCCTGGGTCTTTTCCTGCTGGGCCAGTTCGACGAAGTGCTTGCGCTCGAGCTTGAGCAGCCATTCCTCGTCCACCAGCGCGCCGCGGTCGACTTCGCCGCCGCACAGCACGGTGGCGATGCGGGTGGCGATCTCGTAGTCGTACTCGCTGATGAAGCGGCCCTCCAGCATGTTGACCAGCAGCATCTTGAAGGTGGCGATGCCGACGTCGCCGGCGACCTGGATGCGTCGCGCCGGCAGCGGCGGGCGGTAGCCGCCCTCGGCCAGGGCGCGCGCCTCGGCCTTGGCGATGTACAGCGATTCGTAGCTGTTGAACACCACCTTGTCGGTGCCGCGCAGCAGGCCCAGTTCCTTGGCGTTGACCGCCGAGGTGGAGACCTTGGCCATGGCCACGGTCTCGAAGGTCTTCTTCAGCTCGGCGAACACGTCGCCGCCCGGACCCGCGGCCTGCGCCGCGCGCACCGCGATCTCCTTGAGGCCGCCGCCGGCCGGCAGCAGGCCCACGCCGGCCTCGACCAGGCCGATGTAGCTCTCCAGCGCGGCCACGGTCTTGGCGCTGTGCATCTGGAACTCGCAACCGCCGCCCAGCGCCAGCCCGCGCACCGCCGCGACCACCGGCACCAGCGAGTACTTGATGCGCTGGCTGGTGGCCTGGAAGTTGGCGACCATCGCCTCGAACGCATCGACCTTGCCGGCCTGCAGCAGGCCCAGCGCGCCGGCCAGGTCGGCGCCGGCGGAGAAGGGTTCCTTGTGCTGCCACAGCACCAGGCCCTTGAAGTCCTTCTCGGCGCGGCCGACCGCTTCCTGCAGGCCGTCCAGCACCTGGTCGGAGACGGTGTTCATCTTGGTCTTGAAGCTGACCACGGCGATGTCGTCGCCGTCGTGCCACATGCGCAGGCCGTCGTTCTCGAACACGGTCTCGCCTTGCGCGAACTTTTCGCCCAACAGCGGATCGGGGAAGCGCTGGCGCTTGTACACCGGCAGCGCCGAGCGCGGCAGCTTGGCGTCGCGCGCCGGGCTGTACGAGCCCTCGGCGGCGTGCACGCCGTCGCGGCCGTCGAACACCCAGTTCGGCAGCGGCGCGCTGCTCATGCTCTTGCCGGCGGCGATGTCGTCGGCGATCCACTGCGCGACCTGCTTCCAGCCCGCGGCCTGCCAGGTCTCGAACGGACCCAGCGCCCAGCCGTAGCCCCAGCGGATCGCCAGGTCCACGTCGCGCGCGGTCTCGGCGATGTCGGCCAGGTGGTAGGCGCTGTAGTGGAACAGGTCGCGGAAGGTCGCCCACAGGAACTGCGCCTGCGGATGCTGGCTCTCGCGCAGCTTGGCGAACTTCTCGGCCGGGTTCTTGATCTTCAGGATCTCGACCACCTCCGGCGCCGCGGCGCGGTCGGCCGGGCGGTAGTCCTGCTTCTGCAGATCCAGCACCACGATGTCCTTGCCGACCTTGCGGAAGATGCCGGCGCCGGTCTTCTGGCCGAGCGCGCCCTTGCCGATCAGCGCCTCCAGCCACTTCGGCGCCTTGAAGAAGGCATGCCACGGATCGTTCGGCAGGGTGTCGCCCATGGTCTTGATGACGTGCGCCATGGTGTCCAGGCCGACCACGTCCGAGGTGCGGTAGGTCGCCGACTTCGGCCGGCCGACCAGCGGGCCGGTGAGGCCGTCGACCTCGTCGAAGCCCAGGCCGAACTGCTCGGTGTGGTGGATGGTGGACAGGATCGAGAACACGCCGATGCGGTTGCCGATGAAGTTCGGGGTGTCCTTGGCGTAGACCACGCCCTTGCCCAGGGTGGTGACCAGGAAGCTTTCCAGGCCTTCCAGCACGGCCGGTTCGGTGTGCTTGGCCGGGATCAGTTCGGCCAGGTGCATGTAGCGCGGCGGATTGAAGAAGTGCACGCCGCAGAAACGGTGGCGCAGCTGTTCCGGCAGCACGTCGGACAGGGCGTTGATGCCCAGGCCGGAGGTGTTGGAGGCCAGCACCGCATGGTCGGCCACGAACGGCGCGATCTTCTTGTACAGGTCCTGTTTCCAGTCCATGCGCTCGGCGATGGCTTCGACGATCAGGTCGCAGCCGCGCAACTGCTCCAGGCCGGAGTCGTAGTTGGCCGGGGTGATGGCCTCGGCCAGCGCGGTGCTGGCCAGCGGCGCCGGGCTGAGCTTGGTCAGGTTGGCGATCGCCTTGAGCACCACGCCATCGGCGGGGCCTTCCTTGGCGGGGAGGTCGAACAGCACGGTGTCGACGCCGGCGTTGGTCAGGTGCGCAGCGATCTGCGCACCCATCACGCCCGCGCCCAGGACGGCGGCACGGCGGACGAGCAGGGGATTGGACATAGCGATCAGCCTCTGTGGGTCAACGTTTGCGGGATCAGGGAACCGAATGGGCGAGGAAGCCGGCTTCGGCGAAACGGATGAGTTCGCGGGCGGCGTGGGCGCGGTGCGCGCCCTCGCTGACGCCGGCGGGGCGCTTGATCAGGCCGAAGTCGGCCATGGCGTAGGTCAGGGCGCCGGCCAGGAAGTCCAGGCGCCAGTACAGCTCCTGCTTGCTCAGCCCGGGCACGCAGGCGGCGATGGCCTTGCCGAACTCGCGCAGCACATGGCCGTAGTGGTCGGACAGGAACTGGCGCAGGCTGTCGTTGTTCTCGGCATAGGCGCGGGCGATCACCCGCACGAAGGCGCCGCCGCTCTGCCGCTCCTGGGCCATCGCCAGGGCCGGCTCGACGAAGGCCGCCAGTACCGGGCCGAGCTGGCCGGGATGCTGCCGTTGCGCGGTTTCCAACTGCGCCATGCGCGCGGCGGTCATTTCGTCCATGCGCCGCCGGAACACCTCGTTGACCAGGTTTTCCTTGGACCCGAAGTGGTAGTTCACCGCGGCGATGTTGACGTCGGCCTGGCTGGTGACCTGGCGCAGCGAGGTGCCGGAAAAGCCGTGCTGCGCGAACAGTTCCTCGGCCGCGCTGAGGATGCGGTCCTTGGTCGAGAAGTGCGCTTGCTTTGCCATGCGGCCGCCAGAATCAATCAAACGATTGTTTGAGTCTAGGCCCGGGCGGTGGGCGCGTCATGCTGCTTTGCAGCACGATTCAGCCTGGCCGTGCAAAGCCGGCGCCGATTGGATAGAATTGTCCATCGCAATTCTGGCTAAGCCCGCGTTTTGACGCGGGTTTTTTTCATGTTAACCTCGGGCCTTCAGTGGCCCGCCCAACGGAGAACTTCCCATGGCGCTGGAGCGCACCCTGTCCATCATCAAGCCCGACGCCGTCGCCAAGAACGTCATCGGCGAAATCTACTCGCGCTTCGAGAAGGCCGGCCTGAAGGTCGTGGCCGCCAAGTACAAGCAGCTGTCGCGCCGCGAGGCCGAGGGCTTCTACGCCGTGCACCGCGAGCGTCCGTTCTTCAACGCGCTGGTCGAGTTCATGATCTCCGGCCCGGTGATGATCCAGGCGCTGGAAGGTGAGAACGCCGTGGCCGCGCACCGCGACCTGCTGGGCGCCACCAACCCGAAGGACGCCGCGCCGGGCACCATCCGCGCCGACTTCGCCGATTCGATCGACGCCAACGCCGCGCACGGCTCGGATTCGGTCGAGAACGCCGCCAACGAAGTGGCGTATTTCTTCGCCGCCACCGAAGTGGTTTCGCGCTAAGCGAGGTCGTCGTGAACGAGGTCGTCCATCCTCCCTTGGCCATCGCCGATCCCGTGCGGACCGGCGCGGCGGCCAAGCAGAATCTGCTCGACCTCGATCGCGAGGGGCTGGAGCGCTTCTTCGCCGAGACCCTCGGCGAAGCGCGCTACCGCGCCCACCAGGTGATGAAGTGGATCCACCACCGCTACGTCACCGACTTCGACCAGATGACCGACCTCGGCAAGGCGCTGCGCGCCAAGCTGCAGCAGCATGCCGAGGTCGTCGTCCCCAACATCGTGTTCGACAAGCCTTCCGCCGACGGCACCCACAAGTGGCTGCTGGCGATGGGCGTGGACGGCAAGAACGCGATCGAGACCGTCTACATCCCCGACAAGACCCGCGGCACGCTGTGTGTGTCCTCGCAGGTCGGTTGCGGCCTCAACTGCACGTTCTGCTCCACCGCCACCCAGGGCTTCAACCGCAACCTCTCCACCGCCGAGATCATCGGCCAGGTGTGGGTGGCGGCGCGTCACCTGGGCAACGTGCCGCACCAGATGCGCCGCCTCACCAACGTGGTGATGATGGGCATGGGCGAGCCGCTGATGAATTTCGACAACGTCGTGCGCGCGATGAGCGTGATGCGCGACGACCTGGGCTACGGCCTGGCCAACAAGCGCGTGACCCTGTCCACCTCGGGCCTGGTGCCGCAGATCGACCGCCTGTCCAGCGAGAGCGACGTGTCGCTGGCGGTGTCGCTGCATGCGCCCAACGACGCGCTGCGCGAGACCCTGGTCCCGCTCAACAAGAAGTACCCGATCGCCGAACTGATGGACGCCTGTGCGCGCTACCTGCGCGCCAACAAGCGCCGCGAGTCGGTGACCTTCGAATACACCCTGATGAAGGGGATCAACGACCAGCCGGAGCATGCGCGGCAACTGGCGCGGCTGATGCGCCAGTTCGACAACGCGGTGCAGGCGTCGAACGCCGGCAAGGTCAACCTGATCCCGTTCAATCCGTTCCCGGGCACGCGCTACGAGCGCTCCGGCGAGACCGAGATCCGTGCGTTCCAGAAGATCCTGCTGGACGCGCAGGTGCTGACCATGGTGCGGCGCACGCGCGGCGACGACATCGATGCGGCCTGCGGGCAGCTCAAGGGGCAGGTCATGGACCGCACCCGCCGGCAGGCCGAGTTCAAGCGCGAATTGCAGACGCGGGCGGATCGGGATGCGGCGGCGTAGCCAAGGGCGTTCCATCGCGGTGGTGGCGATCGCAGTGTTGGCCTTGCCGGGCTGCAACTGGATCGCTGCCAAGACCGGCACCGTGCGTACCGCCGAACAGGTGCAGCCGCATTATTCCTTCCGCGACAGCCGCGCGGTGAAGTCGCGCGTGGCCTTGCAGGAACAACTGGGCCTGGCCGCCAACGGGCTCGCCTCCAACGACCTGGACGCAGCGCAGACGCACGCGCGCAAGGCGCTGGCGGTGGACGCCGATTCGGTCGACGCACTGACCGTGCTGGCGGTGGTCGCCGATCGCAAGGGCGATGCCGCGACCGCCGGTGGGTACTACCGCAAGGCCGCCGAGCTGGCGCCGGGCAACGGCGCGACCTTGAACAACTACGGCGCCTGGCTGTGCGCGAACGGCTCGCCGGCGGAGTCGCTGGCCTGGTTCGACCGCGCGCTCGCGCTCCAGGACTACGCCACGCCGGCCTCGGCGCTGGCCAACGCCGGCGGCTGTGCGCTGCAGGTCGGCCAGCGCGAGCGTGGCGAACGCGACCTGCGCAAGGCGCTGGAGCTGGATCCGGACAACGCGTACGCGCTCGAGGCGATGGCCCGCAACGAGGTCGCGCAGGGGCGCTTTTTCGAGGCGCGGGCCTTCTCCGAGCGGCGTCTGGCGGCTGCGCCTGCCACCGCTTCCGTGTTACAACTTGCTATTCAGATTGAGCAAAGGCTGGGCGACAAGGCTGCCGCCGGCCGTTACCAACAGCGGTTGCGCAAGGAGTTTCCCGACGCCGCGACCACGACACCCGGGGCTAGTGCATTGTGATCAGTGATTCCAATCCGAACGCTTTCGATGGCGCCAAAGGCTGCGGGCAACAGCTCCGCGAAGCGCGCGAAGCGGCCGGCCTGAGCATCGACGACGTCGGCAGCCGACTGCGCATGCCGGTGCATGTGGTGCAGGCACTCGAGTCGGAGCAGTGGCAGCGCCTTGGCGCGCCGGTCTTTGTCCGCGGGCAGCTGCGCAGCTACGCGCGCCTGCTCGGCGTCGACCTGGAGCCCTTGCTGCAGACCGCGCAGATCGCGCCGGTGCAGCCGGTCGAATTGATCAGCCACACGCATACGCCGCCGCTGCGGCGCATGCTCGAGAGCGCCACGCGGCGCATGGTCTACGTGGTGATCACCGCCGGATTGGCGGTGCCGGTGTGGTACGCCACCCGCAGCCATTTCGCCGACGACGGCGGCCCCAGCACCGCCTCGCTGGACGTGGTGCCGGGCACGCCGGGCACGACCGCTGCCGCGACGGCGACGCCGGCCAACGGTGCTGCTGCGCCGGCGCCGGCCGCGCCGGCGGCCACGCGTCCGGCGCCAAGCGCCGCGCCGTACATCGCGTCGCTGACGCCGATGCCGCGTCCGGCGGCGGAGCCGGAGAAGAACAGCCTGAGCCTGTCGTTCCAGGGCGACAGCTGGGTGCAGATCCTCGCGCCCGACGGCACGCCGGTGGAGAAGGCGCTGCTGAAGGCCGGCGAGACCCGCACGTATGCGCCGGGGCAGGTCGGACGTGTGGTGCTGGGCAATGCCTCGGCGGTCCAGGTTCAGCAATCCGGGAGTACCGTGGATCTGACTCCGTTCAGGCGCGCGAACGTGGCGCGCTTTGCGGTATCCTCTGACGGTTCCGTGGTGCCCGCCTCCGAGTGACGGCGGCGCGGTTCCTCATCTTCAACATTTCATGTCCCGTCGCAGCGGCGGGGCGAGAGTACGCATGGCGATTGACGACCTGCTCGACGAGCACGAACAAAGCGAACGCGTCCGCACTTGGCTCAGGAAGAACGGCGCCGGCCTGATCGGCGGCATCGTCCTGGGCCTTGGCGCGATCATCGGCTGGCAGTGGTGGACCAAGCAGCGGTCCAACGATCTGGCCCAGGCCAACACCCGCTACGAAGCGGTGCTCAAGAGCATCCAGGCCAATCAGCTGGACAAGGCGGCCAAGGACATGGCCGAACTGCAGCAGGGCTCGACCAACATCTACGCCGAACTGGCGGCGCTGCGCCTGGCCAAGGCGCAGGTCGATGCCGGCAAGTCCGATGCCGCGTTGACCACGCTGCGCGCGCTCAAGGCCGACGGCGAAATGAAGGTGCTGGTCGACCATCGTGTGGCGCGGTTGCTGATTTCCGGCGGCAAGCCGCAGGACGCGCTGGCGCTGGTGGCCTCGGCCACCGATTCGCAGGGTCTGGAGATTCGCGGCGATGCGCTGATCGCGCAGGGCAAGCGCGACGCAGCGCGCGATGCGTATGCCAAGGCGCTGACCAGTCTGGACGTGGCCTCGCCGCAGCGGCGCGTGGTCGAAACGAAATTGATGGATGCGGGCGGCAGCGTGCCGAATGCCGCGGAGCCGATCTGATGAAGGTAGTCATGTTCAAGCGTGTCGCCACCGTGGCCCTGCTGGGTCTGGCCTTGTCGGGCTGCACCACCGTCAAGGGCTGGTTCGCCGGCAAGGATGCGGCCGCCAAGAAGGCCGCCGAGCCGGCCGAACTGGTGAAGTTCACCCCGTCGGTGAAGGTGGTGAAGCTGTGGTCCACCGACGCCGGCAAGGGTGAGCGCCTCATCGGCGTGCGCCAGCGCCCGGTGGTGGCCGACGGCAAGGTGTATGCGGCCGCGACCTCCGGAACGGTGTACGCGCTGGATCTGCAGACCGGCAAGACCATTTGGGAATACGACGCCAAGCAGGCGCGCAAGCAGCAGCTGTCGCAGGCCGAGGACCAGCCGAAGAGCCAGGTCGAGAGCGAGTCCGGCAAGAACCTGTCCAAGGATGAGCGCGCCGCCTACAAGCAGCGCTTGCGCAACGAGAAGCAGCAAGCCAAGGAGCGCAAGCGGCTCGAGAAGAAGCGTCCGCTGCCGCGCTTTGCCGGTGGCCCGGGCGTGGGCGACGGCCTGGTGGTCGTCGGTGCGCTGGACGGCGCCGTGATCGCGCTCGATGCCGCCAACGGCACCGAGAAGTGGCGCGCCAAGGTGCCCAACGAAGTGATCGCCGCGCCGGTGATCGCGCAGAACATGGTGTTCGTGCGCAGCAACGACGGCCGCACCACCGCCTTCGATGCGGCGACCGGGCAGCAGCGCTGGTTCAATGCGCAGGAACTGCCGAGCCTGACCGTACGCGGCAACGCGCCGGTGGTGGCGGGTCCGGGCGTGCTGTTCATCGGCAACGACGACGGCACGCTGGCCGCGCTGGCGATGCAGGACGGTCGCGTGCTGTGGGAGCAGACCATCGGCGTGCCGGAAGGTCGCACCGAGCTGGAGCGCATGGCCGACGTCGACGGCGCGCCGGTGCTCGACGGCACCACGCTGTATGCGACCAGCTTCAAGAACGAGACCGTGGCGCTGGAAGGCCCGAGCGGCCGCCCGCTGTGGAACCGCGATCATGGCGGCGCCGGCGGTGTCGGCGTCAGTTCCGGCAACGTGGTGGTGGCCGACAACGCCGGCACCGTGTGGGCGCTGGACAAGGCCTCCGGATCGGCGATGTGGTCGCAGCCGGGGCTGGCGCGCCGGTCGCTGACCGGCGTGGCGATCCAGGGCGATTACGCCGTGGTCGGTGACTACAAGGGCTATCTGCACTGGCTCCGGCTCGACAACGGCGAGTTCGCCGCGCGCGAGCGGGTCGGCCGCAAGCCGCTGGTGGCGCAGCCGGTGGTCGCGGACGGGATTCTGCTGATGCAGAACACGAAAGGCGACCTGACCGCGTTCCGGTTGGGTCAATAACAAGAGAAGGATGTCGCGATGCTGCCGCTGGTCGCCCTGGTTGGACGGCCGAATGTCGGCAAGTCCACGCTGTTCAATGCGCTGACGCGCAGCCGTGACGCGCTGGTCCACGACCAGCCCGGCGTCACCCGCGACCGCCACTACGGGGTATGCCGGCTGCAGCCGGAAACCCCGTTCGTGATCGTCGATACCGGCGGCATCTCCGGCGAAGAGGAAGGCCTGGCCGGCGCCACTGCCGAGCAGGCGCGCGCCGCCGCCGGCGAGGCCGACCTGATCCTGTTCGTGGTCGACGGCCGCGAGGGATCGTCCGCGCTCGACGACGAGATCCTGGCCTGGCTGCGCAAGCTGGCGCGGCCGACCCTGCTGCTGATCAACAAGATCGACGGCACCGACGAGGACCAGGTGCGCGCCGAGTTCGCGCGCTACGGTCTCGGCGACGCCATCGCGGTCTCCGCCGCGCATCGCCACGGCATCGACGACCTGCTCGAAGAAGTGCTGGAGCGGCTGCCGGAAGAGGGCGCCGGCGAGACCCTGGACACCGATCCGGCGCGCATGCGCATTGCCTTCGTCGGCCGCCCGAACGTGGGCAAGTCGACCCTGGTCAATCGCCTGCTGGGCGAGGAGCGCATGATCGCCTCCGAAGTCCCCGGCACCACCCGCGACTCGATCGCGGTGGACCTGGAGCGCGACGGCCGCCTGTACCGGCTGATCGACACCGCCGGCCTGCGTCGCCGCGGCCGCGTCGAGGAGGCGGTGGAGAAGTTCAGCGCGTTCAAGACGCTGCAGGCGATCGAACAGTGCCAGGTGGCGGTGCTGATGCTCGATGCCGGCGAAGGCGTGACCGACCAGGATGCGACCGTGCTCGGCGCCATCCTCGATGCCGGCCGTGCCCTGGTGGTGGCGATCAACAAGTGGGACGGGCAGAGCGACTACCAGCGTGCGCAGGCCGAAGACCTGCTGTCGCGCAAGCTCGGCTTCGTGGCCTGGGCCGAGGCGGTGCGTATCTCCGCCAAGCACGGCTCGGGCATGCGCGAACTGTTCCAGGCGATCCATCGCGCGCACGCCTCGGCGGTGCGCGAGTTCAGCACCAGCGAAGTCAACCAGGCGCTGGAAATCGCCTACGAGAGCAATCCGCCGCCGAGCATCCGCGGCCACGTCTCCAAGCTGCGCTACGTGCATCCGGGCGGCAGCAATCCGCCGACCTTCATCGTCCACGGCACGCGCCTGAAGGTGTTGCCGGAGTCGTACAAGCGCTACCTGGAGAACTTCTTCCGCAAGCGCTTCAAGCTGGTCGGCACGCCGGTGCGTTTCATGTTCCGCGAAGGCGCCAACCCGTACGAAGGCAAGAAGAACGTGCTGACCGAGCGCCAGATCGCCAAGAAGCGGCGCCTGATGAAGCACGTCCGCGGCAAGTAGCCGCACGATGGACCCACGGCGCGCGATCACCCTCGGCATTCTGGCCGGTGGCCGCGCGCAGCGCCTGGGCGGATGCGACAAGGCCTGGTTGCAACGCGGCGGGCAGGCGCAGGTGCACTGGCTGGTGCAGGCGCTGGAGCCTCAGGTCTCCCACGTGCTGGTCAGTGCCAACCGCAGCTTGCCGCGCTATGCCACCATCGGCCTGCAGGTCGTTCCGGACCGGGTCGCGGCACCGGCCGGGGCGGAACGTTCGCTGGGACCGATCGCCGGGCTGGACGCGCTTGCCGCTGCCTGCGACACGCCCTGGCTGCTGACCGTGCCGGTCGACATCTGCGTGTTGCCGCCGGATCTGCCTGCGGTGCTGGCCGCAGCCGCTGACGAGTGCGATGGCGCCTGGCTCGAGGATGCCGCCGGCTCTCAGCCGCTGGTGGCGCTGTACCGATTGGCCGCGCTGCGCCCGGCGCTGGAGGAGGCGCTGACAGCCGCCCGCTACGCGCCGCGCGCCTTGCAGCAGCGCCTGCGGATGCGGCCGGTACCGCTGCCGGAAATCGTGCTGGGTAATCTGAACACGCCGCAGGACCTGGCCGCAGCGGGTATCCTGCCGCCACCATGACCGACTATCCCTCCCGGATCGCCTACACCGACGCGCTGGCGATCGTCGCCGCCGCGGCGCGTGCCCGTCCCGTCAACAGCGAGCGCCTGGCGGCGTCGCGCGCCGATGGCCGCATCCTGCTGGAACCGCTGGATGCGCCGATCGACCTGCCGCCGTTCGCCAACAGCGCGATGGACGGCTTCGCACTGCGCCATGCCGACCTGATCCCGGGCGCGCCGAGCGACTTGCGCCTGGCCGGCGAGCAGTTCGCCGGCGCCGATCGGCAGCAGGCGCTCGCGCCCGGCGAATGCCTGCGGGTCACCACCGGCGCGCCACTGCCGGCCGGGGCCGATACGGTGGTGATCAAGGAGAACGTGCACGAGCACGAGGGCATGGTGCAGGTCCCCGCCGACATCGCCGTCGGCGCACACGTGCGGGCGCGCGGCGAAGACGTGCGCGCCGGCGAGCGCGTGCTCGAGGCCGGCATGCTGCTGACGCCTTCGCGCATCGGCCTGGCCGCGGCCTTGGGCGTGGACCAGCTGATGGTGGCGGCACGGCCGACCGTGGCGGTGTTCGCCACCGGCGACGAACTGGTCGAGCCGGGCCTGCCGTTGCAGCCGGGGCAGATCTACAACAGCAACCGCGACATGCTGATGGCGCAGTTGCGCCTGCTCGGCCTGGCGCCGACCGCGTGGCCGACCCTGCCGGACGATCCGCAGCGCATCCAGGCCATGCTCGCCGACGCGGCTTCGGCGTTCGACGTGGTGCTGACCTGCGGCGGCGTCTCTGCCGGCGAGAAGGACTACCTGCCGCGGCTGCTGGCCGAACACGGCCGCATCCTGTTCTGGAAGGTGCGCATGCGCCCGGGCATGCCGCTGCTGTTCGGCGAGTGGGACCGCGCCCTGTTCCTGGGCCTGCCGGGCAATCCGGTGTCGGTGCTGGCGACCTTCCTGGCGATCGGGCGGCCGTTACTGGATGCGCTGCAGCGGCGCAGCGAGCCGCATCGGGCCTGGCGCGCCCGGCTGGCGGCCGGCTGGGACAAGCGCCACGACCGGCTGGAGTTTCTGCGCGGGCGCATGCGCTGCGACGCCCACGGCCAGTTGTGGGCGGAGCCGAATCCCGCGGACGGCTCGCACCGCCTGCGCGGCGCCGCCGACAGCGACGTGCTGCTGCGGCTGGAGGAGGGCGCGCGCCAGTTCCAGGCCGGCGACGTGGTCGAGGTGGTGCCGTACTGAGCCGCACCGCGGACGGCGGACGCGCGCCCGGTTTGCGCCGATAATGCGTGCATGGGCATTCGAGAACTGACCCCGGCACAGGCGCAGGCGCGGCAGGCGCAGGGCGCGCGCCTGATCGACATCCGCGAGGAGCACGAGCGCGTCACCGGCATGGCCGAGGGCGCGCAGGGCGTGGCCCGCGCGCAGTTGCAAGCCGACCCGGCCGCCTATCTTGGCGCCGACGCCGAGGTGCTGCTGATTTGCCAGAGCGGCAAGCGTTCGCACGACACCGCATTGTTTCTGGCGCAGGCCGGCTATACCCAGGTCGCTTCCGTGCTGGGCGGCACCACGCGCTGGCAGCGCGACGGCTTGCCGTTGCAGCGACCGGCGCTGGCGCCGGAGCAGGAAGACTTCTTCGATCGCTATTCGCGGCATCTGCGCCTGCCCGAAGTCGGGGTCGAGGGCCAGCGCCGGCTGCAGGCCGCGCGCGTGCTGCTGGTCGGTGCCGGCGGCCTGGGCTCGCCGGCCGGTTTCTACCTGGCCGCGGCCGGGGTCGGGCAGTTGCGCATCGCCGACGACGACGTGGTCGAACGCAGCAATTTGCAGCGGCAGATCCTGCACGGCGACGCGCGGATCGGCCAGGCCAAGGTGGACTCGGCGGCGGCGAGCCTGGGCGCGCTGAACCCGGGCGTGCGGGTGGAGGCGATGCGCGAGCGGGTCACCGCGGACAACGTCGAGCGGCTGCTGCAGGACGTGGACGTGGTGCTGGACGGCTCGGACAACTTTCCCGCGCGCTACCTGCTCAACGATGCCTGCGTGAAGCTGGGCAAGCCGTTGGTATACGGCGCGGTGCAGCGCTTCGAGGGCCAGGTCAGCGTGTTCGATGCCGGCCGTCGGCGTGGGCAGGCGCCGTGCTACCGCTGCCTGTTCCCGGAGCCGCCGCCGCCGGAGTTCGCGCCTAACTGCGCCGACGCCGGCGTTCTTGGCGTGCTGCCCGGCATCGTCGGCCTGCTGCAGGCCAACGAGGTCTTGAAGCTGCTGCTCGACATCGGTGAACCCTTGCGCGGCCGCCTGCTGCACTTCGACGCGCTGGCGATGCGCTTCCGCGAAACCCGCCTGTCCGCCGATCCGCAGTGTCCGCTGTGTGCGCCGGAGCGGCCGTTTCCTGGCTATATCGACTATGCGCGGTTCTGTGGGGCTGAGGGTTAGCTGCTACTAGGTGTGGCTGTTCGCCGCGGCACCCGTACCCTCATCCGCCCCTGCAGGGCACCTTCTCCCGGTGGGAGAAGGGAGGCGGTGGCTCGATGGTTGAAGCAGTGTCGCGCTGCTCAAGCCCCTCTCCCATCGGGAGAGGGGTAGGGGTGAGGGTACGGCGCGAAGCGATTCGTGATGCAAGGCTGCGCTGGCTTTCGTTGTACGCAGCGGCACCCGTACCCTCATCCGCCCCTGCGTGGCACCTTCTCCCGGTGGGAGAAGGGAGATGCGGTCTCGATGGCGGAAGCAGCGCCGCGCACGCTCAAGCCCCTCTCCCATCGGGAGAGGGGTTGGGGTGAGGGTTTGGCGCGAAGCGACTCGCGATGCAAGGCTGCGCTGGCTTTCGTTGTACGCAGCGGCACCGTACGCTCATCCGCCCCTTCGGGGCACCTTCTCCCGGTGGGAGAAGGGAGGAGGGGGCTCGATGGCTGAAGCAGCGTCGCGCACGCTCAAGCCCCTCTCCCTGCGGGAGAGGGGTTGGGGTGAGGGTACGGCGCGCGGCGCGCGACCGCATGCATGTCTCACGAGAAGCGCCTTGCGCGCAGCACGCAGTGCGCCGCGTCTCATGTCGCATCCCGCTCCATGGGGATGCTGCGGCCTTGTGCGTAGAATCGGCGCATGACCAGTGCAGCCGACAGCAGCGAGTTGATCAAGGTGGTGGCGCTGCTCGGCGCGGCCGTGGTGGCGGTGCCGGTGTTTCGCCGGCTCGGCCTGGGATCGGTGCTCGGCTATCTCGCCGCCGGCCTGGCGATCGGGCCGTTCGGCCTGGGCTGGTTCTCCGATCCGCAGGCGATCCTGCACGTCGCCGAATTGGGCGTGGTCATGTTCCTGTTCGTGATCGGCCTGGAAATGCGGCCCTCGCACCTGTGGAGCCTGCGCAAGCAGATCTTCGGCCTGGGTACCGCGCAGATCATCGTCTGCGCCAGCGTGCTGACCGGGGTCGGACTGGCCTTCGGCTTTCCATTGCCGGTGGCCTTCATCGCCGCCTCCGGCTTCGTGCTGACCTCCACCGCAGTGGTCATGCAACTGCTCGGCGAGCGCGGCGACATCGCCTTGCCGGCGGGGCAGAAGATCGTCGCGATCCTGCTGTTCGAAGACCTGTTGATCGTGCCGCTGCTGGCGGTGGTGGCGTGGATGGCGCCGGTGCCGGCGGACGCGTCTGCGCCGTCGCGCTGGATCGGCATCGGTATCGGTGCCGCGGCGATCGTCGGCCTGTTGGCGGCCGGGCGCTGGCTGCTCAACCCGCTGTTCCGGCTGCTGGCGGCCGCCAAGGCGCGTGAGGTGATGACCGCGGCCGCCCTGCTGGTGGTGCTGGGTGCGGCGCTGCTGATGCAACTCGGTGGGCTGTCGATGGCGATGGGGGCGTTCCTGGCCGGCGTGCTGCTGTCCGAATCGACCTTCCGCCACCAGATCGAAGCCGACATCGAACCGTTCCGCGGCATCCTGCTGGGGCTGTTCTTCCTCGGTGTCGGCATGGCGCTGAACCTGGCGGTGGTGGCGGCCAACTGGACGCTGATCGTCAGTGGCGTGCTCGCCTTCATGGCCGCCAAGGCGGCTTGCATCTATCTGGTCGCGCGGCTCACCGGCAGCGGCCATGCGCAGGCGCTGGATCGCGGTGTGCTGATGGCGCAGGGCGGCGAGTTCGCCTTCGTGCTGTTCGCTGCCGCCAGCGGCGCCGGCGTCATCGATGCGCAGATCAACGCCAACCTGACCGCCATCGTGGTGCTGTCGATGGCGCTGACGCCGCTGTTCGTGCTGCTGTACCGGCGCTGGGCACCGGTGGAGGCACCGTCGATGGAAGGCGTGGATGCAGCCGACGGCCTCACCGGCAGCGTGCTGATCATCGGTTTCGGCCGCTTCGGCCAGGTCGCCAGCCAGTCGCTGCTGGCGCGCGACGTGGACGTGACCATCATCGACAACGACATCGAGATGATCCAGAGCGCGGCCAAGTTCGGCTTCAAGATCTACTACGGCGACGGCACCCGCCTGGACGTGCTGCACGCTTCCGGTGCGCACAGCGCCCGCGCCATCGCCGTCTGCGTCGACAAACGCGAGGCGGCCAACCGCATCGTCGAGCTGGCCAGGCACGAATTCCCGCAGGCTAAGCTGCTGGTGCGCTCCTACGACCGCGAACACGCGCTGGAGCTGATCGCCGCCGGCGTCGACTACCACATCCGCGAGACCTTCGAATCGGCAGTGGAATTCGGCCAGGCCGCGCTGATCGAGCTGGGCATGGACGAGAGCGAGGCGCGCTCCATCGCCCGCGAGATCCGCCGCCGCGATGCCGAGCGGCTGGAACTGGAGGTCGCCGCAGGCGACGTGCGTGCTGGCAGGGGCCTGATGTACGGCAACATCACCCCAGTGGTGCCCACGCCGACCCCGTTCACCCCGCCGCGGCGCGAGAGCCGCACGCTGAATCCGGAAGGCGTGCCGGTGACCGAGCCGGCGCAGGAAGCTGACGGCACATAGCCGCACCCGTCGGTGGGGAGGCGTAGGAGCGGCTTCAGCCGCGACCGTGCCTTCCCGGAACGCCTGGTCGCGGCTAATACCGCTCCTACGGCACGCGCCCAGCCTCAGCGCAAGAACGCCTGCAGCGCCTGCACGGAGCCGGGTCGTTGCTGATGTCGTTTGTCGGAGCCAGCGCAGGAGAGTGACGGCACATGGCCGCACAGTTGTAGGAGCGGCTTCAGCCGCGACCGTGCCTTCCTGGGAGCGCCTTGTCGCGGCTAAAGCCGCTCCTACGGCAGGCGCACAGCCTCAGCGCAAGAACGCCTGCAGCGCCTCCACGTAGCCAGGATCGTCGCTGATGTCGTTGTGGTCGGCCTGCGCGAAGGCGACCACGGCCGGGCGCTGTGGCAGGGCCTCGAGCAGGGCGTCGGTGCTGGCCGGGGGCACCACCTGATCGCGGCCGGCGCGCAGGATCAGGAGTGGGCCGCGATAGGCGCGCAAGGCCCGCGCCGAGTCGTAGCGATCGCGCAGCAGCCAGCGCACCGGCGCCCACGGGTAGTGCGCCTGCGCCGCCGACACCAGGCTGTCGAAAGGTGTGACCAGCACCAGCCGCGATACCTCACGGCGTGCCGCCAGTTGGCTGGCCACGCCGCTGCCCAGGCTGCGCCCCAGCACCGCGATCTGTGCCTGCGGCTGCGCATCGCGCACATGGTCGTACAGCGCCACGGCATCGCCGACCAGTGCGTTCTCGCTGGGTGTGCCGTCGCTGGCGCCGTAGCCACGGTAGGCAAGCAGGTAGAGGCTGTGGTCGGGCAGGGCGGCCTGCAGCTGCGCGCGGGCGGAGCGCAGATCCTCGGCATTGCCGCCGAAGTACAGCAGCACCTTGTCGCGGCCGGGAGTGACCTGCCAGCCGCGCAGTTGCACGTCTGCACCGCGCCGCAGCGCGAAGTCGGTTTGCGCCGCTGTCACCCGCGTGCCTTGCGGGAAGTACAGCAGGTCGCGCTGGCCCAGGTAGAGCAGGGCGCAGACCACCACATAGGCCGCGGCGAGAATGGCCGCCGCGATCGCGGTGTAACGCAGCATCGCTAACCGTGCTTGCGCTGCGCCTCGGCGAAGGCGGCCAGTTGCTCAGGCGTGGCCTCTGCCTGGTGCTGCGCTTTCCAGTCGGCGAACGGCATGCCGTAGACGCGCTCGCGCGCCTGTTCCTTGCTGAGGTCTTCGCCTTCGGCGGCCGCTGCCTCGCGGTACCAGTCGGCCAGGCAGTTGCGACAGAACCCGGCGAGGATCATCAGGTCGATGTTCTGCACGTCGGGACGGTCCTGGTTGAGGTGCTGCAGCAGGCGGCGGAAGGCGGCGGCCTCGATGCGGGTGGTGTCGGTCATGGCGGAATCGGGGACAATGGACATCCCCCGACTCTACACCCGCCCGCCCCGATGACCGATTCCGCGCCTGTCTCCTCCGTCCCGGCCCGCATCCTCGACGGGCGCCGCATCGCCGAAGACCTGCTCGACGAGCTCAAGGCGCGGGTCGACGCGCGGCTGGCGGCTGGGCAGCCGCGGCCAGGGTTGGCGGTGGTGCTGGTGGGCGGCGACCCGGCCTCCGCGGTCTACGTGCGCAACAAGCGCCGCGCGGCCGAGAAGGTCGGCATCGAGGCGTTCGACTACGACCTGCCGGCCGGTACCAGCGAGGCCGACCTGCTGGCGCTGATCTACCGGCTCAATGCCGATCCCAAGATCCACGGCATCCTGGTGCAGTTGCCGCTGCCGGGCATCCCCGATGCCAGCCGGCTGATCCACCGCATCGATCCGCGCAAGGACGTGGACGGTTTCCATCCGGAGAATGTCGGCCACCTGGCGCTGCGCGAATTCGGTCTGCGCCCGTGCACGCCGCGCGGCATCGTCACCCTGCTGGCGCACACCGATCAGCCGGTGCGCGGGCGCAACGCCACCATCGTCGGCGTCAGCAACCACGTCGGCCGGCCGATGGCGCTGGAGCTGCTGATCGCCGGCTGCACGGTCAGCTGTTGCCACAAGTTCACCCCGCCGGAGGTGCTGCAGGCGCGGGTGCGCGACGCCGACATCCTGGTGGTGGCGGTGGGCCGGCCGGGGCTGATCCCGGGTGAGTGGGTCAAGCCCGGCGCGGTGGTGATCGACGTCGGCATCAACCGCCTGGACGACGGCCGCCTGGTCGGCGACGTCGGCTTCGACGCGGCGGCGCAGCGCGCCAGTTGGATCACCCCGGTGCCGGGCGGGGTGGGGCCGATGACCGTGGCCACGCTGATGCAGAACACCATCGAGGCCGCTGAGGCGGCGGGGAGTCGGGATTCGGGAGTGGGGATTCGTTGAGGGCTGCGCGTGATTGGGGAGTCGGGATTCGAGATTCGTTAAAGGCAACAGCAAAAGCGCATGCACGGCCTGTCCGGGGGGCATTCGGGATCGGTAGGCCGGCCCGCCGCGCGAGGCATCGCTTTAGCAAATCCCCAATCCCGACTCCCCAATCCCCGCCCCAATGCGTTAAAATGCCGCGCTTCCCCACACTCGGGTCCGCCGATGCTCCGCATCCAGGCTGAAGCTCTCACCTACGACGACGTCTCGCTCGTCCCCGCCCATTCGACCGTCCTGCCCAAGGACGTCAGCCTGGAAACCCGGCTGACCCGCGACCTGCGCCTGAAACTGCCGATCCTCTCGGCCGCGATGGACACGGTCACCGAGCACCGCCTGGCGGTGGCCATGGCCCAGCTCGGCGGCATCGGCATCATCCACAAGAACCTGACCCCGGCGCAGCAGGCCGCCGAAGTGGCCAAGGTCAAGAAGTTCGAGGCCGGCGTCATCACCGAGCCGTTCACGGTCGGTCCGGAGACCACCATCGGCGAGGTGCTCAAACTCACCCGCGCCCGCAACATCTCCGGCGTGCCGGTGGTGGACGGCAGCGAGCTGGTCGGCATCGTCACCAGCCGCGACATGCGCTTCGAGAAGAAGCTCGACGATCCGGTTCGCCACATCATGACCAAGAAGGATCGCCTGGTCACCGTACGCGAAGGCGCCAGCGACGAGGAAGTGCTGCAGCTGCTGCACCGCCATCGCATCGAGAAGATCCTGGTGGTCAACGATGGCTTCGAGCTGCGCGGCCTGATCACGGTCAAGGACATCCAGAAGAAGACCGACAACCCCAACGCCGCCAAGGACGCCGCCACCCGGCTGCTGGTCGGCGCCGCGGTGGGTGTCGGCGGCGATACCGAACAGCGCATCGAACTGCTGGCCGCGGCCGGCGTGGACGTGGTCATCGTCGATACCGCGCACGGTCACTCGCAAGGCGTCATCGACCGCGTGGCCTGGGTCAAGAAGACCTACCCGCAGCTGCAGGTGATCGGCGGCAACATCGTCACCGGCGACGCCGCGCTGGCGCTGATGGACGCCGGTGCCGATGCGGTCAAGGTCGGCGTGGGCCCGGGCTCGATCTGCACCACGCGCGTGGTCGCCGGTGTCGGCGTGCCGCAGATCACTGCGATCGACATGGTCGCCGAGGCGCTGCAGGACCGCATCCCACTGATCGCCGACGGCGGCATCCGCTATTCCGGCGACATCGGCAAGGCGCTGGTCGCCGGCGCTTCCACGGTGATGGTCGGCGGCCTCTTCGCCGGCACCGAGGAAGCCCCGGGCGAAGTCGAACTGTTCCAGGGCCGCAGCTACAAGAGCTACCGCGGCATGGGCAGCCTGGGCGCGATGGAGAAGGGCAGCAAGGACCGTTACTTCCAGGACGCCTCCGACGCCGACAAGCTGGTGCCGGAAGGCATCGAAGGCCGCGTGCCGTACCGCGGCCCGCTCAGCGGCATCATCCACCAGTTGATCGGCGGCCTGCGCGCGACCATGGGCTACGTGGGCTGCGCGACCATCGAGGACATGCGCACCAAGCCGAAGTTCGTCACCATCACCGGTGCCGGCCAGCGCGAGAGCCACGTCCACGACGTGCAGATCACCAAGGAACCGCCGAACTACCGCATGGGCTGATGCCCATGCGCGGGAGTGGGGAGTCGCGATTGGGGATTCGTCGCCCGCCACGTCTCCATCGGCCGTGCGCAGCGCGGCCACACGCTGTTGCGAATCCCGACTCCCGAATCCCCAATCCCGGCCCCAGATGACCAACATCCACAGCGACAAGATCCTCATCCTCGATTTCGGTGCGCAGTACACGCAGTTGATCGCGCGGCGCATCCGCGAACTGGGCGTGTATTGCGAGATCTGGGCGTGGGACCACGATCCGGCCGAGATCGCCGGCTTCGGCGCCAAGGGCATCATCCTCTCCGGCGGCCCGGAATCGACCACGCTGCCCGGCGCGCCCGCCGCGCCGCAGGAAGTGTTCGACAGCGGCCTGCCGATCTTCGGCATCTGCTACGGCATGCAGACCCTGGCCGCGCAACTCGGCGGCGCCACCGAAGCGGCGGACCAGCGCGAGTTCGGCCATGCCGAAGTCGAGGTGGTCGCTGCCGACGCACTGTTCTCCGGGTTGACCGACCACGCAGGCGCGTCGCGTTTGAACGTGTGGATGAGCCACGGCGACCACGTGTCGCAGGTGCCGCCAGGCTTCACCATCACCGCCGTCACCGACCGCATCCCAGTCGCGGCCATGGCCAACGAGGCCAAGCGCTGGTATGGCGTGCAGTTCCATCCGGAAGTCACCCACACCCTGCAGGGCCAGACCCTGCTGCGCCGCTTCGTGGTCGACGTGTGCGGCTGCGCCACGCTGTGGACCGCGGCCAACATCATCGACGACCAGATCGCCCGCGTGCGCGCCCAGGTCGGCGACGACGAAGTGATCCTCGGTCTGTCCGGCGGTGTCGATTCGTCGGTGGTCGCCGCGTTGCTGCACAAGGCGATCGGCGACAAGCTGACCTGCGTGTTCGTCGACACCGGCCTGCTGCGCTGGCAGGAAGGCGACCAGGTGATGGCGATGTTCGCCGAGCACATGGGCGTCAAGGTGATCCGGGTCAACGCCGCCGACCGCTACTTCCAGGCGCTGGAAGGCGTCAGCGATCCGGAAGCCAAGCGCAAGATCATCGGCAACCTGTTCGTGGAGATCTTCGACGAAGAGTCGAACAAGCTCAGCAACGCCAAGTGGCTGGCGCAGGGCACCATCTACCCGGACGTGATCGAGTCGGCCGGCAGCAAGACCGGCAAGGCCCATGTCATCAAGAGCCACCATAACGTCGGCGGCCTGCCCGAGCACATGAAGCTGGGCCTGGTCGAACCGCTGCGCGAACTGTTCAAGGACGAAGTGCGGCGCCTGGGCGTCGAACTCGGCCTGCCGCGGAGCATGGTCTACCGCCATCCGTTCCCCGGCCCCGGCCTGGGCGTGCGCATCCTCGGCGAAGTGAAGCGCGAATACGCCGAACTGCTGGCCAAGGCCGATGCGATCTTCATCGACGAGCTGCGCAAGGCCGACCTCTACGACAAGACCAGCCAGGCCTTCGCCGTGTTCCTGCCGGTGAAGTCGGTCGGCGTGGTCGGCGACGCCCGCGCCTACGAATGGGTGATCGCGCTGCGCGCGGTGGAGACCATCGACTTCATGACCGCGCACTGGGCGCACCTGCCGTACGATTTCCTCGGCACGGTGAGCAATCGCATCATCAATGAGCTGCGCGGTGTCTCGCGGGTGGTGTACGACATTTCCGGGAAGCCGCCGGCGACGATCGAGTGGGAGTGAGCGTTACCGCAGGAGTCGGAACCGACTGATGCGTCAGTCAACCGGCCCGACCTGATGGCCGATCGAGCGGTTCTCGATCCAGCAGGCAGTCGATGAATGCACCGAGCAGCGCCGGTCGATGCTGCCGGTTCGGGTAGTAGAGAAACAGGCCAGGGCGCGAGATCGTCCAGTCCGGCAGGACCTGGACCAGCCGTCCCTGGGCCAAAAGCTCGCCCACGCCATCGCGCTCGAAATGGTAGGCGATGCCTAGTCCATTCAGTGCCGCGGCAATGCCGATGTCGGCATGATTGGTGACGATGGGGCCGTCCACCGCCACTTCGTGGCGTTGCCCGCGTTTCTTGAACTCCCACCGATATTGCCGGCCGTCCATCTGAAGCCGCCAGTTGATGCACGCATGCTCATGCAACTCGGCCGGTGATTGGGGTGTTCCGCGACGCGCAAGATAGTCCGGTGATGCCACCGCAACCATCTTCAAGTCCGGCGTGAGGCGGACGGCGACCATGTCTTTTTCGAGCTGCCCGCCCACGCGGATGCCAGCGTCAAAGCGGCCGACGACGATGTCCGCCAACGCGTCGTCGACCACGATGTCGAGCACCACCTCGGGGTGTGCTTGATGAAAGCGGGAGAGCCTGGGCGCAATGATGGTTCTCGCGGCGATTCCCAGCGTGTTGATGCGAAGCGTGCCTTTCATCTGGCCTGTCGCCTCACTGGCTTCAGCGACCGCAGCGGCCATCTCGCGGAACAACGGAGCGATGCGCCCGTAGAGCAGTTCGCCACTGGCCGATGGCGCGACGCTGCGCGTCGTGCGATTCAACAGGCGCGCGCCGATGCGCCCTTCGAGCTGCCGGATGGTCTGGCTGAGTGCCGACGGCGACAGGCCGAGCTGCTCTGCGGCACGGGCAAAGCTCCGGCGCTCCACCACCGCCACGAAGGCCTTCAGTTCGGCGAAGTCGGATCCACGCATTATGTTGCATTCACTACATAACCCATCCGGATTCTAAGGCATTCACTGAACTCAAGGCGGCGCGCATCCTGAGGCCTCACTGCCCCCTGAGCCGAACCATGGATACCTTGCCGCTTCCCGAGCCCATTGCTGCGTACTTCGCGGCCGAACACACCCCCGACGCCTTGACGCATTGCTTTGCCGCGCATGCGGTCTTCCAGGACGACGGTCGCACCTATGTCGGAATCGACGCCATCAAGACCTTCATGGCCGAGGCGTCGGCCAAGTTCGGCGCGACGAGCGAGCCGTTCGCCGTCGAGCAGGAAAACGGCATCCACTGCGTCCGCGCCAACGTCGCCGGCAACTTCCCTGGCAGCCCTGTCGTGCTGTCCTATCGCTTCCGCCTGGAACACGGCCTGATCGCAGCGCTGGAGGTGACGGCATGAACTTCGACCTGCAGCTGAGCGGCCTGCGGGCCCTGGTCACCGGCGGCACTCTGGGCCTTGGCGCCGCCGTCGTGACCACCCTTGCCGAGGCCGGCGCAAGGGTGACGACATCTGCGCGCACCTTGCCAGCGCAGCGGGTAACGGGCGTCGACTACATTGCTGCCGATCTGGCGACCGCGGAAGGGACGAATCACCTCGCACAACGTGTGTTGCAGGACTGGGGCGGCGTCGACATCTTGATCAACGTACTCGGCGGCTCGAGCACGCCCGCTGGCGGTTTCGCTGCGATCAGCGATGCGCACTGGTTCGCCGAGTTGAACCTGAACTTGATGCCGGCCGTACGCCTGGATCGCGCACTGCTGCCGGCGATGTTGGCTCAGGGTGCTGGCGTCATCATCCACGTCAGCTCCATCCAGCGCGTGCTGCCTCTGCCCGAATCCACGACCGCATACGCCGCTGCCAAGGCAGCTCTCACCACCTACAGCAAGTCGCTGGCGAGAGAGGTCACGCCGAAGGGAGTTCGCGTGCTGAGCGTTGCGCCTGGTTGGATCGAGACCGAGGCGTCCGTGGCGTTTGTGCAGCGAATGGCCGAAGCGGCCGGAACGGATGACGAAGGCGGCAAGCGCCTCGTGATGGATCGGCTCGGAGGCATTCCAGTGGGCCGACCTGCCAAGCCACTCGAGGTGGCCGACTTGATCGCTTTCCTGGCGTCCCCGCGGTCTGCTTCGATCGCAGGGGCCGAGTACCGGATCGACGGCGGCACCGTCCCCACGCTGTAGCCGACGGCCGCCACCGGCTGAGTGTTCGCGAATCGTTGGTCCCGAGCTTTCGCGCGATGGCCGCCGCGATGGCCTAGCCGCTTGACACGGATGCGCTCGCGTTAGGGGGTGCAGGATGGAGGACACCCAGCGTTACGCGAGCGAGTGCGCGGGGGCGCTAGCGGCGCGCGCCTCGCTGGCGTTGTGCTCCCAGCGCAACTCGCCGGTGTAGCGCGACGCCATGCGCCCTTCGTCGTCCAGCGCGAACAGATGCAGCCACCGATTGTCGAACAGCGCGCGAACCTGCGGGTGACGTGCGAGGATGTCGCCGATCGCCTCGGTCGGCGCCTCGATCAGCACCGAAAGCCGCAGCGGTTCGTGGATCAGCCGTTCGCCGTCGTGCACCGACTGCCACGGCAGTCCGCCGCGCAGCAGGCCGCCGTTGCCCTCGACCACGCCGATGCCGCCGGTGACGTTGTGCAGCAGCTTGTTGCCCGCGCCGAAGACCTCGGGTGCGACGGTCGAGCCGTAGTACTGCAGGCTGATCCAGCTGGCGACCACGACCGGGGCAGTCAGGATCAGCTCCAGCACGCCAAAGCCCTCGTCGCGGCGCCAGTCGTAGTCGTGGAGGAAGGTGCGTCCCGCCAGGTCGCGTCCGGCGGTGCGTGAGCGCGGCGCGGCGATGAAGGCCTGGCAGCCGGCCAGTGCCCACTCGGGGCGCAACTCGGCCCAGTCGCGAGCGCGATGCGCGATGTCCTGGCTGTGCTGCGCGCGCGGCAGGCGCAGAGCGCGCTCGCCGCGCGCCAGGGCGCCGGCGTTGTGCAGCCAACGCGCCGCCTGCTCGAGATCGGTGGCATGCGTGGGCGCGGGATGGTCGGCACTGTAGAGCGTGACCGCATCGGTCGTGGTGTCGTGCAATGCGCCGACGAACAGCGTGTCTGCGGGGATGACGATGCCGCGCTCGGCGAGCCCGGCGCGCACGTCCAGGTCGTTGAGCAGCGCAGCGAGCAGCCGCGCATTCACTTCGCCCGAGTAGCCGCCGCAGGCACCGCAGTGCAAGGCGCTGGCATGCGGGTTGTTGACGACGTTTGCGCCATGGCCGGCGATCACCACCAGCCGGGCGAAGCCGCTGGTGAGCGACATCGCCTTGAGGATGCGCGTGGCCATGGTCAGCCGCGTGTCGAGGTCGAGCGCGTCCGCCGGGCGCGGCGCGGGATCGTTCGGCGCTGGGTGCCGCGTCAGTCCCAATCCATCGCGCAGCAGCTTGGCGACATAGATCGGGCCGGTGGCCTCGACGAAGGCGAACGAGGAAATGGCGGCCAGCTTGAAGCGCCCCCAGGCACGTTTCGCACGTGCCGTGATCCGCGCGGCGAGGTCCGCCTCGATCACCGACGGCGTCGTCGCTCCCGCGCAGGTGTGCACCCCCGGCGTCAGCAGCACCGGAAGGCGCGCTTCGACCACGTCCGAAGCGAAGCGCCGATGGCCGATGCCCAGCCCGAAGAAGCCGGCGAATCCGAGCGTCTGGATGCCCGCATCGAGGCTTTCCAGTGCGCGGCGGAACACTTCCGAACGCACGTCGATGCAGAAGGCCATCTGCAATGTCGTCCGGTCGGGGGCGACCCGGGCCGAGGCGGGCGCTGCAAGCACGCTGTCGAGCCGCCGCTGTGCGGCCCGTTCGGCCGCGTCCTGCAGGATGCTGTCGACGACGTCGTCCGAAGTCGCCGCCACCGGCATGGCGTAAGCGGCGATGGCGGTTCGCCACGCGGGCGCGATCGCCGCACCGAACTTGCCCAGCAGGGCGGCTTCCCAACTGATGCGGATGGCGAGCAGATCGGTGACGCAGGCATCGGTTCCGCCGCTCAGCTCTGCTTGCCAGAGCCGATAGCGGGCGGCCTGGCTCCAGCCGTCCAGCGTGGTCAGCAGTCGGTGGAAATAGCCGTCCAGCGCCTCGGGCGAGAGGCCGAGGCGGGCGACTCCCTCGACGATCGCCTCTTCGGCAGTCGCTGGCGCGTCCGCCACCTGTTGTGCGAATCGGGTGAGCCCGGCGATTTCCGGCGTCAGATCGTGGGTCGCGACGAGGCGCCATGCGCTGTAGGCGCCACCGGATTGTCCGGCGACCCACAGCGCCTGGCCCTGATCGAAGTAGCTGGCGGCCCAATGCCCGATGCGCTCGTCGACGATGCCCGGCCAGTCGACCGCCGAAACGTCGCGGGCCAAGTCGGCGACGGTCGGAATTGCCTGCGGGGCAGGGTACATGGCATCGACGGCGAGTTTGAGCGCGGACACCGTCGGCGGGCGCAGCGCCGTCGGCGCGTTGTGCCAGGCCGCCTGCAGATCCGCCTCGGCGATCTCGCCGGACTGCAGCCGCTCCGCATACCAGGCGCGCGGCATGGTCAGGGCGATGCCGGCCGCGCGCCGCAGCCGTGCCGCCGCGATCGGCAGCGGTTCGCCGGTCTGGCCGAGGAAGGGGTTGACCGCCACGCTCGAGGCGAGCGGCCACAGCGGGGGAATGGCACGCGCCGCACGCTCGGCGGCGGCGGCGATTGCAGTGTGGGAAAGGGACGGTGCGTCGGTCGCGGTCATCAGCATGGGGGTGTCCTGGCGGTTAAGGAGTCACGCGGTCTTGCGGACGGACCAGCCGCCGAGCAGGCGATCGAGCGTGGCGTTGGCATACAGGCCATTGGCGAGATGGACGCGCAGCCCGGCGGCGGCCGGGTGTGTCGCCCACAGCGGGAACAGCGCCTGCGCCACCGCCACCAGGCCGAAGCTCAGCACCGCCAGCGCCATCAGCGTCCACTCCAGTCGACCCGGCGCCGGCGTCGCCGGCAGCACCCCGGTGGTCAGCCATTCGGCGGCGGTCTGCAGGGCGAAGTAGCCGACCGCGGCGGCGCTGGCGTAGAGCGCGGTCTTTCGGGTGAGCGGGCGCGGCGCGGCGTCGGCCAGGCCCTGGGCCAGCAGATAGGCGACACCGAAGATCAGGATGGCGCCCAGGGCCAGCGCCTGCGGCGACTTGTGCCCGAAGCCGAAGGCGAACCCGAAGGCGGCGCCGATCCCGACATAGATCGCCAGCGCGATCAGGAAGGCGCGGCACACCGCCGCCCCATTGGGCACGGCGACCGGCCCGGGCCGGCGAATGGACGCCACCTGCTCGACGGCGCCGCCGGAGGCCAGGAAGGCATGCGCCTTGTAGAGCGAGTGCGCGACGATGTGCAGCAGCGCCAGCGGGAACAGCGCAAGCCCGCACTGCAGGATCATGAAGCCCATCTGCGCGACCGTGGACCAGGCCAGCGAGGTCTTGACCGCGGGTTGGGTCAGCATCACCAGCGCACCGAACAGCGCGGTGAACCCGCCCAGCATGGCCAGCACGGCGAGTACGCCGGGGGCCGCCAGCATCAGGTCGGCGAAGCGGATCAGCAGGAAGCCGCCGCCGTTCACCACGCCGGCATGCAGCAGCGCCGACACCGGCGTGGGCGCCTCCATCATCTCGGTGAGCCAGCCATGGGTCGGGAACTGCGCCGATTTCAGCACCGCGGCCAGCGCGAGGAGGGCGGCCGCCGCGGTAAGAGCCCAGCCATGCTGGCCGTTCCGCGCCAGCGTGTTGATGGTGGCGATGTCGGTGGTGCCCAGGCTCTTCCAGACAAGCAGCGTTGCGGAGATCAGGGCGATGGCGCCGATGCTGGAGAACAGGCGCTTCTTGCGCGCGGCGCGCTGCGCCGCCACACGCTGGGGATAGAACAGCAGCAGCCGATTGAGCGCGATGCTGGTCGCGATCCAGGCCACCACGACCTGGACCAGGTTGCCGGCCTGCACCAGCAGCAGCACCGCAGCGAGCGCAACGCACAGCCAGCCGGTGAAATAGCCCTGCCGCGCCTCGCCATCAAGGTAGGTGCGGGTGTAGCGCACCACGATCCAGCCGACGAAGGCGACCAGGAGCAGCATCGTGGTGCTTACCGCATCGAGCTGGACCGACAGGCCGATGCCGCTCCATCCGATCGATGCGCTGCCGCCGGCGCCGCGGGCGATCAGCAGCGCCAGCGAGGCGAAGGCGACGAGCAGTGCGCCGAGCGCGGCGCCTTCCGCAAGGATCGGGACCCCGCGTGGACGTCGGCCACTGCGAACGAAGCCGCATACGGCGGCGAGAAGCAGCAGGAGCGGGGCGGACAGCGGCAGCAGATAGAGCGACAAGGCAATCCCCTTGGATCGAGCGCAGTGGCGGGCGGCGCCACGATAGCGATCGGCGGGGTCGAACAAAAATTCATTGTTTTAACAGTATCGTTCGTTATTATCGAACGATGGCCGCGCTGAACTACAACCACCTGCGTTACTTCTGGGCCGTGGCCCACGACGGCAACCTGACCCGCACCGCCGAGCGGCTCAACCTCACGCAGTCGGCCTTGTCGGTGCAGATCCGCAAGCTGGAGGAGCGCCTGGGCCATGCGCTGTTCGAGCGGCGCGGGCGGCAGTTGCACCTGACCGAGGCCGGGCAGATCGTGCTCGACCATGCCGACGCGATCTTCGCCACCGGCGACGAACTGCTGGGCACGCTGCGGCAGACCGGCGCCGCCCGGCAGGCGCTGCGGGTCGGCTCTCTGGCCACGCTGTCGCGCAACTTCCAGCTGGAGTTCCTGCAGCCGCTGCTGGGCCGAACCGACATCGACCTGATCCTGCGTTCGGGCAGCGCCGGCGAACTGTTGCGGGCGCTGGAGGCGCTCAACCTCGACGTGGTCCTGCTCAACCAGGCGCCGGCCACCGATGCGCTGACTCCATTCGTGACCCATCGGCTCGCCGAGCGCCCGGTCAGCCTGGTGGGCACACCGGACCGGTTGGGTCATGCCGCCAGCATCGCCGATCGCCTTCGCCACCACCCCATCATCCTGCCGACGGTGGACAACAGCGTGCGCGCGGGCTTCGACGCCCTGGCCGACCGGCTGGGCGTGCGGCCGCAGATCGTGGCGGAAGTAGAGGACATGGCGATGATGCGCCTGCTGGCGCGCGAGGACATCGGCCTGGCCGTGCTCCCGCCGATCGTGGTCAAGGACGAGATCGCCGCGGGCGTGCTGGTGGAAGGCGATCAATTGCCGGACATCGTGGAGACCTTCCACGCCGTCACCATGTCGCGGCGCTTCCCGAATCCGCTGGTGCGGCTGCTGCTGCAGCCCGCGGCTGCGGCGGGTGGCGCGTAGCGCCTCGCCGAAACGTCTCGCCAACTGCGACGAACCCGAGGTGTGTCAGCGATGAGCGACCGGTGCGCGTTCGTCGCGCAGGCGAGTGACGACATGTGGCATGCCATCCCACACGTTCATCCCGTGACGCGAACACGGCGATATGCGCTTGTCTCGATCGTGCGATGTCCTTCAACCACAGCGGTTCGAAGGGTCGGTTGACGACGCGATGGGGGCTGCGGTCCTTGCGAACAAGCGTCATTGCCCCCTCACGCAGCTTGGCGATCGTGGAGCGCACGGCTCCCGTGCATGCAGCGCTCACACGGCTTGAGGTCTAACGAGGCATTCACCCATAGACTTAGATGCACGTCGCACGCGCTTCACGCGTGACCTATGCCACCATCGTTTTCGCATCTCTTTGGAAAGCGTTTCCATTTTTGCGGATATCCATTCGTTCTGAAATCCATCGCGCTGGTGTTATTCGATAACATCCGGCGCCGCCATCCAGCAGGTGCGCGTGTACCGAGAACTTGCACAGGCCCAACGTGATGCATGCCTGGATGCGGAGCAGAGAAAAGCGCTGCTCATGATCGCGTCCGGCGCGCCGATGGAGGAATGCCTGGATGCACTGACCGACGCCGTGGCGCGGCTTGCTCCGGGCGCGCGCGCGTGCGTACTCCTGGCGAGCGAGGACCGCCGCACGATGGGCGGCGGCTACTCGTCGCACTTCCCGCCGACATTCGCCGCGGCCATCCGCGGCTTGCCGATCGGGGAAGCGCTCATCGGTACCTGCGGGACCGCCATCCATGAGGGGCATCCGGTCGAGTGCGAGGACGTGGAGCACGCGCCGCAATGGGCCGCGCCCTGGCGCTCGCTTTGCCTGGAAAACGGCATCCTGGCGTGCTATTCGCACCCGGCCATCGGGCAGGGCGGCAAGGCGGTCGGATCGTTCTTTCTGTGTCTTGCGGAAGCGCGGCAGGCTACTGCGTGGGAGCGCAAGGTCGCCGAGTTCGGCGCGCTGGTGACCAGCATCGTGGTGGAGCGGGAACGGGCCGCCGCGCATCTGCGCAAGGAAATGGCGGCGCTCGCCCGCCTGCAGGAACTGAGTGCCGAGCTGGTGGGGCCGGGAGAGTTCGAGCCGCTGCTGCAGAAGATCCTCGCGGCGGCCGCCGACATCTCGGGAACCGACAAGGGCAACATCCAGATCTTCGATCCGGTCAGGAAAACCCTGCGGATCGTCGTGCACCAGGGACTGGGCCCGCGGTTGGTCGAGCATTTCCGCGAGGATGGGTGGGATGCCAGTTGCGGGGAAGCGGCGAAGCAGGTGCAGCGTCTGGTCGTCGCCGACGTGGAGAAACTGGAAGGCCTGCAGGGGACAGTGGGGCTGGAGATCGTGCTGGAGGATCAGATCCGCTCCATCCAGTGCACGCCCTTGCTCAGCCGCGATGGCCGGCTGTTGGGCATGCTCAACAACCATTACCGCTGGCCGGGCGGGCCAGACCCGGACGCGCTGCGCTACATCGACCTGCTCGCACGCCAGGCCGCCGAACTGGTGGAGCGGCATCAGATCGAAGCGGAACTGGCGCAAGAGCGGCGGCGCAAGGACGAGTTCCTGGCCATGCTCGCGCACGAGCTGCGCAACCCGTTGGCGCCGTTGCGCAACATGCTGGAAGTGCTCAAGCGCTCGCATGGCAACGAGGCGTTGTCGCGGAAGGCGCACGAGGTCATGGAGCGGCAGGTACGGCAACTGGTGCGCTTGGTGGACGATCTGCTCGACGTCAATCGCATCAAGCAGGGAAAACTGGAATTGCGGCGCGAGTCGCTGCTGCTGGCCGAGGTGATCCAGCAGGCCGTCGAGGTCTGCCGTCCTGCATTGGACCAGCAGCGGCATCGCTTGCGCGTGGTGTTGCCGGAGACGCCGCTGCCCTTGCAAGGAGACCCGGTCCGTCTCACCCAGGTGTTCGGGAATCTGCTCACCAACGCATGCAAGTACACGCCACCCGGGGGAGACATCGAGGTGCGGGTCGAGGCGGGCGAGGGCAGCGTCGAGGTCGTGGTCGCGGACAACGGATCCGGCATTCCGCCGGACAAGGTCGATGCCATCTTCGAACTGTTCACCCAGGTGGACCGGACCCTGGAGCGTGCGCAAGGCGGACTCGGCATCGGCCTGATGCTGGTTCGGCGGCTGGTCGAGATGCACGGCGGCACCGTCGAGGCGCGCAGCGAGGGGGCCGGCAAGGGCAGCGCGTTCGTCGTGCGGCTTCCCTGCGACGCCGCGCCGGTTGCCGTGTCGGCCACGGGGGATGTCCGGCCGGCACAAACGATGCGCCGGATCCTGGTGGTCGACGACAATGCGGATATCGCGCTGGCGCTGGCCGCCCTGCTGGAACTGGACGGACACGCTGTGCGCACCGCCGGCGGCGGAGAGGAAGCGCTGGCGATCGGTGCGCGCATGCGCCCCGAGGTGATCCTGATGGACATCGGCATGCCCGGCATGGACGGGCACGAGGCGTGCCGCCGCATTCGCGATTGCCACTGGGGCAAGGACATCACCATCGTCGCGCTGACCGGCTGGGGGCAGGACAGCGATCGCCGCGATTCGGCGCATGCCGGGTTCGACGCGCACCTGGTCAAACCGGTGGGGTTTGCCGAGCTGCACGGATTGTTTGCCGGGCTCGACTGACCTGGTCAGGTCAGGCGCATGCGCACGTCGCGTCTGGTGCGTTGTGGCCATTGGCGGATGCGCAGCCAGGCCAACGGCCACGCCTGGCATGACCGCGCCCGCGCGATTCGCCAGGCGTAGCCCGATACCGCAGTGGAATCCGAGCGCGCGTCATCCTGTGCGCGCTGATGCTGGCGGCGCGAAGGTTTCCGGCCATACCAGCGAGCGGTGAACCTGCGCGCCGGCCATGGCGCCGCTGCCCACGGCCAATGACAGCGAATGCGGCGCTTTCGCTAGGTCGCCGCAGGCGAAGACGCCGGCGACCGAGGTCCTATGCTCGGCATCGATGCGGACCTGGGTGCCCATTGGCGTCTCCTCCAGCACGCAGCCCATGGCCTCGGCCAGGGCACCGTACGGGGTGGTGCGTGTCGCCGTGAACAGGCCGGCGAAGACCAGCCGTCGACCGTCGGCCAGGACCACGTCGGCATGTCCCTCGATCCTGTCGATGGGCGCCTCCTCGATCGCCACGCCACGGCCGCTCAAAAGAGCCTTGGCCGCGTCGTCCAGTTGCAGTGCGCCGTTGACGAGCAAGGTCACATTGCCCCACTCGGTGAGCAGTTCGGCCTGGTGCACGGACAGCGGGCCGGCACCGACGATGCCGATGCGTCCCTGGTCCAGTTCGTAGCCGTGGCAGTATGGGCAGTGGAAGACGGCCGTGCCCCAGCGTTCGGCGAGGCCGTCGACGGCCGGAAGCTGGTCGGTCACGCCGGTGGCGAGCAGGATCCGGCGACCCTGGTGGGTGCCGCCATCGGAGGTGGTCACCCGGAAGGCGTCCAAGGATCCGGTGGTGGTCAGGGCGTGTGCGTCCAGCCACGTCAGCGTCGGATAGGCGCTGAGCTGCTGGCGCGCGGTCGCCGCGATGGTGCCGGGCGGCACGCCGTCCTGGCCGAGGAAGCCATGTGCATGGTGGGCCGTGCGATTGCGGCGCTGGCCCGCATCGATCACCAGCACGGAACGCCGCGCTCGCAGCAGTTGCAGGGCGGCGGCCATGCCCGCATAGCTGCCGCCGATGACGATGATGTCGTGATGCATGCCTAACTCCTCGTGCGTCGTGCCGCCGCATGCCGGCGCGCGAAGTCGGCGGCCAGGTCGGCAAGGGTGATGTCCGAAAGCCGCTTCAGCAGCAACGCCTCGGCCTCCGCGAACGTGCCTTCGAGTGCGGCATTCACCGCTTGCTCCACCAGGCATTGCGGGGATTCGTGGCGATTGCCGATGGCGAACAGGGCCGGTTCGCCCAGCGCTTCATGCAGCTGGCGCAGGGTGACCGTGGCCAGGTCAGCATGGACGCGCCATCCGCCCGCGTGCCCGCGGTCCGAGGTCACGATGCCGGCTTCGCGCAAATACCCCATGGTCCGCCGGACCACGACGGGATTGGTGCCCAGGCATTGGGCCAGGGCGTCGGAGGTCATGGGACCATCGTGCTCGGCCATGTGCAGCAGGGCATGCAGGACAGAGGACAGGCGGCTGTCGCGTTTCATGTAACTAATGATGTTTCGAAAGTTGCGACAGGTCAAGCGTGGTTGCGTCCCGGCGCTGTCGATCGCGTTCAACGGCGTGTGCCGCGAACATGTGCGCGTCTGGCGCCCGCGACGCACGGCGAGTGCGATCGAAACAGCGGCGATCGCGGGCGTGGCGGCATGCGCTTGTTCATCGTGGACAGGCAACGACCTGGTCTCTCGCCATGGCGGCGATGCTGTTTGTCGACCGCTTCCCGGCCCGGACCACGTACCTTGATCCCGCCTGAGATGCAGGCGGAATTCCCCGGGTGGGAAAGGATCGATGCAATGGAAACGAAGGCGAAGGGCTTGGCAATCATGGTCGCAGCGGGGCTGGCGCTGTCATTTCAGGCGCAGGCGCAGTCGTGCTGCCCCTCCGGCGGGCATGGGGTCGTGGGCAAGGGGCTGGGCGAAAGCGTGCCCAAGGCGCTGAATCTCGCCACGGATTCGGCCTGGCGCGTCTATGAGTTTTCGCGCGATGGCGTGAACTACCTGCAGATCAACGACGCCAGCGGCGTGGTCCGCGCCGCGGTAGGCCGCATCGGCAAGACCTTGTGGGTGCTGCCGATGGGCAGCGACGTGGGGCGGGTCTCGCTGACGGCATCGCCTGCGGTGCCGTCGCGCGTGATCTACCGGACGGCCGATGTGGTGGTGCGCCTGCGCTCGGATGCACGCGGTGACGCGTGGGAGGTCACCGCGGTGGAGTGAGGCTGCAGGAGGACGGGCTTTCGGACACCAGAAAGCTGAAGCTCAACGCATGGCGGCGCCGGCAGGTGCCGCCATGCGCCTGCAGGCGGACCGCAAGTTCCCGGTCTGGCGCTTCCGGACTGCGCCGCAACGCGCTCAGCATCGCCGCATCGGCGGTGATGCGGATGGCGATGCCCTGTCGTCCTTTCGCACGCCATACCCGTGCCTGCAGCAGATGCGTGTGGGCCACGGGCAGCGTCTCGATGGCGTCGAGGATGCAGCGATAGGCCACCAGTTGCAGACCCAGCGAGAGGCGCCGCGGATCGCCATGCAGGCGGCAGCGGAACTCCGTGGCGCACAGGTTGGCGAAGGTCGGCGAGTGCAGCGTGTGGTACAGCCCATGCGTCTCGATGCCGAGCGGATAGAGCGCGGTGACGTACTCGTCCAGCAACTGCGCCTGGATCACGCCGGTGCGGGTCATCTGCATGGCGGCGGCGTAATGGCCGCGTGCGCGCAGATCTTCCACCACATCGCGGCGCAGCTTGTTGATCTGGGTGCTGAGGTCGGTGTAGTCGACCACCCGTCGGCGCAGCGTGCGTTCGGCCGAGAGGTAGCCGGCCTGTGCAAAGGCCAGCGCCTGTTCGCGCAGGCGGCCGTCGTCGCGCATGTGCCGATAGGCGGCGGAGATCCGTGATCCGAACGCGAACATCACCGTGGCGGTGGCGGCGAGCAGGATCTGCACCACGAACGCATCGGCGTCGTGCATGCCCGGTGCGACGACCTTGGGCATGGACAGGGCCACCGCAACGTTCGCCATGACCACGCCGAGCGCCGCGCCCCGCCAGCCATGGCGAAGCGTCAGTACGATCGCCGGGACCACCAGCAGGACCATCAGCAACTGCCGCAGCAGCGCGTCGCCGGCCACGGCGATGGACGCCGACAGCACGACGACCACGGCGATCGACGCCAGCCCCTCGCGCAACAGCGAGGCCTGCAGTCGCGTGGGTTCGTCCCGGCGCAGCCATAGCAACGCCGGCAGCACGAACATCAGGGTGCCCAGGTAGTCGCCAAGCCAGTAGCGCAGCAGCACATCGAGCGGCGCCGGCCCGGCCGGGCCGCCCAGCGCGGTGTTGATCGCGATGTTGCAGAGCGTGCTCCACAGCGCGGTCGCCAGCGTCAGCGGCAGCAGCCAGTGATCGTTGCGTGCCAGGTCAGGCACCCGCTGACGCGCCAGGACCGGCAGCAGCGACACGGCGGGCATCAGCAGGAACGGACTCAGGTATGCCCAGATGGCACTCGCGCCCCAGGCTTCGCTCATGGGAATGCGCAGTGTCAGCAGCGCGGCGGCATCGCCGGCCAGCAGCCACGGCCAGCGCCGTGCGGGCAGGAACAGCAGGCTGGCGACGCGCACGCCGGCCGGCAGATACCACTGGTCCACGGAACACCGCCAGGCCAGCAGGAACGTGGCGCAGTAGGTGGCGCTCAGTAGAACGCCTTTGGCGATATCTCTTGCCGCGGCCATTCCCGCCATCCGTGGTGTGTCGCGGCTACTGTATAAGCCGGATCGGCGGCGAGGGTAGACAGTTGGGGGTGTCGGCGACAGTGTGAGATGCGTCGCAAGTGCGCGACGGATGCAGGCGAATGCCGGGTGTTCTTTCGCCCGGATTCGCGAGCCGGCAAGGGAACACGTGCAGTCGTGCCGCTGTTTCGTCTGCGTGGTTCTGCGCGTCGCCCGTGCATGCCGGTGCGTGCCGGCAGGAACTCGGGTTTCGCCGTCACTGCCGATGCACGAGACGTCTGTATCGGGTCGTTGCAACGCTTGCGTGCGTCGCCGGTCGCTCGCGCGGCGAGCCGCTGACGCGTGTACGCAGGCGCGACAC
This sequence comes from Xanthomonas protegens, assembly GCF_038442435.1. Lineage (NCBI taxonomy): Bacteria > Pseudomonadati > Pseudomonadota > Gammaproteobacteria > Lysobacterales > Lysobacteraceae > Xanthomonas > Xanthomonas protegens. The sequence goes on along the minus strand of NZ_JAQJCQ010000001.1, from coordinate 25,857 downwards.
AGGCGACGCTAGGTTGGCGCCATCTCGACAGTTCCCAGCCAGAGGAGGCCATCCGATGACCGAGGCGAACCGACACGTCCTGGAGGCCGCGAACGCCGCCATCGCCGCAGGCGATTACGAAGGCTTTCTCGCCCATTGCACCGAAGATACGACCTGGCACTTCATCGGCGAGCGCACATTGCGGGGCAAGCAGGCGGTCAGGGAGTGGATGGCCGAGGCCTACCGGCAGCCGCCGCAATTCGACGTCCGCAAGTACATCATCGGCGACGGCCACGTCGTGGCCCTCGGCCAGATCACGCTCGATACCGGCGACGCCGGGACGTCGCTGTTCTCCTACTGCGACGTCTGGCGGTTTCGCGATGGGCGGATGGCGGAACTGGAGGCGTACGTGGTTCCGCTGTCTGCAGGCCAGGACGGCTAGCGACGCGCATGCGCCTCGGATGTCCGTTCGCAGCGCGGCCATCCCGCGTCTCCGCACGGCGTCGGCGGCGGGATCGCTCAGTGCAGCAAGGTGTCCGCCAGCAGCTTCAGATTGAGCACCACGATCAGCGCGGCGATCGCCCAGGCCAGCCAGGCCAGCCCGCGGCGCACCACCAGGGGGCCCATCCGCTGCTTGTCGGTGACGAAGCGCACCAGCGGGATCACCGCGAACGGCAACTGCATCGACAGCACCACCTGGCTCAGCACCAGCAGCTTGGCGGTGCCCTGTTCGCCATACAGCGAGGTCACCGCGACCACCGGCACGATCGCCAGGCCGCGGGTCAGCAGGCGCCGCGCCCACGGCGGCAGGCGCAGGTGCAGAAAGCCTTCCATCACGATCTGCCCGGCCAGGGTGGCGGTGACGGTGGAGTTGATGCCGGAGGCCAGCAGCGCCACCGCGAACAGGGTCGAGGCCAGGCCGACGCCGAGCATCGGTGCCAGCAGTTCGTGGGCCTGTTCGATCTCCTGCACGTCGGTGCGGCCATGCGCATGGAACACCGCGGCGGCCAGGATCAGGATCGCGGCGTTGACGAACAGCGCCAGGCTCAGCGCGATGGTGCTGTCGGCCAGTGCCCAGCGCAGCGCCGAGCGGCGGCCCTGGTCGGTGCGCTCGTAGGCGCGGGTCTGCACGATCGAGGAATGCAGGTACAGGTTGTGTGGCATCACCGTGGCGCCGATGATGCCGATCGCCAGGTACAGCGCGGCCGGGTCGGTCACCACCTGCGCACGCGGGATGAAGCCTGACAGCACCTCGCGCAGAGGCGGCGCGGCCAGCACGATCTGCACCAGGAAGCAGGCGAAGATCACCGTCAGCAGGGCGATCACGAACGCTTCCAGCGCGCGGAAGCCGCGGCGCATCAGGAACAGCACCAACAGCGCGTCGATCGAGGTGATGATCGCGCCGGCGGTGAGCGGGATGCCGAACAGCAGCTTCAGCGCGATCGCGGTACCGATCACCTCGGCCAGGTCGCAGGCGACGATCGCCGCCTCGCAGGCCAGCCACAGCAGGAAGTTCACCGGCTTGGAGTAGTGCGCACGGCAGGCCTGGGCCAGATCCAGACCGGTGGCGATGCCCAGTCGCGCGGCCAGGCCCTGCAGCACGATCGCCATCAGGTTGGACAGCAGGATCACCGACAGCAGCAGGTAGCCGAAGTGCGAGCCGCCGGCGATGTCGGTCGCCCAGTTGCCCGGGTCCATGTAGCCGACCGAGACCATGTAGCCGGGGCCGAGGAAGGCCAGGAAGCGGCGCCAGCCCAGGCCGCTGCGCGGCACGGCCACGCTCGCATGCATCGCACCCAGGCTGGGACGCGCCTCGCCACGGCTGGCGTGCGCGGCAGCGGAACTCGGCAGGGGCAGGGGGGCGGCCATGGCAATGACAGGTGGGACGGGGTGCGAACGAGTATATAGCATGTGCTATATGGATTAGCATTGGCAATTCAGATCGCTGCGATAGCCCGGATTCGGCCAGAATAGGCAGGTGGCCGGCGGGCGCCGGCACAGGACAAGGGCGTTGCGATGCAGAAAAGCGGGAAGTCGATGGCGCCGCCGGCGGTGCTGCTCGACGCCGAAGTGCAGGTCGAAAGCTTCCGCCAGGTGCGCGAGGCGCACCGCCTGGAGCTGATCGAGGACTACGTGGAGTTGATTTCCGACCTGCTCGCCGACGGTGGCGAAGCGCGGCAGGTGGATATCGCCGCGCGCCTGGGCGTGGCCCAACCGACCGTGGCCAAGATGCTCAAGCGCCTGGTCAAGGGCGGCTGGGTGGTGCAGCGCCCCTACCGCGGGGTGTTCCTGACCGCCGAGGGCGAGGCGCTGGCCGCGGCCAGCCGGCAGCGCCACCAGACCGTGGAGCAGTTCCTGCTGGCCCTGGGCATCGACGCCGATACCGCGCGCCGCGATGCCGAGGGCATCGAGCACCACGTCAGCGAAGCCACGCTGGCGGTGTTCGGCGAGTTCGTGCGCAAGCACAACGCGTCGCAATGAACGCCGGCGACGACGCGCAACGGGCGCGCGATGCCCACTGGATGCGCCACGCCCTGGCCCTGGCCGAGCGTGCAGAGCGCGAGTTCGACGAGATCCCGGTCGGCGCGGTGCTGGTCTCGGCCGAGGACGAGGTGCTGGGCGAGGGCTGGAACCTCAACATCGCCGAACACGACCCCAGCGCGCACGCCGAGATCGTCGCGCTGCGCCAGGCCGGCCGCCGGATCGGCAATCACCGCCTGGTCGGCAGCCGCCTGTACGTGACCCTGGAGCCGTGCGCGATGTGTGCGATGGCGGTGGTGCATGCGCGGGTGGCGGAGCTGGTCTATGCCGCCACCGATCCCAAGACCGGCGCCTGCGGCAGCGTGTTCGATCTGCTCGCCGATCCGCGCCACAACCACCGCGTGCAGGTCCGCGGCGGGGTGCTGGCGACAGAGGCCAGCACGCGCCTGACCAACTATTTCCGCGCCAAGCGCGGCAAGCCGCCGCTGGGCGCGTGAGCGGCCAGCCCCTGCCGGTCGCGCAGGCCGCGCGGTATCATTGAAGCCTGATACGACACTTCCGCGCCGGCCTCGCCGCCGCGAACGACAGGACGGTGATATGGCGCAAGCGCACGTGGCGAACGATCGGCTGATCTGGATCGATCTGGAAATGACCGGCTTGGATACCGATCGCGATTCGATCATCGAAATCGCCACGGTGGTGACCGACGCGCAGCTCAATGTGCTCGCCGAAGGCCCGGAGTTCGCCATTGCCCATCCGCTGCAGACGCTGGAGGCGATGGACGAGTGGAATCGCAACCAGCATCGCCACTCCGGCCTGTGGCAGCGCGTGCTCGACAGCCAGGTCACGCTGGCCCAGGCCGAGGCCGAGACCATGGCGTTCCTGACCCAGTGGTGCAAGCCCGGCACCTCGCCGATGTGCGGCAACTCGATCTGCCAGGACCGGCGGTTCCTACACCGGCAGATGCCGCGGCTGGAGCGGTTCTTCCACTACCGCAACCTGGACGTGTCGACGCTGAAGGAACTGGCGCGGCGCTGGGCGCCGACGGTGTCGGCCGGCCTGACCAAGACCTCCTCGCACACCGCGCTCAGCGACGTGCACGATTCCATCGACGAACTGCGTTACTACCGTCCGTTCATGGGCACGCTGGGCGGGCAGGGCGAGGGCTGATCCGCGATCCGGACGCCGTCAGAGAGCACGCGGCAGACCGCCCGACGATCGTCGGGCGGAGGATACAGTCGCGCGGGGAATGCAGGTGCTGACGCCGCCGCTCAGCGCGCCAGCGGCGGTCCCGGCTTGGTCTCGCCGTCGTCGGTGACGCCCTTGGTCAACAATTCCGCGATCGGGCGCCCGTCGGCATCGTGGTGGTACACGTGCAGGTCGCGCTGCGGATACGGAATGCTTAGCCCGTTCTCCAGCAACTGGTTGCGGATCTGCTCCAGCGTGCTGCTCTTGGCCGCGCCGAAATCGCTGTTCTTGGCGTAGCCGAACAGCATCAGGTCCACCGTGCTCTCGCCGAGGTTGGTGACCTGCACGAACGGGGCGGGCGTCTTCAGGATGTTCGGATTGTCCTGCGCGATCTTCAGCAACAGTTCCTGCGCCTTCTTCAGGTCGTCGCCGTAGCCGACGCCGACGGTGATCTCCAGGCGCCGGTTGGGCAGGGTGCTGTAGTTGACGATCGGCGCGGTGGTGATGGTGCTGTTGGGCAGGGTCACCATGCGCTCGTCGAAGGTGCGGATGCGGGTCTGGAAGATCCGGATCTCGTCGACCACGCCTTCCTGGCCGGCCACCACCACGTGGTCGCCGTCGCGCATCGGCCGCAGCACGATCAGCATCACCCCGGAGGCGATGTTGGACAGCGAGTCCTTCAGCGCCAGGCCCACCGCCAGGCCGGCGGCGCCGAGCACGGCGAACAGCGAGGTCGGCGGCACGCCGATCTTCTGCAGCGCTGTGACCAGCACCAGCACCAGCATCAACGCATAGGCGACGTTGCGCAGGAAATTGCTGAGCGTGGCTTCCACCCGTGCGCGCAGCAGGGCGCTGCGCAGCCATTCGCTCAGGCGCTTGGCGATCCACATCCCGACTACCAGGATCAGGATCGCCACGCCCCAGTTGAGCGCGTACTGCGCCCAGTCCAGCGTCCGCCAGTCGAACGGGCGCGCCGCGCGCGTCGCCGGCGCAGCGGTCGTGGCCGCCGTCAGTGCCGTCAGCCACGACTGCATCGGCATCACCCCTTGCTCTTGAGCTTGGCCAGGCGCAGCCAGGTGTCGACCACGGTGTCGGGATTCAGCGACACCGACTCGATGCCTTCCTGCATCAGCCACTCGGCCAGGTCCGGGTGATCCGACGGACCCTGGCCGCAGATGCCCACGTACTTGCCCTTGGCGCGCGCGGCCTTGATCGCCATCGACAGCATCTTCTTGACCGCCGGATTGCGCTCGTCGAACAGGTGCGCCACGATCGAGGAGTCGCGGTCCAGGCCCAGGGTGAGCTGGGTCAGGTCGTTGGAACCGATCGAGAAGCCGTCGAAGATTTCCAGGAATTCCTCGGCCAGCAGCGCGTTCGATGGCACCTCGCACATCATGATGATCTTCAGGCCGTTCTCGCCCTGGCGCAGGCCGTTGCTGGCCAGCACCTCGACGACCTTGCGGCCTTCCTCGAGGGTGCGCACGAACGGGATCATGACCCACATGTTGTCCAGGCCCATCTCGTTGCGGACCTTGAGCACCGCCTTGCATTCCAGCGCGAACGCGGCGGCGAAGCTCGGATCGACGTAGCGGCTGGCGCCGCGGAAGCCGATCATCGGGTTCTCTTCGTGCGGTTCGTAGTTGCTGCCGCCGATCAGGTTGGCGTACTCGTTGGACTTGAAGTCCGACAGGCGCACGATCACCGGGTGCGGCGCCACCGACGCGGTCAGCGTGGCGATGCCTTCGGCCAAGCGATTGACGTAGAAGCTGACCGGGTCGGCGTAGCCGGCGATCTTCGCGTCGATCTTCTTCTTGGTCGCCGCGTCCTGCTTGGCGTATTCCAGCAGCGCGTTGGGATGGATGCCGATGTGCGCGGCGATGATCATTTCCAGGCGCGCCAGGCCGATGCCGGCGTTGGGCAACTGGCCGAAGTCGAACGCGCGCTCCGGGTTGGCCACGTTCATCATGATCTTCAGCGGCGCCGGCGGCATGTTGCCCAGGTCCGTGGTGGTGCGCTCGAACGGCAGGCGCTCGCCATAGATGTAGCCGGTGTCGCCTTCGGCGCAGCTCACCGTCACTTCCTTGCCGTCCTCGACCAGCTCCATCGCGTTGCCGGTGCCGACCACGGCCGGCACGCCCAGCTCGCGGGCGATGATCGCCGCGTGGCAGGTGCGGCCGCCGCGGTTGGTGACGATCGCCGAGGCGCGCTTCATCACCGGCTCCCAATCGGGATCGGTCATGTCCGCGACCAGTACGTCGCCCGGCTGCACCCGGTTCATGTCTTCCAGGCTGCGCACCACGCGGGCGACGCCGGCGCCGATCTTCTGGCCGATCGCACGGCCTTCGGCGATCACCTCGCCGCGCTGCTGCAGCGCGAAGCGTTCGATCTGGGTAGCGTGGCCGCGCGACTTCACCGTCTCCGGGCGCGCCTGCACGATGAACAGCTTGCCGCTGACGCCGTCCTTCGCCCACTCGATGTCCATCGGCCGCTGGTAGTGCTGCTCGATCACCAGCGCCTGCTTGGCCAGTTCCTGCACGTCCTCGTCGCTGATCGAGAAGGTATTGCGCAGTTCGACCGGGGTGTCCTCGATGCGCACGCGCTCGCCCGGCACGTCCGAATACACCATGCGGATCAGCTTGCTGCCCAGCGAGCGGCGCAGGATCGCCGGCTTGCCGGCCTTGAGGGTGGGCTTGTAGACGTAGAACTCGTCGGGATTGACCGCGCCCTGCACGACCATTTCGCCGAGGCCGAAGCTTGAGGTAACGAACACCACGTCGCGGAAACCGGACTCGGTGTCCAGGGTGAACAGAACGCCGGAGGCGCCAACGCCGGAGCGCACCATCAGTTGCACGCCGGCCGAGAGGAACACGTTCTCGTGCTTGAAGCCGTGGTGCACGCGGTAGGCGATGGCGCGATCGTTGTAGAGGCTGGCGAAGACTTCCTTGACCTTGTGCACCACGTCGTCGGCGCCGGTCACGTTGAGGAAGGTCTCCTGCTGGCCGGCGAAGCTGGCGTCGGGCAGGTCTTCGGCGGTCGCCGAGGAACGTACCGCGACCGCGATGTCGCCACCGCCGTTCTCGCTGCACAGCTGCGCGTAGGCCTCGCGGATCGCCTGGTCCAGCTCCGGCTGCAGCGGCGCATCGATCACCCAGCCGCGGATTTCCTTGCCGGCGGCGGTCAGCGCGCCCACGTCTTCCACGTCCAGCGTGGCCAGCTTGTCGAAGATGCGCTGGTACAGATCGTTGTGGGCGACGAAGGCCTTGAACGCCTCGGCGGTGGTGGCGAAGCCGCCAGGCACCGATACGCCGAGCCCCGCCAGGTTGCCGATCATTTCGCCAAGGGAGGAATTCTTGCCACCGACGCGAGCCAGGTCGGCCAGGCGCAGCTCATGCAACCACAGGATGTTCTCGTTCAAGCGCGATGCTCCGTTAGGCCATCGCCCGAGGCGGGCTGAATGGCCGCGTCCGTGAGGGAAGAAGCCGATATGATGCAGTGCGCACCCGAGCCGGCACAAGCGAAGCGGGCGCATCCGTTGGGTTTCAGCCAGGAGAATGCAGGCAATGTCGACGATCAGACCGGTGTTCTACGTGTCCGATGGAACCGGTATCACCGCTGAAACCATTGGGCATAGCCTGCTCACCCAGTTCAGCGGTTTCAGCTTCGTCACCGACCGCATGTCGTTCGTCGACGATCCGGAAAAAGCCCGCGACGCCGCGCAGCGGATCCATGCCGCAGGGGAGCGCTATCAGGTTCGGCCGATCGTGGTCAACTCCTGCGTCGATCCGCAATTGAGCATGCTGCTGGCCGAGAGCGGGGCGCTGATGCTCGACGTGTTCGCGCCCTTCATCGAGCCGCTGGAGCGCGAATTGAACGCGCCGCGGCACTCGCGGGTGGGGCAGGCGCACGGTCTGGTCGACTTCGAGACCTACCACCGCCGCATCAACGCGATGAACTTCGCGCTCGCGCACGACGACGGCATCGCGCTCACCTACGACGAAGCCGACGTGATCCTGGTGGCGGTGTCGCGCGCGGGCAAGACCCCGACCTGCATCTACCTGGCGCTGCATTACGGCGTGCGCGCGGCCAACTATCCGTTGACCGACGAGGACCTGGAGAGCGATCGGCTGCCGCCGCGGCTGCGCGCCTATCGCAACAAGCTGTTCGGGCTGACCATCGATCCGGAGCGGCTGCAGCAGATCCGCCAGGAGCGGCGGCCGAATTCGCGCTATTCCAACGCCGAAACCTGCCGACGCGAAGTGGCGGCGGCCGAAACCATGTTCCGCATGGAGCGGATTCCGACCCTGAGTACCACGCATACCTCGATCGAGGAGATTTCCAGCAAGGTGCTGGCGACGCTGGGACTGCAGCGCGAGATGTTCTGAGAGAGGGGGATGACTGGCCAGCGCGCGCCGGTCGGGCGGGGCCGTTCCTGGCGGCGACGGCATTTCCGCACGTCCTCGCAGGGATTTCCACGGTAGGCCGCTAGCGCCGATCCGTCAATGCTGCCGCCGGCGCGATCCAGCGTGTAGGATCGGTCCATGCAGCACGCCATGACCCGCAGCGAACGCATCCCCCGGCTCAGCCGTTTCGGCTGGCTGATGGGGCTGTACGCCGAGAACTATCTGCACCTGAACCGCCTGTTCGTGCCGGCCGACCTGGCCGCCGGCAGCTACGTGTCCAGCATCGGCGACGGCTTGGACCTGCGCCTGGACGTGATCGAGCGTCACCGCTACACCGTCGAGCTGCGCCTGACCTACGATCTGTGCGACCCGCTGACCGGCGAGCCGGACCCGTCGGCCTACGTGCGTCTGTACCTGGACGCGCGCCAGGCTGAGACCACGCATTGCTATGTCGGCCGCCGCTGGCAGGACGTGATGGGGCTGTACCCGCCGCCGGCTGAACTGATCAGCCACCGCATGCGCATGAACACCTTTCTCGGCAAATGGCTGGAATATCTGGCCGAGCGCGGCCACGGCGTGGCCACGCTGCGCCCGGCGCCGCCGCTGCCGCGCGCCTCCCAGGACGCGGCGACGCCCGCCGTCTAGCCACAGGCTGGACGAAGCGGCGGCGCGGTTACGGCATACTGCGCGCCCGTCGCCATCCGCCTTCTCCGCATGCCTTACACCCCCATCGTCGCCACCTTGGGCTACGTGCTCTCGCCCGACCGCAGCCAGGTGCTGCTGGTCCATCGCAATGCCCGGCCCGGCGACCATCACCTGGGCAAGTACAACGGCCTGGGCGGCAAGGTCGAGGCGGACGAGGACGTGCTGGCCGGCATGCGTCGCGAGATCCTGGAAGAGGCCGGCATCACCTGCGAGGCGCTGCAGTTGCGCGGCACCATCAGCTGGCCGGGGTTCGGCAAGCACGGCGAGGACTGGCTGGGCTTCGTGTTCCTGATCGAGGCCTACGCGGGCGAGCCGTTCGCCGAGAATGCCGAGGGCACGCTGGCCTGGGTGCCGATCGCGCAGATGGACACGCTGCCGCTGTGGGAGGGCGATCGCCATTTCCTGCCGCTGGTATTCGATGGCGATCCGCGCCCGTTCCACGGGGTCATGCCGTACCGCGACGGACGCATGCAGTCCTGGCGCTACTCGCGGGTCTGACGCGCTCGCGCTGCCATGAAGCCCCTCTCCCACCGGGAGAGGGGTTGGGGTGAGGGTACGGCGCGAAAGCGACTCAAGGAGTTTGGGGGTGCGGCGCGAAAGCGACGCGCGGAGTTCGGTTGCACCAGGCTCCACCCGTACCCTCATCCGGCCCTTCGGGCCACCTTCTCCCGGCGGGAGAAGGACAGCCTCTTCCTTGCTCGTCGGGAGATGGGCGAGCGGCCGGCGCCGCTCGGTCGAACGCCCGCGCGACACCGCGTCCGTCTTGTCCACAGCGGCTGTGGATCGATCCTGCACAAGCCTGTGGGCAAGCGTGGCAAGTCGCTGAAATGACTGCTCGATTTCGCCGGGTGGCGAAAATTTCATCAGCCCCGGCCGCGCTTCTCCACAGCCGGTGTGGATGAAAGCGCACGAACGCTGTGGATAAGATGCCGCTGGCGTTGTGCCGCAACGGCCGCTGCCGAGTTGGCGAAAAATTCGCCAGCGTCGATTGCGCGATCCAGCAGGCGCACCTGCGTGCTTGCCGCAGCGCTACTGCGCGGTCCAGCCGCCGTCGATGGCGATCGTCTGCGCGGTGATGTTGCGCGCCGCCGGCGAGGCCAGGAACGCCACGCAGCCGGCCAGTTCGTCGTAGGCGATGAACACGCCCTTGGGCATCGGCTTGAGCATCACCTGGGCGATCACGTCGGCTTCGGAAATGCCGCGGGTGCGCGCCTGGTCGGCGATCTGCCTGTCCACCAGCGGCGTTTTCACGTAGCTGGGGCAGAGCGTGTTGATGGTGATGTCGGTGTCGGCGGTCTCCAGTGCGATCACCTTGGAGAAGCCGACCAGGCCGTGCTTGGCGGCGACATAGGCGCTCTTGTACGGGCTGGCGACCAGCGAGTGGATGCTGCCGATGTTGACGATGCGGCCGAAGCCGCGTTCGCGCATGCCCGGCAGCACCGCCTGGGTCAGCCGGGCGACGCTGGTCAGCATCACCTCCACCAGCAGGCTCCACTTGTCCATCGGGAACTCCTGCAGCGGCGCCACATGCTGCAGCCCGGCGTTGTTGACCAACACGTCCACCGGCCGGCTGACGGCAGCCAGCGCCGCGGCGATGCTGTCCGCGCTCGCCACGTCCAGCGCCACCGCCTCGGCCGAGCCGCCGGCCTGGCGCACCTGCGCGGCGACCGTTTCGGCGGCCTCGAGGTCCAGGTCGCTGACGACGATGTGGCGGCCGTCGGCGGCCAGTGCGTGGGCGATGCCGGCGCCGATGCCGCTGGCGGCGCCGGTGATCAGGACGGTCTGCATGGGGAGTACCTGCGCGGAGTGGGGAGCGGTCAGCGTAGCAGCGCGCCGCGACGCCCGGCAGCGGCCGCTCGCCAGTGCGGCGGCGCCACGCTACCCTGTGCCGTCGCTCGCCGCTCACGCCGGATCCGCCACGTTATGCCGATGAAACGCCACTTCTCCATGCTGCGCGAGTTCCAGCTGGCCGACTGGTTCACCCTCGCCAACGCCTTCTGCGGCACCGGCGCGGTGTTCGCGGCGATGCGCTTCCTGCAGGACGGCCGCCGCAGCGACCTGCTGTTCGGCATGGCGCTGATCCCGCTGGCATTCGTGTTCGACGCTTTGGACGGCCGGGTGGCGCGCTGGCGCAAGTCGTCCTCGACCCTGGGCCGCGAGCTGGACTCGCTCGCCGACGTGATCTCCTTCGGCGTGGCCCCGGCGGCGCTGGCCTACGCCTGCGGCATGCAGGGCGGTTGGGACTGGCTGGTGCTGAGCTTCTTCGTCTGCTGCGGGGTCAGCCGCCTGGCCCGCTACAACGTCACCGCCGAGCAGATCGCCGGCGATGGCGACAAGGTGCCGTACTTCGAGGGCACGCCGATCCCGAGTAGCCTGGGCCTGGTCATCGTGCTGGCGATCGCGGCGCACTTGGGCCATATCGGCGACGCCTTGTGGTGGGGCGAGTGGCGGTTGGGGCCGTGGCTGCTGCACCCGCTGGCGCTGCTGTTCGCGCTGTCCGGCTCGCTGATGATCAGCAAGACGCTACGCATTCCCAAGCCCTGATCGCAGCGGGTTGCTATCATCGCGGGCCAGGTCTGGAGAGTGGCGATGAAGGCTAGCGGCGGTGGCGCCGGCGATTTCGAGGCGATGACGCGGCAGTACTGGGACGCCTGGAGCGCCGCATTGCGCCAGGGCGCCGCGGCCCCCACGTCGCCCGCGGCTGGCGATGGCGCCGGTTCCTGGCGCGAGGCGATCGCGGCCTGGAGCCAGTGGCTGCCTCGCGGCAGCGCGCCGCAGGCCGAGGACGCGCTGGCGCAGTTCCAGCAGCAGGCCGGCGATTGGCTCGGAGCGATGCAGCAGGTGGCGGCGCAGTTCGCCGGCCGCGACGCCAGCAGTGCCGACGTCGCCGACGCCTGGAAGCGCCAGGTACAGGGCCAACGCGAGCAACTGCTGCAGTGGCTGCTGGGTGCGGTGCGCGGCGCCGGCCAGGGCGGGATCGACCCGTGGCTGCAGCAGGCGGCACAGTGGCTGCAGGGACTGCAACGCGACAGCGGCCCATGGCTGCAGATGCCCGGGTTCGGCCCGGCGCGCAACCACCAGGCGCGCTGGCGGGCGCTGGCCAAAGCCCAGCAGGACTACCAGGCGCAGTTGCAGGCCTATCTGGGGCTGCTGCAGGGCGCCATCGACCGCGCTTTCGGCCTGTTCGAGGAGAAGCTGCGCGCGCACGAGGATCCGGGCCGGCAACTGACCAACGCGCGGGCGATGTTCGATCTGTGGATCGACGCGGCCGAGGAAGCGTATGCGGCGGCCGCGCTGTCGCCGGAGTTCCGCCAGGTCTACGCCGACGTCGCGAACGCGCAGATGCGCCTGCGCGCCCTGCTGCAGCGAGAGACCGAGCAGGTGTGCGAGCAGGTGGGCCTGCCCACGCGTACCGAACTGGATGCCGCGCATCGGCGCATTGCCGACCTGGAACGGCGGCTGCGACGACTGGAGCGCGGCGAAGGGCAGGGCGCGACTGCCGCAGCCGGACCTGCACCGGTTGTCACGGCCCCGGCTTCGCCGCAGAAGAGCGCCAGGAAGACCGCGACCAGGCCGGCCCCTGCGCGGGCGGCAGCCGCCGCGCCCAAATCCAAATCCAAATCCAACGCCGCCACGCCAGCGAAGGCCACGCCCGCCGTCAAGCCGCGGCGGGCCGGGACCACGCCGGCGGCACGCCGGAGTCGCGCATGAAGGGACCGCTGAGTTTCAGCAGCGACGATCTGGTCCAGGAAACCCTGGAGCTGCAGCGCAAGCTGCTCGAAGGTCTGCGCGTGCTGCCGGGCCTGGACGCGGTGGACTACGGCGCCACCGCACGCCAGGAAGTGTGGCGCGATGGCAAGGTGGTGCTGTACCGCTTCGTCGGCGAACGCCCGCCCACCGCCAAGGTGCCGCTGCTGATCGTCTATGCCCTGGTCAACCGCCCGTACATGGTCGACCTGCAGGCCGACCGCTCGCTGGTGCAGGGCCTGCTGGCGCTGGGCGAGGACGTCTACGTGCTGGACTGGGGCTACCCGGACCGCTCCGAGCGCTACCTGACGCTCGAGGACTACCTGCTGCGCTACATCGACGGCGCGGTGGACCATCTGCGTTCCGCAGGCGGCGGCGCGCCGGTCAACATGCTCGGCATCTGCCAGGGCGGCACGTTCTCGCTGTGCTACGCGGCGCTGCAGCCGGAGAAGGTGCGCAACCTGATCACCATGGTCACTCCGGTGGATTTCCACACCCCGGACAACATGCTGTCCAACTGGGCGCGCCAGGTCGATGTCGACCTGTTCGTGGACACGCTGGGCAACGTACCGGCGGACCTGATGAACGTCAGCTACCTGATGCTCAAGCCGTTCCGCCTGAACCTGCAGAAGTACGTCGGCCTGCTCGACATCCTCGACGATCCGCGGGCGCTGGAGGACTTCCTGCGCATGGAGAAATGGATCTTCGATTCGCCGGACCTGGCTGGCGAGACCTTCCGCGAGTTCGTCAAGCAGTTCTACCAGGACAACGCGCTGATGCACGGGCGCGCGCGCATCGGTGCGCACACGGTGGACCTGGGGCGGGTCACCATGCCGGTGCTCAACGTCTATGCCGAGCAGGACCACCTGGTGCCGCCGGACGCGTCGCGGGCGCTGCGCGGCGTGGTCGGCAGCCGCGACTACGCCGAATTGAGTTTCCGCGGCGGCCATATCGGTATCTACGTCTCCGGCCGCGCCCAACGCGAAGTGCCGGCGGCGCTGCACCAGTGGCTGGCCGAGCGCGATGGCGGGCACTGAGCGCCAGCGGCGGCCTGTCGTGCCGCCAGGGGCGCGCCTTGCTGGCGTCGTGCTGGCGGTGGCGCTCGCCTGCCTGAGCGTGCAGCGCGGTACGGCTGCGCCTGCGGCCGCGGCCGACCGTGAAATCCGCGGACTGCTGGCGGCGTTGCAGTCCTCGCCGTGCCGGTTCCAACGCAACGGGACCTGGTACTCCGGTCGCGAGGCCGAGGCGCATCTGCAGCGCAAGTATGCGGCACTGCGTTCGCGCGACCTGGTGGACAGCGCCGAGCAGTTCATCGCGCGCGGCGCCAGCCGCAGCAGCGTCAGCGGACGCGCCTACCGTGTCGCCTGTCCTGGCCGGCCGGAACAGGAGGCGGCGGCCTGGTTCGAGCAACAATTGGCGGCGTTGCGCCGTCACGCCGCGCCCGCACCGGCGCGCGTAGAGTGAGCCAGCCGCCGTCGCTGGAGCCGCTGCCATGTCGCAACCCCGTTCGCTGTCGCGCTCGTTGAACGACCGCATGATCGCGGGCGTGATGGGCGGGATCGCCCACCGCTTCGGCTGGAATGCGACCCTGCTGCGGGTGCTGTACGTGGTCGGGTCGATCGTCTCGGCCGCCTTCCCCGGCATCTTGGTCTATCTGATCCTGTGGCTGCTGATTCCGAACGAAGCCGATTGACGCGGCCGCGGCCGCGGGTCTGGCGCCGTGCCGGCATCGCCGTCGGCGTCCTCTGGACCTCGCCGAACACCATCCTGGGCATGCTCGCGGGGACCATCGCGCTGGCCTTCGGGGCGCGCCTGCGCTTCAGCCGCCGCGAACTGGCGCTGGTGTTCGAACGCGTGCCGATGCGGCCACGCGGGGCGATGACGCTGGGCAACGTGATCCTGCTCAGCGCAGACGACCTGGACGTGGCCTGCGCCACCTACGAGCACGCTGCCGGTCGCTGCCGGCACCCTGCGGTACGGCTCGGCGACCACGAACGTGCGCACGTGCTGCAGTACATGCTGCTCGGGCCGCTGTTCCTGCCGGTGTACCTGGCCTGCGGCGGGGTCAGCGTGCGCAATCCATTGGAACGCGCCGCCGATCGCTATGCGCTGTACGGCCGCGGTTGGTGGCCGGGGACGGGTTGAGTTCAGTGCACCGACCATCGCGTGTTTTCGCGTAGGAGCGGCTTCAGCCGCGACGGGCTTTCCCGGGACCGCCCCGGTCGCGGCTGAAGCCGCTCCTACGGATGTACCAGTGGCGCTTGTTGATGGCTCGGCTCAGTCGAGCCGGGAGAAACCGAACAGGCGCTTGAGCGGGTGCGCATGCCGCTCGATCTGCGCGCGCAGCAGGCCGGCGCCGATCATGCTGTAGGTGATGCCGTTGCCGCCGTAGGCCATGGCGAACTGCACGCGCGGGCCGTGCTGCGGGTGCGGGCCGAAGAACGGCAGGCCGTCCTCGGTCTCGGCGAAGGTGCCGGCCCAGGCGAAGGTCGGCTGCAGCTCCAGTCCCGGCATCACCTTGGCGATCTTGCGCGACAGCGTGCGCGCCTTGCTGTCCACGCGCGCGTCGCGGCGCGCCGGCACGTCCACGCTGTCGTCCTCGCCGCCGGCGACGATGCGGCCGTTGCCGGTGCTGCGCAGGTACAGATACGGCCGCGCGCTTTCCCAGATCATGGTGTCGCGCAATGGGCCGAGGACGGAAGGCTCGAGCGGGTCGCTGACGAAGGCGTAGCTGCTGCGGTTGCGGGCAACGCGTTGATCCAGCCAGTGCTGGTTGGCGTAGCCGGCGGCCATCACCACATGGCCGGCGCGCACCTGCGCGCCCTGGTCGGTGTGCAGGGTCACGCCGCGTCCAGTGACCACGATCCGCGCGATGCGGGTGCGGTCGTAGACACCGACGCCGCGCCGGAAGGCGCGGCCGAGCAGGCGGTAGGTGAGGCGGTACGGATCCACCCGCGCCGCCTGGTGGCTGAGGATCGCGCCGTGCGCCTGGAGGCCGTAGTCCGCGTCCAGCGTCTGCGCGTCCAGCCATTCCACGTCCAGGCCGTGTCGCGCGCGCACTTCCAGCTCTTCCTGCAGCACCCGCACGTGGCGGCGTTTGCTGGCGTAGTACAGGCTGTCGTTCCAGCCGAAGTCGACATCGCGCAGCGGCCGGACCAGATCGCGCAACTGCTCCAGCGCCTGCGCGCAGGCGCCGTAGGCGAGGGCGGCGGCAGGTTCGCCATAGCGCTTGGCCAGATCGATCAGATGGGTGTCGATCTCGTACTGCAGCAGGGCGGTGCTGGCCGCGGTGCTGCCCCAGCCGATGTCGCGCTGCTCCAGGACCGTCACGGCATGCCCGTGCGCGCTCAGTTCCTCGGCGATCAAGGCGCCGGTGATACCGCCGCCGACGACCGCGACATCGCAGCGCACGTCGTCGCGCAGCTGCGGAAAGCTTTGCATCAGGCCGTTGCGGACCGACCAGAAGGGATAACCGCTCTTGAGATCCATGACGCCCCGGTGCAGAAAGGATGTGCGACTTAGGCGCAGGTCCGGTTAAGTCCGCGTGAGCCGCCGCGGACGTCATGTTCGGGCAAACAGCCGCGATTAATCTCGGTGCAGAAGTCCCTCACATGGCGCTGTGTATGGTGCGCGCCAGTTCCACGAATTCCCTGCAGAGGAAGCGTCATGTCGGTCGTTCTGTATATCGGTGGCAGCAAGGACGGAGAGAAGGGCGTCGTGCCCTACGGGTTCCGCAAGTCCATGAAGGAAACCGAGGCAGGCCCGGAGATCTATGTCGAGCGCGTGCTGGCATTGAGCGATCGGCAGGTGCGGATCATGGCGCTGGAGTCGCTGCAGGACGATATCGTGGTAGAACGCTTGCACAGGTATTATTCGCGTTGACGCCGGCGTGCGAACCCCGGTGTGGCCGCCCGCCTAGGCGGGCCAGCGACGGTTCGCATCGACCTGCCACCGACCATGCCCGCACCAGAAACCAGTAACACCTCGGCGCCGCCGACGACCGTCGACCCGAACGCTCCCACCGACATGTCCAACCAGCGCAGCGATATTTTCTTCGCTGCGGTGCAGACCACGCGCATGCCGATGATCGTGACCGATCCGCGGCAGCCGGACAATCCGATCATCTTCGTCAACCGCGCGTTCCTGGAAATGACCGGTTACGGTCGCGAGGAATTGATCGGCAATAACTGCCGCTTCCTGCAGGGGCCGGACACCGATCGCGAGACGGTGCGCAGCGTCCGCGATGCGATCAAGTCGCATGACGAAGTGGCGGTCGAGATCCTCAACTACCGCAAGGACGGTTCCAGCTTCTGGAACGCGCTGTATATCTCTCCGGTGTATGACGACCGCGGCGAGCTGGTGTATTTCTTCGGTTCGCAGCTGGACGTCAGCCGCCGCCGCGATGCCGAGGACGCGCTGCGCCAGGCGCAGAAGATGGAGGCGCTGGGCCAGCTCACCGGCGGCATCGCGCACGACTTCAACAACCTGCTGCAGGTCATGTCCGGGTATCTGGAACTCATCGAGCACGCGGTCGAGAGCGACCCGCTGAATCCGTCGCTGCTGCGCAAGAGCGTGGACCGCGCACGCGATGCTGCCGGCCAGGCCGCGCGCCTGACCCAGCAGCTGCTGGCGTTCGCGCGCAAGCAGAAGCTGGAAGGACGCGTGCTCAATCTCAACGCCCTGGTGGCCGGGATGAGCGATGTGGCCGAGCGCACGCTGGGCGACGGCATCGCGTTCTCGCTGGAACTGGCGCCGGACCTGCGCAACTGCCGGATCGACCCGACCCAGGCCGAAGTGGCGCTGCTGAACATCCTGATCAATGCGCGCGACGCCATGGCCGACCAGGCGGCGCCGCGTCTGGTGATCCAGACCCGCAACGTCTCGGTGCGCGCGGACGAACCCACCACCTACGACAACTTGCTGCCCGGCCACTACGTGTGCGTGTCGATCACCGACAACGGCAGCGGCATGCCGCCTGAAGTGCTGGCGCGCGTGCTGGATCCGTTCTTCACCACCAAGGAAGAGGGCAAGGGCACCGGCCTGGGCCTGTCCATGGTCTACGGATTCGCCAAGCAGTCCGGCGGCGCGGTGCGCCTGTATTCGGAGGAGGGCCACGGCACCACCGTGCGCCTGTACTTCCCGATCGACGACAACGTCGAGAACATGGCCCCGCGCGATTCGCGCACGCGCCGCCCGTTCGATCGCCAGGGCGACGAGACCATCCTGATCGTCGAGGACCGGCCGGACATCGCCGAGCTGGCGCGGCTGTTCCTGGGCGACCAGGGCTATGCCACGCACGTGGTGTACAACGCCCGCGAGGCGTTGGAGCTGCTCGATAGCGGCGTGCACGTGGACCTGCTGTATTCGGACCTGATCATGCCGGGGGGCCTCAACGGGGTGATGCTGGCGCGCGAGGCGCGGCGGCGCCGGCCCAAGATCAAGGTGCTGCTGACCACCGGGTATGCCGAGTC
Organism: Xanthomonas protegens; assembly: GCF_038442435.1. Taxonomy (NCBI): domain Bacteria; kingdom Pseudomonadati; phylum Pseudomonadota; class Gammaproteobacteria; order Lysobacterales; family Lysobacteraceae; genus Xanthomonas; species Xanthomonas protegens. The sequence goes on along the minus strand of NZ_JAQJCQ010000001.1, from coordinate 7,886 downwards.
CTCGATCGAGCGTACCGATGCCGGTGGCAACGAGTTCGAGGTGCTGGCCAAGCCGTACAACCGCCAGGAGCTGATCCGCAAGGTGCGCATGGTGCTGGACGGGCCTACCGGGGTCACCTGACGCGACAGGTCGGCGCGCGCCTGTCAACGGGTTCCCCGGCGGCGCGCGCACTGCGAAAATGCGGGTTTTCCGCAAGGCGGCTTCGGCCGGACGCAATGCACGACACTCAGCTCGCCCAGCAGATCGCCAACACCATCGCCGCCGAGATCGGCGCGCAGCCGGCGCAGGCGCGCGCCGCCATCGCCTTGCTCGACGAGGGCGCCAGCGTCCCGTTCATCGCGCGCTACCGCAAGGAAGTCACCGGCGGGCTCGACGACACCCAGTTGCGCAACCTGGAAGTGCGCCTGACCTATCTGCGCGAACTGGAAGAGCGCCGCGCCGCGGTGCTGGCCAGTATCGCCGAGCAGGGCAAGCTCAGCGACGAACTGCGTGCGGAGATCGTCGCCGCCGACACCAAGTCGCGGCTGGAAGATCTGTACCTGCCGTACAAGCCGAAGCGGCGCACGCGCGCGCAGATCGCCCGCGAGGCCGGGCTGGAACCGCTCGCCGACGGCCTGCTGGCCGATCCGAGCCAGGTGCCGGAAACCTTCGCTGCCGGCTTCGTCGATGCCGACAAGGGCGTGGCCGACGTCAAGGCCGCGCTGGAAGGTGCGCGCGCGATCCTGATGGAGCGCTGGGGCGAGGATGCGGCACTGGTCGGCGAACTGCGCACCTGGCTGGGCGAGGTGGGGGTCATCCGCGCCCGCGTGGCCGAGGGCAAGGAGCAGGAAGGCGCCAAGTACCGCGACTACTTCGATCACGCCGAAGCACTGGCCAAGATTCCTTCGCACCGGTTGCTGGCGCTGTTCCGCGCGCGCCGCGAGGAGATCGTGTATCTGGAACTGGATCCCGGCAGCGAGGCCGAGGCCGGCCACCAGTACGCCGAAGGCCGCGTCGCGCTGCGCGCCGGCATCGCCAACCAGGGCCGCCCGGGCGACCGCTGGTTGCTGGATGCCTGTCGCCTGACCTGGCGCGCCAAGCTGCACATGCACCTGCTGCTGGACCTGTTCAACCAGGCGCGCGAAAAGGCCGAGGCCGAGGCGATCGCGGTGTTCGGCGACAACCTGCAGGACCTGATGCTGGCCGCGCCGGCCGGGCCGCGCGTGACCCTGGGCCTGGACCCGGGCATCCGCACCGGCTGCAAGATCGCGGTGGTCGACGCCACCGGCAAGCTGCTGGCCACCGACACCATCTATCCGCACGAGCCGCGCCGGCAGTGGGACCAGTCGCTGCACACGCTGCGGCAGCTGTGCACGCAGCACGGCGTGGAGCTGATCGCAATCGGCAACGGCACCGCCAGCCGCGAAACCGACAAGCTGGCCGCGGACCTGATCAAGCAGAACCCGCAGCTGAAGCTGGAAAAGATCGTGGTCAGCGAAGCCGGCGCCTCGGTGTATTCGGCGTCCGAGTTCGCCGCCAAGGAGTTCCCGCAGCTCGATGTGTCCCTGCGCGGCGCGGTGTCGATCGCGCGGCGCCTGCAGGATCCGCTGGCGGAACTGGTCAAGATCGAGCCCAAGGCGATCGGCGTGGGCCAGTACCAGCACGACGTCGACCAGTACCGCCTGGCGCGGGCGCTGGACGCGCGGGTGGAGGACTGCGTGAACGCGGTCGGCGTGTACGTCAACACGGCTTCGGCCGCGCTGCTGTCGCGCGTGTCCGGGCTGTCGTCGAGTGTGGCCGAGAACATCGTGCGCCACCGCGACGACAACGGCCCGTTCAAGCGTCGCAAGGACCTGCTCAAGGTGCCGCGGCTGGGCGACAAGACGTTCGAACAATGCGCTGGGTTCCTGCGCATCGCCGATGGCGAGGAGCCACTGGACGCTTCGGCGGTGCACCCGGAAGCCTATCCGGTGGTGGAGCGCATCGTTGGCGCCACCGGCAAGCCGATCAAGGCGTTGATCGGCGACGGCGGCTTCCTGCGCGGGCTCAAGCCGGACCAGTTCACCGACGAGAAGTTCGGCGTGCCGACCGTGCGCGACATTCTCAAGGAACTGGAAAAGCCGGGCCGCGATCCGCGCCCGGAGTTCAAGGCGGCGCGTTTCGCCGACGGCGTGGAGGACATCAAGGACCTCAAGCCGGGCATGGTGCTGGAAGGCGTGGTCAGCAACGTCGCCGCCTTCGGCGCGTTCGTCGACATCGGCGTGCACCAGGATGGCCTGGTGCACATCTCCGCGCTCTCGGACAGCTACGTCAAGGATCCGCGCGACGTGGTCAAGGCCGGCGACATCGTCAAGGTCAAGGTGCTGGAAGTGGACGTGGCGCGCAAGCGCATCGCGCTGACCCGGCGCCTGGACGACACACCGGCGCCGGCGCGTCCGGCCGACCGCGACAACGGCGCACGCAATGCCGGCGGCCCGCCGCGCCGCGAGCGCGACGGGCGCGGCAATCCGGGCGGCGGCAATGCCAAGCCGCGGCCGGCTGCCGCGGCGCCGGTCAACAGTGCGCTGGCCGACGCGTTCGCGCGCGCCAAGCGCAGCTGAGGTTCCAGCAGAAACGAGATCCGGCGCGCTCGCGCCGGTGCATCCAGTGCCGGCCGCACGATGCGGCCGGGCAGCGCCGACTCAGGCCGATTCGGCGCGTTGGCTCTGGTCGGTGGCGATCGCGGCCGGTGCCGGCGCCACCAGCGAGGCGGCCAGTCCGAGCAGCTTGACCGGATCCACCGGCTTGCCCAGGTGCGCATCGAAGCCGGCCTCCAGGGCCAGCGCGCGATCCTCGCTGCGCACGTAGGCGGTCAGCGCGATGGCCGGGATGCGGCTGGCCGCGCCGGCGCCACGGGCGCGGATGCTGCGGATCAGGCTGTGGCCGTCGCGGCGCGGCATGCCGACGTCGCTGACCAGCAGCGCATACGGCCGTTCGCGCAACAGCGCTTCGGCATCGTCGGCGCAGACCGCGGCCTCGACCACGGCACCGGCTTCCTGCAGGAAGCGCTGGGTGACGCCCCGCGAATCCATGTCGTCGTCCACCACCAGCACGCGCACGCCATCCAGGCGAATGCCGTCACGCCGCAGCATGCCGCCGGACAGAGCGGCATCGTTGCCACGGCGGATCGGATCCAGGCTCTGTACGTCGTTGCGCGGCAGCAGCAGGGTGAAGGTCGCGCCGAGGCCGACGCCGTCGCTGCTGACCGACAACTGTCCCTGGTGCAGTTCGGCCAGCTGCTTGGCGATCGCCAGGCCCAGGCCGAGGCCGCCGGCGCTGCGCGTGCTGCTGGCGTCGGCCTGGCGGAAGCGGTCGAACACGTGCGGCAGGAACGCCGGGTCGATGCCGATGCCGGTATCGCCGACGGCGATGCGGACGTGGGTGCTGGTGCTGTCCAGGGTCACCGTGACCGTGCCGGCGCTGGGGGTGAACTTGATCGCGTTGCCGATCAGATTGGTCAGCACCTGCTGCAGCCGCACCCGATCGCCCAGATAGGGCAGGGCGGTCGCTTCGTCGGCGACCAGCACGATGTCGATGCCCTTGTTCTGCGCGCCGGGGCGCGCCGCATCGATGGTCTCGCTCAACAGTGCGCGCAGGTCCAGCTCGCCGGCCTCCAGGCGGACCTTGCCGGACAGGATGGCGCTCATGTCCAACAGGTCGTCGATGATCTGCGCTTGCGAATGCGCGCTGCGCTCGATCACCTCCAGGCCCTTGCTCAGGTCCTTCTCGCGCACCGCATCGTCCTGCATCAGCCGCGACCAGCCCAGGATCGCGTTCAGCGGCGTGCGCAGCTCGTGGCTGAGCGTGGCCAGGAACTCATCCTTCATGCGGCTGGCGCGTTCGGCCTCGCTGCGCGCGCTCTGCTCGGCGGCGAGCAGTTGCTGCAGGCGCAGGTCGGTGCCGCGGCGCTCGATGATGATGCCGGCCAGGTGCGAGGCGGAGCGCGCAAGATCCTGTTCGTGCGGGTTGGGGTAGTGCACGAACGGGTAGTACAGCGCGACCACGCCCAGCACTTCGCCATCGCTGGCCAGGATCGGCGTCGAGCAGCAGGCGACGATGTCCGCCTCCAGGGCGGTCGCCAGATACGCCTGCCAATGCGGGTTCACCCGCACGTCGCTGCACAGCACCTGCCGGCGCAGGTAGGCGGCGCGCCCGCAGCAGCCGGTGTTGGGGTCGATCGGCAGGCGCTGCACCGCCTTGCGGAAGGCGGGCGGCATGCTCGGCGCGGCGCCTTCCAGCAGGCACTGGCGGTGCTCGTCGACCAGCATGATGGTGCAGCGCAGGCCGACATCGCTCTGCGACTCGATGCCGCGCGCGATCGCCTCCAGCACCGTGCTCAGCGGCTTGCCGGTGGTGATCATCTCCAGCGCCGCACGCTCGGCGGTGGTGGCATTCTCGATGCGCTTGCGCTCGGAGATGTCCAGCAGCGAGCCGATGAAGCCCAGGAACTGGCCGGACGAACTGAAGCGCGGCGTGGCGGTGTCCACGCACCAGCGGTACTCGCCGTCGTGGCGGCGCAGGCGGTATTCCACGGTGTAGGCGCGGCGGTCGGCACAGGCGCGCGCGAGGGTACGGCCGACCGTGGCCAGGTCGTCGGCATGGATCATTTCCTGCCAGCCGCTGCCCAGCGCCTCCTGTTCGCTCTGCCCGGTGAACAGATACCACTGGCGGCTGATGTATTCGCAGTCGCCGTCGGCATTGGACATCCAGATCATCACCGGCGCGTTGTCGCACAGCTGACGGAAGCGCAGTTCGCTTTCCTGCAGGCGCTGCTCGACCAGGCGGCGGTCGTGGATGTCGGTATTGGTGCCGATCCAGCGCACGATGCGGCCGCTGTCGTCACGGATCGGCAGGGCGCGGCCGAGATGCCAGCGGTACTCGCCGTCGTGGCGGCGCAGCGGGTACTCGATCTCGTACGGCTTGCCGCTGCGCAGCGCTTCCGGCCACACCTCCATCACCCGCGCCAGGCCTTCCTCGGTGTGCACATGGCGCCAGCTGTCGTAGCCGGCCTCGCCGACCGGCAGCCCGGTGTACTCGTACCAGCGGCGGTTGAAGTAGTCGACGTGGCCGTCGGGCATGGCGGTGAACACGATCTGCGGCATCGCATCGGCCAGTTCGCTCAGGCGCGCGGCACTGCTGGCCAGTGCGCTTTGCGCGCCCGCGCGTTGCATCGATTCCCAGCAGCGCGCCGCCACCAGCCGCACCAGCTCGATCTCGGCCGAGGTCCACACGCGCGGCTGGGCCTGGTGCACGCCGATCGCGGCCACCAGGCGGCCGGCCTTGTGCAGCGGTGCGGTCAGCACCGCGCGCATGCCCAGGCGACGGTAGTTCGGATCGTCCAGGCGCATCGGCGGCTGGTGGGTCTCGGTGTCCTGCACCACCCACGGCCGGTTTTCGCGCATGCAGTCCAGCAGGTCGCTGCCGAAATCGCTGAAGCGCGAGCGCCCGGTCAGATGCGAAGCGCCGTCGACGTAGTCGGCGCGCACGTCGAACACGTCCTCGTCGGCCTCGACGATCGCGTAGGCGCAGCGGTTGGCGCCGAGGTGCTGGCCGAGCAGGGCGGCACCGGTCTCGCAGATGGCTTCGGTGCTGTGCAGGTTCTGCAGGGTGTCTTCGAGCATCAGCAGGAAGCTGTCGTGCGCCTGCGCGCGCGCCTGTTCGGTGCGGTCGATGCCGTGCACCAGGATTCCGCTGACCCGGCCCTCGGCGTCGTGCATCGGCTGGTACACGCATTCCAGCGTGGTCTCCGAGGTCGCTTCGTGCGGACTGCGGCACAGCTGGAAGGTCATCGACTCGTCGATGAACGGCACGCCGCTGGTGCGGACGTTGTCGAGCAGGCCAATGACGCCCTGTTGCTGGATTTCTGGGATGGCCTCGGTCAGCGGCCGGCCGACCACCTCGCGCGGTCCGACCAGCTGCTGGTAGCGCCTGTTGACGGTCTGGATCACGTAATCCGGGCCGCGCAGGATCGCCAGCGCCGCCGGCGACTGCTCGAAGGCGTCGGCCATCTGCGCACGTTGCGCGTCCAGCGCCTTCAGCAGCGTGTCGCGTTCGCGCGCCAGGGTGATCCGCGCCGTGTCCTCGGTGCACACACACAGCACGCCGGCGATGCGGCCGTCGTCGTCGAACAGCGGGCTGTAGGAGAAGGTGAAATACACCTGCTCGCTGTAGCCGTTGCGCATCATCGTCAACGGAATATGTTCGTTCCAGGTCGATTCGCCGCTCGTCATCACCTGGTCGGCCTGCGCCCGCACCTCGGGCCAGACGTCTGGCCATACCTCTTCCATCGGCCGGGCGAACCCTTGCGGGTGCCGCAACCCGAGGATCGGCACGTAGGCGTCGTTGTACAGGTTGAACTGGCGCTCGCCCCAGCGCACCGCCATCGGGAACCGCGAGTTCAGGCAGATCGACAGCGCGGTGAGCAGGCTCCGCGGCCAGTGCTCCATCGGGCCCAGTTCGTGCTCACGCCAATCGATGGCGCGCAGCAAGGCCCCCGTGGCGCTGCCGGCGGGAAACCGGACAGGAGGCGGCGAACAGTCCTTGGCGTTGATGGCTGAGTCCCTCGAATCGTCCCGACCAGGCGGCGGGCTTACGACCGAGGATTCTCAGGGGCGTGCGGTCGTCTTGGCGTGAGCGTCCTGCAACGCCTTGATCAGCTGCTCGGACAGGTAGGGCTTGGTCAGCACCACGCCGGCGGCGAAACCGGTAGGGAGCGCGTCGGCGGCCACGCCGGTGGCGAGTACGAAGGGGGTGCCACGCTCGCTCAGCGCCCGGGCGACCGGTTCGCTGGTCTCGCCGGCGGAGAGGCGGAAGTCGAGCACCGCCCGGTCCGGGCGCTCGCTGTCGATCAGCGCAAGGGCCTGCTGCACGGAGTCGGCGATGCCGACCACCTCGGCACCGGCCTGGGCGAGCTGCAACTCCAGCAGCGTGGCGTTCATCTCGTCGTTCTCGACCACCAGGATACGCAGGCCCCGCAATGCCGACATCGCTTGCTCGTTAAGGTTTGGGAACGGAAAGTATAGCGGGACCGTCACTGCCACCGCCTAGACAAACGCGCGCAGGAAGATGAAGCGTTTACCTGTGATCGACGTCGACGCGCGCCGCGGCGGTCGCGCAAAAAACAAACGGCAGCCGAAGCTGCCGTCAGTCCTGGTGCCGAAGGTGGGACTCGAACCCACACGCTTTTAAGGGCGGCGGATTTTGAGTCCGCTGCGTCTACCGATTCCGCCACTTCGGCGCGGCCGCGGAGTATAGCCGACAGTTCGGTCCCGCCGCCAGCGCATCAGCGTTTGCCGTCGTTGGAGGGGCAGTGGGAATGGCAGTGGCCATGGTGCTTCCCGAGTACGTCTATATATAGGTGCGCCGCAGGTTGGGCGGAGGGTTCGGTTCCTGCTGACCGCCCAAGTGGCGCGCAAGTCCACCCGTTGTGCCGATATCGGCAATCGCCGACATGAGTGGAGGATGGCTGTGGAGGCGGGTTGGCGTCGCGTGCGATGAGCTTCGTGCCTCGCGTCCATCGTTCGACGTGAGGCGTAGACGTCGCGCAATGCAGGCGTGCGCGCGGACGCTTCCGGTCGTGGCGAGGTCGTGTGCGGCGTCGCGAACATTCCGCAAAAAAACGCTTGCGTGTGCCGATCACGATCGTTAATATTCCGCTCCTCGCAGCACGTGGGGCCATAGCTCAGCTGGGAGAGCGCTTGCATGGCATGCAAGAGGTCGCCGGTTCGATCCCGGCTGGCTCCACCAACTTTTCGGACATAGGCCGTCCGCAAAGGCGACATCGTTATACAGCGTCCCCATCGTCTAGAGGCCTAGGACATCACCCTTTCACGGTGGCGACCGGGGTTCGAATCCCCGTGGGGACGCC